>OMZI01000045.1 GCA_900315485.1 uncultured Eubacteriales bacterium | reverse complement strand
CGCAAGGCAGAATGAGGTTGAGCCTCAAGATTAAACCTTGCGCTTAGGTAACCACCTACGCACTCTTTACGCCCAATAATTCCGGATAACGCTTGCCCCCTACGTATTACCGCGGCTGCTGGCACGTAGTTAGCCGGGGCTTTCTCCTTAGGTACCGTCACTTCTTCTTCCCTAAGATCAGAACTTTACAACCCGAAGATTCCTTACTGCTGCCTTCCGTAGAAGTTTGGACCGTGTCTCAGTTCCAATGTGGCCGATCACCCTCTCAGGTCGGCTACTGATCGTCACCTTGGTGAGCCGTTACCCCACCAACTAGTTAATCAGACGCAGGCCCATCCTTAGCCGATAAATCTTTGGCTTTCAAGACATGTGACTCAAAAGCATTATGAGGTTTTAATCATCGTTTCCAATGGCTATCCCTCTGCTAAGGGCAGGTTGCCTACGCGTTACTCACCCGTCCGCCGCTTTCCTCTGAATCATTTTGACGAATCTCCATTCATCAGATTCTCGCTCGACTTGCATGTATTAGGCACGCCGCCAGCGTTCATCCTGAGCCAGGATCAAACTCTTAATAAGATCGTATTTAATCGCTCAGCTCTCGCCGGCGTTTAAATCTGTTTTTCCGTAACTCGGACGGATACGCTTTCGCGCAATTATTGTTTGTGTCTAGAATTGTACAGGGACTTACAAGTTCATACTTGCTTGTCTCTATTTTGTACTAGATCTTTCATTTCGGAACTATATCTAGTTCCTTCATTTAAGACCTGTTCTGCACTATGAAGTTTTCAAGGTTCCGCCGTCGCTTTCCGACATCAGGACTCTCCCGCTTCGCGGTGCCCCCTCATGTCTTTCTCGCGGCGACTTGTTTAGTATACTCACAATGCCAATAAGTGTCAACAACTTTTTTGGATTTTTTTGTTATTATTTTTCACATATTTGCGAGTGATTTTTTGTGCTGTTTCAACCCCTTTAACTGAGCTCCGGACGGCTCCTTTCAGCCGCTATCATAGGTGCATATTCTCCGCCCTCCCACAGGCTGTAAGGAGGATATCTCAGGAGGTACTTCTTATACGCCGTTCTTGTTCTTGTTATGCTGTTCTTCCCCATTGTGACGCACTGTCCGGAGTGAAAGCTGACCATATTGCCGGTTATCTCCTTGACATGGTCAAAGTTGATTATGAGTCCTCTTATCGGTCTGTAGAAGGCCCGGCAGGCAAGCACCGGGATGATCTCCTTCATGCTCTCATAGAAGCTGTATTCTCTGTCAGGTGTTATAACGTGCAGCTTGCGCCCTTCCTGCTCGATGACCTCTATGTCATCGATCCTGATCCTGGCGCACTGTGACGAGCTGATCACTGAGATGTACTCGGGCATATTATTGTTGCCCATTATCGGATTAAAGTTCTTCATGATGTCCTCCTTTCTTATTTCTGTGAATAATGTATTTCTTACATGTTCACATATATAAGGAAGCATATGCTGAAAAACATTCCGCCGTAATGCGCCGGAAACACGCAGCCATTCCGGGCGGTCTCCAGGGGCAAAGCATAAACCGCCGTTACAGCAGGCTGTTACAGGCGGTTTTTTCGCGGTTCCGAAACTGTACAATTATATACTCGTGTTACAACTTATTGTGCCTGTCGCACTGGAAACTACATAATACCATCTCAGTCGATCACTTCGTACATATCCTGCGCATCATCCTTGCGGACCGTCTCAGGCATGGACACAACTCTGACCTTCAGTATGTTGTTTCCGAAAGTGATCCGGATGACATCGCCGGTCTTGAGTTCGAGGCCGGGCTTGGCTGTCCTGCCGTTTACCTCCACTCTTCCCTGCTCACATGCATCCTTGGCGACTGTGCGCCTCTTGATTATTCTTGAGTTCTTAAGATACTTGTCTAATCTCATTATGCTTATTCTTCTCTGATTGATTATTATGAGCACTTATCAGCATATGCTGCCTGCGCATCTTTCAGAACAGATATGCTGAAGAATGCCTTTTATGATAAAAAAGCGGACAGCTCTGAAGCTGCCCGCGATTCAAAAGCCGGTTAGTATTATTTGTTAACAGCGTCCTTGAGGGACTTTCCAGCCTTGAAGACAGGAGCCTTGGAAGCCGGGATCTCGATAACTGCATCCGGTTTCTGAGGGTTTCTTCCTGTTCTTGCTTTTCTGCTTCTGGTTTCAAAGGTACCGAATCCGATCAGTCTTACGCTGTCGCCGTCTACGAGTGCCTTTTCAATAGTCTCCAGAACTGCATCGAGTGCGAGCTCCGCATCCTTTTTCTTGAAACCTGTCTTATCTGCAACTTTTGCTACTAATTCAGCCTTATTCATAACACGATCCTCCTTCAAATTTGACAACCAAATCTAAAGAAATTATAAATTACACTATTTACGTCTGTCAATAAGAATCATCCCTGTTTTACTGGATTTCATGCGTTTTTCATCAGTCTTTCAGGCCGTCATTTCGGTATGCGGAACACGGCCTGTGAAGATAGATTTCCCTACTTCGCCAGATGCATCCTGACAGCAATGTTGTACAGAGTTTCACCCTTAGGCACGAGGGCCAGCTCTTCCCTGCTGACAGCTCCTGTTACGAAGACCATAACGAAGTATACGATGACCGCAAATATGATCGCGATGCCTGAAGCGATCAGGTTGCTCGGATGCAGCATGAATATCAGTTTGTACATGCCGATTGCTCCGGCGCCCATTATAAGAGACGCCCACAGAGGTCTTATGAATATGTTCCCGAGGTCAAGGTCAACATCCGCATGCTTTCTGAGCCCTCTGTAGTTCAGAAGAGCCGCCGTCAGATATGCTACGACTGTTCCTATCGCTGCACCGTTCACGTTGAGCGACGGGATACCTACGAGAACATACGTGGCGATGATCTTGATGACCGCTCCGATGCCCAGATTGATGACAGGCAGCGTCATTTTGCCTATACCCTGAAGGCTGGCAGACAGCGTACGCATCACGGACAGTGTGACTATTCCGAGCGAAAGTATCTGCAGTGTGTGAATGGCCATCTCTGCTTCGTCCGGCTTGGTCGGATACAGAAGATGGAGTATCGGTCCGGCAAGCACTATAAGACCGACAGCGCACGGATACGCTATGATCATCATAGTCTTGAGGCCTGTCATGATATTGCCGTCGAGGTCTGACTTGATCTTAAGGGTAAAAGCCCTGGTGACAGCAGGTATAAGGCTGATCGTGATAGCGTCTATGAATATGACCGGCAGGTTGACAAGCGGGTCGCAGTATCCGCTGATGAGTCCGTACAGCGTCTTGGACATGCTGAGCGACCACCCTGTCGCCTGGAGTCTTCTCATGATCACGGCAAGGTCTATCGTCATCATGAGAGGCATGATGGATGAACCTATGGTGATAGGTATGACTATCTCCACAAGTTCCCTGAACCTGTCGCGCGTCGTCTCCTCTATTACTGCCGACTGTGCCGCATTTTCCCTGCGCTGGTGCCTGAACCTGTAATACATTATGTACAGAACGATCATTGCGGCTATCATTCCGGCTGAAGCACCGAAAGTCGCGCCTGCAGCTGCGTACTCAAGATTGGTCCTGAAGAACATGTACGCCAGAAGAAGGCCTGCGCATACTCTTACAAACTGTTCCGCCACCTGGGATATTGCCGAAGGAGTCATTATCTGAAGTCCCTGGAAATATCCTCTCAGAGATGCGGCAAACGGAGTAAACAGAAGCGCTATGGATATAGCTCTTATGGATGCGGCCGCTCCCGGATTGCCGACAAAGTCCGCTATCTGATCTGCACCGAAACAGCATATGGCAAAAGCTATGATGCTGACCACAACGCTTGTCTGCATCGCGATCCTGTACGACTTGTCCGCATTTATATAGTCATTCTTTGCGACTCTCTCGGAAACCATCCTTGAGATAGCGACCGGGAATCCCGCTGTAGCGATCGTATAGAAAAGCTGGTACACAGGGTACGCCGCACCGTAATACGACTGCCCTTCTGCACCTATCATGTTGGTCAGAGGGATCCTGAATATGCCGCCGAGGATCTTGCACATGATCCCTGCTATGGCAAGAATCGTTGCGCCCTGCATCAGCTTGCCGGCTGCACTGGATCCGCTCTCTGTATTCTTATTTACGTTTACGTTCTTATTCTCTGTGTCCATTAATCAACTTCTTATTACTTATTATGTATATGCACAATAGTCTTTGCAGCATCGTGCATTATTCATAGCTTACAGGAGTGACAGGATCTTCTTCATGGCGGCATCTGCCTCGGATCTGACTCTCTCGATGTCAAGCGTCATGAACGAGCCGTTCCTGTACAGAACATTGCCGTCACACATAGTGAGGACCACGTCCTTCCCGTCAGCTGAGTAAATGAGGTTGTTGAGCATGTCGTATGCCGGTGTCATGTGAGGCTGCGCAGCATCCACCACAATAAGGTCTGCCTTGAAGCCTTCCTTTACAAGACCCGCATCTTCTCTTCCCTGTGCCAGAGCGCCCGCTCTTGTGGCACTTCTCAGAACCTGCTGCGGTGTCATGGCTGCCGCATCCATGCTCTTCACTTTGCCTGTCAGTGCGAATATCTTCATTTCCTCAAAGAAGTTGAGGCTGTTGTTGCTCGCTACGCTGTCTGTACCGATAGCTACATTGATGCCCTTGGCATAGAGTGCCGGTACATCGCACATGCCGCTCGCAAGCTTCATGTTGCTGACAGGGTTGCTGGATACGGAGACACCCTTGGCTGCAAGGATATCCCTGTCATTGTCTGTGAGCCATACGCAGTGAGCTGCATTGGCAGGCACGTCAAAGACTCCGCACTCTGCGAGGAACTCAGTCGGCGTCTTGCCGTGGCGCTCGATGCATCCGTCTGTCTCGCTCTTGGTCTCTGATACGTGAACATGCATGCGTGTTCCGAATTCCTTCGCAGTATCAGCGATAGCTCTCAGGAAGAGCTCACTGTTGGTGTACTCTGCATGCGGACATGCTTCTACCTGGATCCTGCCCTCAGCGAATCCGTCGTACATGAATATGGAATCGCGCATCTCCTTGTATCCTACGCAGTCCTCGAGGCGCTCGCAGCCGAGGCTTACGACCGATCTTGAGATATTTGACTTCATTCCGCTGACTGCGATGGCTCTGACCATGTCATCAGTGAAGTAATACATGTCACTTGTCGATACGATACCGAACTGCATGGATTCAGCCATAGTAAGAAGTGTCGACCAGTATACTGCATCGCTGTACAGCTTGTCCTCGAACGGGAATATCTTCTCGTTGAGCCATCTGTCGAGAGGGAGATTCTCCCCGTAACCTCTCATGAGGCACATCGGTGAATGTCCGTGAGCGTTATAGAAAGCAGGCATAAGGATTTTGCCCGTGCCGTCATATACCTCGCCGTATACAGGATGCATCTCGCCTGCAGCATAGGACCTGCCGCAGCATGCGCCTGTCTCTCCTGCACTTCTCGGATCAGCGCTGACAGTGTAGTCAAACACCTTATCCGTATCGATGTCATGGGCCTCACCTTTGCTGATGAGCTCGGCCAAGAGATCCGCCTTCTTCCCCCTTGCTTCAGCATCACCTGAAGACGCCGCTGCATACGGAGCAGGCGCCTCTTCACCCGGTTCATTCTCACCGATATAAGCGATCCTGTCGCCTATTGTCCCTACATACATTCCTTCGCGGAATGCAAAGTTCTCATCTACAAGTCCGATGTTCTTAAAAAGCATATGGACCTCCCTGTTTATCCTTAAGTCTTTCTGACCTTAGTCGTGATATACGTATTCCGGGCAGCCGCAGCTGCACAGAACTCTAACTTATATATTATACTTCAATCCTTATGTCAAATGAAGATTGTGTCATCATTCCTGCGCAGCGGCCTCTGCGTCGATCGCATACCTCAGGGTCCTCATGAGGGCGAGGACTTTGTCGAGGTCTGCCTCGGCTGCTGCGGCCTGCCTGCTCACTGACCTGGTGTGCAGCTGATTGCCTGCATAGAGGCTCAGGCCAGATGTCCGTCCGCTCATGATGGTCAGTGCATCGCCGAATTCCGCCTTGGTCATGACTGCCGCGTACGCGCTGAATCTCGTGTTCTCGGCGAACTTCACCTCGATGCGCGGGCCGCGTCTTGTGATCATAGAGACTCCCGCGATTTCCGCATGTGCCCTGACCTCCGCCACCTTGAGAAGGTTCATGGTATCCTGCGGCACATCACCATATCTGTCGGTCAGCTCGTCCGCAAGGTCCTCCGCGTCCTCTCTGCAGGAGATGCCGGCGATCTTCCTGTATGCCTGCAGCCTGAGAGTTTCATCCGTTATATATGCTTCAGGCACTGATGCCTGAACAGGGATGTCGATCGTGATATCCGACCTCTGGTCTGTAACGACCTCTCCCTTGAGTCTTCTTACCGCCCTGTCTATCTCCTTGCAGTAGAGCTCGTATCCTATGCTCTCGATGTGCCCGCTCTGAGCTTCGCCAAGCATGTTGCCCGCGCCTCTCAGCTCGAGGTCTCTCATCGCCAGCTTGAATCCCGCACCGAACTCCGTGAACTCGCGGATAGCTGTGAGTCTTTTGCGTGCGATCTCCGTCAGGACTTTGCCCGGCTGATACATGAGGTAAGCGTAAGCCAGCCTGTGCGACCTGCCTACTCTTCCTCTCAGCTGGTACAGCTGTGCCAGTCCGAATCTGTCGGCGTTGAGGATTATCATAGTGTTGGCGTTCGGAATGTCGATACCGTTCTCGATGATCGTAGTCGCAATAAGGACGTTGGCCCTGCCTTCGACAAAATCAAGCATCGTGTTCTCGAGTGTCTCCTCGCTCATCCGCCCGTGGCCTACAGCCGTGACCGCATCCGGCACGAGGCGCTCGATCGTCTCCCTTATCTGGTTGAGCCCTGTGATCCTGTTGTTTACAACGTAGACCTGTCCGCCGCGCGCGAGCTCGCGCTCGATCGCATTGCGCAGTATCTCCTCTTCGTAAGGAGTCACATATGTGTGGACCGGGAGCCTGTCCCCCGGCGGCTCATCGATGATGCTGATATCCTTGATGCCTGTAAGGGACATGTTGAGAGTCCTCGGTATCGGGGTCGCAGACAGTGTCAGCACGTCGACGCTCTGCTTGAGCTGCTTGAGTTTCTCCTTGTGCCGCACGCCGAATCTCTGCTCCTCATCGATGACCAGAAGCCCGAGATCTTTGAACTTCACATCATCCGACAGCAGTCTGTGCGTGCCTATGATGAGGTCGACCTCACCGCTCTTTACTGCTTTGGCCGTCTTCTTCTGCGCCTGTGCGCTCCTGAACCTCGACAGCTCCTGTATCTCGAACGGGAAGTGTGCAAAACGCTCTTTCAGATTGTGATAGTGCTGATTGACGAGAAGTGTCGTAGGTGCGAGGAGAGCCGCCTGCTTTCCTTCCGAAACGCACTTGAAGATGGCTCTCGCTGCAACTTCTGTTTTGCCGTATCCGACATCTCCGCACAGGAGGCGGTCCATCGGAAGAGGCTTCTCCATGTCTTCCTTGATCTCCTCGACAGCGCGAAGCTGATCGTCAGTCTCCGTATACGGGAAGTACTCCTCGAACTCAGACTGCCATACTGTATCCTTTCCGAACGCATAACCGCCTGCCGCCTGCCTCTCTGCATACAGCCTGACGAGATCTTCGGCTATGGCCTCTATCGCTTTGCGTGCGCGTTCTCTCTGACGCTTCCAGCTGCCTCCCGAAAGACGGGACAAAGCCGGAGGATTGCCTGAGTTCCCTATATATTTCTGTATGATATCCAGCTGCTCGGTCGGTATGTACAGTACATCCGAGCCGGCGTAGCGGATAACAAGGTAGTCTCGCGTCTGTCCGTCGGCAGTCACCGGCTGGATGCCTTCGAATCTGCCTATGCCGTGGGCCTCGTGGACGATATAGTCGCCCTTGTGAAGGTCTGAGAACTCTATGCTGTCAGAAGACTTCTTCTTTTTCTTGGGTTTTCTTGCCTTGCGGTGGTTCTCAGGGTAGATGTCCGACTCTGTGATGAAGCAGACCTTGCTGTCATCCATTATGAAGCCGGAGCTGAGTGAACCGGTCCTGTATGTAACACCTGCCTCGACGTCTGCCACGGCAAGGTACTCTCTGATCCTCTCCGCCCTTTCATCGGTCGAGCTTACAATGGTGATGCTGTAGCCTGAAGATGACAGCTTGCCTGTCTCGGCTGCAAAGAGATCTATCTGCCCGTTGAAAGGCGCCATCTGCCGGCTCCGTACGTTGACGATCTCATCCATGCGCTCGATACCGCGGATCATCTCAGGGTATGGGGTGTAGACAGAGATGCGGGTGCTGCCGGCATTTGTGCCGCCTGCTTTGACTGTGCCGCTGGCAGGAGTCTGGCCACACGAATAAATCGCGCGCCACTCTTCCTTACTAACGGACTCAGGCAGCTCATCCTCGAGCCGTGCCGGATCGATGACAGCGACCGCCGCCCCTCCGGCAGCTGCATAATCCCACAGCCTTGCCTTGTCAGTATCGAAGTACTCTATGAAATCGGAATAGATCTGTACGTTCGCACCATGCTCAAAGAGATCAGTCACCCTGCCCTTGTGCATCTCAAGTGATTCGATCCTTCCGTCTTTTATTCCGTTATGGATATCCATGTCACCGGCGGCATCGCCTGCGTCCTGATCGTCGAATACCGAGCTCTTGGTATACTCGGACTTCGCCTTTCTGATGCGGCGGTCGTATTCCCTGCGGATGCGCTCAAGCGCATTCACCTTCTCTTCTTCTGAAGGGATGAACTCTGCCGCCGGTCCGATCACCGCATGAGGAACATTCTCAAGCGACCTCTGCGTATCAGGATCATAGGACCTGATCGAGTCTATCTCGTCATCGAAGAACTCGATCCTGAGAGGCTCGGAGAGAGCCGGCGGGAAGACGTCAAGTATTCCTCCGCGTGATGTGAACTCTCCCGGTGACTCGGTCACAGGTGCAGAGGTGTAGCCTGCACTGACAAGCAGTTCTCTGAGCTCCGCCGGCTCTATTACATCTCCCATAGACAGCTCTATGACTGAAGAAGTATATCTGCCCGGAGCCGCCATAAGTCTGACAGCAGCGCTGACTGGTGCGATGACAAAAGTCCTGCGGGAACTGCCGGAAGCGGCTGAAGAGTCCGTGCACAGTGCATTGATGCCCCTGATCCTCTGGACCTGGGATTCCCTGTTCCTTGCTTCATAGAGGATCTGGATATCGTCCTCTTCCGGCATGACGATTATCTCTGCTTCAGGCGCAAAGAAAGAGAGGTCTCCGGCCAGACGCTCTGCTGTGCGTCCGGAAGAGACCACCGCCAGTACCTTATCTTCAGTTTCCTGAGCGATCATCCATGCAGTACGGCTGCCGCTCGTCCCTGTGTAGTTTTTGATCATGCAGGTCTATCCTGTAATTATTCCGTTTCGGTCGCAGCAGCGGGCTCAGCGTTTTCGGCGTCAGATGCCTGAGCCTTCTCGGCTGCGCGCTGTGCTTTCTCTGCTGCTTTCTTCGCTTCGTATTCTGCCTTGCGGGCGGCCTTTTCGGCAGCCTTTCTGGCTTTCTTCTCCTCGTCTTCAGGGTTGAAGTTGTGGGTGCTCATGGCTTTCTCGATGCCGGTGCGGATGATGTCCTCAGCGGCGCGCGCTGCGGCCTCCGCAGCCTTGTCGAGCGCTGCCTGCTCATCCTTAGGCACCTTGCCGATGACGCGGTCGACAAGATCCTCTCCTGAGGATGCGCCGCCCACGCCTATCCTGATGCGCGGGAAATCCGTTACTCCGAGCTGCTGCACAACGGACTTCATCCCGTTGTGCGTACCTGCCCCGCCCGACTTCCTGATCCTGATAGCCGACAGCGGCAGGTCAATGTCATCGTATATCACGATGACATTGCAGCTCGGCACATTATAATACATCGCTGCCTCACGCACCGCGATACCGCTTCTGTTCATATATGTCTGCGGCTTTACCAGAATGACCTTATATCCGGCGATCCGTCCCTGCCCGATAAGAGCATGGAATTTTGCCCTCCTTATATCTATCCCGGCATCCGCAGCCAGCACATCAATGGCCCTGAAGCCCATGTTGTGCCTTGTCTTCTCGTATTCACTTCCCGGATTGCCGAGCCCGACGATCACGAACGTGTCCTCGTCATATCCGGATCCGCTTTTCTTCTTAAATAATATTCCCATATGATTTCCGTATATACCCGGTACTGTCTTCTGACGGACCGGCCTGTGACAGCTGTCAGTCTTATCTTATCCGCGTAATTGTACCACAACTGACGCGTATATCATAATAGTCTCTGCAGCGCCGATAGTGTCAACTTTCTGTGGAGTTTTCAATTGACTCCTAATGTTTGTAAAAGAATGTGGGTATGCCAGCGGCTCTCAAAGCGTGCGCGAGAGCACCG
>OMZI01000044.1 GCA_900315485.1 uncultured Eubacteriales bacterium | reverse complement strand
GGCTTGAACAAAGTAAAAGCCCGCGTCTTGAGGCGCGGGTCAGTATAGGGGGCTTATAGCCCCAGTTCGAACCACCCGTTTTACGGGTGGCACCGATTTTATATGGTTATTTAATGTAATTCATACTATAATAATTAACGTAACAGTAGAATATCGACCAAATGGGGAATTACTTCCCTTTGAAAGAATTGGTGCTGATTATATACTTTGAAATATCTATCTTTGGAGGTATTCACGCGTGAACACGATCCTTTCTTATCTGGAGAAAGCAGCTTCTGATTATAAAGATAAGATCATCTACAGAGACAACGAACACTCTATAACATTCGGAGAACTGAATTCTCTGTCCAGGTCGCTCGGAACCGCAGTAACTTCACTGGTGAAGCCCGGGAATCCGGTAGCTGTACTGGCAGGGCGCAACATATACACACCGGCATGCTATCTTGGAATAGCTATGGCTGGGTGTTTTTATGCTCCGATAGATATCGCTTCACCGGATGCCAGGATACAGAAGATTCTGGAAGTGGTCAACGCCGATGTGATGATAACAGACCGGGGCAATCTGGAAAGGGCTCAGAACAGCGGCTTCACAGGAAAGATACTGCTGATGGAGGACCTGTTTGAGACAGCCGCCGATGATGCCGCCGTTAAAGAGGCGATGAGCAGCATTACAGATGCTTCGCCAATCTATGTTCTGTTCACATCAGGATCCACCGGTGTGCCTAAGGGCGTGCTCACATCTCATCATGCGATGATGTCTTACCTCGACGGACTGCAGGCGGTGATCGGGATGGATGATACCGACGTGATCGGCAACCAGGCACCGCTTGACTACATAGCTGCCATCAGAGACATGTATCTGCCTCTGATGACTGGTGCAGGAACCGTGATGCTGGATCCGAGCGAATTCGCGATGCCGGACAGACTCATCACCAGCCTCGCGGAAGCAGGTGCAACCACACTGTGCTGGAGTGCGACCGGTCTCGAGATACCGGCAAGGCTTGGAGCATTTGACTGGGATGAAGATGGTGAGAGGCCGCAGCTGCCTCCGCTCAGGAGAGTCGTTTTCTCAGGATCTGTCATTTCCAACACGCTGCTCCGCAAGTGGCAGGAGGCATTCCCGGATACCGTATTCATCAACCAGTACGGACCTACAGAAGCTACTGGTTCGTGCACTTACTACGTCATAGATCATCCGGTTGAGGCTGACGAGGTCATCCCTATCGGAAAAGCATACAGGAATTACCGGATCATGCTGATCGATGACGAGGGGAATGCTGTTGAGAAGGGAGAGACCGGTGAGATCTGTGTGCTCGGATCAGCACTTGCTCTCGGATACTACAACGCGCCTGAACAGACGGCAAAGAGCTTTGTCAGCAATCCGGTGAACAGCCACTGGAGCGAGCCGCTGTATAAGACCGGAGACCTCGGAAGAGTGGGCGAAGACGGAGAACTGTACTTCCTCGGAAGGAAGGACCGCCAGTTCAAGCACCTCGGACACAGAATAGAGCCTGAGGAGATAGAGCAGAAAGCGCAGCTGATCCCTGAGATCAACGACTGCATATGTGCATATAACGAAGCAGCCAAGAACATATACCTGTTCTATACCGGAACAGCTGTGAAGAAAGATATCGCACTGTTCCTGAGATCACAGCTGCCATCGTACATGGTACCGCGCAAGATAATCGGACTTGAAGAGATGCCGAGGCTGCCTAACGGCAAGATAGACCAGAAGGCGATCCGCAACATGCTGTAATGCTTGCAGACTGCGGATCGATAACAACTAGATAAATACTGGATATGTAAGGAGAGAATTATTATGGAAGAACTGAAGTCACTGCTGGAAGAACTCCGCCCTGATATCGATTTTGATAACGAGAAGGAGCTCGTGACCAACCGCGTCCTTGAGTCATTCGATATCATCAATCTGGTAAGTGAGCTTGATGATGAGTTCGATATCAAGATCAAGCCGGCAGACCTGATCCCGGAGAACTTCAATTCCGTCGAGGCAATGTGGAAAATGATCCAGCGCCTCCAGGACGAGGACTTCTGATCAGAAGAAATACCAGTCAGAAGAAAGACGAGTGGAACATACAATGACAAATAATGATGTAAGAAATATAAGTATGCAGACCAGAACGCCGGCATACGTTTTCTCATGTGACGAATTCAGAGAACGTGCAGAGCAGGTAAGGTCGGTACTCGGAGACAATATAGGCCTGTGCTATTCCATGAAGGCCAACCCGTTTCTGCTGGCGCATCTGCCTCAGCAGTTCAAAAACGTGGAGGTCTGCAGCCCGGGCGAGCTCAGCATATGCATGAGATCCGGCGTTCCTGCAGAGATGATCATATACTCGGGACTCAACAAGGGCGAAGAGGATATCACAAAGGCAATTGAATATGGTGCCGGCATCATCACTGCAGAGAGCAGACTGCATCTGGACCTTATTGAAAAGTGTGCAGAGAAGGCCGGGAAGACAGCGAAGGTACTGGTCAGAGCTTCCGCCGGAAGCCAGTTCGGAATAGACAGAAAAGAGATACCGCAGATCCTGGCGGAGCATGAGAGCTATCCGTCGATCAGCTTTGAGGGGCTTCATTTCTTCACCGGTACTCAGAAGAGGAAAGCTAAGGAGATCATCCGCGAGCTGGCATTCCTGGAGAAATATGTCACAGAGCTGAGAGAGGCAACCGGTCTTGCACTTGAGAAAATCGAGTACGGGACAGGGCTGCCGTCGTATCTTTTCTGTGATACAGACCATCAGTCCGTTCAGGATGCGCATGCGGCGGAGATCGCTATGCTTGAGGAGATCGCACCGCATCTGCAGCATCTGGCAGAGATGTCAGAGCTGACCATTGAGATGGGCAGGTTCTTCGCATCCTCATGCGGACACTATTTCACGAAAGTAGTGGACATCAAGACCAACGACGGTATCAACTACGCCATTATTGACGGCGGTTCACATCAGATCCGTTACTTCGGTCAGATGCAGGGAATGCAGATACCGTTCATCACCCATGTGAACGGCGAAGACAGAAACGGCACCGGGGACAAAACGACTGATGCCGAAGATAACAAGTGGACTGTATGCGGCAGCCTGTGCACCACTGCTGATGTCCTCGCAAGGAATGCGGAGATCGATGACCTGCAGACCGGAGACGTACTGGTGATGCATCAGGCCGGGGCTTATGCTCTGTATGAGTGCATGTCGCTCTTCCTCAGCAGAGACCTTCCGCGCATATACCTGTATGACAACGGCACACTTACTTTACACCGAGACAGAATAGATTCAGACATTTACAATACTCCATTATGACTTTTACATCCCTATTATTCGCACTGTTCGTCGGCATCACCTGCTTAATATACTATGCGATGCCGGCAAAGAAATACCAATGGACCGTCCTGCTTGCGGCAGGGTATTTCTTTTATGTCTACAACAGCTATAAGTACACCATCTTCATACTCTTCACCACGCTGACGATATACCTCGCAGCGAGGGCGATATGCACCGTTACTGAGAACACTTCTCAGAAAGTGCGGGCAATGAAAGCCGAATGGACCAGAGAGGAGAAGAAGGCGTATAAGAAGCAGGCCGAGAAGAAGAAAAAAGGCATCCTTGCGGCTGCACTTCTGGCGAATTTCGGCATACTCTTCATTCTTAAATATCTGAACTTCCTTGCAGGCGGTCTGATGCAGCTGTTCGGCAGGGGTACCGGAGACGTCAGGATAATCAGCCTGCTGCTGCCTCTGGGAATTTCATTCTATACTTTCCAGGCAACAGGCTACCTTATAGATGTCTACAGAGAGACCTGCAAGGCAGAGAAGAATCTGTTTAAATTCGCACTGTTCGTATCGTTCTTCCCGCAGATAGTGCAGGGACCGATCAGCGAATATGAGAAGCTGGGACCTCAGCTCACAGCAGAGCACCATCTCAAGTGGGACAACTTCAAGCTCGGAATGCAGCTGATACTCTGGGGCCTGTTCAAGAAACTGGTGATAGCAGACCGCATATTCAATGCGATCAATACTGTCACAGGGGACTACAAGTCTTACCCGGGCGAGATGATACTCTTCGCTGCATTGATGTACTCGCTGCAGCTGTATGCAGACTTCTCCGGCGGAATAGACGTCGCAAGAGGAGTGGCGCAGCTGCTTGATATAAGGATCGAACTCAACTTCCGCCAGCCGTATTTCTCGAAGTCTATCAATGAATACTGGAGAAGATGGCACATCACGCTGGGTGCGTGGATGAAGAAATACGTCTTCTACACTCTCGCTGTATCCGACCTCTTCCTGAGCATAAGCAAGAGGATAGGCAAGAGCAGATTCGGGTCGACCGCTGCCGGAAAGCATATATCCAAGACTCTGCCGACAGCGCTGGCATCTCTGATAGTCTTCATACTGATCGGAATCTGGCACGGAGCCAACAGCAGGTACATAGGATTCGGACTGTGGAACGGTCTTGTTATCATGTTCTCCACGCTGATGATGCCTGTATATGGATGGACGCTTAAGAAGCTGCACATCAATGCAGAGTCCTTCCTGTGGAAGCTGTTCCAGATGGCAAGGACCTTCGTAATCGTTCTTATAGGCTACTATTTTGATATCGCGCCGGATATGAAGGGCGCGATCGACATGATGGTGCGTTCTGTAATAGACTGCCATATGCTGACACTGGGACAGGTCCGCTCGCTGCACATGGGACTTACAGATGTGGCGGTCATCATGTACGGAGCGGCTGTGATGCTGTACTTCAGCATCCGTCTTGAGCAGACCGGCCTGGAGACACCGGGAGACCTTCTTGAGAGGCGTCACGGACTCATCCAGTGGATAGTGGTGCTGGCAGGCATCCTTTCCGTGATCACATTAGGCATATATGGCTCCGGAACAGAAGGGGTCAATTTCGTATACATGGGATTCTAGAGGTTGATAATTAGTCTATGAACAAGCATGCAAAACGCATAATCAGCATAATAACTCTGTTCGCAGTGACCGCACTGTTCATCTGGTTCATGCAGATAACAGTGACCAACCGCGACGATAATGATCTGCGCTCTATTAAAAGCTTCTATATGGAGGACAGGGATTCTCTTGATGTAGTCATTCTTGGTTCGAGTGAAGTCATGAGCGGATACTCGGCGGCAGAAGCATATAAGGAAGCAGGATATACGAGTTTTCCGTACGCATTCACCATCAATTCGGTGCCTCTGTGGAAATATGAGCTTAAGGATATCGAGAGGACACAGCATCCTCAGATATTGTTCGTTGAGACGAACGGCGCATTGTATGAGGATGATGATTATGTCTATGCTAAAAACTGCATCAATGCGCTTGGAGAAAGCATGCCGATGTCACTCAACAGAGTCAGATGTGCATTCAACCTTTCTGAGCATCCGATGGAGAGGCTGATCCCGTTCATTAAGTATCACTACAAGTGGAAGGATATCCTGAAACTGCGGGAGAATTCCAATCTGATGCTCATGAAGGAAGGCTACGCCAGACTGAGAGGGGTCAACAGTTTCCTGTATAAGAAGAAGTATTCCACGGCGATGGATTTCCCACCGGATGATACTACTGCAGATCTCAACCCGAAAGCGGAAGCTGAATTTGCGGAGTTTCTTGAAGTCTGCAAGGATTCAGATATAGAGAAGATCGTATTCGTGGAGTTCCCGCATGTCATGGGCAGCAAAGATCTGTACGAAAGGCAGCAGCGTGCCAACCACGCAGCAGAAATGATAAGGGAAGCCGGATTCGATTACATAGACCTTACCAATGAGGGTGAAGCTATAGGACTGGATTTTGAGAATGACTTCTACGATGAACACCATCTCCTGGCAACAGGAGAGAAAAAGGTCTCTCACTATATAGCTGATATCGTAATGAACAGATACGGCATCCAGCCTAAGGAGCAGACAGGAGAGAATAAGGCCGGCTGGGAAGACAGTGCAGAACTGATCAGCAGGTTCTATGATGAATATGACCGGTATACTGCAGAGCATGCAGATGACCCGTATGCCAAGGCAGAGTATCTGCTTGCGGAAAATGTGGAAACGATGAAAAGGATAGGACAGAAATAACAGTCTAAGCTTTCCGTCGTTTCAGCCGTATGGCAACAAGAAGAACAAGACCGATGATCGACATCATCGCGCCTAGTTCAGACGCCCTGTTTCTGAATTTGAGCGTGATGTTATGATGCCCTGCAGGCACTGCAACACCTGTGAATGCGATGTCTGTATTGCTGATGATATCGGTCTTTTTTCCGTCTATATAGCATTCCCATCTTTCCGGCTCGATTATCGAGAGGTATAGTATTCCGTCTTTTGCGGAATCAATGGTGCCTTCGACCCTGTTATCAGAAAACGAACTGATAACATACCTGCTTTTACTCAGATCTTCAATACAGGTATCAAAGAGCTCTGCATCCTGCGCTTTTACTTTGATTTCGTCGTACTTGTAGGTTCCCGGTTCTGTGAAGCTGATCCGGACTCTTCCATCGCTGTAATGATCGAAATAACCGAGGTTCAGATTGTAATCCCTTATACCAGGGATCGTCTGATTCGAAAGGTCATTAGTGGCGATCTCCTCGATGTACTCATTTCTGACATGCAGCTCAAATGGCTGGCTTTGACCTTCGCTGACATTTCTGAGCAGGCCGGTCATGGACAGAAGGAGCTGGCTGTTTTCAACAGGCTCCAGCGCAAGAGTTATCGATCCTCCGGCCCTGTCTACTACGATATTGCCGTCAGAGAGGGCAGCGCCATCACTTTCCACAACGGTATACCCGACATCCTGAACTGCCGTATTAATATCCGATGCAGTCACTTTGCTGACAGAAGAGATGTCCTTATCATCCGGCAACACTACTGCCTGCAGGATAGCCTGTTCTCTTTCACCGTATCCGAGTTTTTCGAATTCGGTCTTACTGATGTATTTATCAAAAACGTAACCAAGGCTCACGTCGTATTTGCTCCTGAACACGTTTACCCCATCAAGGGATGCGTAATTACGGAACCCGTATCCTGCGTATTCATCTGACCCGGTCTTATCGTTTTTCAGATCATCCCCGAGGAAGTACTTCACTCCATAGAGGTAATCCAGACCTGTTCTGTTGTCATTTGAGACTACAGCGACTCTCTTGGAGTATCCGTAGTTATTGCCAAGCAGACGGTTGAACTCAAGAAGGTCCGAAGGTGTGCGGCTGTTATATGCGTAGATAGATCTGGTCTGCCACCACATTGTCTCGTTAGCAGGAGGCTTTACACGATGTCTGTATAGAACCGAGTCCACCTGATCCAGTCTGTAGAATCCGTCGTCTTCTATCATGGCACCGGCTCTCTGTGTCGATTTCTGAAGCTTCTTGTTGATCTTGTTGTTCCTATAATAGTTCCCGTAGGTATCCAGGAAGGCGACAGTCCATGCCGAACCCAGCGTCGCGACAAGGATCACTACCATCATGACTCTGCTGAACCGTCTCAGACGACCCTCTTTTCTGATAAAGATCAGAAGCGCTACCAGTGCAGCACCGCCGAGAAACTGGAGCATCATGAAACTAACGGCACGTCTGCCCGGATCCAGGTGGAATATATATGTAAAGCCCAGAGTGACAACAGCTGAAAATATAAGGGCGGCCGCCGCTGTCACAATGCCGGCCCTGCTGTACATACGGGCTTCATCGAGTTCTTCTGCTAATGCCCAGACAGCAAAAAGCTGCAACGCAAATACCCATCTCAGAGACGGATAACCAAAGCCGTTATACACACTGCTGACTACAGGGGTCATCGCACCTGCAAACATGAGAAGTGACAGCACTGCCGGGGTTTTACTTAACCGGATGCCGATGATCGCAATTGCTGCAAATATTATTATGATAAAAGTCCATCCTATGATAGCAGGCGGCTTGGTGCCTCCTGTGCCTATCAGAAGCTTCCCGATGTCGATGTAGTGTGATATATCAAATAACAGGCCGGAGTCGTCAGTTACACTTTCCGTGGAAGCCTCGGACAGCGAGGCAAAATCCGGAAGGAACTGTATTCCACCGATACACAGGCCGATAATCCCGTAGATCATGAATCTGCCAATAGTTGCAGCATAGTCCTTCAGGTCGAATTGCCTGTAGGCAAAGTACCTGAACAGGATATACAGTATGATGCTGATGGCAGCCATATAAGAGTAGTAAAAATTGGAGACCAGATAAACGCCTGTCATTATACTGAAAAAGGCAGGCGATTTCCCCCGGTATATCATCTCGACAGAAATAACCAGAAGAGGAAAGAGATATATGTTCATAAGTAAGTCCGGGTAAATCATGCCGGTTACTATAGTGTATCCGGTAAACGTATACACAGCAGCTCCGAACACTCCGGAAAAGACGCTGCGCCCCATATATCTCAACATCGCTAGAAAAGCAACTCCGCCGCAGTAAAATCTCAGCAGAGCTGCAATAGTATACCCGAGTTCTATATATCCGACCGGGAATGCAGCAGCAAGCCAGTTGAACGGATCCCAGTACCTGTTGGTCTGAATGCTCATTCCAAGGAGTTTGCTCCACGACCACAGCTGAAGACCTTTGCCGGAGAACAGCATGTCCATCTGATGCTTTAACTCCACCGTCATGAAGTAGCCCTGTTTAATCCCGTCACCGGACTTGATGAAGGACTTGTGATTGATTATAAAGACCCAGTATATTACGAGGACAAGAAGACAGAACAGAATCGTAAATTGCAGAAGTGCTGCTGTATTTAACGATTTTCTGTTCTGCTCTGTCCCGTTGTTTTTTATTAAGCCTGTCATCTTCATTGGAGCATAATTCATTTGTGGACCCTGTCACAAGGCTAGTTCACCTTGCAGACAAAACATCTCATCTTGCCCGTCTTGTCAGGAGGCAGCTCATTAAGCCATTCGAATCTTATCCTGAACTCATCTCCGAAGAGCTTGTTGATTTCTTCTACAATTATACTCTCTGCTTTCTCCTTGTCTACGTTCTCCACGAACGGATCAGGAACCATCTGGATCAGCAGATCGTGATAGGTCTCCTGGATAAATCTGAACTGAGACAGGCCTTCTGCGTGATTGGCGATCAGCATCAGCTCTGCGGCAGATGAGTCATCCCCGCTTTCATGCTTAACCAGATCGTTCATTCTTCCTATTATGTCTGTAAAGTATCTGATCCCGTCCTTCACGAAGGACTTTGCGAGATCCCCGGTCTCATAGTTGATGATAGGATATGTATGCTTGTAGAGCGAAGTGGCAATTATCCTGCCATTGTCTGAAAGTTCATTATTATCATTGTATACATTGGCAACTGCAATGTCATTGCCTACATATCTATAGTCCTCACCCGGGAATTCATATATGAAGCTTCCCATCTCAGCTATACCGTAGGCGTCTATGAGGCCGTTACCGAAAGCTCTGGCAAGTATCCTGCGGGAAAGAGCATCCACCGTTTCGCCTGCCGGGGAATAGAACTTCGGCTTGCGCAGCTCCATGTTGTGTTCTTCAGCATACTGCACCAGCCTTATCATTACGTTGCGGCGGAGTACGAGCAGGTCTGCCTTATATTCATTGATATCCCTGATCATATCCGCAAGGCCATCGCCTACTGCTTTTTCCTCACTTACTACCTTGCGCCTCATCAGTCCGAATAACTGCACTATGGAGTCGCGCTTGTGCATCCTTGCCACCTTGTGGCTTGGCGTGAAAGAATACATCTTGCCCCTCAGCGGTCTGTATCCTGCCATGGAAAGAACCCTTGCCCAGTTGGCGTCGCTGCAGGCCTGCTCCTTCTGAGTGTACAGCATCGTAAGCGGAATGCCGGACGAGCCGCTGGTGGAAAGAATGACGGTATCGGCATGCTTCTCAGGATGATTATCCCATTCACTCTGCATCCATTTTCTCAGTTCAGGTTTAGTAAGAGTAGGAAATTTCACCAGGTCTTCAGCAGAATGATAATCCTCAGGGGTAGTACCTGAAAGATCAAACTTCTCTCTGTAAACCGGGATATTGTAGGCCCGCTTCATAAGCCTGTATACCTTGCGGTTCTGATCAGCCTTGATTTTTTCAGGATCCCCTTTAAAAGACCTCCCGAGGGTCAGGAGATACCATACTGTATATGCATTTCGTACCAGATTCTGTTTAACGCCCATCGTAATCCTTCACTTTGCTAGTTATTATAAATATATATTCAATGATATCAGATAATAGCGATTATATCATTGAATAGCACTTGCTGTTTGTAAATTTCGATTAAATTTCTAAAATAACAAAATATCCTGAGAATAAGCAGCAACTGTTATTGCGTAAAACAAGAAGGAAGAAAGAAGAAAAGAGAGAACGGTCTGCAATAATAGTGACTACTTCTGTAATTTATGCAATTATTATATAATTATATTGTATAATATATTCACAAACTATCGATTTCAGGAGTAGCGATAGTGTCAACTTTCTGTGGAGTTTTCAATTGACTCCTAATGTTTGTAAAAGAATGTGGGTATGCCAGCGGCTCTCAAAGCGTGCGCGAGAGCACCG
>OMZI01000012.1 GCA_900315485.1 uncultured Eubacteriales bacterium | reverse complement strand
CACTTTTCACTTTGGATAATATTCACTTGTCAAGGTTCGCTTATGCCGCCGTTTGGCAACTATTAGGCTCATGATTCGTCAAGATTCCGAGAGCCTATGTAGTTGTTTCTTCATATCGTTTTGGTTCCAGTTCCCTATGATCCCAAAATTTACCGAATATATTATATTTATATGAATCATTTAAGTAAAGCGCGAAAGAGTTTTTCGTAAAGGGCTGAGGACGGTATTTTTATTGAAAGCTTTAACGGTATCTGCATAATTATGTTGACTTATTCCTACCACGGTGGTAGGATTTATAAGGTCGTGACAGACAGCAGCTGAAAGAGCGGCTTCTGGAGGCTTCACGGCAGAGAACAGGAGGCATCACAATGATGGTTTCAACCAAGGGCAGATATGCTCTGACAGTAATGGTTGATCTGGCAAAGCTGTCCGATGGAGGCTATGTATCTCTTTCAGATATAGCTGAGCGTGAGAACCTCTCAATGAAATATCTCGAGAGCATCATCTCCATTCTGAACAAAGGAGGCCTGCTCCAGAGTCTGAGGGGCAAGAACGGCGGATATAAACTGGCAAGATCACCGGAGGAATACAGTATCAATGAAATTCTGCTCCTGACAGAGGGGACCCTTGCACCGGTAAACTGCATAATGCAGGACGGAGTGCAGTGCGAGAAGGCTGCGACATGCAGCACGCTTCCTCTGTGGGCGGGACTTGATAAAGTCATTGAACAGTATCTGAGCAAAATCACTCTGGATGACATAATTAAGGGTAATCGTAAAAAGATGCTCGGAGATTACTGCGATCAGTGTGATTCTGAATAATATTAAGGAGAAGAGAAGATGAAGGTATATGCGGACAACGCGGCAACTACTTATCTCAGCAAGACTGCAAGAGACAAGCTGATAGAGTGCCTTGACAATTACAACGGCAACCCTAACAGCCTGCACAGCGACGGTCAGCGTACACAGGAAGTCCTCGATGAAGCAAGAGAGATCGTGGCATCCTGTATCAATGCGAAGAATCCTAATGAGATCTACTTTACTTCCGGCGGCTCGGAGGCTGATAACCAGGCTCTCCTGAGCGCTGCAAGAGGCCTTGCACGCAAAGGCAAAAAGCATCTCATCACACTCAACATCGAGCACCATGCAATCCTGCATACGATGGCAAAGCTTGAGAAGGAAGGCTTTGAAGTCACATACCTCAAGCCTCAGAGCAACGGCATCGTAGATGTTAAGGATGTTGAGGATGCGATAAGAGAAGATACCGCACTTGTATCCGTAATGTTTGCAAATAATGAGATGGGCGCTATACAGCCGATCCCTGAGATCGGAGCTTTATGCAAGGAAAAGGGCGTTCTGTTCCATACAGACGCTGTACAGGCTGCTGCTCATCTCCCTATAGATGTTCAGGCTATGAACATCGACATGCTGTCGATGTCAGGCCACAAATTCCACGGACCTAAGGGCGTAGGCATCCTGTATGCACGCAACGGCATCCGTCTTGTGAATGTAATTGAGGGCGGAGCTCAGGAAAGAGGAAAGAGAGCAGGCACAGTCAATGTTCCTGGTATCGCTGCAATGGCAGCAGCACTGAAGGAAGGCTGTGACAATATGGATGCCAATATGAGCAAAGTCAGAGCGCTGAGAGACAGACTGATCGCAGGTCTTAAGGACATTCCTTATTCCCAGCTCAACGGTGATCCTGTCAAGAGACTTCCGGGAAATGTCAACTGGTCATTCGAAGGAGTAGAGGGTGAGAGCCTTCTCCTGCATCTCGATATGTACGGCATCGAATGCTCATCCGGATCAGCATGCACCAGCGAATCCCTTGACCCGTCACATGTTCTCACAGGAATGGGAGTTCCTGTGGAAGCAGCACATGGTTCCCTGAGATTCAGCCTTGACATCAATAATGATGAAGAGCAGGTCGATTACATAATCGAGAAGGTACATCAGGTAGTTGAATACTACAGATCGATGTCGCCATACTGGGAAGACCTTCTTACAGGCAAGAGAGAACACTGCATTCCTGAACATGCCTGATCAGACTAAATGCAGAATATAACTGAAATGTAGATATATAAGGTGAAAGGAGACAAGAAATGTCACTGTATACAGATAAGGTAATGGATCATTTTGAGCACCCTCGCAATGTAGGAGTCATCGAAGATGCTGACGGAATCGGCGAAGTAGGAAATCCTCTCTGCGGAGACATCATGAAGATGTATCTCAAGATAGAAGACGATAAGATCTCTGATGTAAAGTTCAAGACATTCGGATGCGGCAGCGCTATCGCTACAAGCTCCATGGCAACTGAACTTATCAAGGGCAAGACACTTGATGAAGCTCTTGAGCTTACAAATAAGGCAGTAGTAGAGGCTCTTGACGGACTTCCTGCAAGAAAGATCCACTGCTCAGTTCTCGCTGAGGATGCTATCAAGGCTGCTCTTGTCGACTACTACACAAGAAGCGGCAGGGAGATGCCTGAGAGCCTTGTAGGTTTTGAGCCGCACGAGGACTGATACAGCATCCATATGGCGGATCATCTCCGCCGCCGGCAAGTTTTCTATACTACGTGGTCAGAATATCAAGATTATTAATAACAAAATCCATTCGCCCGCTTGTATAATTGAGCGGGCTTTGATTTGCTGATTGTATATTATTTATACAAAAAATTAACCAACGATATAGTATAATATTGTTGAATTCACTTAAATGACTGTTGAAGTGACGTTCAGCAGCAGTAGAGAGGAAATGTTAATGAGCAGAAGAAAAGCAATGAAGCTGGCGTCAAGAGGCAAACGTTTCGGCGCAGCTTGCATAGATATGGTCATTCCTGCAGTGTCCTGCTTCATAGCGTTTATTGCAATGATCATCATTATTGCGAATGAACTCGCATACAACAGCTACGGTTACGGATTCGGTTACGGTTATGGCTATGGATATGGATATAACGGCGGACTGACTGCCGGTACCACTACAGCTCTGATCATATCCCTGATACTCAGCATCGCATATGTAGTAATACAGCTCGTATTTTTCAATAAGTCAAAGACGATAGGCAAAGCTGCTCTCGGACTGGAGGTAGTATCGAGCAGGGACGGCGAGCCGATAGGGTTCTGGAAGATGCTTTTCAGAGAGTGGTTCGTAAAGGCAGCATCCGGATCGGTGTTTCTCCTCGGGTTCATCTGGATACTTATAGATGAAAGGAACAGAGGATGGCATGACAAGATCCTCGATACGTATGTAGTTGACCTGAAGGAATCCGCTGCTATGCATGAGGCAGATGCCCGGAGATCCGCAGCTGCCAGACCTGCACCGAAATCTGCACCTGTTCCGGCAGCCGCTCCGGCGAATGAACCTGCTCCTGAACAGGCAGCTGCAGTACCTGCCGTACAGGCTGATGTTACAGAGCAGCCTTCAGTGACAGAGCTTCCGGACAGCGTGCTTGACGTCGCAGATGTTGTGGTAGAAACAGCAAAACATGCAGCGGCAGAAGCTGCTGACAAGACTGAATATGACACAGTCAATGCAAGGACGGGTGATGTAGATGAATAAAAGTAAAGTAGCTCACAAGGAGCATCTTGCAAACGATGTATACAAGATAACATTCAGCACAGACGACTGCAGATTCAAGAGGCCGGGGCAGTTTGCCATGATAGAAGCGGGCGGACTTGTAAGACCTTTTCCGGTCTGTGATTATGACAGCAACAGATTTTCTGTAGTTTTCAGAGCAGACTGTGAGGAGGGGGAACAGCTCCTTTCGACAGAAATCGGAACAGAGGTGGGATCACTTACAGGTCTTGGAAACGGATTCGATGTCGATGCCGTACCGGACGGTGCATATCTTGTGGCAGACGGTGCCGGAGTAGCCGAGATGCTCGAACTTGCCAGATGTCTTCTTACAAGAGGTAAAAGCTTTAAGGCTGTTCTCGGATATGATACAAAATCTGACATATATATGGTCGAATCATTCCGCACCATCTGTAATGAGATAGAGGTCCTGACTCTGGACGGCAGCAACGGCAGAGAAGGAACTGCGGCTGATGTGATACATGATGCGAATTATGTATGTGCAAGCGGATCTCTGCAGATGCTGAAGAAACTTGTTCTGAGATGCAGCCAGGGGCAGTTCAGCCTCAGCAATCAGATGCTCACGACATCAGAACCGGAAGGGGAGCTCATCGTACCGACAAGACTCGGGGATACAAGCTCCATAAATGACGGGCCGGTATATGACAAGAATGAGATCAGATGGAATGAGATGAGCAGCTGATATACTGTTTACAACTGAATCATGATAATTGAAAAGACCGGAAGCCTGAGCGGCTTCCGGTCTTGGTTTATAAAGTCAGGCCTGCGGATCTGCGCCGCCGGAATCTGTACCTTCTTCAGTTCCATCGAATGCTGCAGATGCTCCGCTGAGTGCATCATTCGTTGATTTCATGATCTGCTCGCATGCGGCTTCTGTCTGAGCCATCATCTGCTCATACTCTGCAGCCGCTTCCGGCTCGTACAATGTCATGAATGTATAGTTGATCGCATCTGCGATCGCCTTCGCGTTCTTGTCGAGGTTGTTGTCGAACAGATAGTTGTCATCTGCGCTGCTGAGGAATCCGACTTCTATAAGCACAGAAGGCATCTCTGCTGCAGCGTTTTCCTCGTAATCTTCAGCCGAGCTGACAAGAGTTCCTGCTCTTATCGTCCTCTCTTCGAAACCTGCTTTTCCGAGGAAATGCATTATGTTCTCGCCGAGGAGCCTTGACTCAGCATCATCCTCTTTAGGGATGAATCCTTCGACTCCCTGACCGCCTCCGTCAGCTTTGTTCCTGTGTATGGAGACAAAGAACTGTGCACCAGCCTTGTTGGCCATCTCGCCGCGCTCTGTTCTGTCTACCATTTCATCTTCGGTGCGGGACATCGCTACCTTGAAGCCAAGAGCCTGAAGGTGATCCCTGACGGCAAGACCCAGTTTGAGAGTATCGTCTTTCTCATACCTTTCGTTGTCATCGTCAGATCCTGAATCCATTCCGCCGTGACCCGGGTCTATAAATATGATTCCGCGGTTTTCACCGGACGCAGCCGAATCAGCAGACTTCTTATCCTTATCGCTGCTTTTGCCGCCGTGCCCGATCACTCTGACCAGAACGAATATGAGCACGATAAGCAGCAGGAGGATAATGAGCATCCGTCGTCTTCGCCTCCTGAGTCTGCGTTTTTTTTCTCTTTTTCTGCGGATCAGTATCTCTCTGATCTCAGCATCGCTCAGCTGCATGTTTATCTCCAGTTTTGTCCGAACGTATTTATACGGATATTATAATAAGGTAAATTGCTGAATTAATCAAATATATTGTGCTGTTTTTCTTCAATAATCCGAATATATTGTGGTACAATATATTTGGTCAGAAATGCGGAGAATGAAATCCTGCCGCATACAGCCGGGTCATCGCATCGCCCGGAAGAGATGAGACCGCCACATTTGTTTTACTGTTGACTTTTTGATACTGCAGTAGTACAATTTCTGCGTTGCGGTTAAGACTGCAGTAATTCAAGGACGTCAGGAGGTGAGACAAGAAGATGGCAAAGGTAATCGTTAAAGAGAACGAGAGCTTGGAAAGCGCTCTTAAGAGATTTAAGAGATCTTGCGCTCGCGACGGCGTCATGGCTGAGCTTCGCAAGAGAGAGCATTATGAGAAGCCTAGCGTAAGACGTAAGAAAAAGTCTGAGGCTGCCCGTAAGAAGGCTCGCAAGTACTAATTAGCTTATATCAGATGCGAACTCCGGAAAGGCGTTCGCATTTTGCTTTTATAAGGAGCTTTCCGCAGATGGACGGAAGGCGGGAAGGAGAAATAACTATGGGACTTAAAGAACAGCTTATGGCAGATTACAAGGAAGCCATGAAGAACCATGATTCAGTAAAGAAGGAAACTGTCAATCTGGTGAGAGCAGCTATCAAGCAGCACGAAGTTGACCAGAGAGAGGAACTCACTGACGATGCAGATATCGTTAAGATCATCAAGAAGCAGGTCAAGATGAGAACGGATGCCCTTGCAGACTTTGCCAAGGCAGGCAGGGAGGATATGACAGAAGCATATAAGAAGGAGATCGAGATCCTTCAGGCATACCTTCCGGAAGAGATGAGTGCGGAGCAGATCGCAGAGAAGGTCAAGGCTGTAGCAGCAGACCTCGGAATCGAGGAAGGCATGAAGAACATGGGCGTTCTGATGAAGAGCGTTATGGCTGAACTCAAGGATGCGGCTGACGGTTCTACTGTCAACAAGATCGTTAAGGACTTCCTGAACGGCAAACTCTAGGAGAGATATGGAACTAAGACTGGACATACCTGAAAACATCAACATCCAGGATCTCTTCGGCAATTACGATTCCAACGTAAAGACTGTCGAAAAGATCACTGAGACCGAGATGACGGTCAGAGACGGCACTCTGATAATAAAAGGCAGAGATGCCGAGCTTGCTATGCGCATTATCGGCAGACTCATTGAAGCTCTTAACATTGAGCCGGGGCTGGATTCGCAGAGGCTGAATTACATAATAGACATGGAAGTGGGCGGAAAGAATTTTGATGCCGGATCCACATCCAGGGACATCATATGCTATACGCATATGGGCAAGCCTCTCAAGCCGAAGACCCAGGCGCAGAAAGAGTATGTTGACAATATAAGGAATACCGACATGGTATTCGGGATAGGTCCTGCCGGAACAGGTAAGACATATCTCGCATGTGCCATGGCCATAAGCGCGTATAAGAACAGAGAGATAGAGAGGATAATCCTTACAAGACCTGCAGTCGAAGCAGGTGAGAGACTCGGCTTCCTTCCGGGTGATATGCAGGAAAAGGTCGATCCGTATCTAAGACCTCTGTATGATGCTCTCTATGACGTACTCGGTATGGAAGCTGCTGCAAAGCTGAGAGAGAAAGGCGTGATAGAGGTCGTTCCTCTGGCATACATGAGAGGACGTACCCTTGACAATGCGTTTATAATCCTCGACGAAGCCCAGAATACTACAAGAGAGCAGATGAAGATGTTCCTTACACGTATGGGATTCAATTCAAAGGTAGTGGTTACTGGAGATATCACGCAGATAGACCTCCCGAGCGGCACTATGTCCGGCCTCAAGGAGGCAAGGAAGGTGCTTACGGGAGTTGAAGGCATACGCTTCAATTATTTTACTGAAGTTGACGTAGTAAGGCATGAACTTGTAAAGAGGATCATCAAGGCCTATGAGTCCTATGACAACAACAATAAGGTAAGGACGAGCACATCAAAGGGCAATAAGGTCAGTTCAAGGTAGGAAACCGGTCATATGAATATATACTACAGCGATGAAGAGGGAAGGCTTGACAGCGAGATCAAGTCGCTTATGGAGAAGGCTGCGCTAAAAGCGCTGAGCCTTGAGTTTCCCGATGTACTGGAAGAAAAATCCATGAAGCCTGAGGACCTTGATGCGGAGATAGGCGTAACAGTCGTTGATGCAGAGGAGATAAGAAGCCTCAACCGCGATTACAGAGGAAATGACAGCGTCACTGATGTGCTGAGCTTTCCTCAGTATGACGATATGGAAGAGCTGGCATATGACCTCGGCGATGAAGAGGTCACAGCACTTATTGGCGATGTCGTAATATGCTACGACCGTGTCCTCAGCCAGGCTGAGGAATTCGGAACAGGTGTGACGAGAGAATTTGTATATCTCTTCACACACAGCATCCTTCATCTCATGGGATACGATCACATGGAAGAGGACGAGAAAAGGGTGATGAGAGCCCGCGAAGAAGAAATACTTGGATCAATCGGAGTTAACAGATAATGAAGTCAGGATTTATTGGAATAATCGGACGCCCTAACGTAGGCAAATCAACTCTCATGAACAGCATGCTCGGAGAGAAGATCGCCATCACATCGAGCAAACCGCAGACGACACTGAACAGGATCACCGGGATATATACCGACCTCTCATATGAAGAGGGCGGTGGGCTTCAGATGGTTTTTCTTGACACTCCGGGTATCCACAAGCCACATAATAAACTGGGCTCAGCTATAAATGAGACTGCGCTCAATACACTCAGCGGTGTCGATGTCGTCCTTCTTATGATAGACGGCACCAAGGGCTTCGGCAAAGGTGATGCGAACATCCTCGAACTTCTTAAGAATGTTGAGGCTCCGAAGCTGCTCGCCATAAACAAGATGGACCTCATGGGACCTGAAGAGTATCTTGCTCTGTACAACAGATACACTGAGACCGGGCTGTTTGACGACATATACGGCGTCAGCGCACTCAAGGGAGATAATGTTGAAATGCTCAGGGACCGCCTTGCAGGGTATATGCAGGAAGGTCCGATGTACTATCCTGATGACATTGCCACAGATCATCCGGAGCGCTTCATCGTAAGTGAGATCATCAGAGAAAAACTCATGAACTACCTTGATGACGAGGTGCCTCACGGGGTTTTCGTTGAGATAGAATCGTTTGAAGAGGGACCTAAGCTTACAGAGATAGGTGCTGTCATTTACTGTGAGAGAAAATCACACAAGTCTATCATCATCGGTAAGGGCGGCAGCAAGCTCAAGGGTGTGGGCAAAGCGGCAAGACGTGAGATCGAGGATCTCCTCGGATGCAAAGTCTATCTCAGCCTGTGGGTCAAGGTAAAAGAGAACTGGAGAGACTCAGAGCGCACAATACGCAGCTGGGGTTATAAAGACGAATAAAACCGGGAGTGCAGAATTCCTGCTCATGCAGACACATGATTATAAATACTGAAGGAATTGTGCTCAGACAGCGCAAAATCGCCGGCAACCGGCGCATGATCGTAATATTCACCCGTCAGTACGGGAAGATTTCGGCAGGCACTTCTATTAACGAGAAGAGCCGCAGCAAGTCAGCTCTTGCTCTGAGACCGTTTACTTTCGCTGAATACGAACTGTTCAAAGGAAGAGATTCATACAGCATCAACTCGGCCTCAGCACGCAGGAGCTATTATTCTATTGGAGAAGATCTTGACAGATTCATGGTTGCTTCGGCATTTATAGAATATCTGGACAAGGTGACTGCAGACGGTGAGCCTGCGCCGGGACTCTACGATCTTTCGATCGAATTCCTCGAATCGATAGAAAAAACATCAAGCAGTTCCGAGACACTTCTTTTTGCATTTATCGTCAGATCACTGAGACTTCTGGGCGTAAGTCCCGAACTTGACTGCTGCGTAAGCTGCGGCAGGCCGCATCCGGAAGGAGGGTTCAGACAGTTCTCCGTTTCAGCCGGCGGAATCATATGTGATGACTGTGCAAATAAGGAGAAAACAGACCGTAATGCATTGATTTACAAGCCATCCTTTGCTATTATTGATGTGTTTAGATATTTTCAGTCCAAGCCACTTAAAACGTTTGAGAAAGTCACTCTCAAAAGCGATGTGGCTGACATGATAAGACGTATTCTGGCTGAGTATACAGAGCGTTATCTCGACGTTGATGTACTCAGCGGCACCGGAGAACTGGAGGCATAGATTATGGATATCAATCTGGAAAAAATTGAACTTGTAAAAGACAGAACCGGAGCAACTTATGCAGAGGCTAAGGAAGCTCTTGAAAAGGCTGACGGAAGTGTTGTAGACGCTATCATCGATCTCGAAGAGAAGATGAACAAGGAACACGACGCAGTTGACGGCGGCAGCCTCAAGGACAGCCCGATCTTCGCCAAGATGAAAGAGATCGTTGAGAAGGGCAATGTCACAAGGATCCTTGTAAGAAAGGGCAACAAGACTATTGTAAACTTCCCGCTTACAGCAGGGGTTATCGGAGCAGCTCTTGTTCCATGGGGCGCTATACTCGGCATTATCGCTGCTGTAGGAACACAGTGTGATATCGAATTCGTTGATGACAAGGGCGAAGTTATCGATATCAACGGCAAGGTCATCGGAGCATATGACAAGGCTATGGACGCTGCAATGAAGAGCGTTGACAAGGCATTCGGCAGGACCGGAGCAGATGCTGATGATTTCGATGAGGTCGGCGACAAGATCGAAGATTTTGCTTATAAGACATCTGACAAGCTTCAGGAGCTCGGAGACAAGGGCTCTGCCAAGGTAGAGGAAGTCTGGAACAAGCTAGGAGAGAGCGGAACTGTGGATGACATCAGAGAGGCTTTCGTAACAGGTACAGCCAAGCTGATGACTCTGTGGGACAAGCTTGAAAAGAGCGGCAAGATCGATGAGGTCAAGGATACCGTCGAAAAGGTTGCAAAAAAGGCAGCTGACACCGCAAAAGGAATAGCTAAGGAAGCTTCAGAGAGAGCGGAAAAGGCAGACGCTGATTTCGCAGCTGATGCTGACAAAGCAGCTGAAGAAGAATTTAAGGATGAGGAGATTTAATATTTATGGCAATTGACAAGACAGGAATGCCTGATGTTGAAAGAACAGTAACTATGGAGAAGATAATTGCTCTGTGCAAGAACAGAGGATACATCTTCCCTGGATCCGAGATTTACGGCGGACTTGCCAACACATGGGATTTCGGCCCTCTCGGAGTTGAATTCAAGAACAACATCAAGGATGCCTGGAGGGGCAAGTTTGTCAGAGAGTCCAAGCTCAATGTAGGACTTGATGCAGCGATCCTGATGAACCCGCAGACATGGGTCGCATCAGGTCACGTAGGCGGATTCAGTGATCCGCTTGTTGACTGCAAGTCCTGCAAGACAAGATACAGAGCTGACAAACTGATCGAAGACTGGTACAAGGAGAACGCTCCTGAAGAGGAAGTCGTCGTTGACGGCTGGTCCAATGAAGAGATGGAGAACTTCATCAAGGAGAAAGGCATCTGCTGCCCTGAGTGCGGCAAGTCTGACTTCACAGGAATCAGACAGTTCAACCTCATGTTCAAGACTTTCCAGGGTGTTACCGAGGATTCCAAGTCTGAGATCTATATGAGACCGGAGACAGCACAGGGTATCTTCGTAAACTTCAAGAATGTTCAGAGAACAGCAAGAAAGAAAATCCCGTTCGGTATCGCTCAGGTTGGTAAGTCGTTCCGTAATGAGATCACACCGGGCAACTTCATCTTCAGAGTAAGAGAGTTCGAACAGATGGAGCTTGAGTTCTTCTGCAAGCCGGGAACTGAACTTGACTGGTTCGCATACTGGAAGGATTATTGTGCTGATTTCCTGAAGTCACTCGGACTCAGTGAGAAGTTCACAAGACTCAGAGACCATACACAGGAAGAACTTTCACACTACAGCAATGCTACTACTGACATAGAGTACCTCTTCCCGTTCGGATGGGGCGAACTCTGGGGCGTAGCATCAAGAACAGACTACGACCTTATGGCTCACCAGACACATTCCGGAGAGGACATGAGCTATCTCGATCCTGAGACCAATGAGAGATACGTTCCGTACTGCATCGAGCCTTCAGTAGGCGTCGAGAGACTCGTTCTTGCATTCCTTGTGGATGCATATGACGAGGAGAAGCTCGTAGACGGAAAGGGCAAAGAAGATGTAAGAACTGTTCTCAGACTGCATCCAGCACTGGCTCCGTACAAGGCAGCTGTGCTTCCGCTTTCCAAGAAGCTTGAAGATGTAGCTCTGCCTATCTATGAAGAGCTCAGCAAGTACTTCATGGTAGAGTATGATGCATCCGGCTCGATCGGAAAGAGATACAGAAGAGAAGACGAGATCGGAACTCCGTTCAGCATCTGCGTCGACTTTGACACAGCAGAAGATAACTCGGTAACGATCCGTGACAGAGACACAATGGAGCAGGTAAGAGTTCCTGTAAGCGAAGTCAGAGCATATATTGAGGAAAGACTCAGATTCTAGTTATCCCCTGGTCATGACAAACCAGTCATGACTGATTCTATATAACATAAAGGAGAAAAATTTTATGGCAAAGTATGTTTACTCATTCAATGAGGGCTCCAAGGACATGAGAGCACTTCTCGGTGGTAAAGGTGCTAACCTGGCAGAGATGACCAACATCGGTCTTCCTGTACCTTTCGGTTTCACCATCACCACTGACGTATGCAGAAAGTACACCGAAGACGGTGGCGTTCTCGCTCAGGAAGTAATCGATGAAGTATGGGAGCACCTCGCTGAGCTCGAAGAGGTAATGGGCAAGAAGTTCGGTGACAACGAGAATCCTCTTCTCGTTTCCGTAAGATCCGGAGCACCTATCTCGATGCCTGGTATGATGGATACAATCCTCAACCTCGGACTCAATGACGTAGCAGTAGAAGGTCTAGCTAAGAAGACAAGCAACGAGAGATTTGCTTACGACAGCTACAGAAGATTCATCCAGATGTTCGGTGATGTCGTAATGGAGATCAAGAAGTCCAACTTTGACGAAGTATTTGAAGGCCAGAAGAAGAAGGCAGGAGTTGAATTCGACGTTGAGCTCACAACTGAGGACCTCAAGGAAGTCATCGCAGGATACAAGGAAGTAGTTAAGAGAGAGCTCGGAAGAGAGTTCCCGCAGGAGCCTAAGGATCAGCTTCTTGAGGCTATCAAGGCTGTATTCAGATCCTGGAACAACGACAGAGCTATCCTCTACAGAAAGATGTATGATATCTCCGATTCCCTCGGAACAGCTGTAAACGTACAGTCCATGGTATTCGGAAACAGCGGAAACAACTCCGGTACAGGCGTTGCTTTCACACGTAACCCGGCAAACGGCGAGAACAAGCTCTTCGGTGAGTTCCTCGTAAACGCTCAGGGTGAGGACGTAGTAGCTGGTATCAGAACACCGCAGCCTATCTCCGAGATGGCTGAGGCATTCCCTGAAGTATACTCACAGTTCGAGAAGATCGCTGATACTCTTGAGAACCACTACAAAGACATGCAGGACATGGAGTTCACAGTAGAAGACCGTAAGCTCTTCATGCTGCAGACACGTAATGGTAAGAGAACAGCAGCTGCTGCTGTAAAGGTAGCTGTAGACCTCGTTAAGGAAGGTCTCATCGACAAGGAAACTGCTGTAATGAGAGTTGAGCCTGATCAGATCAATCAGCTGCTCCACCCTGTATTCGATGCAGACGAGCTGAAGAAGGCTACACCTGTAGCTAAGGGACTTCCTGCATCACCTGGTGCTGCAACAGGACAGATCGTATTCTCCACAGAAGATGCTGCTGCTTTCGCTGAAGAAGGCAAGAAGGTCATCCTCGTAAGAGAAGAGACAAGCCCTGAGGACCTCGCTGGTATGGTAGCTGCACAGGGTATCCTGACAGCCCGCGGCGGAATGACATCCCACGCTGCTGTAGTAGCAAGAGGAATGGGTAAGTGCTGCGTAGCAGGCTGCAAGGAAATCACTGTTGATGAAGCCAACAAGACTATGACAGTAGGCGGCAAGTCTTACCACGAAGGAGACAGCATTTCCCTGAACGGTACTGACGGTAACGTATACGTAGAGGCTATCAAGACTCTTGCTCCTGAGCTCTCCGGCGACTTCGGTCAGATCATGGAGTGGGCTGATGAGGCAAGAACACTCAAGGTAAGAACTAACGCTGATAACCCAAGAGATGCTAAGCAGGCTGTTGAGTTCGGCGCTGAGGGTATCGGACTCTGCAGAACAGAGCACATGTTCTTCGAGGATGAGAGAATCCCTAAAATCAGAAGAATGATCCTCGCTGACACAGTTGAAGAGAGAAGAGAAGCTCTCGACGGACTGCTGCCATATCAGAAGGAAGACTTCAAGGGCATCTACAAGGCAATGGGCGAGAGACCTGTTACAATCAGACTCCTTGACCCGCCTCTGCACGAGTTCCTGCCTAAGACTGATGAGGACATCAAGCAAGTATCCGAACAGTTCGGAATCCCTTATGAGAAGATCGTAAACAAGACTCTCGAGCTCCACGAGTTCAACCCGATGCTTGGTCACCGTGGCTGCAGACTTGCTGTTACATATCCTGAGATTGCTGAGATGCAGACAAAGGCTATCATCAGCGCTGCTCTCGAAGTAAGAGCTGAGGAAGGCCTTGATATCGTTCCTGAGATCATGGTACCGCTGGTAGGTCACGTAAACGAGCTCAAGTTCGTCAAGAAGACTATCGTTGAGGTAGCTGACAAGCTGATCGCTGAGTCCGGCCAGAACATGAAGTACATGGTAGGAACAATGATCGAGATCCCGAGAGCTGCACTTACAGCTGATGAGATCGCTGAGGAAGCTGAATTCTTCTCATTCGGTACTAACGACCTGACACAGATGGGATTCGGATTCTCCAGAGACGATACAGGCGCTATCATCAAGGAGTACGTTGCTCAGGGTATCCTCGAGAACGATCCGTTCCAGTCACTCGACCAGTCCGGTATTGGCAAGCTGGTTAAGATGGCTGTTGAAGGCGGAAAGAAGACAAGACCGAACATCAAGCTCGGTATCTGCGGAGAGCACGGCGGAGATCCTGCATCCGTACACTTCTGCCACAAGGCAGGACTCAACTATGTATCCTGCTCACCATTCAGAGTTCCTATCGCAAGACTTGCTGCTGCACAGGCTGCAATCGAAGAGAAGAACGCATAGTTTACCGGTCAGTTGACTGATAAACCGAACATGTAACCAAAGATCCGGTGCATCTGATGCGCCGGATCTTTTTTCGTGGCGGCAGGAGCGCCGGACCGTGTTCGGTACTCTTCAGGCATAGTTGTGATGTTTACTTAAATGGAGGATCAATATTGTGTACAAAAACAAAACATTCAAAATAATATTGTCAAAAAAACATAATTGATACCGCTGACACCTTGATATTGCAGACAATTCTGTTATCATTTACATATTGAAAAACAAAAATAAACATAAGACTCATACATTGTACTGACGGTCGAACAATTCTATAATTCAATGTAAGGGCAATTATGGATATTTTTGGGATTTATTTGTAAGGAGGCATTTCTATGCAAGACTATCTGTTATCACATTTGTACTGGATCAGTCTGTTTGCTTCACTGGTTGCTCTTTTCTTCGCTTACGCTCAGGCCAGGAAGGTCCTGAACGCAGATGAGGGAACAGACAGGATGAAGCAGATCTCAAGATTCGTCCGTACAGGAGCAAGTGCATTCCTCAAGCGTCAGTACCGTACAGTAATCATTTTCTTCGCTGTCATGTTCCTGGTACTCTGCGGTATGGCTGCAGCTCATAAGCTGACCTGGTATGTACCGTTTGCTTTCATTACAGGAGGTTTCTTCTCAGGCCTTTCCGGATATATCGGAATGAGCATTGCTACAAGAGCCAATGACCGTACAGCCTGTGCTGCACAGGAAAGCCTTAACAAGGGACTCCGTGTTGCTTTCTCTGCAGGTTCGGTAATGGGATTCACTGTAGTAGGTCTCGGCCTGCTCGATATTTCACTCTGGTATGCACTTCTCGACCTCGTTTTCCATGAAACACTCGAGAACATCACTGCTGCAATGGTTACCTTCGGAATGGGAGCTTCTTCAATGGCTCTGTTCGCCCGTGTAGGCGGCGGTATCTTTACAAAGGCTGCTGACGTAGGAGCTGACCTTGTAGGTAAGGTTGAGGCAGGAATACCTGAGGATGATCCGCGTAACCCGGCTGTTATCGCTGACAACGTAGGCGACAACGTAGGTGACGTTGCAGGTATGGGCGCTGACCTCTATGAATCATATGTCGGATCCATGGTATCCACATGCGCTCTCGGTGCTATTGCATTCCTGTCAAGCGGTCTCGGAGTAAAGTCTGTAGCTCTCCCGCTTCTGATGGCAGCTGTCGGAGTAGTTTTCTCCGTAATCGGTTCATTCCTCGTTCAGACCAAGGAGGGCGCAAGCCAGAAAAACCTGCTGGCTGCTCTCAGAAGAGGAACAAACTTTGCCGCAATCGCAACTGCCGTATTCTCATTCGTGCTCGTAGCATGGCTGTTCGGAAAGGAATTCTACGGACTGTATCTTGCGATCCTCGCAGGGCTTGCTGCTGGTGTCCTGATCGGACTCTGCACAGAGTATTACACATCAGATACTTATAAGCCGACACAGAAGATAGCTGAGTCATCCCAGACCGGTACCGCTACACTCATCATAAGCGGTCTCGGAACAGGAATGGCTTCGACAACTCTTCCAATCCTTATCGTAGGTGCGGCTATCATCATCGCTTACTACTGCGCAGGACTTTGCCCGGTAGACGTTGCTCCTTCGAGCATCGGACTCTACGGCATCTCCCTTGCAGCTGTAGGCATGCTTTCAACACTTGGTATCACTCTTGCTACTGACGCATACGGCCCGGTCGCAGATAATGCCGGCGGTATCGCTGAGATGGCAGGACTTGAACCTCAGGTAAGAGAGAGAACAGACGCTCTTGACTCCCTGGGCAACACAACAGCTGCTACAGGAAAGGGCTTCGCTATCGGTTCTGCAGGAATGACAGCTCTGGCTCTCATCGCTAACTTCAAGGAAAAGCTCCTTGTATACATGCCGGACGGACAGGATCTCACATTGAACCTGCTCGATCCTAAGGTGCTCGTAGGACTCTTCATCGGTGCTTGTCTGCCGTTCCTGTTCTCAGCTCTCACAATGGGTGCTGTTAACAGAGCTGCACAGAGTGTAGTAGTAGAAGTAAGACGTCAGTTCAAGGAGATCCCTGGACTCATGGAAGGAAAGGCTGAAGCTGACTATGCAAGATGCGTAGACCTCTGCTCCAAGGCTTCCCTCAAGGAAATGATCCTTCCTGCATGCGTAGGTATCGCTGCTCCTATCGTCACAGGTCTGATCCTTGGCGGTCTCGGAGTAGTAGGTATGCTCTGCGGCGCTACTGTATCCGGATTCATCATGGCTATCTTCATGGCTAACTCCGGCGGCGCATGGGACAATGCGAAGAAGTATATCGAGGCCGGCAACTTCGGCGGCAAGGGCAGCGACAACCACAAGGCTGCTGTAGTCGGCGACACTATCGGCGACCCGTTCAAGGATACATCCGGTCCTTCGATCAACATCCTGATCAAGCTGGTATCCATGGTATCCATCGTATTCGCTGGACTCATCGCAAGTGTAAGCCTGCTGTAAGATGACAACGGGGGCGGTTCTGACTGTCATCCTGAAAGTAATGGGAACAGGCAACTGACCGTTTCTCTACAATAACAAGAGCCGGCATCGGCGTGCATGAAGTTGTACGCTTATGCCGGTTTTTTCAATGGGTTATGCATAAATGTGTCAGGGCGACTGAATTATATGTCTCTGAAAGATGACAGTCAGAACCGTCTCCGCTGTCATCATTTTCTTGTGCATATATTAGTATGATTTCTATAATCTTTCTATGAGTTGAGGTATAGAGGTTATGGTATGGGAATAAGAAAGAGAATATATGAGATAATCGAGGTCGCAGGGCCGGATGATACTCTGAGTCATATTTATGATGCGCTCAGCATGTTCATCATAATCGTCAGCATAATTCCGCTGTGTCTTAAAGAGCCGTCGACGGGGTGGCTTGAAATCGAAAGGGTATGTGTAACAGTATTTATTATTGATTACTTACTTAGGCTTCTGACGGCGGATTATAAGCTTAATGACCAGTTCGTGTTTGCAGTGATAAGGTATCCTTTTACACTTCTGGCAATCATTGATCTGTTATCAATATTGCCGCACTTTATCGTTATCAACAGCGGCTTCGGACTGCTGAGACTTGTCAGACTGGCTAATGCTCTGAGAGTGTTCAGAGTGTTCAAGATGTTCAGGTATTCAACAAACTTTGAGATCATTATCGCGGTCATCAAGAGATCAAAAGAGTCACTGATCGCAGTAGGAACTATGACCGTGGCATACATTTTCACTTCCGCTATCATAGTACTGAATGTTGAGCCTGACTCTTTTGACAGTTTTTTCGAAGCTGTATACTGGGCGACCGTTTCACTTACAACTATAGGGTACGGGGATATAATCCCGACAACAACTATAGGGCGTCTGATCACAATGATATCGGCTTTCTTCGGCATAGCAGTCATAGCACTTCCGGCAGGCATCATTACTGCAGGTTACATGGAAGAAATGCAGGAACACAAGGTGAAGGAACGCAGAAAGAAGAAAAAACAATAACTGTCCAATACTGCATTTCATATGACCGGCAAGGCAAAAGAAACGGGGAGCGGAATGATCCGGTCCCCATTTTTGATCCGCGTTTTTCAGCGAAGTTCCATTGATATCAATGCATGTCCGTTACTGTACTCAAGATGACCCATGCTGCCGTTTATCAGCGTCATTGAAGGCTTCGTATGGCCTATATCCGCTCCCCATATTACAGGGACATCCATTTCACCGAATACTCTTTCAAGCTGTGTGAGATAGTCTATGTCTGTTGCTTCGCCCGGGAAGCATACACGGCCGAATATGACAGCTCTCGCATTGTCAAATAGTCCCATCATCTTCATTTTGTTCATCGAATACATCAGTGTCATAGGATTGTACTCGAAGGTGTCGAAGAACCAGATGAAGCCGTCATCTGCATATCTGTCTGTGAATCCTTTAAGATCCTCGTATGGAGTACCTATCATCCAGTCAATGACATCAGTGCATCCACCGATAAGTCTTCCTGTCACATCCAGATAATCATCCTCATAGAACTCTCCGTCAGACGTGCGGAGCAGAGTCCACTCAACAGGAGCGTTCATCTCATATTCACCCGTCTCTTCATTGTAACTATCTGATGCCCAGTATTCATATGATTCCTGGTCAACAACATTTCCGGTAAGTATCTCAAGAGCATTGACGTGGAACTGATGGAGCGGTCTCCAGTCCCAGGCACCGGCATTGACTCCGTACACGGTAGCTATGTCAAGTATGGTCGTAAGAAGCATCTCTATGCATGTAGGATCAGAGTAGCCTGAAAACCATTTAGGATGTCTTCTGACCAGATCCTGATCTATATATGGAAGCATCTCAATGTTATAGTCTCCGCCGGATGCACTCATTACGATCTTTACATCGTCATCTGCAAAGAGTGAATTGAACTCTTCGCCTCTGATCCATGGAGCGGCAGAAGGGCAGTCATCATTCCTTACACTTTCTGTCTCGTAAGTATGAAGTCCTATCTCGTGAAGAACTTCAAGAGACATGTCAAAAGATTCTGTTTTGCTCCCGACCCCTGCGCTTGGTGCGCATATTCCTATTACATCATTTTCCTGCAGAAATTCAGGATATATCATTACATTTCCTCCGTTATCTATTATTGACTACAGAATTATAGCCGAAGAAGGGGAATGAATCCAGCATTAAGGAATTTTTAAAGAAATGCGGCATGCATGTTGGATTATTTAAGGAACAACTGGATTGTTAATTGTCAGACTATGACAAAACAATAACGGTTTCCGTAATCTGTTGCGGTAACACAATTTGTTTTCATAAAGTTTGTTTACAGAACAAAACGCGTGATTTTATTGGGTTTGTTCGCATTTGTTTTTTATTCTGGATAGGGGAATAATACGGAAAAACGCTGTTGTGGTTTGTTAACAATTTATCTATAATAATAGCGAGTATGGGTTAAAAGACTAACTATAATTGTTAACTCTATTTAAAAATGTGATAATAAATCATCCATACTTTGTAGATGAAGGTAGTAATTTTAAGGAGGATCGAGCAGATGAAAGTATCGACAGTTCCTTTCAAGGGAACAAAAGAGCAGGAAGCTAAGCTCCTTGAAGTGATTGCTAAGTACAAGGGCCAGAAGGGTGCCCTGATGCCTATCATGCAGGAGGCTCAGGAAATCTACGGATATCTCCCTTACCAGGTACAGAAGATCATTTCTGATGAGACCGGTATTCCTATCGAGAAGATTTATGGTGTAGCTACTTTCTATGCCCAGTTTTCGATGTCGCCTAAGGGCAAGTATGTTGTTTCCATGTGCCTTGGAACAGCTTGCTACGTTAAGGGCGCAGGAGCAATTCTCGAGGAGATCGAGAAAGTTCTCAAAATCGAAGACGGCGGCTGTACACCTGACGGCAAGTTCTCACTGGAAGTTTGCCGTTGCGTCGGAGCATGTGGACTCGCACCTGTTATGATCGTTGGCGGTGATGTATACGGCAAGATGACACCGGACAGAGTTGCCGGTATCCTCGCTAAATACGAGTAACGCATAATGGAGGGTAAGTCATGAAAACACTGCAGGAATTAAAAGATATCAAGGCAGCTAAGCATGGACAGATAGATATCAGATTCAATCCTGATACTGCAGAAGCTGCTGAAAAGACATACATCCTTGTATGCGGAGGTACAGGATGTACATCCAACCACAGCTGGGAGATCATGGATGAGCTTAAGAGACTCATAGAAGCTGCCGGCAAGAAGGATGAGATCCAGATAATTCAGACAGGATGCCAGGGCCTTTGTGCTAAGGGACCTATCATGGTAGTTCATCCTGGAAACATTTTCTATCAGGAAGTTCAGGTAGATCAGGTTGAGAGAATTTTCAACGAGCATATCATCGGCGGCACTCCTGTTGATGAATATCTCATGGTTGAGGAACTCACTAACGGTGAGAAGATCCACTATGTTGATTCTGCCTTCTATAACAATCAGCTCAGAATGGCTCTCAGGAACTGCGGTAAGATCGATCCTGAGGACATCGATGAGTACATCGCAAGAGACGGTTACCTGGCTCTCAACAAGGCTGTCAATGAGATGACTCCTGATGAAGTTATTCAGACAGTACTTGATTCCGGACTCAGAGGCCGCGGCGGCGCTGGATTCCCTACAGGAAAGAAGTGGATGTTCGCAGCAGGCAAGAGAGGCGAGGTACAGAAGTACGTTGCCTGCAACGCTGACGAAGGTGACCCGGGTGCATTCATGGACCGTTCCATCCTTGAAGGTGACCCTCATGCTATCCTTGAGGCTATGGCTATCGCAGGATATGCTATCGGCGCTAACCAGGGATACATCTATGTTAGAGCTGAGTATCCTATCGCTGTAGACAGACTTAAGATCGCTCTCGCTCAGGCAAGAGACTACGGCGTACTCGGCAAGAATATCTTCGGATCCGGATTCGACTTTGACATAGACCTGAGACTGGGTGCCGGCGCGTTCGTATGCGGTGAGGAAACAGCTCTGATGACCTCCATCGAGGGTAACAGAGGTGAGCCGCATCCACGTCCACCGTTCCCTGCTGTAAAGGGTCTGTTCGAATCCCCGACAGTACTTAACAACGTTGAGACATATGCCAACGTACCTCAGATCATCCTGAACGGTGCTGAGTGGTTCAACCAGTATGGTACAGAGACATCCAAGGGTACCAAGGTATTCGCTCTCGGCGGCAAGGTAAACAACACAGGTCTCGTAGAGGTTCCTATGGGAACTACTCTGAGAGAAGTAGTTGAAGAGATCGGCGGCGGTGTACCTAACGGAAAGAAGTTCAAGGCTGCTCAGACAGGCGGACCTTCCGGCGGATGCATCCCTGCAAAGTCCTACGATGTACCTATCGACTATGAATCACTCAAGGCTATCGGCTCCATGATGGGATCCGGCGGAATGATCGTACTCGATGAGGACAACTGCATGGTAGATATCGCTAAGTTCTACCTCGGATTCACAGTAAGCGAATCCTGCGGTAAGTGCACACCTTGCAGAATCGGTACAAGACGTATGCTTGAGATCCTTGAGAAGATCTCAGAGGGAAGAGGAGAGCTCGAAGACCTCGACAAGCTGGATGAACTTGCACACTACATCCAGGCTAACGCTCTTTGCGGACTCGGTCAGACAGCACCTAACCCTATTCTGTCAACCCTCGAGCACTTCAGAGATGAGTATGAAGCTCATATCGTAGAGAAGAGATGTCCTGCAGGCGTCTGCAAGGCTCTCCTGAACTACGAGATCGATCCTGAGAAGTGCAAAGGCTGCACAAAGTGCGCTCGCAACTGTCCGGTCGGAGCTATCTCCGGTGCGGTCAAGCAGCCACACGTTATCGACACATCGAAGTGCATCAAGTGCGGTGCCTGCATGGAGAACTGCGCATTCGGTGCAGTTAGCAGAAAGTAGCGGAGGTGAGAACTATGGCAGATATCAAAGTAACAGTTGATAACATTACGGTTACTGTACCAGAAGGTTCCACCTTACTGGATGCAGCCCACAAGGCCGGCATCGACGTACCTACACTGTGCTATCTGAGAGGCATCAATGAAATCGGTGCCTGCAGAATGTGCGTATGTGAGGTAGAAGGAGCAAGAGCTCTCGTTGCTGCCTGCGTATATCCTTGCACAGACGGTATGGTAGCACATACCAACACTGAGAAGATCAAGGACTACAGACGTAAAACTCTGCAGCTGATCCTGTCCGATCATGATCAGGACTGCCTCGGCTGCGTAAGAAGCACAAACTGCGAACTCCAGGCTCTCTGCAAGAGATACGGAGTTGACAACACAGAATACTATGCAGGTGCTAAGAATGAATTCGTTATCGATGCTTCTTCACCATCCATAGTAAGAGACAACAACAAGTGTATCCTCTGCAGAAGATGCGTTGCAGCATGCGAAAAGTATCAGAGTGTCGGCGTTATCGGCGCTAATGACAGAGGATTTGCTACACACATCAGCAGTGCGTTCGAACTTCCTCTCGCTGAGACTTCATGCGTAAACTGCGGACAGTGCATCGTAGCATGCCCGGTTGGTGCTCTCCACGAGAACGATTCAACAGCTGCTGTTAAGGCTGCTCTTGCAGATCCTACCAAGCATGTAGTAGTTCAGGCTGCTCCATCAGTCAGAGTAGGACTCGGCGAATGCTTCGGAATGCCAATCGGTGCTGAGGTAGAAGGCAAGCTTGCTGCCAGCATGAGAAGACTCGGATTCGATGCTGTATTCGATACCAACTTCTCTGCTGACCTCACTATCGTTGAGGAAGCTAACGAGCTGATCGGAAGAGTTACTAACGGCGGAGTACTGCCGATGATCACTTCCTGCTCACCTGGATGGATCAAGTTCATCGAGCATTACTATCCTGAACTTCTTCCTAACGTATCGTCCTGCAAGTCACCGCAGCAGATGTTCGGTGCAGTTGTCAAGACATACTATGCAGAGAAGAAGGGCATAGATCCTAAGGACATCGTTTCTGTATCGATCATGCCATGTACTGCAAAGAAGTTCGAGTGCGGCAGAGATGACCAGTCTGCAGCAGGTCCTGGAATCCCTGATGTAGATTACGCTCTGACAACAAGAGAACTCGGAAGAATGATCAGCGAAGCCGGCATTGACTTCCTGAACCTCCCTGATGAGGGATATGATGATCCTCTTGGCGAGAGCACAGGTGCTGCTGTAATCTTCGGAGCAACAGGCGGAGTTATGGAAGCTGCTCTCAGAACAGCTGTTGAATGGATCACAGGTCAGGAACTCGGCAAGGATCTGCTCGAGTTTACAGATGTACGTGGAGTTGAAGGTGTCAAGGAAGCAAGCTACAAGGTTGGCGATCTTGAAGTCAGCGTTGCTGTTGCATCCGGACTTGCTAATGCACGTAAAGTACTCGAAATGGTCAAGTCAGGCGAGAAGAACTACACATTCATCGAGATCATGGCTTGCCCGGGCGGATGCGTAAACGGCGGCGGACAGCCGATCGTTCCATCTAAGATCAAGAACTTCATCGATGTTCGTGAAGTAAGAGCTAAGGGACTGTATGATCTTGACAGCGCAAGACCTCTCAGAAGATCTCACGAGAATCCGAGCATCAAGAAGATCTATGATGAGTACTTCGGTTCATATGGAAGTGAGAAGGCTCACCACACACTGCACACAAGCTATGTAGCAAGAAAGGTGAACGCTGACCACGAGTAATAACTCGTCTTTTTCACCCACAGCTTCGTTATTAAAAGTAATGTACAATAGGCCCTGCTCTTTATTGAGCGGGGCCTTTTATCGTGTTATAATACGCATTGGCGTGCAGCCCGCAGGGCGCACTTATAAATTCATGAAACATTACACTTCACATACCGGAGGAGAATAATGATACACGATAACGTATGGACTACATACAACAGCGAAGACATAAGGAACGTCAACAGTTTCAGCAGGGACTATATAGACTTCCTGAACAAGGGCAAGACTGAGCGTGAGTGCACTGATCTTTTTGTAGAGATGGCTGAGAAGCATGGCTACAGGAATCTTGATGAGATCATTGCGAACGGAGAGAAGCTCGAAAAGGGCGACAAGATCTATGCCGTCAATATGGGCAAGGCTCTGATGCTTCTCAACATCGGGGAAGATATTGTAAAGAAGGGGATGAACATACTTGGTGCCCATCTTGACTCACCAAGGCTGGATATCAAGCAGAATCCTCTTTATGAAAGTGATGAGCTTGCATACCTGAACACTCACTACTATGGCGGTATCAAGAAGTACCATTATGTGACTCTTCCGCTTGCACTGCACGGAGTAGTTGCTCTTAAGGACGGAAGCACAGTCAAGATCAGCATCGGAGAGAAGGATGATGATCCTGTATTCTTCGTAAGCGACATCCTTATCCATCTTGCCAAGGCTCAGATGCAGAAGACTGCTTCTGAGGTGGTGGAGGCTGAGAACCTCGACATTCTTGTCGGATCTGCTCCTTTGAAGGGCGAGGAAAAGGATGCTGTCAAAGCAGCAGTTCTTAAGATCCTGAGCGAGGACTATGGAATTGAAGAGGATGATTTCCTCTCTGCAGAGCTTGAGGCTGTTCCGGCAGGCAAAGCTAAGGAGGCGGGATTTGACCGCAGCATGATCCTCGGATACGGTCATGATGACAGATGCTGCGCTTATCCGTCAGCGATCGCGATGTTTGACTGCCCTGATGTAACGACAACTGCATGCGGACTCTTCGTTGATAAGGAAGAGATCGGAAGTGTCGGTGCTACCGGAATGAGATCGCATTTCTTCGAGGACACCATGAGAGAGGTGCTCGACAGAATGGGCATATACAGCGAGATCAACCTCACCAGATGCCTGCGCAGGAGCCGTATGCTCTCATCTGATGTAAGTGCTGCATATGATCCGCTTTATGCTGAAAAGTTCGAAAAGATGAATGCTGCCAAATTCGGTCACGGCCTTGTATTCAACAAGTTCACAGGCTCGGGCGGAAAGTCCGGTTCAAATGATGCCAATGCAGAGTACATCGCTCAGCTCCGAGCAATACTTGAGAAGCATAACGTTGCATTCCATACTTCTGAAATGGGCAAAGTTGATGTCGGCGGAGGCGGAACCATCGCATATATTCTCTCACTGTACGGTATGCAGGTAATTGACTGCGGACTCGCAGTACTGTCTATGCATGCGCCATGGGAAGCTATCAGCAAGGCTGATCTGTATGAAGCATATAAGGGATACAAGGCATTCCTTATTGAAGCATAACAGGAAGAAGTAAAGGTCAGATTAAGGTTGATCCTGTATGATCCTGACTTGAGAATAAACTATAGAAAGAGATCATATTAATGCTGAAAGCAAGAATCATTACATTTCTTATGGCCATGGTGCCTGTAGTAGAGCTGAGAGGGGCGATACCTTACGGTGTCATTGCCGGACTGAGTGTGCCTGAAGCTTTCGTTCTTGCAGTACTCGGAAATCTGGCGCCTATACCGTTTCTTGTCGTATTTACGCGTAAGGTTTTTGAATGGCTGCGTACCAAGAGTGAAGGACTCGACAGAATGGTCAGAAAGCTTGAGGCCAAAGCGGATAAGAACAAGGAGATCGTTGAGAAATATGAGTTCTTCGGTCTGATGTTACTTGTTGCTATACCTCTTCCGGGAACAGGAGCGTGGACCGGAGCACTTGTAGCTGCGATGATGAACATGAGACTCAAGAGAGCCATGCCTGCAATAACCGTAGGTGTAATTGTTGCCGGAATAATCGTGACTACGCTCACGTACGGAGCCGGAGCACTGTTCTAGACGATCGTTTGATCAGCAGGATACAGCATCGTGTCTGCATGATGCTGATGAGAAACAGATTATAAAAAGAAATCTCTGCCATGAGGCAGAGGTTTCTTTTGTTATGGAAGGTTATTTATAGTCTGATAAGTGTATCAGTTACTTGGTTTTGCCAAGCTCCTGAGCTCTTTCTGTTGCTTTGCCGACTGTGTCGATGAAAGCTCCGCGAACACCGTGCTGCTCGAGGGTGTTGACTCCTACGATAGTGTTTCCGCCAGGGGAGCATACCATATCCTTAAGCTCGCCAGGGTGCTTGCCTGTTTCAAGAACCATCTTGGCTGCGCCATATACAGTCTGAGCTGCAAGCTTCATTGCTGTGGCTCTTGGGAGGCCCTTCATTACTCCGCCGTCAGCAAGTGCCTCGATGACGAGATAAATATAAGCAGGGCCGGCTCCGGAGAGTCCGCATGCTGTATCGATCAGAGGTTCAGGCATCCATTCTACGATACCGATGGAGGAGAAGAGCTTCTCTGCGAATTCCTTTTCCTCTTCAGTAAGGTCTGTATTGGAGTCAAGTGCAAAAGCACCTGCGCCAACAAGAGCAGGGGTGTTAGGCATGAGCCTGAGGAGTCTGAAGTCTCCTTCAGTCCACTGACGGAGAGTATCTGTAGTGACACCGGCCATGATTGAGATCATAGCTTTTCCGTCGAGCGTATTTCCGAGCTGCTTAAGTCCGCCCTGAGCATACTGAGGCTTGAGTGAGCAGACAAGTATATCTGAAGAATTACCGAGTTCAACATTGTCGCTGACGATGTTGCATCCGAGAGCCTTATATTTTTCTTTGATCTGTTCACTCAGATCGTATACGTATACATCTTCAGCTTTGACAACGCCTGTTTCGAGTGCGCCTGAGAGGATGGCTCCGCCCATAGCACCGGCACCAAGAAATCCGATTTTCATTATTGTACCTCCGTAATTCCTATATCCTTAATTATTATATGCAGTGGTTATCTTTTATTAAACCGCAGTCTAAACTGCGTTGCAATTATATTTTATATTCTTTGCAGGATAAGTCAAGATAAATAATAAGAAAATGCCCGTATCTGCAGGGGAAAAGTTCTACAGTACGGCACAAAAAGTGCGGGCTGATGCCGGTCCGTAGAGCTCGATTCAACAAGGTAAAAAGAAAGGAGGGAATCGAAGCGGATCCGCAAACGCCCGCATATATAACACCATGTGAAATATTTGGTCACACGATGGTATGGCATAATAATACTTATGGCGATGCCATTTAGCAAGTGTTTAATTCAGATATCTGAAAACACCCTTAACTTTACCGACTACGGTAACGTCTCTGGCAATAATAGGTTCCATGAAATCATTCTCAGGCTGGAGTCTGATGTGGTCTGACTCCTTATAGAATCTCTTGACCGTTGCGCCTGATTCATATCCGTCATTGACCAGTGCAACAACGATCTCGCCGTTGTTTGCTTCGTGCGATTCCTGAACGATGAGATAGTCTCCGTCATTGATGCCGACGTTGACCATGCTGTCGCCGTGAACCGTCAGAATAAAGTTGTTTCCCGGACCTACGAATCTTGCCGGCATAGGGAACTGGTCAACAATATTCTGTTCGGCAAGGATCGGCTCACCTGCAGCTACCTGTCCGATCACGGGCAGGGATACAGTGTTGATGTCATCCTCTGTCGTTCTTGAACCTGCAGCCGGCATCATATCAACAGGAAGCACGGTACGTGGCTTGGAAGGGTCCTTCTTAACAAGACCCTTATCCTCAAGCGTCTTGATATCACTGTGTACTGTAGATGTCGACTTGATGCTGAGAGCCTGACATATTTCTCTGACAGTAGGAGAGTATCCCTTGGCAGCGATTGTCTTCTTCATGAAGTTCAGTATATCCTGCTGACGCTGTTCGCTCTTTTTCATTATGAATCATCTCCTCATTTCTGAACTCTACTGTCCTCATCCCGGTAGGGCAGATTTTTCATTTGATGTCTGATAGTGTGTGTTACTTATACTGATGTGTTACAAGATCGTTTATATTCAGTTCATGTCCGTACTCGTTCCAGTCATCATAGATGCGGCCGGTCTGACGGATTATGATGTCTCCTACGACTCCGTCTACCTTGGCGAACGGAAGTGTCTTATGATAGGTGATCTTGCTGCCGTTTCTTTCAAAAACATAGCCTGTTCTGAAACGTTCCTTCTCAAGAGGATACTTGTATTCGCAGATCTCAGATATCAGCTTGAACAGGTTGTCATTCTCGGTATCAAACACATTCTCAAGTGTGAGATATGAATAGTTGGCTCTGAGCTGTATCTCATGGCCCTGGAATCTGTCAAGGAACTTAATGAGCTTTTCTCTGGTCTCAGAATCCTTGGCATCTTCGAATACTACGCAGTTGATTCTTGTTCTGAACTTGAACAGTTTGAATATCTCATCCGGACATTCCTTGACATAGTGCTTGAGGTGTCTGGATACATTGATGCAGCTGATCCTGTCAGCATACTTGTTGAGGATGTCAGCAACATCCTGTATGGTCTGTCCTTCACCTACAGGCATGGTTGTGTTGATGTAGATATGATGACCGTCTGCTATGTGGTCAAGGATGTTCTGAAGTGCACCGAGCTCTGCCAGAGGCTCTCCGCCTGTAAGAACTACATCGTTGTGCGGAAAGATCCTGTCCATGAGGTCAAGTGCCTGGAAACATCTGTTAAGGTCAAAGGAAGAGGTGTCCCGATACTCTTTCTTATTAACGCAGAATGGACATGCATTATTGCAGTCATAAGGAACAAACATGGTCACTGTAGGACCAATCTTAGGAAAATCCTTCTTCATCAAATACTCCCCGATACTGAAGGTGCTGCAGCACCCTGATAGTGTGTAATTATACGGTAATGCCGTATTATAGATGAAATTATTATAGCATTCGAACAACTGTTTGTAAACATATGGGAACGATAGTTTTTGAATTGTCAGAGGCTTTCCATGTATGTATAAATGTCCGCTTTTTACTGTAGATAGAACTGACGCTGATAGTGTATACTATGTATATTCTTTAGGTTAACAGAGGGGAAATGAGTAGTGCGGAATAATCATCCCGTATTGAACTGGACAGGAACGGCAGTGCTGATGATGGTGCTGTGGTTTGTAATGTCAGAAAAAACGGAACCTAAATTCCTCATACTCGGCGCTGTTTCAAGTATGCTGATAGCTGCAGTATGCCTCAGAACGCTTACTATGCGCGGCGCTAAGACAGACAGACAATATTATCTTCTCGGAGTCAACATATTCAGATTCATAGGGTATTTTGCATGGCTGCTTGTGCAGATCGCCAAGTCGGCCATTTATGTTGCCCGGATATCCCTATTTGACAGGAAAAAGGTGGATCCTTCGGTCACATGGTTCAGGGCTGATTATGATAATCCTGCAGCATTATCCATGCTGGCCAATTCAATTACTCTGACACCGGGAACTATAACTATAGATATTACGGATGAAGGGGTTTTCTCTGTTCACGCACTTACCGGGGAACTTCGCGAAGGCCTTCTTGACGGGTCCATGCAGGCCAAGGTCGCATGGCTGTACGGCGAGACGATCGAGTTTTGCCCGGTAGATGAAAAGGAAGTAAAACGTGAGATCCCGCAGAAAAGGCCGGAACTTGTACGCAGGAAATATAAAGTCAGGAGGAAGAGCATATGATGACGAACTTCTGGCAGTATGTGCTTGCGGCACTCATATTGATACTTGCAGCAATGGTAGTCCTGATGTTCAGAAGGAAGGCGCTGCTTGACAAGCTCAACTACGTTTTCGCGATGAACACTGTTATCGTGCTGCTTATTCTTGTTGTCGGATTCGTTGGCGGCAGGGAGGACATGTTCATAGACATAGCACTCAGCTATTCGATCCTCGGATTTGTGACATCCGTCATCCTTGCGAAGTATATAGGAGGGCGGAAAAAATGACAGCTACAATGATCATTACGGCCGTTCTCATAATACTTGGACTCCTGTTCATGCTGGCATCGCTCATAGGCATAGCTGCACTCCCTGACTTCTTCACGAGGCTGCATGCCCAGGGCGTTGGGGATACTCTCGGAGCATTCCTTATTCTGGCAGGTATGATGGCTGCAGTTCACGGCGGCCTTCTTTCAGTCAAGATATTCCTGATATTCATCATCATAGTCCTGACAAACCCGATCGGCACCAATCTTATGATGATAGCGGCTATCAATAAAGAGGACTATCTCGGCTACCGGACCAGGATGTCAGGCGAAGAGACTGCGGCTGAGTATGTTTCTCCTGATCCTGAACCGGAAGATGAGCCGGAAAAGGCTGAGGCAGATAAGCCGGCTGAAGAAAAACAGGAAGAGACAAAGGCAGATAAGCCGGAAGACAAGCAGGATAAGCCTGACAAAGAACCTGAAGTCAAGACTGAAAAGAAACAGGCACCTGAGAAGAAATCTGAAGGCAAAGATGAAAAGAAGCAGGCTTCTAAGAAGAAGCGCAGAAGAAAGCCTTCAATGAGTATGAACAAGGCTGAACTCATAAAGGCCGCAGAGAACAGAGGGATCAGCGTACCTGAAGGAGCAACCAAGAGAGACATACTTGACCTTATTTATGCAGACAAGGATAAATAATCCGTTTCCGTCCGTAACATTTATTACACACAGAAAGAAACAATGACACTCATACTCCAGGCTGTCCTTCTTATAGGACTGATAGGAATAACGATCGCGATCATATTCGGCAGGGATCTGATGACCTCTGTTGTGATTTACTGCGCTTTCAGTTTCCTGACCATGCTGCTGTACAACATCATGGGTGCGCCTGACGTTGCCTTTACCGAGGCAGTCATCGGTGTCATTTCGACAGTATTCTTTATCATAATTCTGAGATCTATTGACCGTAAGACCAAGTAGGAAGATGAGAAGAGCGATCACTATCATACTCTTAATAGTGTCTATCACCGTGCCGTTCATCGCATTCGATGTACTGCCGGCCATCGGGGACCCTGCATCGGCCCCTAATACTCACGTGTCCGATTATTATATCGAGCACGCTATTGAAGAGTGCAATTCTCCTAACATGGTTACCGCGGTCATCGTCGATTACAGGGCTTTCGATACCATGTTCGAGACTACCGTAATGTTCCTCGCAGGACTCTCGGTAGTGATAATACTTGCTAACCGTCCTAAGAGCAGGATCCCGGCTCCGGCATCTCTCAAGAGACTAAGGGACACATCCGGAAATCCTGTCTACAGGACTGTCAACAAGGACGTAATGATATCCATTATCGAGCCTGTCATCCTGATATATGCCATGTATGTTCTTTTCCACGGGGAGATAAGCCTTGGCGGAGGATTCCAGGCAGGGGCTCTTATTGGCATGACATATCTTCTCGATATCATGGTAGTAGGAAGGAAGAGACCTATCTTCAACCTTCCTAAGGATAATTCAGCTGCTCTGGCCGGTATCGGTCCGTTCATATATGCTCTTACCGGATTCATATCGATCATCGGCGGAGGGCTGTATCTCGAATACAATAAAATGCCGCTTCCGGTCCATCAGGCTGAGCTCCATTCTCTCGGTATAACTGCAGTAGAGATAGGAGTTACCATCGGAGTTGCCGGAACGATAATTACAATACTTAACGCACTTATGGAGAGGATTTCCTTCGATGATGACAACGATTGATGCCTTCCTGGCAGCAAAAGGAATATATCTTCTTACATTACTGCTTCTCTCACTCGGAGTGGCGGGTGTTATAGTGTGCAACAATTACATGAAGAAGCTGATCTGCATGAACGTCATGCAGGTCGCAGTAATATTCTTCTTCCTGTGTCTCGGACAGAAGGATCCGGGGACGATCCCGGTCGCGATGAATGAGGCGGTCAAAGCGGCAGAGTATATCAATCCGCTTCCGCACGGACTTATGCTTACAGCTATCGTAGTCAGCCTTGGTACTACGGGAGTAGGTCTGTCGCTTCTTCTGAGGATCAAGGAAAAGTACGGGACCATTGAAGAGGATGATCTGCTGAAGAAACAGGCTCAGCAGGCCAGAAGAGATAAGAAACGCAGAGAGCTTCATCATCCGGGCGATGATGAGTGAATTTACAGATAGAAAACAACTGAGAAGGAGAAGGAACAGACAGCATGACAGCTAACATACCTGTACTGGTAATACTGCTACCGCTGTGCTCAGCACTTCCTTGCCTCGCGCTGACTAAGGTGAACAGACACCTCGGCAACGCTGTGGTCAAGATAGCCTGCCTGGGCTCTTTTGTGTTGTCTGTCATACAGCTTACCGAAGTCGTAAAGAACGGTCCTATTCATTATGCGATCGGCAATTACGCAGTGCCGTACGGCATAGAGCTCGTCATAGACTCGCTGAATGCTGTCCTCCTTGTGGCATTCTCACTCATAGGAATCCTTACTCTTATCTTCGCAGGCAACTTCGGAGACAGAAAGCGTCCTATGATGATCGCTGCAGCCAACGCAGAGATCGCTTTGCTGATCACGGGACTTCTCGGCATGACTTCTACAGGAGATGTGTTCAACCTGTATGTATTCCTCGAGATCACCTCGCTTTCAGCATACTGCCTCATATCTCTTGGCGGAAGCAGGGGCGTAGTATCGGCATACAGATACATGCTCGTAGGAACCATAGCAGCTACATTCTATCTTCTTGGCATCGGTATCCTGTACGGAGCGACCGGAACTCTCAACATGGGAGACATGGCTAAGATACTGAATGAGGGCGGACATGACAACGCCATGCTCGTTGCAATGTGCTTTCTGATCCCGGCGTTCGGCATCAAGATGGCACTGTTCCCGTTCCACGGATGGCAGCCATCTGCATATGCTCATGCTGAACCCGGCTCAAGACCTCTGATCACAGGCGTCATGGGCAAAGTGCCTGCACTTGCAATGTTCAGATTCTTCTTCTGCATATACGGCACAGATTTCAGATTCGTAAGACTGTCACTCATACTTCTCGGAGTATTCTCGGTGATAGGCATGCTCTACGGATCGATCATGGCCATGGGCCAGTCAGATATACGCAAAATACTCGCATACTCATCGGTGGCACAGATCGGCTACATATCACTCGGTTTTGCCATCGGAACGCCAATATCCCTTGCAGGAGCGTTCCTTCACATGCTCGGACATGCTTTCATGAAGGGCGGGCTCTTCTTCTGCACCGGAGCCATCAGGTATAAATACGGAACTGCGGATATAGACAACTTCGGCAGGATATACAAGAAGATGCCGCTTACATGCGGGCTGCTTGTGATAGCGTCGCTTTCTATGATAGGTATCCCGCCGACAGTCGGATTCTTCAGTAAGTGGTATCTCGCACTCGGCGCAGCCGGAAGGCATGAATGGATCTACATAGCAGTGCTTGTGATCTCCAGTCTTCTCAACGCAGTATATTTCTTCAAACTGATCGAGAAGGTATTCATCCGCCAGAGCGCAGGCCTCAAGGAAAGATGGAAGAGCGAAGAATTCGAACTTCCTGTCAGCATCATTCTGCCTGTAGTTGTGTGCTTCCTTGCCATACTCGGGCTTGGTCTCTTCAATGTCAGGATCATAGATATACTCCTGATGACGCTTGAGGGGGTGGGCTTATGATGAACTACCTCACAGCACTTGAACTGAGACCTCTGTATGCTGTCCTTGTATCGCTCATTGCATCCGGCCTGATATATGTTCTCGGCGAGCATATACGTCCTAATGCAAGAGAGGGAATAACCCTCACAGCAGCAGTCCTTAAGATCATCATCGTATATTCAATGATCCCTGCTGTTCTTGCGGGCACGGAAATCAGACTTGAACTCTTCAGCATCGTAAAGGGAGTATCTTTCGCGTTCAATGTCGATGCGGCGGGAATGGTCTTCGCGTGCGTCGCATCCACGCTCTGGATACTGACATCGATCTATTCGATCGGATACATGAGAGGGCACGGAGAGCAGAACCAGACAGGCTACTATGCAGCATTCGCTATGTGCCTGTGCGCAGCTACGGGACTCTGTTTTGCCGCCAACCTGATAACATTTTTCATCTTCTTTGAAGTTCTGACAGTAGCAACTTATCCGCTCGTTGTGCACTACAGGGATGCTGAAGGCACGATGTCAGGCAGAAAGTATCTGGCATATACTCTGATAAGCGGACAGATATTCTTCGCAGGCATAGTAATAGTCTATGCAGTCACCGGCACGATGGAATTCACACCGGGCGGATTTATCAAGCCTGATATGATGCCGATGCCGTGGATGCTGCTCGTGTTCTTCATGATGGTAGGAGCAGGTATGGTCAAAGCAGGTGTTATGCCGCTCCACAGCTGGCTTCCTGCTGCGATGGTCGCGCCTACACCGGTAAGCGCGCTTCTGCATGCAGTAGCCGTAGTCAAGGCCGGAGCCTTCTGCACTCTCAGAGTGGTGCTGTATGTATTCGGTCCTGAGGCTGCGAAAGCCTGCAAGGGAGCTGAAATACTGGCGTGGATGGCCGTGTTTACAATAATAGTTTCATCGTTTATCGCGATGAGAAAATACAATCTCAAGGCAAGACTCGCATTTTCGACTGTCGGACAGCTGTCGTATATCGTTCTCGGTATATGCATCCTGACTCCATACAGTACTGCGGGAGCGCTTTACCACATAGTTGCCCATGCATTCATGAAGATCACTCTCTTTATGGCTGCAGGTGCTATATTCGTTACCACACATAAGAAAGACATCCGTGAGATGGTCGGTATAGGCAGAAGGATGCCTTACACGATGATCGCATTCACGGCTGCTTCAATAGGGATCGCAGGATTCCCGTTCTTCGTCGGATTCGTAAGCAAGGCGAATATCATTATGGGTGCCGTTGCAATGGGCAAGCCGGTATTCGTTGCCACGCTTATTGCAAGCGCTCTTCTGGCTCTTACATACCTGATGCCGGTGGTGCTGGTTGCATTCAAGAAGAATGTCGACAATCCTGAGTTTGAAAAATACGGAGAGGCGGCTCCGGCAATGCTGGTACCGCTGATCATCACAGCTGTAATATCCATAATCCTTGGAGTATTCCCTAATGCGGGACTTCATCTGTTTGACCTGGCTGTCATGGCCGGCAATCAGATATTCATGCCATATATGTAGGTGCAGATGCAATGCTTCTTGAAACTCTTGAGTATCTGGGAATAGCGTTCATATGTTCAGTAATTCTGATCATCATGAGCAAGATAATACTGCAAGCCCTTATAAGAAGGCCTGCAGACTATTACAATGCCCGCGAACTCAGGGAGGAGGAGCTCATGCTGAATGCCGGAGGCATCAGTATCACCAAAGAGCATGAGACCAACCCTGAAGGTGAGATCATAGAGGAGAAACACCTTGAAGCTCAGCTCGGTGATATTGAAGCAGCAGAACCTGAAGAAATCATGCTCGAGGTACCTGATGCGATAGCTGAGAGCATAGAAGTTCATACGGAACAGGAAGAGGACGTCGCAGAGACAGTTTCTGAGCCTGAAAAGTATGAAGAAGAAGCGGCTGAGCCTGAAAAAGAGGCAGAAGAGGTCACTGAAGAGCCTGAACCTGAACCGGAAGTGGCTGAAGAAACTGAAGCAGAGCCTGAGCCTGAACCGGAAGTGCCGGAAGAAACCGAACCGGAGCCTGAACCGGAACCTGCAGTTGAAGAACCTGAAGCTGAACCTGAAGAACCGAAGACTCCTGAAGAGACATTTGGCTTCAGCATCAAGGCCAAGACAAGCAGGACTAAGAAACCTAAGAGAAAAGAAGAGGAAGAGGCTGCTGAAGAACTCGAAGAGGCTAAGGCGGCTATGGATGAGGCTAAGGCCAGGGCAGCGGAGAACGAGCCTGTCAGCGAGTGGACAGAGTCGTATGCTGAGATACGTGACAGCCTCGAAAAGGCCTTTACGGAAAGAAGACGCAAGCCTTCGATGCACATGAACAAGAAGGAGCTCACAGAGATTGCCGTCGGAATGGGAATAGAGCTACATGATAAAGTTACCAAGAGAGAAATACTCGACCTGATCAATGAAGCAGCTGAAGAACAGGCTGCTGACAGTGAACTGTAACAGATATCTTAAGAAAAGCGGGGAGGACGCCGGTTGGCAGGATTCACAACTGACAAGTTAATGACTATACTGCATCCGGGGATCATAATGATCCTGTTCGGTATTCTTGTCATGCTTCTTCCGAGGGGCTTCAGAAAGCCTCTCAGTATTATCGCGCCTGTAACTGCGGCGTGGGCATTCCTGCAGATGACACCTGACAGCAGTCTTCCGTATAAGCTTGCACCGTATATTCAGATGGAGTTCATACACCTCGACAGTCTGGCATGGACATTCATGCTGGTGTTCTGCATCATAGCGATCCTCAACGGAATATACGGAATAGGCATCCAGCACAGATATGAGTGCGGTATGTCGATGGTATATGCGGGCAGCGTAATGGGCGTCATACTTGCAGGAGACTGTATTTCTCTGATCGTTTTCTGGGAGATATCTGCTTTTGCATCGATGTATGTCGTTTACTGCAAGCATGACAGGGCATCTGCGAGAGCATCCTTCAGATATATACTGGTACACGCATTCGGCGGCAATATGCTGCTTGCGGGACTTATCATATACATGTTCCACTATGACAACAATCTCGGTCATCTTTCAGACTGCATAGGTGAGCCGTGCTTCTGGCTGATAGCGATCGGAATTGCTGTCAACGCAGCTATCCCGCCTCTGCATGCATGGCTTCCGGACGCTTATCCTGAATCAACTGCAACCGGAACTGTATATCTTTCATCATTCACTACCAAGGCTGCAATTTATCTGATGCTGAGGATGATGAGCGGCATGACAGACCTCGTATGGATAGGAGCTATCGTCGCTATCTATGGTGCATGTATGGCGATCATGGAAAACGGCATCAGAAGACTGCTGGCATATCACATCGTAAGCCAGCTCGGCATGATGATAGCTGCAGCAGGTGTCGGCGGCGCGATCGGAATAGACGCCGCAACAGCACATGCTTTCACCAACATTCTGTTCAAGGGTGTGCTTATGATGGGTGCCGGTGCAGTCATATATGCTACGGGCAGGAGCAATATCACCGAGCTCGGAGGACTTGCGAAGAAGATGCCTGTCACGGCGGGATGTTTCCTTATCAGTTCTCTCGCTATAGCCGGTCTGCCCAGTCTTTCAGGATTTGTGAGCAAAGCGCTTATCATGGATGCGGTCCATGAGGCGGGTTATACTATCCCGGCTCTGCTCCTTACTGCAGGCGGCGTCGGTACACTTCTGTCCATCACACTGAAGATCAATTACTTTGTTTTCTTCGGACCTTGTGATGATGAGACAGTCTCAGAAGTGGATAAGAAAGTACCGTTCTCTATGAACCTCGCTATGGTTCTCGGTACAGCCGCTACCGTTGCGATCGGCATATTCCCGGATAAGTTCTACGCTCTTATGCCATATAAGACGATCGTAGAGCCTTATCACATGGGACATGTTCTTGAATACATCGCCATCTTCATCGGAGGATCGATACCATTCTTCCTTTATCTGAAGAAGATGAAACCGCACGACGAAGTGACCGTGGATTTTGACTGGTTCTACAGAAGACCGTTCAACACCCTGATGCTGAAGATCTCACATGTTATTGAAAGCATCTTCAGATGGTGCGGCATCCACAGCGGCAGAGCAGCAGAATACCTCAGACTGCACTTCGGAGATCCGACTCTCTGGACCAGAACCAGCAGCAGCGTACGCATCAAGAACTTCTCATTCGAGAATGAGGACAGACTTGTCGGCGACATAGTAACTGCCATAGTTACAGTATTCGCTGCAATGCTGATAATTGCAGCAATAGTGGCAAGATAAACGATCAACAGTCAATAACTGCCTGCCGGTCTGTCCGGCAGGCTTTCACATAAGGAGAACCTGAATTGGAAATCATAAGAGCAGAGCACTCCGGATTCTGTTTCGGAGTAGACAGAGCCATCAATCTGGCTTTTACAGAAGCTGAGAAGCATGCCTCCGCGCAGGACGGAAAGGGCAGGCTTTTTACCTGCGGACATCTCATCCACAACAGCGCTGTCGTTTCACGGCTGGAGTCGATGGGAGTCAAAATGATCGGATCGCTTTCCGAAGCAGAGGAGGGCGATACAGTTATAGTCAGGTCGCACGGTGAGCCGAGAGAGTTCTATGAGGAAGCTGAGCGCCGCGGGATCAGACTTGTGGATACGACATGCGTTTTTGTCAAAAAGATACATGATATCGTAAGTGAAGCGCATGAGGCAGGAAGACCTGTGATCATGGTAGGAGACAGAAACCATCAGGAGGTCAGAGCCACCTGCGGCTGGTGCGGATATGAGGCAGAGGTTATAGGCAATGCGGAAGAAGCTGCAGAGTATGTTTCCGGGCATAAAAATGCTGACATTCCTGTGATCGTATGCCAGACAACCATCAAGGCAGAACTTCTTGAAGACATACTTTCAGAGTTTGACAGAGCCGGCAAAACCTATGATGTGCGCAGGACGATATGCAACGCGACGAGGGACAGGCAGGAGAGCTGCCGTCAGCTGGCCCGTCAAGTTGACATGATGGTCGTGGTGGGAGATAAGCACAGCTCCAACTCGGGCAAGTTGTATGAAATAGCTAAAAATAATTGTGAAAATAGCATTTTTATTGAAAATGCTGACGATAAGCTATTGAAACAAGCTTCAAAAAGTAATAAAATTGGCGTTATAGCGGGCGCGTCTACGCCCGAATGGATTATCAAGGAGGTTATTTCTAGTATGAGCGAAAATGTCACTAAGAATATGGAACAGAATCCGATGATGGATTTCATGGATGACATTGAGAAATCTTTACGTTTACCAAAGCCAGGCGATGTTATTGACGGTAAGGTTGATCAGGTTATGGACGATGCAGTAATCGTCAACATGGGATGCAAGAAAGACGGAATCCTCAGAGCTGATGAGGTTGTTCTCGAAGAAGGACAGAAACTCTCTGACGTATTCAAGGAAGGCGATGACATCCAGGCTAAGGTTATCAAGTCTGATGAGGGAGAAGGCGGAATCCTCCTCTCAAAGAAGAGACTCGTAGCAGTAGAGAACTACACTGAGCTCGAAGAAGCAATGGAGAATAAGGATGTTATCAACGTTAAGCTGGTAAGAGCCGTAAACGGCGGTGTTATCGCAGCTTACAAGGAAATCACAGGTTTCATCCCTATGTCCCAGCTTTCCGACAGATATGTTGAGAACGCAGATGAGTTCCTCGGACAGAATGTCGATGTAAGAGTTATCAGAGTTGATACAAAGCGTAACAGAGCAGTATTCTCTCGCAAGACAGTACTAGTAGAGGAAAAGCGTAAGGCAGTTGCTGAGATCTGGAGCAATCTGAATGTCGGCGATGTAGTTGAAGGTAAGGTAATGAGATTCACCGACTACGGTGCATTCGTAGATATTGGCGGAGTTGACGGACTTCTCCACATTTCCGAGATTTCATGGGGCAAGCTCAAGCACCCTGAAGAAGTTCTCAAGATCGGTGATATCATCAATGTCAAGATCCTCTCACTCAACGAGGAAAAGGGCAAGATCTCTCTCGGACTCAAGCAGACTCAGCCTGAACCTTGGACTCTTGTAGGGGACAAGTACCAGGTAGGCGATGTACTCGACGGAAAGGTTGTTCAGACCAAGGAGTACGGTGCATTCGTTGAACTCGAAGCAGGACTTGATGGACTGGTTCACATTTCCGAGATCGCTAACAAGAGAGTTGAGAACGTAAGTGATGAACTCAAGGTCGGCGAGACAGTCAAGGTCAAGATCATGGAGATCGACCCTGAAAAGAGAAGAATCAGCCTGAGCATCAAGGCAGCTCTTCCTGAAGAGGAAGCAGCTCCTGAAGAAGAGGCACCAGCTGAAGAGGCTGCAGAGGTTGCTGAGGAAGCAAAGGACGAAGAATAATCGTCGTTTTCCATAAGTATTCAAGACCGGGTTCATAAGAGTCCGGTCTTTCTCTTTTGAAAGACGATTCGTGTCTTTTTACTACACAGAGAAGCCTTTTCAAGGTATACTTATGAAAATGAATAATATAATAAAAAAAGGAATTGATAGATAATTATGAGTTTTAAAACAACTGCAGGCATTACAGTAGGAAAGCTCGGGAATCTGGCGATAAGTCTGATCGCGAAGAACAGAGGGACCAACTGGGCAGGTGAGACTGCTATGCGCATTGATCCTGAACTGATCGCCCATATCAAGGGTATAGATGCCGATAAGGTGATTTTCATCACAGGAACTGACGGCAAGTCCACAGTTACCAATCTTGTCGCTCATATCCTGAGATATAACGGTTTCAGCGTAGTATCCAATCTTGAAGGCGCCAACCTTACAACCGGAGTTGCTACATCTCTGCTCAAGGCTTCTTCGCTTGGCGGAAATGTCAAGGCCGATTATTTTGTCTTTGAGACTGATGAGAGATATCTCTATCAGATCAGGGAGCAGCTTCCCTGCAACAATCTGATCGTTACGAACATCCTCAAGGACCAGATGCAGCGAAACGGAGATCCGGACTACATCTACAGAAAGATCAGACGAGTCATTGAGAAATTCGGCATGAATGTCTTCCTGAACGGCGATGAACCGAGATCCTGTTCACTGGCTGATTATGCTCCTAAGACAGTATTCTACGGTGCGGAGAAGCACTCACAGGCCTTCAGAAAGGACGATACATTCGTGACTCTTCCGTGTCCGAAGTGCCAGTGCAGTATCAAATTTGATTACTACAACAATGACAGTCTCGGCTCATTCCACTGCGATAAATGCGGATATACGAACAATAACGGCAATCTTAAGGAAGGCCGCAGAAGACAGGCAGACTACAGGTCAACAAATGCTGATTTTGCCGCAAGAACTTTCCGCATCAACGGAACAGAATACACAATGCCTTATGATCCGCCTCATATGCTGTATAACTATGCTGCAGCCACTGCTGCATGCAAGGAGATAGCAGGACTCACCGAAGCACAGTGCGCAGAGGCTCTGAAGAGCTTCAAGCTTCTTGCAGGAAGGATAGAGTCGGTAACATATAAGGGCAGACATATAAAGTTCATGAGATTCAAGCAGGAGAATCCTGAGACATTCCAGAACTTTATCAATACTATCGCAGCGGACAAGGAAGACAAGGTAGTGATCATCGGGCTGGATACAGTCAACGATATAGATCCATTCTATATGAATACCTTCTACGCATTCGACTGCGACTATTCACAGCTCATCAGATCCAACGTAAAGCGGTTCTATTTTGTTACTGATACAGTTGCATATGATGCAGCGAACTGCTTCATGTACGGCGGTGTCGATCCGTCCAGGGTCGATATCATACCTACCGGTGATGAGGAAGAGATACTCGATATAATCGAGGACTGCGGCTACACGAATATTTATCTTGCCGTCACACTTCACAAGTTTGAGATTATTCAGGAAATGGTCAGGAAAGGGAAGTAAGATGGAAGATAATAACAAGAAGAATAAGAACAGAAAAGATACACAGCTTCTGACTGTTGAGGACATCATCAGGGAAGAAGGTGCAAGAGACGAAAAGAACAAGACCAGGATCATCAGCATGCTGAAGCCGGAGATAGACATCGCATGGATGTATCCGGACACTCTGTATCTCCACGGAGACAGAGGAAATGTCATGGCGCTTGTACGCTATGCTCAGAATCTCGGCCTCGTGCCGAAGGTCCACAGGATCGATCTGGGTTCGGGAGACTTTAATCCGCTGGACTACGATATCCTGTTCTACGGACCGGGAGAGATCAGCTCGTTCGAAGCCGTCATGAAGGACATCGGCACATATACAAGAAGCCTTGCAGAGTACGTCGCGTACGGCAAGGTAATGCTTGTAACCGGAACGACAATGGCGATGTTCGGAGAGAGGATAAGAAGATTCGATCCTGATTCAGCAAACGGCCTCGGAGAGACTATCGACGGGCTCTGCATGATCCCGGCAATCTCTGAAGAGAGGGAATATGTTTACGGCAATGACCTCGATATCAGAGCTGAATACGGCGGATATTCCATGGAACTCATCGGCACACAGATCCAGATGGCGGATGTGGAGTTCTATGAGAACACCAATTACAGCAGATTCGGCTCAGTCATCTATGGCAGAGGCAACAACGGACAGGACGGCATAGATGGTGTTGTATATAACAATGCTATATTCACCAATCTTCTCGGGCCGGTTCTTGTTGCAAATCCGTGGCTTGCCGTAACAATGCTGAAGACGGCTGCAGATCTCAAGGGTATAGAGATCCCTAACGATAATCCTGATTATGAGCTTGAGGTCAAATCCTTCAGACTCAAGAAACAGTTCGTTGAGGATAAAATGTAGGGTAACAGGAAAGAGCAGGAGCATAATTTGGAAGCGAAGGCGGAATCGAAATTCAAAGACAGATTATTCAAAATGGTATCTGTCGGAGTCGTGGATGACAAGCTGAACCAGGGATACGACATCCTCAGTACAGTGCTGCTGATCATCAACCTCGCGACGGCTTTTGCCATGACATTTGAAGATTTCTATAAAGCACATTATCAGCTGCTTCACTGGACTGAGGCTGTGACAGTCGCTTTCTTTGCGTTTGACTACATACTGAGGCTGTACACCTCGGACAGACTGTATCCGCACAAGAGCAAGCAGGATGCAGCCATTTCGTATATTTTCTCCGGCTACGGGATCATAGACCTTCTGTCATTCCTGCCGTACTACCTGCCGGTATTCTTTCCGGCCGGAGCAGCAGTGTTCAGAATGCTCAGAGTAGTCAGGATCTTCAGGCTGTTCAGGATCAATGCGTATTATGACTCGCTGGGGATCATCGGTAAAGTCATCCAGGGCAAGAAAACACAGCTCATGGCATCCGTTTTCATCATCATTCTGCTCATTCTGGCATCAAGCCTGTGCATGTACAGCGTGGAACACGAGGCGCAGCCTGATGTTTTCAAGAATGCCTTTTCAGGCATCTGGTGGGCGACATCGACTCTTCTTACAGTCGGTTATGGTGACATATATCCTGTTACTGTAATGGGACAGATACTCGGTATCCTCATAACTTTCCTCGGCGTAGGCATGGTTGCCATCCCTACCGGTATCATAAGCGCCGGATTCGTTGAGGAATATCAGAGGGCAAAACGTCTTTCTGATGTTCAGCGCGAGGAAGCCATTCATTTCATAGAGGTGGATATCAGGCACAACGATAGATGGAACGGCAGATATATCAGGGAACTCGGAATGCCGAAAGCCTCCATCATCGCTGCTATCGTAAGGGAAAACAGGACTATTATACCTAGAGGAAATGTACAGGTCATTGAAGGCGATAAGCTGATCATATGCGCTGAAGCAGTCAAGGGCGACTACCTTACGAATCTCAGGGAAGTAGAGCTCAAGCGCAGCCACAGCTGGAACGGAAAGATGATAAGAGAGATAGATATGTCCAGACAGTCATTTATTATCCTCGTAGACCGTGGTGGCAATATGCTGATCCCGGACGGTGATCTTGTTCTCAGGGCAGGAGACAAAATTCTTCTGTATACCAAGGAGAGCAAGGAGAATTATATCGAAGAGCCTTCATTCTAGAATTAACAGTATAATTACAACAATAAAAAACAGACTGTATCCGGATAACCGGAAAGCAGTCTGTTTTATTATCTGTTGCTGTCAGTCCTCCAGAAGCTCTTGAAGAATAGCATCAGGAACGGATATATTTCCAGTCTACCACACAGCATCTCAATGGACATTACTATCTGCGAAAGAGGGGAAAAACCACTGTATCCTCCGATTCTGGTCATATCCGCAACGGTAGTACCCGTATTGGTGAGCATGGCCTGGGAGTAGTTGAGCGCATCGAAAACGCTCTCGTTTTTATTGTCCAGACTCAGAAGCAGGGCGCCAAGGATGTAAACAAGCATGAACAGTGCTATGTAGATGTTTGTGCCGACCAGCTGCTCGGGTTTTACGGTCTCGCCGTTGATCCTGACGGGCCTGACTGCATTCGGATGAACATGCCTGAAAAGTCCGAACCTCATGGTCTTGAATCCTATCTGGATACGTGCAGTCTTGATGCCGCCTGCGGTGGATGCGGCGCAGGCACCCACAAACATCTGAAGAAGAATCAGAAGCTCGCATATAAACGGCCAGCAGCGGCTTCCAGACACGATGTAGCCTGATGTGGACAGATATGATACTGTCTGCATCAGTGCGTCAGCGACGGCTGACGCTGCGCCCATGCCTCTTGTGAAGCAGAGTACAGCAGCAATTACCACAGATGTTATGACGACCCTTAACGTGTATACGCCTATTTCTGAAGTTCTCCTGAAGCTGAAAGATCTCCGGAAGAACATCATCAGAAGGAATGAGACGTTGAGCGACGAAATGAACGAGAAAAAGACGATGATCGCCTTCTGGGTTCCCGGAAGTGCTGTTATATCACCGTTGCTGATATGCTGCAGCCCGGCAGTGCTGATGTTGCTCAGGCTTGTCAGAAGGGAAGTATAAGGTGTCATGCCTGCAATACACAGCAGCACAAAATGAACCGCTGTAAGGACTGCGTAAAGTCTGATAATATGCCTGTATGTGTATCTGAAGGTCTGTGTGGACTTTAGAAAATCCGGCCCCGGAACTTCAACGGATACAAGAGCGCGGCCGCTGAGCTGTCTCCCTGAAATGAAACTGAAAGCGATGAGTATTATCCCGACTCCTCCGAGCCAGCTCAGGACTGAACGCCACAGCATGAGTGATTCAGGCAGGCTTTCTATTCCGAGATTTCCGACACCTGTAGTTGTGAGGCATGCTGTTGCCTCAAATATCGCAGTCGTTACAGAGAACTCAGCCACGCTGAAATAGAAGACCGCAGATGTCAGCGCTATGGAGGCAAGCCAGCTCATCATAACAGCCATGTAGTTCATCCTCGGGCGGACAACGGAGGCATTCAGGTCATATAAATGACGTATGATGATTCCGCATATGATCGTTGCTGATGATACTATCGCAAGTGGTATCAGTGATCTGTCATTACCGAAATACAGAGCCGCGAAAACAGAAGGCATCGCAGCGATACCGTATGCGATCATGACCGCAGAGAAGATATTCAGGAAGAATTTTCTGTTGTTGGTCAGTTTCATACTCTGTCAGGTTTCCAGAAATAACGTGTGAAAATTATAAAGAAGGTAGATAGTTCAAGCCTTCCTGCAAGCATTATAAACGACAGCACATACTTGCTGAATGTTGAGTAGAAGTGGAAGTTGCACTCAGGACCCACCATGTCAAGTCCCGGTCCTACATTGCTGATGCAGGTAAGGACAGCGGTGAAATTAGACACGAGGTTGCCTTCACCTGTAAGCGAAATGAGAAGGGTGCCGGCAACAAGGGTGAGTATGTATGTCGTCATGAATGTCATTATATAAGTCAGTGTCTCAGGCATCATCCTGCGTCCGTTGTAGCGGATATCGTCTACGATATTCAGATGGAGGAGCCGTTTTACTTCGAATTTGATCATCCTCAGGAAAATAAGGATCCTTATCTCTTTGATTCCTCCGGCAGTCGATGAGCTGCTCGCACCAGTGAACATCAGAAGGACCAGTATCATCTGTGCAAATGCCGGCCACTCTATGTAATTTGCTGTTGCATAGCCTGTAGTACTCATCAGAGTCACTACCTGAAATGCTGAATCAGTAAGTGCTGCTCCAAAATCCGTATAACCGCCTTCGGTCATGAGAGAGATGACTACAAGAGCAACAGCTGTTATGACAGTCAGGAGATAGAACCTGAACTCTTCATCGGCAAGAGCTTTGCGCGGACTGCCCTGAATGGCTACAAAGAACAGGTTGAAGTTGGTTCCTGCTATGAACATGAAGACGGTCAGCACCCAGTAGATATAGTAGCTGTTGAAATGAGCGATCCCGTTATTGTATGTGGAGTATCCACCTGTAGCCATAGCTGTCATAGCATGACATACTGCATCATAGAAACTCATGCCGCCCGGCAGCAGGAGAAGTACAAGAACACCCGTGAGTATGATATATGCCATGTACATAAGACGCGCAGTCTCAGAAAACCTTGCAGACACTTTGCTTGAAATAGGCCCCGGGGTCTCTGCGCCGGCAATGTTCTGAGCCTTGATGCCGAAATTCGGAAGCAGCGCAACGAACAGAACTATTATTCCCATGCCGCCGAGCCACTGCGTAGCGCAGCGCCAGAAGAGAATAGACTTTGGAAGTGATTCTATTTCCTGAAGAATGGTCGAGCCTGTCGTCGAGAACCCTGAGCAGGTCTCAAAAAAAGCTTCCGCAAAATCCGGGATGCTTCCGGAGATAACATACGGAAGCGCTCCTGCGACGGAAGCGATGATCCATGATGATGTGACTATAAGATAGCTGTATCTGGCCTTGAGTCGGCCTTCCTGAAATCCTGTGCTGTTCCTGCTGTAAATGATTATTCCCGGCAGGGCGCATAGGACAATTGATACAAGAAATGATACGGCACAGTCATTTTCGCCGTACAATAAAGCAACAAGGAGGGGAACCATAAGGCACCCTGCCAGAAAAATGAGAAAATATCCATAAAAACCGAGAACGTTTTTCTTCATTTATAATTGCCGCCTGTAACAGCTTACGGAAGCTTGTGAAGGAATGTTGACTGCTTGAACAGCTTTTCTACATATCCTATATGAGATACCAGGCATACGATGACTACTCTGTCGCCAGGGAGCATCCTTGTATTACCATCAGGTATGATCGTCTCAAGCCCTCTGTGGACAGCTGCAACGATGATGTATTCAGGCAGCTTGAAATCCTTCAGAGGTATGTTGGTGCAGCTCATCCCTTTGTCAACATAGAATTCCATCAGTTCAGCCTGACCCTGGAGCAGGACAGATGAGATGACACGCTTGCTTCCTCTGATCGTTCTCAGCATTGTGGATGCTGTTATGTCAAGCGGATTCAGAACCATGTCGAGATCCAGAGTAGAAATGAGGTCATTGTAACTCTCGTGGCTTATTTTGGAGATGACGTCTTCAACACCGTGATTCTTGGCTGTAAGAGCGAGAAGGATGTTCTCCTCGTCATATCCTGTTGCTGTAACGAAGGCGTCCATCTGCTCGAAGTTTTCTTCCTCAAGAAGGGAAATGTCAGCGCCGTCACCGTTCAGTACCATTACGTTTCTGAGACGCTCGGAGAGGTAGTGGCAGCGCTTCTTGTCCTTCTCTACGATCTTGACCTGTGAGCCGTACTCTGCGAGTCTTCTCGCAAGATAGTAACCCGTTTTGCCTCCGCCGATGATCATGACCTTGCGGGCGTCAGAGGATCTGAGCCTAGCATGAACAGTTTTGGCAAGAGAGAATACATCCTGCTTGTTACCCATGAGGTAGAGCAGATCTCCCGGATTGATGACATCGTTGCCGTGAGGGATGATAAGCTTTCCTCCGCGCGAGATAGCGACCATTATCATATTAGGCACGATCTCACGGAATTTGATGAGGTTGAGTCCGACTATCTGAGGGAAACGCGAAGCCTCGAACTCTATAAGTCCGATATTTTTGGATGTATAGATTCCGTTGCTCAGTGTGTACTTTTCGATAAGATAGCGGTAAATCTCAGATGTGATGAGAGTATCCGGGTTTACAAGCAAATCTATGTTCATGTGATCGCAGATGAAATCCATCTGGCTCATATGCTCAGGATCCCTTACTCTGGCTGCGACTTTAGGACAGCCGAGCGACTTTGCAAAGGATGCTGCAAGTATATTGGTGTCGTCAGATGTAGTACAGCTGAAAAGAAAATCAAATGTGCTGACATTGATCTGTCTTAACAGCTCAACTGTCTTGGCATCACCTGTGACTGTCATCACATCGTACTGCTGGGAAAGCGCATTCAGCTTGTCCTCATTAGTGTCGACAAGCGTGATATCATAATCGCCGTCCAGAAGGGCTTCCGTGATCCTTATTCCGAGCTTTCCTGCTCCGAGTATAGCTACTTTCATGTCTGTTGCTCCGTTGTGGTTATATGTAACTATGTCTTGTGTATTTGCAATATCTGTTTATGAGATATATAATCTGCAATGCTGGTGTGCATGATGCACCCACAGATTGTAATACTAAGAATAGTTATTTTCAATCAAAATCCGAATTAAATGTGTACAATGATTTCGAATTAACAATGTGTCATCGGGTAAGGCCCTTTTTGACACATAATGATGACAGTGAGAACCGTCCCCGTTATCATCACGATAAGGAGTAAGGACAATAATGAGCATTAAGATGGTAGCGCTTGACCTTGATGGAACGGCGCTGAACAGCAAAAGAGAAATAACACCGGGAACACTTGAGGCTTTCAGAAAGGCTGCTGAAAAAGGCGTGCACATCGTAGTGTCTACAGGAAGACCTTTCACATCGCTTCCTGACAACGTTACTGAGATCCCGTGGATAGAATATGCGATCACATCCAATGGTGCGCATATCAACTATATAAAGACAGGGGAATCCGTGTTTGACTCTTTCCTGTCCGAAGCAGCTATAAAGAGAATCGCTGAGCTCGCGAAGAAAATGGATGTGCAGCTTGAGCTCTTCTACGACGGACAGGCATATATGGACTATGACTTCTATGAGCAGATAAAGAAGTACGGCTGCGAGTACAGGAGCGCTGAGTATCTTCTGTGGAGCCGCAAGCCTCTCAAAAATCTCGTAGAGGTCATGCTTGAGAATGCGGACCGTATAGAGAACGTGAACTTCAGCTTCAGGACCGTTGAAATGCTTGAAGCAGCAAGGGCGGAGATAGAAGCTATACCGGAAGCCAATATCACGTCATCTTTTCCTAACAATCTCGAGATCGGCGGACCTAAGACGAGTAAGAAGGATGCTCTTGAGGAGCTGACTAAGATGCTCGGAGTCGACCGCTCTGAACTCATGTGCTGCGGTGATGCTCCTAATGATATCGGCATGATAGAATACGCCGGTCTCGGAGTAGCAATGGGAAATGCATGGGGCGGCACCAAGGAGCATGCAGACTATGTAACTGCATCAAATGACGAGGACGGAGTGGCTAAGGCTATAGAGAAGTTCGTGCTTTGTGACTGAATGACACCGACGGTTTTATAGGCTGGTAACAGCGGTTTTCTGCGGAATATGGCGGATAACCGCTGTTTTGTTTTGCACTTTTTTACAAAGGTGTGATTTATGCAGGAAACCGTGATTATTCTGTTCGACACATTTTCAGATGGATGCTACCATTACGTACCCGGAAGTGAAAAGGCGTCACATGAGTATGGGATTATTGAGAATTGAGCCGGAGGTGGATCATGAGAAGATACTGCAAGATGGTTGGAAATGCCGGCGAGGAATTCGCTGCAAAGATCCTTGAGGATGAAGGCTACATGATACTCGAGAGGAACTACCGCACAAGAATAGGAGAGATAGATATCATCGCAGCCAGGGACGGGGTAGTCCATTTTATAGAGGTCAAGACCAGGACGAGCGATGAATACGGATATCCGGCGGATGCCGTTACTGAAGAGAAGCAGAACACGATCAGGCGCTCGGCAGAGATATACATGGCCAGGAGGAGACTTATGTGGAGGGCGTACTCCATCGATGTGGCGGAGGTTACTTTCAACCTTATTGAGGATTGTATATAGGAGGGAGCCATGTTCAGCAGGATACATACAGCAGTATTCAGAGGTGTTGAGGGGACAGAAGTATATGTAGAGACGGACATTGCCAGGGGCCTGCCGGGGATATACATAGTTGGACTTGCTTCAACAATGGTCATGGAGTCAAGGGAGAGGATCAAGAGTGCGATAATCAATTCTGATCTTGAATATCCGCGCGGCAGGATAACGGTCAGTCTGACACCGGCAAGCCTCAGAAAGAACGGCAGCGGTCTTGATCTGCCGATCGCGGCAGGGGTGCTGGCTTCCTGTGCATATATAGATGCGGTCAAAGCATGGGAATACGGGATCATAGGTGAACTGTCACTTGAGGGTCGCGTGCTCGGTGTCAGCGGTGTGCTGCCTATGATCATATGCATGAAGGACGCAGGGATCAGAAAGGTGATAATACCTGCAGAGAATGCAGCGGAAGCATCTCTTGTGAGCGGACTGGAAATATATCCGGTGAGGAGTCTGGCGGAATGCATTGAGATTATCAACGGCGGAGGAAATGCAGAAAGCATCAGTATAGCTGTTGATGAGGACGGTGTTGTGATCGAAGCCAGTGCTGGCCATTCAACCGGAGACTTTGCTGATATAAAAGGACAGGAAAACGCCAAGAGAGCTCTTACTATCGCTGTGGCAGGGAGACACGGAATCCTTATGGTAGGAAGCCCGGGATGCGGCAAGACGATGCTGGCAAGCAGACTCCCGGGCATTATGCCGCCGATGACTGAGGATGAGTGCCTGGAGACCGCAGTGATATATTCAGCCGCAGGCAAGACGCGCGCGCAGAAAGATCTGCTGACAAGGCCTTTCAGGAATCCTCACTGCACTATAGGGAGAGCAGGCCTGGTCGGTGGCGGCAGCATTCCTGTGCCGGGAGAGATCACTCTTGCTCATAATGGTGTCCTCTTCATGGATGAGGTCTGTGAATACGATACGAATACCATTGAGGCTCTGAGAACTCCTATTGAAGAGAAGAAGATAGTCCACTTCAGAAAGGGGGACAGCTATGTCTTTCCCTGCAATTTCCAGCTGGTGATGGCGGCCAATCCCTGTCCCTGCGGATACTTCGGAGACAGCAAAAGGATGTGCAAGTGTTCAGAAGCACAGCTTGAACGCTACAGAAAGAAGCTCAGCGGTCCTATGATGGACAGGATAGATATGCGCATCAGCATGGAGAAGGTCGAGTTCGAAGACCTCAGGACTGAAGGACCATTAGAAGGAGATGGACGGAATTCAGCCAGCGTCCGTATCAGTGTTGAGAGAGCAATTAGTTTTGCCCATAGAAACGGGAGAACAGGGTATAACGCTGACATGTCTGAAAGTGAGATAGATATGTACTGCGCGCTGGGGCCAGCTGAGGAGAAGTTCATGAAGAGGGCTTATGATGCTCTTAAGATGACACCAAGGTCATATAAGAAGACCTTGAAGGTTGCAAGGACGATTGCAGATATTGCAGGCAGCAGAGAGATACATGAAGAGCACCTTGCAGAGGCCTTAAGCTATAGAATGCTCGATCAAGTAAATGAGTGATACAGAGAATTAAATATGAAGACAAATGATGATTACATTCAGCAGGAACATGAGGTTCTAGAGTATTTTGGAATTACAAGAATCAATGATTACATTCATGTCCAGAAAAGAGTATTAGCCACACTACCTGAGGAATTTTATGGTGAGGTCCTGATTAAAGAAAATGGAATGGCTGTTGATGTCGGGAAAAGAGGGATAAAAGAGACCTTTGGGGATAAGAGACACTATGAGTACCTACCCAGGTGGTTTAAAATTGCAAAACTGGCAACTGTAACTGAGATACCTGATCTGCTTAGAAAAGCTACTGTGAGAGATTCTAATATAGATAATTATCACGAAGGGAAAACATCAAAATATGATTATCTCGAAACGGAAACTGAAGTATTGGGAACGGAATGTATCGTAGGATTTGATATTAAGAAAACGGAAATTAAAAACAGATTCCATTTACATAGAGTAGAAATAAAAAAGCGACCAGAGGCTTAACCTCTCTCACTTTCGCAAGAGCATTTCGAAGCCTTCTGCTCGCATGTGTAATATATCATTAACGCATTGATAAATCAATAGGTGGAAAAGATGAGTACCATTAAAGATATCGAGAGAATAGATATAACCTCGCATGAGTATCCGGACTTACTGAGAGACATACCGGATCCGCCCAAACAGTTGTACTGTGCAGGCGACATATCTCTTCTGCAAGAGATGTCAGTCTCTGTGGTTGGATCACGCAAATACACGCTATACGGCAAAACGGTTGCGGAGATGGTCGGCAGGAGACTTGGCGAATGCGGTATCCCGGTTGTCTCAGGACTGGCATACGGGATAGATGCATTCGCGCATGAAGGGGCTCTTGATGCAGGCGGCAGAGTTATAGGTGTGCTGGCGAGCGGAATAAACAGAATGGCTCCGAAGAGGAACTATGCTCTGATGATGAGAGGACTTGAGAAGGGCGGGCTTGTTCTCAGTGAATATGAGCCTGATGAGCCGGCAGAGAAGTACAAGTACCCGAGGCGGAACCGGATCATAAGCGGGCTGAGTAAATGCACAGCAGTAATTGAAGCCAATGTCAACAGCGGCTCTCTTATAACAGCACAGCATGCTATGGAGCAGGGCAGACCTGTATATGCAGTGCCGGGCAACATCAACAGCCAGTTCAGCATCGGGTGTAATCTTCTCATAAGAGACGGAGCCTTTCCGCTCGTGGTAATAGATGATCTCATAAGGCACATCGGGATCGATCCGGGCAAAACAAGTGATCCTGTCATGCAGCTTGGCGCGGATGAAAGACGTGTGTATGATGCTGCTGCGAGATACAACGGTGCTCCTCTTGACCGGCTTGCAGAGGATACCGGCATGAGCGCCGGATCACTGAATGCGCTGGTCACGGTCATGGAAATCAAAGGTATCTTCAGTACGTATGCAGGCAAAGTATATATTGCGTGAAGAAAAATTTTCTTGCAAAATGATACACAGGATAGTAAAGTATTTTCCCGAAAGACATTTTACATATATATAAGGAAGAAACATTTATGGCAACAGCAGCTACTAAGACAACTGCAAAGAAAACGGCCGCAAAGAAGACGACCAGAAAGACTGCTAAGAAGAAAGCTCCTGACAAGACTCTTCTTGTTGTTGAGTCTCCTTCGAAGGCCAAGATAATAAGTAAATATCTCGGGTCAAAGTACAAGGTAATGGCTTCCGTCGGACACGTTAGGGATCTGCCTAAGAGCAGGCTCGGCGTTGATGTGGATAACAATTTTGAACCTGAGTATATAAACATAAGAGGCAAAGCACAGACGATCAAGGATCTCAAGAAGGAAGCACAGTCCGCTAAGAACGTCCTTCTCGCTACCGACCCTGACCGTGAAGGAGAGGCGATATCCTGGCATCTTGCATATCTTCTCGGACTCGATGAGAATGCAGACTGCAGAGTAATGTTCAATGAGATCAACAAGCAGACGGTACAGGAGGCGATCAAGGATCCTAAGCCTATAGATCGCGCTCTTGTTGATGCACAGCAGGCGAGGAGAGTTCTCGACAGACTCGTAGGCTATCAGATAAGCCCACTCCTGTGGAAGAAGGTATCCAGAGGCCTTTCCGGAGGAAGAGTGCAGTCAGCTGCTCTCAAGCTCATCTGTGACAGAGAGAACGAGATCAATGCATTCATACCGGAGGAGTACTGGTATATTGCAGCTGATTTTGGTAAAAAGTTCATAGCGGAGCTGAGTAAGATCAGCGGAAAGAAGGCCAAGGTCACATCGGCAGAGCAGACTGAAAAGATAAAGGCTGAGCTTGAAGGCGGCAGATATATCGTAAAGACGATCAAGGAAGGCAAGAGGCAGACTAAGCCATATGCACCTTTCACTACTTCAAGCCTGCAGCAGGAAGCTTCGATAAGGCTCGGATTCCAGACAGCAAGGACCATGCAGATAGCTCAGCAGCTCTATGAGGGCGTGACTCTCAAGGGTATCGGAGCAAGAGGTCTCATCACATACATCAGAACAGACTCAGTCAGAGTTTCCGACCAGGCGAGAGGAATGGCAAAGGGCTTCATCCGTGAGAAATACGGAGAAGAGTATACAGCCAATAACCACTATGCCAACAGGAACAAGGCAATGCAGGATGCACACGAGGCGATCAGACCTTCGGATATAAGCCTTGAACCTGATATGATCAAGGATTCACTGACTGCTGAACAGTACAAGCTGTATGACCTTATCTGGAGGAGATTCGTTGCCTCACAGATGGCAGCGGCAAAATTCGATACTGTTTCTGTTGATATAGAGAACGGCAGATATGAGTTCAGGGCCAACGGATCAAGGATGACATTCGACGGCTGGCGCAAAGTATACAAGAGCCAGGCCGGAGACAGTGAAGTTACGGTACCTGAGATCAGTGAGGGTGATGTTCTCGATCTTAAGAAGCTCATTACAGAGCAGAAGTTCACTCAGCCGCCTGCAAGATACACTGAGGCAAGTCTTGTCAAGGAGATGGAAGATAAGAATATCGGCAGGCCGAGTACCTATGCCTCCATTATTTCCGTGCTTATAACAAGGAGATACGTCAAGAGAGTCAAGAAGAGCCTGCAGCCTACCAAGCTCGGATTCGATGTCATCGGTATCCTTCAGGATTACTTCTCGGATATAGTTGACGTACAGTTCACCGGTGAGATGGAGGACAAGCTCGACAGCATAGAGCTGGGAGATGCAGACTGGAAGAGCATCATAGCAGACTTCTATAAGGGTTTCAGTGAAGAGCTGAAGAGAGCTGATGAGGAAGTCGAGAGAATAGAGAAGGAAGTCGTCCTCTCTGATGAGGTATGCGAACTCTGCGGACGCCCTATGGCTATCAAGGAAGGCAGATTCGGAAACTTCCTCGCATGCACGGGATATCCTGAGTGTAAGAACACCAAGCCTATAATCAAGTCCACGGGTATCATGTGCCCTAAGTGCGGCAAGGAGATCGTGGAGAAGAGAGGCAGAAAGTCAGGCAAAGTATTCTATGGCTGCAGCGGTTATCCTGAATGTGACGTGTCCTACTGGGACAAGCCTGTAGGCAGGATGTGCCCTGACTGCGGATCCATGCTGGTTGAGAGCAAGGGCAGAAATGCGAGCATAAAGTGCTCCAACCCTGAATGCAAGTACAGAGAAAAATAGATAAACTATCTGAAAATGTGTCAAAAAGGACCGTCCCTAATGACACATCGCATCATGAAAGGATAAGAAATGATAGAATTCCATGCAACAACGATCTGCTGCGTCAGAAGACCGGATGGAGACATTGCGATCGGCGGCGACGGGCAGGTAACTATGGGCCAGTCGACGATAATGAAGAACGGCGCCAAGAAGGTCAAGAAGATCTATAAGGACAAAGTGCTGACAGGTTTTGCCGGCTCGGTTGCTGATGCATTCAACCTGACAGAGAAGTTCGAGAACAAGCTCGGAGAGCACGCAGGCAACCTCAAGAGGGCTGCTGTTGATCTCGCTCAGTACTGGAGGACCGACAAGGCCATGAGAAACCTTGAAGCCCTCATGATAGTTGCTGATGCCGAGGATCTCCTTGTCATCTCCGGAAATGGTGAAGTCATTGCACCGGACAAGGATGTAGTAGCCATCGGATCAGGCGGGAACTACGCATATTCGGCAGCTGTCGCTCTGTACGACAATACAGATCTCGATGCAGAGACTATCGTAAGAAAGTCACTTGAGATCGCATCGAGCATCTGCGTTTTCACCAACGACAATATCACAGTTGAGAAGCTCGGGGAGGCAGAATAATGGCAGACAATATCAAGAACATGACTCCTAAGCAGATAGTTGCGGAGCTTGATAAATACATCATCGGCCAGGACGAGGCCAAGAAGTACGTAGCGATCGCTCTCAGGAACCGCTACAGAAGGAGCCTCCTGTCTGAAGAGATGAGAGAAGAGATCTTTCCTAAGAACATCCTTATGATGGGACCTACCGGTGTAGGAAAGACTGAGATCGCAAGGAGACTTGCCAAGCTCATGGATGCTCCTTTTGTCAAGGTCGAGGCTACAAAGTTCACAGAGGTCGGATATGTCGGCCGTGATGTAGACTCCATGATCAGAGACCTTGTTGAGGCCAGCATGAGACTCAGCAAGCAGAAGAGGATGGATGAGAACTCTGAGATAGCTGAGAAGATAGCTGAGGACATCATCGTCAAGGCTATCATCCCGGGCGGACCTGAGGAGAAGCAGGGCAGCGGAGTGCAGCTCGGCAATATCTTCGGCAACCTCGGTTACAAGACTCAGAAGCAGGAGTACGAAGAGAAGCAGAAGGCTCAGTACGAGCAGAGCCAGGAGTACTCTGATATACAGATGGCAAGGGAGCAGGTGAGAGAGCAGCTTAAGAGCGGCGCTCTTGAAGAACAGCTCATCGAGATCGAAGTCGATGATGTTCCTAAGACCAACCAGCTCGACATGCAGAACGAAGGCATGATCGCTATCGGCAATATCTTCGACAGCATGATGCCTAAGAAGACAAAGCGCAAGAAATGCAAAGTCAGGGATGCAAGAAGGATCCTCAAAGAGCAGGAAGCGCAGAAGCTGATCGATATGGATCAGGTGACTGACGAGGCTCTCCAGAACGCTGAACAGAACGGGATCATCTTCATAGATGAGATCGATAAGATCGCAAGCGGCAATTCGATGAGATCTGGCGCTGACGTATCCAGAGAGGGCGTTCAGAGGGATATCCTTCCGATAGTCGAAGGAAGCGTTGTAAACACGAAATACGGCCCTGTGAAGACCGATCACATGCTCTTCATAGGAGCAGGTGCTTTCCATGTTTCCAAGCCTTCAGACCTCATTCCTGAGCTTCAGGGAAGATTCCCTATTAACGTTGAGCTGAAGAATCTCGACAAGGAAGACTTCAAGAAGATCCTCACAGTTCCTGAGAACGCTGTAACCAAGCAGCAGAAGGCACTTCTGGAGACAGAAGGAGTCCATCTTGAGTTCACTGAAGACGGCATCGATGAGATCGCAAGCCTGGCTTATCTCATGAACGAGGAGACAGAGAACATCGGAGCCAGAAGACTCCATACAATCCTTGAGATCCTGCTCGAGGATATCAGCTACAGCCTGCCTGACCCTTCGATCACAGATGTTGTGGTAGACAGAGAGATGGTGCAGGAGAAGCTGCATGAGAAGGTCAAGGAAGTAGACGTAGATAAGTATATCCTGTAAGCATTATGTATATAATCTTCAGGTGATAATTCTCGAAGAGCTTTAATGACTTTATATAAATCGATATACCAATACGGTGAAGCTGAATACATAGTGGAGAAGTCCAGGTTCATCGCGCATGCGATGCCTGTGGCTTCTTTGGATGAGGCAAAAGAATATGTCGCATCTGTCAAGGAAGAGTACAGGGATGCGACTCACAATGTGCCTGCGATCATCGTAGGGGCAAAACAGGAGGTACAGTGGGCGAGCGATGACGGCGAGCCAAGCGGCACCTCGGGTCTTCCGATGCTGAAGCTGATAGCCGGCGAAGGACTCACCAATCTTGCTGTAGTAGTAACAAGATACTTCGGAGGCATAAAACTCGGCACAGGCGGCCTTGCAAGGGCGTATACAGCATCTGCGAAGCTGGGCATTGAGGCTGCAGGCGTATGTGATGTCATGGAGAGCGCCCTAATTAGATATGAATTCGATTATTCATATCTCAGCAAGCTTCAGAACATGGCAGGTTCAGGAATGGGAACCGGAGCAGGACAGTGGAAGTTCGAGATCGTGGATCCTGAATACTCAGATGTAGTCAGAGCAGGTATAAGATGTCTTGCAGAGGACGAAGGGGAGGTCCGCGGCATGATGACCAACCTGACAAGCGGGCAGGCGAAGATCCTGTCAGAGGAAAAGAATCTCATAAGGATCAGACTTTGAAAATTTGTCAAATTAATGATTGACACGCTATAGGTGCTGTGCTAATATAATAGGGCGTCAAAAAAAGAGACGGACGCGGACGCATAGCTCAGCTGGGAGAGCACCTGCCTTACAAGCAGGGGGTCATAGGTTCGAGCCCTATTGCGTCCACCACAAGTGGCCGGGTAGTTCAGCTGGTTAGAATGCCAGCCTGTCACGCTGGAGGTCGACGGTTCGAGCCCGTTCCCGGTCGCCATTTTGCTGATGTGGCTCAACGGTAGAGCAGCTGATTTGTAATCAGCAGGTTGGGGGTTCGATTCCCTCCATCAGCTCCAAGAATCCGGAGATGCAAGTTTATTAAAAAGTACTTGCATCTTCCGGATGAAAATCACATAATAGTAATTGCCAGTTTTCCGGTGACCCAACTGCCGGATGACTATATACACAAATTTCGAGGGATTCCCGAGTGGCCAAAGGGGGCGGACTGTAAATCCGTTAGCTCAGCTTTCGATGTGCGGAAGTGGCTCAGGGGTAGAGCATCGCCTTGCCAAGGCGAGGGTCGCGAGTTCGAATCTCGTCTTCCGCTCCACTTTTGCGGATGTAGTTCAATGGTAGAACTTCAGCCTTCCAAGCTGATAGCGTGAGTTCGATTCTCATCATCCGCTCCATTTTTTTAAAACACATAGTTGGGCATCGTGGGTCCATAGCTCAGTTGGATAGAGCAACGGCCTTCTAAGCCGTGTGTCCGGGGTTCGAATCCCTGTGGGCTCACCAATTTTTTTTACTACGGTTTGACGACTATCCTGTTAATGGGGTATAGCCAAGCGGTAAGGCAACAGACTTTGACTCTGTCATTCGTAGGTTCGAGTCCTGCTACCCCAGCCAGTTGTGACCCATTAGCTCAGGCGGTAGAGCACTTGACTTTTAATCAAGGTGTCCGGAGTTCGAGTCTCCGATGGGTCACCAATTCACCTTATCCCGGCTATGTTTGTGGAGAGGTGTCCGAGTGGTTTAAGGAGCTGGTCTTGAAAACCAGTGATCCCGCAAGGGACCGTGGGTTCGAATCCCACCCTCTCCGCCAAGATCATACTGGTGAACGTTTTTGCAGCTATGGAGAAGTACTCAAGTGGCTGAAGAGGACGGTTTGCTAAACCGTTAGTGTTCGATAAGGGCAGCATGGGTTCGAATCCCATCTTCTCCGCCATTTTATAGGGGTATAGCTCAGTTGGTAGAGCAGCGGTCTCCAAAACCGCGTGCCGTGGGTTCAAGTCCTACTGCCCCTGCCAATTCATTGAATATGTTATCACTTTCGGGGTGTAGCGCAGTTTGGTAGCGCAACTGGTTTGGGACCAGTGGGCCGCGGGTTCAAATCCTGCCACCCCGACCATTGAGAATATTTAATCGGGGTGTAGCGCAGTTTGGTAGCGCAACTGGTTTGGGACCAGTGGGCCGCGGGTTCAAATCCTGCCACCCCGACCAATTTCTCAGACTCTCGTGGGCCATTAGCTCAGAGGTTAGAGCAACCGGCTCATAACCGGTCGGTCCTTGGTTCGACCCCAAGATGGCCCACCAGACAATATGCCCAGATAGCTCAGTTGGTAGAGCAGGAGACTGAAAATCTCCGTGTCCTTGGTTCAATTCCGAGTCTGGGCACCACCCAAGATCCTGACAAGTTCAGGATCTTTTCTTTTGCCTTAAAACACTCTTCTTTAAAGCTGTTAAGGTACGGCTTAATACCTGTAAAGATTCGTTTACATTGAATACCCCGATGCCTAGAATGACGATAACACTTAATCTCGGGAGGTTATATGCGTCCCGGGGCAGTTATTGTTTTGCGACAGGATAGGTAGATATTATGGAAAACAAATTAGCACAGATTCGCAGAGAAAAGAAAATAGGGCAGAGCTACCTTGTTGACATGCTCGGAGTAAGCAGACAGACGATCAGCTCGATTGAAAACGGCAGATGCACGCCGTCGCTTGAACTCGCCCTTGATCTGGCCGACCTTCTCGGTCTGCCGCTGGAGGAACTCTTCGTTCATGAGAACAGATTCATGCAGCAGAGTTAACACTAGGAAGGTAGAGCTTTTGGGATTATGAAACAATTCACATCGTTAAATCTTCACAGAAAAGGGATGATCCATGCCCTGGTCATAGTGATGTTGCTGGCAGGTATGATGCTGATACTATCAGCACATACTTTTGCTGCTGCAAGTCCTGAGGCCATAGGTCAGGTCAATGCCTCGGGCGGAGCACATCTGAGGAAGTCGTCTACGACCAGTTCCGGAAAAGTTGCTACACTTGCCAACAACACTTCACTGACTATCTACAGGGAGATATACAAGAGCAAGACAAGCACCTCAAAGAGCAAGATCTGGTACTATGTCAAGGCATCAAACGGCAAGAAAGGCTATATACGTGCTGATCTTGTAGACAATGTGCAGTACTCACTGGTATCCGGTACGATCAAAAGCAAGGTCAATATCCGCAAAGGACCTGGTACCAGGATGAAGAAGGCAGGTACTCTCAAGAAGGGCACCAAGGTAACGATCTATCTTGACTCGAGACCTGTTTATTCGACAAGAGGCAGGAGCAAAGTCTGGTACAGGATCTATCACAACGGAAAATTCAGCTTTGTATGCTCTCAGTCCGTCAAAACGGGAGGCGTTATCAGCACTGCAAGCGCTGTAAATTATGAGAGCTCTTCAAGTTCAGGAAGCTCAGCGCAGCCGTCACCGGCGCAGGTCACTCAGGTCGTCACCTCCACAACAGGAGCGATCAACACACTGTCCAATGCACAGTTTGAGTCCTACCTTACAAGACAGGGCTTCCCTGAGGATTACAAGAAGAGCCTCAGAGCCCTTCATGCAGCGCATCCTAACTGGGTATTCGTGGCACAGAAGACAGATCTGAACTGGAATGACGTACTGAAGAAAGAGACCGCCAAGAACGTATCTCTCGTACAGAAGAGCTATCCGTCATCGTACAGGTCAACGACTTACAGAAGTCAGGCCGAGCCTGGCTGGTACAATGCTAACACGACTGTCGTAGCTTACTATATGGATCCGAGGAACTTCCTCAATGAGGACAGGATCTATATGTTTGAGAACCTGGCATACCAGGGTGAGTATCAGACAGTAAGCGTTGTAAACAAGATCATAAGCGGCACCAAGCTGGCAAGCTACGGCTTCAACGCGAATGTATTCATGGCTGCAGGCAAAACGTATAAGATCAGCCCTGTATTCCTTGCTGCAAGAGTCAGACAGGAGACTGGCGGAGACAGTGCATCAGTGAACGGTTCAAAATCCGGCGGCACCGTCGTATACAACCCGTTCAATATCGGGGCATACGGATCCAACCCTGTAGCTCAGGGCCTGGCATATGCCAAGAAGCAGGGATGGACAACACCTGCCAAGGCTGTAAACGGCGGAGCATCATATCTCGCAAGCGGATACATCAACAAGAACCAGAACACTATCTACCTGCAGAGATTCAATGTGGCCAACGGCCTCAAGAACGCCGGAACACATCAGTACATGACCAATATCATGGCTCCGTACAGCGAAGCTCATATTACCAAAACATCCTACGCAAAGCTTGGGATCGACAAGGAATCCCTCGGGTTCATCATTCCGGTATACAACAGCATGCCGGCAAGGACCAGGCTGCCATAAGAACAGATAACATAAACGGTGTACATTTTGATCTTCTATGCGGCGACGCATACAGACTGGATCAGAGACTGGATGAGAGTGGACACACAGAGTGAATAGCGTTAAAATACTAAACGGGACAGATGATGCAGGGATTGGTATTGTTTGTCCCTTACTATTTGCAAAAGAAAGGACGCTGAAATGGAAAAGAAAGTTAGTGTGGAAATATCTGCAAGACATGTACACCTGTCTGAGGAAGTATACAAAAAGCTGTTCGGTGAGGATGCTGAGATGACTTCGGTCAAGGATCTGACCGGCGGCGGAGCATTCGTGGATGCAAGAAGAGTCACTCTCGTCGGCCCTAAGAGTGAGATGAAGAGAGTCGCTATTCTCGGACCTTACAGACCTGTTCAGATCGAACTCTCGAAGACTGATGCGCGAAAGCTCGGTGTTGAGCCTCCGATCAGGATCTCCGGAGATACAAAGGGCAGCGCTCCTATCAAGATCATCGGTGACTGCGGTGAATATGATGCAGAAGAAGGTGCTATCATCGCTAAGAGACACATCCATGTCTGCGAGAGAGAAGCAGCTGAGTGGGGCGTTAAGAAGAACGATATCGTCAAGGTCAGCATTAAGACCGATGAGCGTTCACTGATTTTCGATGATGTGGTCATCCGTACTAACCCTGAAGAATCGCTTGCAATCATGCATATAGATACTGACGAAGGCAATGCAGCCGGTATGGACGGCACAACAGACGGATTCGTAGTTGAATAGATGACAGTAAGGACTGTCTGCGCTGTTATTTTGCACCGTACCACATCAGCATCAGCGTTGTGAGCTGACCGTATGTCTGAATGCCGTCCTTCTGACCGTTGGACTTAAGGTATGCATCATTCACACGGTCCTGTACTTCTGACGCGCGCGTCTCATGCGACTGCCAGAACTCATGGTTTTCATCAAGCTCTCTGATGACATCATCAGGGAGCTTTTTGCGTAGTTCGGTATACTTCTCCGGGTCGATACCGTATAGGGAATTGCCGGCGTATATCCATGCCATGAGCCAGCCGCTTCTGTTGAAGGCAGGATCATCTGAACCTATGCAGGCCAGCCATCCGATGTAGTTCGCTTCGCCTTCATTCATGAAACCCTTCAGATGCGATAATTCGTGGCATGAGGTGAACGGTTTCTCAAGACCTGTCATCTCACCATTTACGTTGGCTTCGACCGTGAAAGGCGAGTATATGCCGCTGACGCCCATGCCGGAGAACAGTCCCGACATGAATGTCAGATATTTTGGCTGCGGATAGAATCCGGAAAGAGCCGTATAGTCATTAAAGGCAGGAGAAGACTCAGCCGACAGTTTTGTCATTGATCTTACAGCTTCAGCAGCGAGGGCTGATCTGTCAGGGTAATCGAAGGTGCTGCCGGATGATACTGCTGATGAACTTTCCTGCAGTTTGCTGATCGAAAACTCGCAGAATTCTATGAGGTCTTCTTCAGTAAAAGAAGCTGACTCGAATGCTTTGCGGTCGACGAACGGCTCTCTGTAGTAGTTGACGCCACAGTTAGCCTCATACATGAATAACAGCACGGAAACCAGCAGCAGTAGATGAGAACCGAACCGTCTGAAAGGATGGTAATTGCTGATCCTGTCTGATCTTCTTATAACTGCGATAAGGTCAATGATTATCAGAATGGGAAGAAGGATGCACAGAATCTCGGCAACTGAGAACGGAGCTAGACCTGAAAGCATTCCAAGGGTGCCCTGAATAACAGGGTATACGGTCGTGCTGTACCACTGCGCGAAGCCCGGGACCATCTTTGACGCAGCAGAAAGAAATCCCGCAGCTGCGAGTAATATGACCGATATACATAATAAACGTTTTGCACTGTGGTACTGCTTATCCATACTAATCAGATTTTACTCTAAGAGTCGAGAATTTGACAGCTTTTGTATGCTATCATACTGTCATGAGAATAAATGAAATTAACGAGAGAATTGAAAAGGCAGAACGCTACATTCTCGTCGCCGTCTCGACAGACGATGAGGAGAAGGCATGGAGATCTCTCGATGAGCTGGCTGAGCTTCTGGATACCGCGGGCGGCGAGACTGCGTGCCAGGTGGTTCAGAATCTGCAGCATCCGGACAGAGGCACGTATATCGGCAAGGGCAAAGCGCTTGAGATCCGTGAGATGCTTGAAGTCCAGGAGGCGGCAGGCATCATCTGCGATGATGAGCTGTCTCCGCCGCAGCTCCGGAATCTGTCCGACCTGATCGATTCCAAGGTCCTCGACAGGACCATGCTTATCCTGGATATTTTTGCCGCACACGCGACAACAAGAGAGGGCAAAACGCAGGTAGAGATAGCGCAGCTGAGGTACAGATACTCGAGGCTGAGGGGCATGGGAGATGCGCTGTCCAGGCTTGGCGCCGGCATCGGTACAAGAGGTCCGGGCGAGACAAGGCTTGAGACTGACAGACGTGTCATCCAGAAGAGGATCAAGATACTCTCAGATGATATCGAGGACATGAAACGTGCCCGGAATACGACCCGCAAGAAGAGATCCTCAAATGCAGTTCCGACTGCAGCGATCGTCGGCTATACGAATGCCGGTAAGTCGACACTTCTGAACAGACTCACATCTTCGGAAGTGCTCTCTGAGGACAAGCTGTTCGCGACGCTGGACCCTACCACGAGAACTGCGGTACTGCCTGACGGGCAGACAGTCCTTTTCACAGATACAGTAGGATTCATAAACAAGCTTCCGCACAATCTCATAGATGCCTTCAGAAGTACTCTTGAGGAGGCAAAATACTACAGGTTGTGGATGCATCTGATGAGAATTCAGAGCTTCACATGCAGGTCGTCAGGGACACTCTGAAGGAGCTGGACATTACGGGAAAGCCTGTGATCACTGTATGGAACAAGTGCGACCTGACTGACGGAGCATTCAGGGACTTTGAAGCTGATGCTTCTGTAAAGATATCTGCAAGGACAGGGATGGGCCTTGATGACTTCTATGATTCCCTGGCTGAGATACTTAAGAAGAGCCGGGTGATGATCGATACAGTCATTCCGTATAAGGATGCTTCGGTCATTGCAGAGATCAGAAAGTACGGACAGCTGCTCAGCGAAGAGTTCGAAGAAGACGGGACACATGTAAAGGCATACGTGCCGAGGGCACTTGCAGATAAAAGAGGCCTGTAATCAGCAGCAATAACGCAAAACGCCGGAAATCCAACGGATTCCGGCGTTATTTTGATGCCGAAATCTGTACTGAATTGAAGTTTCTGCTGGGGTATAGTTCCAATACGGAAAGGAGCGAGCCGGATGAGAGTAGGAATGATGATGCGTGATACTGAATACCGTGATGCTCTGATAGAGATGATAGCAGACATGGACAAGGATGTATTCATTGAGATCGCAGGACCGGGAAGCATCAGAAAGGACGCTGTCATTCTGACTGACATACTTCCGTCAGAGATCGAGAGCAGGTCTCTGTCCAGGATAAAAGAGCGTACATTGTTCCTTTCGCCTGTCCCGGTTGAGAGATCTAAACTCAGGCCCGTATTTAAGGACTGTGAGAACGGGAATGAAGGAAATAACGTGAAATATATTCAGGAGAATATGCCTGAATCCGGCTGCCGTCTTATCTTCAAATACAGCAGCCTCATATCCATAATGTCGGAGCTGTCTCTTATCTACTCCGCATGGTCGGGAGATACAGGGACCATCACACCCGCGACCAGAGTTATAGCTGTTGCAGGCGATGCTGATCAGCTGTCTGCTGTAAGATGCCGGACCCTGGCGGGGCAGATAGCATACAGGCATGGAGGTTCAATACTGGTGCTTCCGCTCGGCTACATAAATGATTACCGGACTGATGCAGAAGGTGACAGCGGCGGATGGTTCCGCAAGCTCATGTATTTTATCGATGAAGGAAGAGACTATCCGCCTGAGGGATTCACATTCACAGACAGCTATGGAATCAGCTGTCTCAAGCTGCCGGGAGGCATCAATCCGCTGACATCCCTCGGGCGCGGTCATCTGTCAGACCTCATAACGAGCATGAGCAGGCATTTTGACACGCTGATACTGGATATCGGCTCATGTTACAGCGATACCAACCTGAGCATTCTCAGGAAGGCTGATAACATACTTTTCTTCGGGAGCGGAAGGCGTATCGAGGATCCTGCAGCATTCATCGGATCGGATAATTCAGAAAAGATACACCATATATCCGGCGCGGATGCAGGAGCAGAAGCCCGCGGGATAGATGACTTTATAAGTGAGATATATGGAAGAACTGACGAAAAGAAAAACAATACTCAAATACCGGAAAGAAATAGATGAAATAGTCAGAGACATACGCAGATGGATAACTGAGCGGGACAGTGTTCCAGGCAAAGGCGATATACGTGAGAAATGCGAAGAATGCTTCTTCAGGTCTGAACTGTCACGGGTCTCTGAGATAGCTGAGATGAAGCTGATCATTTCCTCTATATATGACAGGGTATCCGGAAGGTATGGCCTCCTGCAGCCGCTTCTGACCGATCCGGCTGTAAATGAGATCATGGTCAACGGACCTGACATGATATTCATCGAGAGAAACAGAGAGCTTGTGCAGGTGGACGACACATTCACATCTCCTGAAGAACTCGAGGAGATAATCCGCATGTTCGCTGCAGATGTCCACAGAGAAATAAACGAAGCGAACCCGATAGTGGACGCAAGGCTTCCTTCAGGATACAGAGTCAACGGGGTACTCAGGACCGTAGCTCTTAACGGCCCGATACTCACGATACGTAAGTTCAGGGATAAGGAGATCGAGATGGATGATCTCATCTCCTACGGAAGCATCACGCAGGAGTGCGCAGATGACCTCAGAGCGCTCGTAAGGAGCGGTTACAACATATTTATAAGCGGCGGGACATCATCGGGCAAAACGACATTTCTGAATGCGCTGACGGCATCTATAGACCCGAAAGAAAGAGTCATCATCATAGAAGACTCAGCAGAGCTCCAGATAACACACCTGGATAACAAGGTGCAGATGGAATGCCGGGCCGCGAATTCCATAGGCAAGGGCGAAGTGACTATGGAGAGACTCATACGCACCAGCCTGAGAATGAGACCGGACAGGATAATCGTCGGAGAGGTACGCGGAAGAGAAGTCGTGGACATGATACAGGCCATGAATACGGGGCATGACGGCAGCATGAGTACGGGACATGGCAACTCTATACGTGGAATGCTGAACAGACTTGAAACTATGTATCTTACAGACTCGCAGGTAAGTGTGTCTTCGGTAAGAAATCAGATAGCAAATGCCGTTGACATCTTCGTTCATCTCAGAAGAGATGCGGATGGAAGACGAAGAACGAGTGAAATAGCTGAAATGGTAGGTTTTGACGGAGAAGAATATATCGTTAACTACCTGTATATAACGACAGAACAGGGTGTCCTGACTGCAACAGGCAATCCTTTGAGGGACAGGGAGCGGCTTATACGTGCAGGTTACGGGCACATGATGAAGGAAAACAATGATCGATCTGAGGACGTACGAACTTAATAGATATGAGAACTCTATAATTATTCTTTCCTCTGCGCTTGCAGGGCTTGTCATCTCATACCTGATGTACAGAAATGTTCTTTTCTCAGTTGTGATGATACCTCTCATTCCCAGGATCAGGTCTGCAGTGAGGACAAGCCTTGCAGACAGGCGCAGACAGAGATATATGGATGAATTCAAGGATTTTCTCTTCATGGCATCGACTTCGATAGGTGCCGGAAGATCCATGAAGGACGCCATTGCAGAATCCATTCCTTCACTCAGAAGCATACATGGCAGCAGCTGCGTTCTCGCTGGAGAGCTTGCCAAGGCATATGAAAGGATGGAGGTCGGCCGTGAAAATGATGTTTCTGTGCTTATGGACCTTGCTGCGGCAAGCGGTTCGGAAGATGTGTACGACTTTGTGACTATATATTCCATCTGCAAGACCACCGGAGCAAGTCTGATAATAGCTCTTTCAAGAGCTGCTAGTGTGATCATAGACAAAATGACCATAGAACGTGAAGTCGAGGAGCTTGTCAAAAGAAAGAAAAGCGAAGGGATGATCATATTCGTGATGCCGGTAATAGTGATCCTGTTTCTCAATCTCTGTGCGCCTGATTACATAGCGCCTATGTATGAGACCCTGGCAGGAAGGATCATCATGACCGGCGTGATCATATCCACAGCAGGGATATATTCGATCATCCAGAAGATAGTGAAGATAGATATATAGGAGAAACAGAATATAGATATTCAGTGCAGATCATGGAAAGAATCAGGGGCCTACTGGCAGAACTTAAAAAAGACCCGCGGATACTGCGGCAGATATACGCTGTGACACTGGCTGCAGCTCTTCTCATCCTTGTCATGGTGATAAAGGGCCCTGAAGTACAGGGCCGCCTGATAACTGACAGAAACGGCAATCTTGTCAGTATTTCAAGACGTTCGATGTCATCCAGTGAGACATATGATGTCACTGTGAATGTAGGAAGCGGCAGTGATGCTGTCCGGAAAGATGTGACCATTGCGCTCAGGGGTGTTTCATCCGGAAGCGGGGCCTCTGCAAAAGCTGACGGTAAAGATATCCGTGCAGCCGAGATAGATGCTGAGATAGACAGGATGCTGACCGAACTTGAGTATTCGGAGGATGAATCTGTGAAGCTTCCTTCCAGCCTGTCAGACGGGACTCCTGTCAGGTGGTCAGCGAGAAAACAGGAGGACCGGACCGGTATCGCCCTTATCCCGTTCATATACATTGCAGTCGTTATCGCTGTGATCAAAAGCAGCCTGGATAAGCGCACGGACGGTGAAGCGGCTGCCAGGAGGGAGATAATGAAAGGTCTTCCGAGGTTCTGCAATCAGCTGTTTCTGATGATGAATGCAGGGATGATACTCAGCGATGCCGTTGAGAGGATATGTGAGAGCTACAGAGGATATGGTGAAGAAAACATGTCCGTTTTCGAAAGAGAACTCTCTGAACTCATAGCAGAAAATGACGGCCACCGCATCAGCACAGCGACCCTCATAAACGAATATGCTTCACGTCATAACGTCAAAGAGCTTGTAAGGATAGCAACGATCCTCACCGAAAATGAGCGGAGGGGGAGCGATGTTATAGAGAGTCTGAGCAGAGAGAGTAGTTATCTGTGGGATGACCGCAAGATAGTTGCACGTGAAAGCGGAAGGATGATCGACATGAAGATGTCCTGGCCGCTCGGAATGCTGCTCATACTCCTGATCGTTATCACTATGGCGCCTGCACTGCTCAGCATGTGACAGTAAGGCGGAATAAGGAGGAACATTATGTTAAACAAGGTAAAACAAGCAGCTTTCCGGCTGGCAATGCCGGTCCGGAACAAGAAGGGAATGGAAATGGTTCAGGTAGCGATCCTGGTGGCGATTGCGGTGGCCGTTGGGATCATTTTCAAATCATCTGTAACTGACTTTGTGAACAAGATATTCGGCAACCTTAATGCTGCCAACTTCTGATAATGCAGGATGTGTATACACTCATTACTGCAGTCATGCTTGAGATCCTTAAAGAGCAGACAAGGCTCACAGCTTGTGGAGGCCGCACTTATAATGCCGGTCATTATACTGACTTCGATGCTTTTATTGAGGACCTTCACGTTCTATCTTGAGATTCTCAGTACAGGTATAAGCGAGCATATGACAGCACTTGAAGCATCAGATGAGTACAGGGGCGCAGGTGTCAGAAGATACAGCGCTGAGAAAGAAGTAAAGATGCTCAGGGGCGGGCTGCTTCAGTTCGATCTGACCAAGAAGATAAATACCAGATCATACATGATAAACGAAGACCTTCTTGTGAGAGCAGGTGAGGTATTTGACTAGGAGTGTGACCGGAAAGCCGGGATATCTGAAGAGACTAATAAGGCCAGACAGGCGGGGCTCTTCCACAGTTTTTCTTGCCATAGCGTTTCTCGCATTTGCAGTCTGCATAGCCGGAGGGATCGGGATATCCAGAAAGCTGACGGTTATGAGCACATGCGAGTCATACGGACGCGTATGGACAAGAGCCATCCTGTCTGAATATGATCTGCATCTTCTTGAAGATTACGGCCTTATGGCTTACTGGGGAAATGAGATCGAGGTAAACAGAAAGATCGACGACTATCTCGATTACTCGATGGCGGACAGACTTAATGTGAGACTGGGGCTGACATCATCTGATCTTTCCGGATATGAACTCGGAGACCCTGACAATTTCAGTGAGGCTCTGGAAAAAGGTTTTGCATCACATGCTGCTGACGCTCTTATACATTCTACAGGCAGAAAACCAAGATATGCCGGTGATGAAGAAGATAAGAGCATTGGAAATACCGTAGTTCTTGACACTCTTCCGTCAGGAGGGGCAGGCAGCTCATTCAGCACAGATTCATTTGTTGAAAAGGCGAAGTCAGCAGGGGACGGAAAGGGTGTCAGGTCAGCTGCGGCATCAGCAGGGATAGAGATAGCCTTCATGTGGCAGTACTTCAATAGCTGCGTGACTCTGTCAGATGATAAACCGCACTATCTCAATAATGAACTTGAGTATGTCATCAAGGGCAGCCCGGAGGATGAAACCAACTACAGCGCATGCAGAAGGAGGCTGTTCCTGGCAAGAAATGCACTCAACCTTGCTGCTCTGTATAAGGACCCTGCCAAGGTCGAGCTTATAACAACTGTATCCCAGACTATCACACCGGGCCCGCTCGGAGCTGCTACACAGCTTCTCCTTTCAGAAGCCTGGGCTGCTGCTGAGACTGAAAAGGACCTTGAAGTATTGTATGACAACGGGCGTGTGCCTGTACTCAAGAACGGCGACCAGTGGATGACTGATCTTGAGAGCATCCTTGGCAGCAGCGAGGTCAGAAAGAAGCTTGATGATGAGTCCAGACAGCTTCTGGATGAAAACAGTGATGAGATCCATGACATTTCCGGCATACACAATGCTGCACAGATAGTGACAGAAGGTCTCAGCTATGATGAGTATCTTATCCTGATGATACTGTGCATGAACAGAAACACCAGGTTACTCAGAGTAATGGATATCGTCACGATCGACATGAAATACAGGTATTACAGGGATTTCAATCTGATGGAGTACTACACAGGCGTCAGGTATGCATTTACTGCAGACGGAAGAAGCTATGAATTTGAAGACAGCTACAGGTGATACCGCATGAAGATTACAGGAAAAGCACTTGCGAGAAGAATAAAAGGCAGAGAAGGCAGCTACATAGTCGAAGCGGCTGTTACGCTGCCGCTTTTCCTGATAGCCGTACTTGTAATGAGCTCGGTCATACTCATGTATTCATGTATTGAGAGCTGCAGCTTTATTGCTGCTGGTGAGCTCAGAATGGGATCTGCCGAAGCGATATTTGCGGATACCGGAATCCTCATCCCGCACAGACTGAAAAAACATATCACTGACAACTTTTCACAGGTCGAATCCGCAAGGACTGTAGACTATGGTTTTCGGACTTCAAGGTGGGGACAGGACGAACTCATATTAGTTACGATGCAGCTGAATATGAGAACGAAGAATCCTGCAGGGCTCAGGGCTGCTGCATCTTATGATCTTGGACTTGTAACAAGGGCATATGTCGGAAAGATAAGAGATGTTGAGAGCATGAGTGACGGCGAGATGGCCGGTGATGATGCTGAACCGGTCTTCATATTCCCGAAGAGAGGTGAAAAGTATCATTCGCGCGGATGCGGTTTTCTTACAGCAGCTTCGACATCGGGTGCACTGACTTCGTCTTTGAAACGAAAGTATAAGTCATGCCCTCTGTGCGGCAGCAGAAAAGCGGGAAACGGCTCAATTGTGTATTACTTTCCGGCAGCAGGTGAGGCGTATCACCTTAAGGGGTGTCCGGCACTTCAGAGAAACTATATCGAGATAGATAAAAAGGATGCTGTCGCAAGAGGTTATACACCCTGCTCCAAGTGCGGCGGCTAGGAAACAAAACACACTATTTAAAGAAATACACGGAGGGATACTAATGGATACCATAAAACACGGTATGAACGGATACAGGATCCCTGCATACATGGAGGAGATCCTTACACATAATTACTGTCCGTATTTTGTACGAATGACAATCATAAGAGACGGGCAGTCCTACAGATTCTCATACAGACCGGGAAGGCTTACGAGGATCAATACAGATACTCTGGATATCTATGAGAGGCTTATGCTGCTGAGGTCTCTTATATCTGTATGTGAAGCAGCACAGGGTCACCTGATAGGCCCTGAAAATTACCTGCTGGAACCTGAACTCATATATACGGAGGGCGGAACACTTACCGCAGGGAAACTGAGAATAATGTTCTATCCGGATATAAGGAAGATGAGGCTTCCGCAGAAACTGATGCAGTTCACGGACAGGCTCGCAGGCGGACTGAGCAGGGAAGACAGACAGCTTCTGACTCAGTTCAGAGAGCTTATAGAGTCAGAAGACATCAACAGGGCAAAACTGTTTCTGGATAAACATATAGTGAGAATAGAGAGCCGGTCATTCGGCAAAGCTGGATAGAAGGAGTGACTAGCCATGAAGAAATACATGAAAATACTGATCGCAATTGCGGTCATGCTGACACTGGCAACTCCTTCTGCGGGGATAGGAAGAGTACTCGCAGAAGAAAACGATATAACGCGAAATGCATCTGTACAGAATCAGGCAATCAGTGAAGGTGATGGTCAGGGGGCAGATCAGAATGAACCTGAGCTGTTACAGAGCAGCAATGATGGAAATGACTCAGCCGGGCTGCCTTCATCAGAAGAACAGAAATCCGCTGAAGAAGATGACCCTGAAGGAGATCCTGCTGATGGAGACTATCATGAATGGCAGACAGATATTGATGAATACGATGCGGAGGAAGTGACAACGATCACATTTATTCTGAGCGGAGCAGATTCTGTAAATGCTGCAATAGACTCGGATTATGATGCTGATGAAGCTGATGTGGACTACAGCGAAACTATCCGTGACGGGGACACAAGAGAGCTGATGAGAGGCAGCTCTGTCAGGATACAGGGTATAAGTGAAAGCTATATCCGCGCCGCATACGGAATGACAGAAGAAGAGGCGGTAAATAATCCCGATCCGGAGATATCCGCTGAAGGAAAATCAGTATCGATAGCCCAGGACGGCAGCGGTTACATCTATATCAAGGTCGCGAAGAACAAGGAAGCTGTCGTAGATGAGAACACGCATACATATGAGATAGCAGATGATGAGGAAGGGACTATCACATATTCCGATGTAAGCACAGAGGCGGCGCAGGAAGGCAAGACACAGAATGCCTTTCCGAGAGCCGGACAGGAGTTTACCGGTATGGCGACTCTCAAGGATCACATACTGAGAAGCCACGGTTCCGTCGGATATCTTGACCCGGATAACGGATGGCTCAAGGAGAACACGACGCTCAGGTCCATTGCTGCTGTATGCATTTCGGGACCGTCAAAATCCATGGCAAAGAAGACTGCGAAATTCATATATGTCTGCAAGATACTTTCAGCGGATCCTGCGACAGGAAAGATACAGGTCGGAATTACCTTCAAGCCTGTGAGCAATACTTTCAATGTTGCAAAAGGCAAGGTCGGAACTCAGGTCCTGTATAAGTCCACATATGTCACGCTTCATCCGATGTCCGGGTATGTGACTCTGAAGAAAAAACAGTCAGGAAGAAATTACGATTATGTCAGTGAATTCCCGAACGGGTACACCCTAGCCGGAGCTAAGTACAGATTGTTTACGGATGCGGGCTGTACCGTACAGGCGAAAGACGTAAACGGAAACGGGATCGAGCTGATAACCGGAGCAGACGGGTCAACTGAAATATATGAAACTGATCCGGGCACATACTATGCTAAGGAGATAGCACCTTCAAAAGGATTCAGACTGGACAGGAGCATACATACAGTAACGGTCACAACTGATAATAATATCAATTCACCTGCAGTCATAGTTTCTGAAGAGGATCCGGGTTATGCAGATCTTGGAATGATCCTCGTCAAGGAGAATGATAATTACGGTTATAAGAGGCTGATCGGAACTAAATATGAACTGTCATATTACGATACTGACCCGGATGAACCTGTGCTGGACAGCTCAACGCTCAGGTCATCATGGATATACGAAACGAGATATATCGAGACGTCTGATGGCCTTAAGGCAGCCGGAATAGACTTTGCAGAAGATGATCCTGTGAGCGGTACTCCATATATCGAGGATGGCAGGAAAGTGATGACGCTCGGTGTCATCAGGCTGAGAGAGGTCGAGGCACCTAAAGGCATGGCAGTCGATAAAAGGGTCTATACAGGGACAGTCAGACTGACCGGAGACAATGCAAAACTGTCTGTAAACGGTCAGGACTCAATGACAGTGAGATATGATGACAGACTGACACATGACGAGGAGTACAAGGCTGTAAAATTGGCCGTACAGAAAGTGGATGAAGAGACAGGGCAGCCGGAGGCGGAAGGAAGAAACAGAGAGCATTCAGCCGGTTCACTTGCAGGCGCTGTGTTTGCTGTATGGCTTGAGGATACTGATCTTAACGGAAACGAAAAGGTCGGCGAGATAGTTACCGATGAAAACGGATATGGATCACTGGAAACTGATTCAAGAACAGGCGATAAGCTGAGACCGGGAAGATATTTCATTGAAGAGACATCTGCATCGCCGGGTTATGTCATTGACAGTATGAGCGAGAAGGAAGTCAGGAACAGATATGAGGATGGAAAACACATAGTCCTCGCAAGAGCTGATCTTGACACCGAGATGGAAGTCTATGAGTATCAGGTGACATCGCATGAGCAGCACCATGAGACATACATCAGCAAATCGGATGCGGTTTCAGGCAAAGAACTCCCGGGCGCAAAACTTCAGGTGATCAATTCAGATGGAAACATAGTCGAAGAATGGGTGTCCGGAAGTGAACCGCATCTTATCAAGGCCCTGCCTGACGGAAAGTACACGCTGAGAGAGATAACAGCACCTTACGGATACGATATTGCTGAAGATGTGCAGTTTGAAGTCAAGGCTGACAAGGTGACGAACAAGGTTACCATGAAGGATAAGCCTGTCACCATTGCAACACAGGCTGCTGACTCTGATACATCATCACATGCAGGTGTATTTAAGCAGGAAGAGAAAATCACAGATAAGGTAAAAGTCACAGGTCTTACCGCCGGAAGAAAATATAAGATCACCGGAAGGCTGATAGATAAGAATTCCGGAGAGGCTGTACAGGATGCAGAAGCAGAGCAGGAATTCGAAGCAACATCAGATGAGATGATGGTCGAACTCGAATTCAGTGTGGATTCATCGATGTTTAATAAAGATTCGTCGGTAGTAGCATTTGAAAAACTGTACAGACTGAGTAAAGTGCACGAACTTACAGATGAGGAAGTGCCGGTTGAACTTCAGAAACATGAGGATCCGGATGACGAAGATCAGACGATACATTACGGCGGGATCGCCTATACAGAAGCAACCGGAGATGATGAGAAGCATCTGGTGACAGGTGATAAGGAATCACATATCACTGATAAAGTCGCATTCAGGAATCTCTCAGTCAGACAGGAATACAGACTGGAAGGAGAGCTGTACGACCAGACTGACGGAAAGCTGCTCGGTATCACTTCATCTTCTGTTTTCACACCGGAAGCCAATGAAGGAACAACTGAGGTCAAATTCAGTCTGGATTCAAGTTCCATGACCGATCATGCGATCGTTGTTTTCGAAAGGCTGTACTCCGGCAATGTGCTTATTGACGAGCACTGCGATCCTGAAAACAAGGCACAGACAGTTTATGTAACAAAAAAGCCGGAGAAGTCTCCGGCTCCGGAGACAGGTGATGACAACCTGCTCAGGATTTATGGTATTGTAACTGTCCTTGCTGTGACCGAGCTTATATTCATCTACGCAGCCAGACGCAGTACAAGGAGAAGGGTAAGAAGATAGAATGACTGATCAGTCCGATAAGCGGATCTTCATGCGCCCGGGATCACAGATAGTCTTGTATAAGGGGCTCGATCCTGTAGAAAGGCAGACCGACTACATTTTCATAGTCACCGTCGATGTGATCGATGTATCTGCCGAAATATCCCTGGATGGCGTATGAACCGGCTTTATCGTAAGGCTCTTCGCGGGATATGTAATCGAAAATATCGGCATCTGTATAGTTCTTGCACCACACTTCCGTGGTATCGCTCAGGACATTGCAGGTGCCGGTATCTGTATCTATAAGTGCGACTCCTGTAACGACGTAGTGGAAGGTGCCTCTTATGGAGTCGAGCATGCGGAATGCATCATCATGATCTGCAGGCTTTCCCATGAGTTCATTCTTCCATACGATTGTATCTGCACCGATGATAATGTGGCCTGACCACTCCGGGTCACCTTTTACTGCTTCATAGCAGGCTTCAGCTTTGCGCTTTGCCAGCATCTCGACAGCAGCATTCATCCCGATACCTTCAGGCAGGGTCTCGTCTGTATCTGTAGGCATGATGGCTGCATCGATGCCGTGTCTGTGGAGTATTTCGATTCTTCGAGGTGATTTTGATGCAAGTATTACTTTCATTATTGTCCCTTTTTGATTATTATTAGTACGACATCAGAATTATAGAAAATCATTCAGTTATTATCAAGAATTATCAGAGAATTCTGTTGACATTGCGGTACACTCTGCTTATAATAATTGAGGTCAAAGCAGAAGTTATCCGCTTCTCGCCTTGCAGACTAGCGTTGGCAGGGCTCAATACGTAGAGAGAATTCTATTGTTGCGGATGCTTGTGTGTCCGCAATTTTTAATTATTCGTACTGTTCCCGGTTAGATAATTGGAGGTAAGAACAATTAGTACTAAGGACAACAAACAGACCCAGATCAATGAGGAGATCAGAGCATCTGAGGTCCGCCTTATCGATGAGAACGGCGAAATGGTAGGTATCGTCAGCATTGACGAAGCTCTCAGCAGAGCTGAGAAGGCAGATCTTGACCTTGTCAACATCTCGCCTAATGCAGCTCCTCCGGTATGCAAGATACTCGATTACGGCAAATACCGTTACGAGCAGCAGAAGAAGGAAAAGACCGCAAAGAAGAATCAGCATGTGACAGAGATCAAGGAGATCAGACTGAGCGCATCCATTGAGGATCATGATGTCCAGGTCAAGGCCAAGACAGCAATGAAGTTCCTTCAGGACGGCGACAAGGTCAAAGTTTCACTGAGATTCCGCGGAAGAGAGCGCGACTACACACAGCTCGGCTTTGATGCCATGGCTAAGTTCGCTGATATGGTTTCGGAATATGGTGTTATTGAAAAGCCTGCCAAGATGGAAGGCCGCAGAATGAACATGTTCCTGGCACCTAAGAAAGATAAGAAGTAGACAAAACATTCACATAGGAGGAGAGAACCCAAAATGGCTAAGAACAAGATGAAGTCACACAGAGGCGCTATGAAGCGTCTGCACGTTACAGGCTCCGGCAAGGTTAAGAGAAACAAGGCATACAAGAGCCATATCCTTACCAAGAAGACAGCAAAGAGAAAGAGAGGCCTCCGTAAGGCTACTACTCTTACAAGTGCAGATCTGAAGCGTATGCTGAGATCAATGGCTAAGTAATTCAGGAGGTGTATAGATATGGCAAGAGTAAAGAAGGGCGTTAACGCTCATAAGAGACATAAGAAAATTCTGAAGCAGGCTAAGGGTTTCTACGGCAGAAGAAAGAACACTTTCAGAGCTGCTAACCCTGCAGTAATGAGAAGCCTGAGATCTGCATATGCAGGCCGTAAGAACAAGAAGAGAGAATACAGAAGACTCTGGATCGCAAGAATCAACGCAGCTTCAAGAGCTAACGGTATTTCTTACAGCAAGCTCATGAACGGACTCAAGAAGGCCGGCATCGAGATCAACCGTAAGATGCTCTCCGAGATGGCAATATATGATGCAGCCGGTTTCGCTACACTCTGCGAGACAGCTAAGAAGTATTGCTAATCAGGTAATATGTGATAATGATCGCGGGTTCAGGACTGCCTGTTCCCGCGATATTCATATCATGATGAGGACAGGACTATGGAATACTTTATAAGTCACATCGGAATCATATTCATAGCTGCATGCTTTGTTGCTGCCTGTGCTGTTGCATGGTGGTATCTTACAGATAAGAACGCCAGACTCAAGAGGCAGAGGGCTGAAGCAAGAAAAGCAGCAGCTCTTAAGAAGAAAGAGGAAGAAAACAATGCAGACTCCTGATCAGTCAGATCAGGCATAAACTGGCTCCGGAATACGGAGCTTATTTGCTGCTTTGACATAGTGCATCAATAATTGAAAAACACTACATATTGTGGTAATCTTAATATGTATTGGATTACAGAGGCTCAGCTAAGGGAGCCTGGGTATGAGGGAGTTTTTCACGGAGGGATGCTATGAAATGCCCGTATTGTAATTACGAAGACACCAAGGTTGTCGATTCAAGACCTGTTGAAGACGGTCTTGCTACAAGAAGAAGAAGAGAGTGTGCCAAGTGCCACAAGAGATTCACAACATTCGAGAAGATCGAGAATTCTCTGCTTGTTGTAGTCAAGAAGGACGGCACACGCGAGAGCTTTGACAAGAACAAGATCATCAACGGCATCATGAAGGCCTGCCAGAAGACCAAGGTCACTTATGAGGATGTCCAGAGGATCGCGGATAACATCGAGCGCGGTCTCAGCAACACAATGGAGAAGGAGATCCAGTCGACCATGATCGGCAGACTTATCATGGAAGAGCTCAAGAGGATAGACCAGGTAGCATATGTAAGGTTTGCTTCGGTATATCAGGAGTTCAAGAGCGTTGATACATTCATTGATGAGATCAACAAGCTCAGATAATCATTATATTTTTTCAGGAGAGACGAATCATATGATCAGAGTAGCTATTGACGGTCCGGGAGGTACGGGCAAAAGCAGTATAGCAAAAGCAGTTGCAGCAAGGCTCGGCCTTGAATATATCGATACCGGAGCGATGTACAGGTCGATAGGTCTGAAGGCTCTTCGCAAGGGTGTTTCTCCATTCGACACGGAAGCCGTTGAAAAGATGCTCGAAGATACAGTGATAGACTTCAATGACAATCATATGTATCTTGACGGCGAGGACGTAAGCGGACTTATCAGAACGAATGAAATCTCAATGGCTGCGTCTGATATCTCCAAGCTTCCATGTGTAAGAGCCAAGGCTGATGCTCTCAGCAAGCATCTGGCTGCTACAAAGAATGTCATTATGGAAGGCAGGGACATTGGAACGATCGTCATCCCTGATGCCGAGGTCAAGATATTCATGACTGCTGCTCCTGAGGTAAGGGCAAAACGCCGTTATCTCCAGCTGCTTAACGCAGGAAAGCCGGCTGACTATGATCAGATCTTCGATGAGATCCAGAAGAGAGACTATCAGGATTCGCACAGGGATTATCATCCTCTGAAGCAGGCCGATGATGCAGTCCTGCTGGATACCTCGAATATGACCAAAGAGGAAAACATCGAAGCTGTCATTGATCTCATCAGAGAGAAGACGGGTGAGGAATTTGCCGGTCTTCATGCAGCCTCAGAATAACGACACTTATAATACACAAATTGTTCAAGCCTCGTTCCTGTGAGCGGGGCTTGAAGTATGATATCCTTACGATGTGTGCTCCCGGAAGGGAGAAATCGATGCAGATCAAGGATATGCCTGCGCGTGAAAGACCGCAGGAAAAACTCATGTTTGCAGGTCCCGGTACTTTGAGCAAAGCTGAGCTCCTGGCTCTTGTCATAAGAACTGGAACAAGTGAAAAATCAGCTGTACAGCTTGCTGAGGAAGTGATAGCATATGCTGACTCCAGGGCAGGCGGTCTCGGCAAGGCTGACGCCAGGGAGCTGACCGGAATCGAAGGGATCGGAGATGCCAAGGCGTGTTCGATCATTGCAGCCATTGAGTTAAGCAAAAGACTGATTGCTGACAGAGCAATGGAGAGTTCGTGCCGCATTACAGACAGTACGGACGTCGCCGGCCTTCTTTCGAAAGAGATGCTGTATGAAGACAGGGAACTCTTCATGGCTGTCTATCTCAATACAAGACTGAAGGTCGAATCCAAAAGCATAATATCGATCGGAAGCCTGGATGCAACGCTGGTCCACCCGCGCGAGGTGTTCTCTCCGGCGGTGAGAAGGGGTGCAGCCGCGGTGATAGTGGCTCACAACCATCCGAGCGGCGATCCGGAGCCGAGCGATGAAGATATATTACTGACTGAAAGATTACTGGAATCTTCAAGAATTCTGGGCATCAGACTTGTCGACCATGTTATAATCGGCAACGGCAGATATACGAGCCTGAGGGACGCTGGTCTGATTCCTGACTGAAAGGAAAGTGATATCAATGTCAAGAACGATTACAGTTAACGCACTTATCGATGCACTGAGAAGGGCAAAACTCCTTGTTAAAGTAAACGGAGGAGCATATTCAGAAGACATTACCGGAGTGACATACAACTCAAGAGAGGTCGAGGCGGGATATCTGTTCGTGTGCAAGGGCGCACATTTCAGAGAACAGTATCTGAAAGATGCACTCGCTGCCGGAGCATCCTGCTATGTTTCAGAGGATCTCTACGGCTACGGAACGCTTTTGTGCCCGGAGATAATAGTATCGGATATAAGACGTGCGATGCCTGTTATAGCTGAGACATATTACGGAAGACTTTCAGACAGCCTCAGAGTTGTCGGAATCACCGGAACCAAGGGCAAGTCAACTACAGCATATTTTGTCAGGGCCATTCTTGATGACAGCATGGCTGCTGTAGGAGGTCACAGGACTGCAATATGCTCAGGCATAGATAATTATGACGGTGTCATAGAAGAGGAATCACATCTTACGACTCCGGAGATCATGGAGCTGTATCAGCACATGAATAATGCAGTGAATTCCGGCATAAGATACATGACCATGGAGGTATCCAGCCAGGCGCTGAAGTATGACCGTGTCGACGGTGTTACCTTCGAGGCCGGTGCGTTCCTGAATATCGGAACAGACCACATCAGCGAGATCGAGCATCCTGACTTTAATGACTACCTTGAGTCCAAGCTTAGACTGTTCGCACAGTGCCGCAAGGCTGCTATCAACCTCGACTGCGATGAGCAGGAGAGGATCAGGGCAGCAGCTGAGGCCTGCCCGTATGTCATTGCATTCAGCCAGAAGGATGAGACCGCAAATATCTACGGATATGACATAAAGTCAGTTGAAGGCAAAGTCACGATGAAAGTCCGCTGCACGGATGTCGAGGGATGGAATGATTTTGACGAAGAGTTCACTCTCGGAACATTCGGAACCATCAACGTAGAGAACGCACTTGCGGCTATATCGATCGCCACTTTGCTCGGAGTACCGAGAGAATACATACATTCAGGGCTTGAAAGAGCTACATCGCCTGGACGCATGGAGGTATTCTACAGCGAAGACGGCAAGCGCATAGCTATCGTTGACTATGCTCACAACAAGCTCAGCTACGAGAAATTCTTCGACACTATAAAGGACGAGTTCCCGGACAAGAAAATGATGATCGTATTCGGATGCCCGGGCGGAAAGGCTTTTGCCCGCAGAGAAGAGCTGGGTACCATCGCAGGACAGAACTGTGTATACTCCATCATCACCGAAGAGGACTACGGCGAAGAGGATGTCAACAAGATCTGCGAAGAGATCGCAGGATTCGTCAGAGCGGCAGGCGGCGAGTGTGAGATAATCACAGACCGGGTTGAAGCTATAAAGAAGGCCATCACACTGATGGATGACGATACCATACTGTTCCTGCCGGGTAAGGGAAGAGAAACAAGAGAGAAGAGAGGAATACAGTACATCGATACTCCGTCTGATGCGGATGTGGTACTCGAGTATCTGTAGACAGATAATGAGAAATTTTACATTCAGAGAAGATCTCGGCAGAGAGGAATTCAACTCACTTGCCGTAACGAAGAAAAGTGCCGTCAAAGCGCATTTTCTAGGCTCATATGAGTGGGGTGAGGTCTCTGCCAGAAGGAACAGGACACCGTATTATACGGGCGTCTATGAAGACGGAAAACTTGTTGCGACCGCTCTGGTACTGAAGCGGTCGCTTATTGCGGGTTATACCTATTTCTATATCCCGAGAGGCTTTACGATGGACTATTCAGACCGTGAGCTTCTTGAATTCATTACGAGCAGTCTCAGGACGATGGGAAAGAAGCACAAGGCTCTGTATTTCAGGATAGATCCGGATATAAAGCTTCATACTGTGGATATAGACGGCAATGTAATTGAAGGAGAGAGCAACGAGGATCTCGTAAGATATCTTGAGAAGCTCGGATATAAGAGAAAACCTCTCAACTACGGATTCGAAAATGAGCAGCCGAGGTTCACCTTCAGGATACCTCTTGAAGGGACGATGGATGAGATCGAGTCCAGATACAGCCGTACTACCAAGACAAGGATCCGCCAGTCGCATGAGGCAGGCGTAACTGTCTGTGAAGGCGGCAGGGAAGATATCGGAGAGTTCACAAGACTCATGGAGATGACTGAGAAGAGGCAGGGATTCTACTCACATGATCCTGAATTCTTCAGCTACTTCTACGACATAATGGCTTCAGGCGGACTTGCCAGACTGTATTTCGGCAAGGTGAATGTACCTGAGATAATCGCCAAGCTTGAGAATGACCGTGAGACTGTTAAGGCAGAGCTTGCTGAGCTTGAAGGAAAGACAGGCAAGAAAACCGCCGGAAAGATCAAGGAAGCCGAGAAGAAGCTCGTCGCAGTCGAAAAACAGCTCGAAGGCCTGGCAGACAAGCCTAAGACCGAAGTCATAGTTTCTACTTACCTCGATGCTCAGTATGCAGACAAGACATGGGCCCTGTATGCTGCCAATGACATGGATTACGGCAAATTCTTCGCTAATTATGCTGTGTATCAGCAGCAGATAAGAGATGCGAAGGAAGAAGGCCGCGAAGTATTCGATGTATTCGGTACCGTAGGAAGGCCTGAAGAAGCGGGAAGCACAGCCGGACTGTACGAATTCAAGAAGAAATGGGGCGGAGAACTCACTGAATTCATAGGAGAATTCGATTATGTCCTCAATAAGCCTGTATTCCTGGCATACAGCAAGCTGATACCTGCTTACCACAGAATGGTGAACAGAAGACTTAATAAGAAAGTGCAGAAATAACACGCTTATACAGGCACTTTACCGGTAAATAAATATATTCACAGAAGGAAATTATCGCATATGACACCTGAATTCACGCCTGTTTTCCTCGGAAACGGCATCAACGCATACAGCATGGCAAGAGCTTTTCACGAAGCATACGGAGTGCGCTCTGTTATGGCTTCGCGTTCACTGTCCGCACTGGATACGACCAGTGTGATATGGGACTGCATCCTCGAGCCTGAGCTCGATGAGCCTGAAACTTTTCTTGCAACTATGGACCGTATTTCATCAGAATACGGTAAGAATAAGCTGCTTCTGATCGGATGCGCGGATCACTATGTAAGACTTATAGTTACTTACAGAGACAAGCTGGAAGATAAGTTCATCGTTACTTATCCCGGGCAGGATGCCATGGACAAGATGGTCCTGAAAGAAGACTTCTATGCTCTGTGTGACAAGTACGGACTTGATTATGCTGCGACATTCATCCATACGCCTGAGACCGGTTATGATTACGAACTCGGTTTTGACTTCCCTGTAGTACTCAAGCCTTCTGACAGCGTCAAATACAACAAGCATCCTTTCGAAGGGTTCCATAAAGTTTTCTTCATAGACAACCGTGAAGAGCTCGATGAGACTCTGAAGAAGATATATGCAGCCGGATATGACGATCATATGGTCATCCAGGACATGGTGCCGGGTGAGGATACCAGTATTTATGATCTTCATGCCTATGTAGGCACAGACCACAAGGTCAAGATGATGAACATGGGCAACGTCGTTCTCGAGGAACACGGTCCTACGACTGTCGGCAACAATGCAGCCACTATAGTTGCGCCTAATATGGAAGTGATGGAGAAGGTAACTGCACTTCTCGAAGGCATCGGCTGGGAAGGAGCCTGCGACGGGGACATCAAGTATGATGCAAGAGACGGAAAATACAAGATGTTCGAGATCAACATAAGGCAGGGCCGCAGCAATTACAGGATAACCGGCGGAGGTGACAATCTTGCCGAGCTCTATGTACGTGACTACATCCTTCGTGAGGACATACCGGGGCCTAAATATGTTACAGAACCGTTTTTCTGGCATGTTGTTCCTATGGGTATCGTCAACAAGTATGTGAAGGACAAGGCGGTCCTTAAACAGATCAGAGAGCTTGTAAAACAGGGCAAAGTCTGTGATTCGCTTGATTATTCAAAGGACAGAAAACTCAAGAGACTGGTATATCTTAAACTGAGAGACATCAACCTGTTCAGGAAATATAAGATGTACATGAAGTAACAGCAATGACAAGTCAAACAGCCTCATCTGCAGGAGATGAGGCTGTTTTCATGATCTGTTAATTCCGGTCAATAAGCCGCATGCATATGCGCCGGTTATATAGCCTGTCTGACAGTTTTAATGATCTCTGAGACCTGCTGCGGATCCTTATCCGTAGGAAGCAGGACTATACAGTCAGAACACTTCTTGCTGACAGGGCATCCGCTGACTGCGTCATTGAATCTGAATATCTCATCGTCAGCCACTCCCGGGAACAGAAGAGGGCGCCCCCAGGTGCTGTTGTATATTCCGGCTTTATTCAGAGCGTCGTGGATCTTCATGGCATCCTCGTTGCTGCAGCATGTCAGCGGGAACCACAGCAGCGACTGCGAATCTCCTGTTAGCACGGAGGCCGGGACTGTGAATGCAGATGCTGCATCAGTAAATGCCTTTCTGTAGAGCTCTGCTGCTGATTTTCTCTGATTCTCGTTGAGATCGATATCCCTAAACGCGTCCAGGACACGTTTCATTACTCTGTCATCAGGCACTGAAGGATCGAGGACCGTTTTGCCTGAAAGCTCTGTCTCAGCCACAGCAGGGATAAACCTGTGTGTCCTGATCCAGCGGTCACGCAGCGGTTTCCTGACTGCAGACGGAAGATGGCTGAGGATCCTGAACCTGGTGATGTAACTGCTGACCGATGCGCTTGCATTTGCGTCTGTCGCAGGAAGCGCGTTGAAATGATCTGTGATTGCATCGTGCAGCAAGCGGTCCTTCATATCCGGATCGATCCATACTGCAGCTCCGAACTGAGTCGGGAGGATCTTCTCGACTCCGAATGAGTGGACGGAAACATCAGCAAGAGGTTTACCGTCACTGTCCGAGGCCATGCGTCCTGCACAGTGAGCAGAGTCTTCAACAAGGAGCATTCCGTACCTGTCTGCCAGCGACCTTATCGCAGCAGACTTTTCATTATCCACGATACCGAATGTGTGCTGCAGTATAACAGAATGAGCATTCCCCGATGCGCCGGATGTATCTTTTCCATGTTTGAGCCCTTCTGCGTCGATTGAAAGGGTCTGTCTGCTTATATCCGCATAGCAGAGGTCCATACCGGATGCCAGGACCGCTTCAGGTACTGTGGAGCAGGTAAAGGGCTGGAGTATGACCGAACCATCGCCGCGGACTTTCCTTACTTCTTCGAATACTGCCTGCATGGCTTCACGCGCGCGGAACGTGAGGTGCCAGTCACTGCTGACGGTTCCTGTGCGTTCGGCCAGAAGCTCTTTTAGTTCTGTGCATGCGGTGTTATTAATATCGGATCTTTTTGCTTTTTTATTCATCAAATATTCGGCAAGGATACCCCCTCTTCTGTAAGTGGGGGAGGAATTGCCTTTGCCTCCTCTCGCATAAAAGTAAAGTGTGGACCGTGTAATAACTATTGAATAATAAATGGCTTAGCCACCATATCCGCATGGTCCTCAAAAGGCGATAACGGCGATAACTGGCGGTTTTAGGCGGAATGTTGCATCGCTCAACCCCCTTGATTTTACTGGGGTTGAGTGATATAATACGAACATAGGTTCTTTTGTTTTCTGCGTATCTATCCCCGGAGCTGCCATGCACATCACCCTCACCTCTAAAGTACGAATACTTCCCGATGAAGAGACTACGGATCTCCTGATCAGTACAATGCATGCATATACTGCAGCATGCAACTATGTTTCTGTGCATGTGTTTTCTACCGGTGTGACAAGTAAACAGCGCATTCACGATGAACTCTATCGGGACATCCGCTCCCGTTTTGCCCTGAGATCCCAGATGGCGGAGTCTGTTATCCGTACGGTTGTCGCTAAATACAAGGCCCTGTCCTCTTCCGGTGAGTCATGGAAAATCATACGATTCTCCAAACCCCAGTATGACCTTGTGTGGAACAGAGACTATTCTCTCAAGGGAGATGTGTTCTCAGTCAACACTCTTTCCGGAAGACGCAGGATGCATTTCGCAAAGCCTGCATCATCTCTTGACGGCAAGTTCGGTACAGCGAAGCTGGTCC
>OMZI01000042.1 GCA_900315485.1 uncultured Eubacteriales bacterium | reverse complement strand
TGTCCGGACCGGTAACAAATGCAGGAGGCATCAGCCGACCACTGCAGGGCAGTCACAAGCCCCTTCTTCAAGGCGTCAGCCTAAGTAGGGGTATTTGACGCCTTCCTCTTCAAGACCGCGGACAAAATGATATAGCGCTATGCCCATGTCTATCTTCTGCATGTCGCCGACTTCGTCGCTTACGTATCCCTTGTCGTGCTTGAGGAAGAAGTGGTAGGCTCCGTTCTTTCTTATGATGCGCCACGGCTGCTTGTTGACAGCAGACGGAGCCCATCTTACAAGCTCCATTGCTTTTCTGACAGCGCCCTGTCCTCAGGCGTCAGGTCCCTGCCGTCATATGTCCTTACGCTTTTGCGTCCCATCACCACTTCTCTAAAGTCTGCCATGGATTACCCCCTGTATAATATCAGTCCCACGAATCAGGCTCGAATTTCCTGCTCTTCACTTCCTGGATGTACTTCTCATACGCCTCAGTATCCGCGATCCTTACGCCCTTCTTAATTGCCTCCTCGAGAACAGGCGCCTTGCCTGCATCATACTTGTCGCCCAGTCTCCACTGGTATGTGTGCGGATAGATGTCGTCCTTGTCCAGGGTGTTAGGGTCCCTAAGGCACATCCTCTCGTATTCATAATACAGGCGGTCCATCATCTCCCTGTGCTCTGAATGAGCATCATCGCGGACGTGCTCCGCCTCTTCAGGCTCCTCGACACGGCCTGCCGCATCTGCAAAATTCCCGTCGAGTACTATCGTATATTTAAAATCCTTATTAGTCTTGCTTTCCATCTTTCCCCCTCGCCGGCATTCCGGCATATATAGTAAAAAGCAGACCCAGCGATCTGAGTCTGCCGGTGTGTTTATCCTACACACAGATTGTATCTCGGATGTGACCATCCTGCAATGTGTTTTCCTTCACATAGTTGTATTTTTCGTGAATGCAGATTCACCTTCCATGCACTTTTTTCTGGCGCGCAAAACAGCTCAGTCGCACTTCCCGCAGTCGCTGCACCCGTTGCACACAGGCTTCATAGCGCACTCCTCGCAGTGCCTCCTGTAGTGCGGCACGTACAGCCTCTCCTCAGGTACCGGCAGTCCCCAGCTATCGACAAGGTCAAAATGCATCGGCTTTCCCTCGTAGTACATCCCCGACCTGAAAGCCTGCGTCGCCTGCAGCCTTTTGCCCTTCAGCTCGTATCTCTTTCCGTCCTTAATGAACACAGTGCCCGTCTCGATGAAGACGAAGGTCACATCATGCGCAGCGCACTCAGCCCGCAGGGATTTCACCCACTCGAAGTCCAGAGGTCTCCTGCCGCCGTAGTTCTCTCCACCGCACAGCACCCTTTCGACCTGCCCGCCTGCAAGGTACTTGTCCAGGCTGACCGGCCCGATGAATGGGGCGACCTGAACGCCCTTGTGCTTGAACGGCAGCTCAAGGAGAAGCGGCATCCTCTCATCCGCCCTCTTCTGATTCTCGCAGGTCACATTGAAGAAGATGTTGTCCCATCCGTCTCCCCAGTCAGGCGGCAGACAGTCCGCCACCCTCTGTGGCCTCTTAGTCAGCAGGTAGAAAATGACGTCGCTCCTCTCACGCATCACATCCCACGCTTCCGGCCTCCACTCGTCAGCCTCCTCCAGGAAGAAGTCCGACGTCATGCAGACGCTGATCAGCTCGCCGCTCTGGATCTTGTACCTGCCCTTCCTGTCTTTCGACAGAGGATACCTGGCGTTGCCGGTACGATATATCTCGGCACCGTCCTTGTCCCTCATCTCATCGAGGAAGTACATATAGCAGTTCTCGCATCCTTCACTGCATTTCACGCACCCGTGCCACGGGTTCCATATATCGTGCATTACGCCTCTATCTCATAACCAGCCTCTGCGAGCACCTTGAGCGCCTTGCCGAAGTTCTCTTCCTTGGTCAGTATGTAGTCGGTGTTGTATGTGGATATGGCAAAAATGCCGACGCCGTTGTCTGCGAGCACTGCAGAAATCTTAGACAAAATACCGATCAGGCTGAAGTCCAGTATCCCGACGATGCGGAAGGCTTTCCAGCCGTCGTCACGTTCAGTCGTGTTGTCAGGTACTGCATCGACCGGGCATACCAGTGACAGCTCCTCGTCTGTGGTACCTGTGAATGTGAATGGCTTTGAGATATCCACCTGTGAATAGTCCTCCACCTTGCATACCGACAGCCTTACATCAAGTGTCTTGAGTGTGATTCCGTTCATATTTTTCCTCTCTTTTTTGATCTATTTTGCTATAAGCTGTATCGCCCTGGATATCATTGCGATGATGGTGATCAGAGCTGCTATCCACATGAGTGTAGCCTCTTTGCTCTGGTTGTGCACCCTGAAGAAAGGATACGGTCCGTCGAATTTGCGCAGATAATTCAGGTTGATCATCGTGATGCCGTACACGAAGGTTATCAGCACCGGCGCAGCTATGACGGAGTTGTGGTCCTCCCAGAATATATACGATGCAACGGATATTATCGGGCACAGAGTGTGATGGTACAGCCCGTTACCCGACAGCATCAGCTTGCGGAATCCGCCGCCCATCGGGACAAGCACGCAAAGTGTGATGAGGAATGTCATCGTGAGCATGCATGAGCTGAGGTATCTGAAGCCGCACGTGAAATCACCTGAGCCGAGCGCAAGAAGAAATATCGACGAGAGCAGCGTGATGATATTGGATATCTGGGTATAGTAAGCCAGTATCTTCAGTCCCCTGTCAGATATGCTTATGGACAGCCCTATCGCCTCAAGCAGGATCACTATGCAGTTTGCAGCTATGCACATAACATTCATCAGACTCTTACCACATCTCCTTCCCCGGTTTGTTATCTGTCTTCGTCTCTGTCCTCATCTCAGTCTTCATCCGGTGCCTGCCCGTCATGGGCCTGCCACGCGCATTCCGTCATCTCAATGTCACTGAAATGCGCTGTGAAGGACGAATCCTCAGGCGAGCACGCATAGATGCCCAGCCTTATCCGGCCGGCGCCCTCGTGCATGTGGCAGATCCTCATCTGCTTCCAGCGGCAGCCGTCCTCCGAGTACTCGATACGGTAGTCATCTTCTCTCCTGCTCAGGCGGTACCACACCTCGCTTATGTCCGCCGGGATCTCAGTCGTCGCCCAGTCAGACCAGCCGTGATTTGTGACCACGCTTCCAAGGTGCTGGAACTCCTCGTTCTCATACTCTACCGAGCCCTTCAGCCAGTTGTCGCTGTCAAGATACATGACTACACCGCACTGGTCGAACCGGTGGTGGCTCTCACGGAAGGAAGTCTTCACGACAAAACTGAAGTACTTCTCTTCAGTCTCCATCTGAAAGACCGGCGCATTGTCATTGCGGAAGTGATAATAAGTCCGCTGCCACAGGTCAGTATGCGGTGCTGTCGTGACAGATATCCCGCCCTCCGTTATCTCATATGCAGCAGGTTCTCTTGTCCATGTGAATTGATTCATGTCCATGTATGTCCCTCTGCAAGATTTCCTAGACTCTTACGATATAGCCCTCTTTACGTGGCTTTGCTGCAGGCTGCTCGCAGTCTGCGTATCCGAGTGCGACTGAGCAGCTGCCTGTCAGGTCCTCAGGAAGTCCCCACTCCCTGAGGAGTGCTTTGCCCTCTTCCATCTCGAACATCTGGCGGCATCTGTGGATCCAGCATGAGCCGAGTCCTGCTGCGTATGCTGCATTTACGATGTTGGTAGTAACTGCAGGTCCGTCGAATCCCGGTGTGAAGCCTTCAGGTGTCTCGAATACGAGCACGATGGTCGGTGCTCCGTAGTAAGGGTCCATGTCCTTGCCCATTACTGCGGCATTGAGTGCAGCGACTCTGTCGCGGTATTCAGGAGTCTGGACTGCAACGATCTGCACGCCCTGGGTTCCTCCACCTGTCGGCGCATAAGTTCCTGCCTCGAGAACAGCATTCAGCTCCTCGTCAGTGATCTGCTCAGGCTTGAACTTTCTGATGGCTCTTCTGTTCAAAAGTACTTCAAATGCTTCTTTTTTCATCTCTATCCTCCTGATCTATTCTCCGAACCCTTCCGGGTCAAGGTACTTTATTATCTTCGCTGGGTTGCCTGCGATGACTGCTCACTATCTCTCAAATATGACTCCACCCGCCTGTGTCGGATGGTCTATGTACACGACCTCTTCTGCGGTGCTCCTGTACCGCAGGATGTCGCGGACTATCATGATGTCACCCGCGGCTGAGTCAGCCATTATGATGCCCATAAGCTCGACCGACCAGTCCCCGGTCACTATGCCTGCGATCATCGGCACTATACCGAGGACCACAAGAGGCATCAGCGCCCCGAATATATACGCCCCCTTCGAGAGCGGCACCAGGCATGTGCAGTACGGAGTCAGGTACTGCTTCATGATGCCGAACTCAACATCTTTGAACCCGTTCGGGCAGAAGACAGACCAGCTCAGTCCGTGTATGGCCTCATGCAAAACGACAAACGCCACCATGTATGCCATGAATCTCAGGAAAGGCGTAAACATGCCTTCCCACATGCCCCAGCCGTGTCTGAGGTAGAAGAGTCCTCCTCCGATGAGGAAGAGAGGTATCAGCAGCAGGAGGCCGAACTTGTTCGCTTCCATGATGCTCACGGTAAGGTCGGTCCGCCTGAAACCCTCCTCAGCCAGCTCTTCAGAGGTCACCTCAAAACGCTCGAGCCGCCTTTCCTCGGCAGGGCTCAGCTTTCTTGCCTTCTCCTGTTCGTCATTGTTCCCGAAGCCCTTCTTATTCATATCCTAATGTCTCTTCCTCTCCAGCACATACCTGAACCATGCGGCGAACTCAGGCCCGAGCCTCTCGACAAGTGCCTCTGCCTCCGCAGGCTTTGCTGATGCTGCATACAGGCACTGCTGCGCAATCTGGTACTTTCTGGCGACAGTGAGATGCGAGATCTCTTCGTCAGTGTACTTCACGAGGTCTGCCATCTCCTCCTGCGCACGGAAGAACCTTATGAACGCTTCGGCAGTGTCTCTTCCGACTATAGGCTCGATAAGGGCAAAATCATTATCCGAGCTGTCGAGCACTCTGGATACCATCTCCCAGCGGCGCGGGTCTGCGTAGCCTTCCGTGCCGGTGAATGTCGTCCTGAGGTACAGATCGTTGTTCGCAAGGAACTCCATGACATACGGATTGATCTTCTTTCTTACCGCCCACGGCATCCAGTTCTCTACTGTCGTCCTGATGTATATGTGGGCGAATCTTCCGAACAGAGGCTCGGCAAGGTCATGTGCCACGCTCGACTCTGCGCGGTCGTTTCCGGCAGCCACTATGCGCGCGTTAGGCGGCAGCGGCCAGCGGTTGTTGACGAACCTGTCCAGAACGATCTTGAAGATGACTGCCTGGGTCTGCTTTGTCGCATTGGTCAGTTCGTCGAAGAACAGTATGTGGAGCTGGCCGTCCTCGCAGAGGCGCTCCAGCTTGACGAGCCACACAGGCTTGATATCTATGATCTTGTCATTGGTCTCGTTGTAGACCGCGCGCCCGTTTATGGTCTCAGGCGTCTCATTGACAAGCTCTATATCCAGCACATCCGGGTCTATCTCCTTGACACGGTCGCTCTTGCCGTCGCCGGTGAGACCGTGGATGAAGACAGGGATGTCCGCCTTGATGAAGGCTCTTATGAGGTCGAGCTCATCATGCTCTTCGATGTGGTAGGTCGTCCCGGCCATCCCCGATGCCAGCTCTTTGTCGTCTTCAGCTAAGAGTTCTTCAAGAAAGGCCTCATTCATGTATCCAGCTGCCTCCTCGCGGCCGAAGCCTGCAAACAGCGCCCTGCCGCAGATGAGGAGCTTGTTTATCTCATCATAATACCAGCGGACCGGTCTCACCTCGAGGAAGATCTCCTCGCCCGAGTTCACGATGCTCCCGTCCGAGAGCTGCACGTATCCCGCAGCCGTCTCTTCAGTCACAGGCACCCTGACTATCTGCTTGGCGCCGAGCCTGTAGACATCCCTCTTCTCTCCTGCGATGGTATATGCCGTGCCGGTCTTCTTAAGGGTGCCGTCGCGGTGCTGCCTCTCTGCCATGTCGCGCATCGAGGGCTCGAGCATGACAGACGGATAGGTCCCCAGCTCAACGGTCACGATGTCGCTCACCTCACGCGCATGGCTCAGGAGGCTCTCGTCACCAGGCTCCAGGAGAATGGCAGGCCTTACCGCGCAGTTCCCGCCTACATGGTCGCGGCCGAATCTGTCACAGCATTCCCCTTCCGAGAGGAAGTAGTTGACACTGTTGCCGCTCAGCGTGAATCCGTCATCCGGCGCCGTGATCATCGCAAGGTCGCTCGCCTGGGCTGCCGTCCCGACAGTGCGGAACACCGGCAGAGGGTTCTCGAACAGCTGCTTATGTGATAAGAAAATTGATTTCATAATTATTCAGGTCCTCTGGTTTCTTAACGTATATAACTCTTCCGCCGGGCGGATCCACCGGCATGTCACTGTACACGAGCCATATGGCGTCGCATCTCGTCTCGGGCATGTCCGCGTATCCGTCGGTGAATACTATCCTGGTCTCAGCATCGCCGCTGAAAGCCTTCACGGCCGTCTCGAAGTTCGTGCCGCCCGATCCCTTGATCTCCAGATCAGCGATGTCCTTCTCCGAGCGTATCTCCTGGAATCCGTAGAACTCAGTGTCAAAACACCCGACCTTGACCACCGCATCCTCGCTCAGAAGGCCCTTGACTCCCCTTACGAATGCCCGCAGAAGGTCGGAGTCTATGGACGCGCTGGTGTCGAGCAGTATCTCGGCATGCGGCACGGGATACGGTCTGAACTGCTCTATGAGCATGCCGTCTCTTATCCTGTCCGCCGGGAACCAGTCGTAGTCGAGCTGCAGGCTGTCCTCGAGAAGGTCCGGCAGTCCCGCAACGGCATGCGCAAGTCCCGGATCCTCTATGTCCCTCTCCTGCGCACCCTGCAGGTCTCCCGCCTGCCTGTCAGTGTCTTTTCTGTCAGAAGAAACGAAGACCTCTTCATACAGGTCTTCTGTCTCTTCGCTCTCCTGTGGCTCCAGTTCCTCCCTGTCGGCCTGATCGTAGAGGATGTCGTACATCTCCTCGGCGCTTCTGCCGGCTGCGTCCCTGTGTCTTATCATGTTTATCGGCGGCTCGAAGCCGTCAGCAACGAGAAGCTCACAGGCAACAGCCGTGCATGCAGCCTCCCACACTCTCCGGTCCCGGCCCTTTCCTCTCATCTCATGAGCCAGCTGTATGTGCATCAGCTGCTCAGCGATGATGTAGGCCTGGACCTCCTGAGGGTACTTTCTCATGCCGTGGCTGTTGTAGTAGACTGTCCGGCCCCGCGAGACCGCAGTGCCTGCCTTGGGCGTGTTTTTAAATGTCACGACTCCCATCAGCTCTTCCCACTCGGGGCACTTCTTCAGGATATTAAGTTGTGTCTCGTGAAGGTCGAACCGGAAATCCATCAGTTATTACAGTTCAGCCGCTATCTCAGATACAGCCACCAGCGCTGCCTCTCCGCTGATCTTTATCCTTCCGCCGCCCTGCATCTCACAGTACAGATGTCCTCCTCGCTTCGATGCCTGGTACGCGTGGATCCTGTCCTTGCCGAGTTCCTTCGCCCAGTACTCTGCTATCTGGCAGTGCGATGATCCGCACACAGGGTCCTCCGCTACAGCTACCTTAGGGGCAAAAGTCCTGGACACGCAGTCTATAACGTCCTTACCCCGTACGGTCGCGTTCTGAAGGCGCCCTTCTATCTTCATGAGCATTGCCTGGTCAGGCTGCATGTTCCTGACCTGCTCCTCTGTCTCGAATACGCATATGAGATCCAGCCCGAGCACTGCCTTGACAGGGCGCACTCCGAATGCTTTCTCCATGTCATCAGTGACAGGTATCTCTTTAAGCTCGTATGTAGGGAAGTCCATCTCATAGAGGTTCCCTTTCCTCTTCACGACGAGCTCGCCGCTGAGGGTGTTGAATCTTACCTCATCACTTTCAGGCTCATAGTAATTCAGGATGACGAAGGCGGATGCAAGTGTAGCATGTCCGCACAGTTCGATCTCCGTGCCCGGTGTGAACCATCTGAGGTGGTATCCCTGCTCCTCCCTGACGATGTATGCAGTCTCGGACAGATTGTTCTCCATCGCGAGCTTCATCATCGACTCATCTGCAGGCCAGCTGTCCATAACGCAGACTGCCGCGGGATTGCCCGTAAACGGTTCACTTGTGAATGCGTCAACTATATACTGCCTCATTTTGCCCCTCTCTTATTCCGCCTTGAGTGCTGTATCGAAGGCGAGTTTCACTCCGTCCCTGACCTCTTCATAAGGCATGAAGAGCGCCGCCTCGAATATCTTGTCCTTACCGATGAAGAGCGAAGGCACCGACCAGTAGTCGTAGTTCTCGATGATCTCAGGATGCTCATTCTCGTTGATCATCTCGATCTCAACATCCTTATACTCAGGGTGCTCATCTCTCAGTTCCTCAATAGCCCTGCGCGCCATGTCGCAGTACTTGCATTCGGTGATGTGGAACATCGTTATCTTGTTCATTGCGTTGTCCTCTCAGCTATAATTGTCCGTATTTTTACATACTCTAACCAATCTTCTCAACAAACTCCTGCAGAGAATCTGATACATCAAAGTACGCATCGTTACTGATGCTGCAGCTGTCTATCTGGCAATAGACCTTTTCCTCCGGCAGCTCCATACCGCAGACTGTCGTGATCATCTCAGCCGGGGCTTCATTGAAGTCAAAATTCCTAAACAACTCTTTCATGCCATCACCCTATATTCCCTTATCTCCTCTTTCATTCACAGTCGAATGTTACAGCAGTATCGCGCCTTCTCCGTATCTGACAGGCCTTTCGTCCAGCCTGCTCCTGATGCGCTGCCTTGTTGTCCTGACTTCTTCCAGCATGGCTTCCTTGTCATGCGGCAGCCATCCCTGCATCCGCACGACATTGGACGGGTGCAGGCCAAAATACAGGCAGTCCTCTACCTCAAGCTTCTGCAGGAAGAGTTCTTCCTCGTCGATGTGTTCTCCCAGCGTAGGCTCTATGAACCTGCCGGACTGTATGTCGTCATAAAGCGGACAGCCAGGGTCCGCATGGATCGTGCCGGTGAAAATGAGGTAAGGGTCCGTCCTGTTGATCAGCTCCGCGGTAGCCAGAGCATTCTCCCTGAGGCTTCCCGCTCCGGCGCCTCCGAATATTATATTCGCACCGTAATCCATTCCGGCTTCCCTCAGCCTCAGGAGTTCATGCAGCGCCTCTTTGCTGTCATACCCCTTGTTCATCAGGAGCAGAGCCTCATCCAGGCCGCTCTCGACCCCGATATTCAGCTCATTGATGCCAAGCTGCCTCAGCCTGTCAAGCTCCTCGTCCGTTTTGCCCCTTATGTTCTGTATGGATGCATACATCGCGATGGTCTTCACCGCCGGAAGGTACTCGTGCACCGCTTCAGCGATCTCCGCGAGCCTGTCTGCACTCAGTGCAAAAGGATCCCCGTTCTCGAGGAATACCCTCTGTGCGCCCGGGGCAAAAGTCCTCGCTTCCGCAAGGTCGCTACGTATCTGCTCCATAGGCTCAACGTTGAACGGTGTATCCCTGTACATCGTGCAGAATGAGCACTTGTTGTGCGAGCAGCCCGTAGTCACCTGCAGCAGCAGTGATCCCGCCTCAAAAGGCGGCCTGTAAGTAGTTCCAGTGTATTTCATATGCCTATTTTAGATGCATCTGTATGCATCGCTGATTATCTCATAGTGATCGAATGCAAGCTCATCGTTGACACACTTGCCGTCAATGCAGACAATAGCCTGCCCATACTGCTCCTGCACAGACGCCCAGCAGACTTCTCTCGCATCATCACCGGCCACAGGCCTGATCTCTCCTTCTTTTACTGTTGCAGTATATGCTGCCGATACCGTCCATCCTCTCGGATCTCTTCCGGGCCTGCTGTATATGCCTACCAGCTTCATGCTGATGCCTGACACTCCGGTCTCTTCTTCAAGCTCTCTTGCAGCAGTCGTCTCAATAGTCTCGCCCTTCTCGGCAAAACCTCCCGGCAAAGCCAGCTGCCCTATGCACGGGTGGTTCTTCCTGCGGATGAGGAGCACATCAGGTGATGCTCCGTCGTCGTGCGTTCTGAATATGACCACATCCGCAGTCAGCGATGGATGCGGGTATATACTCGCGTCATATTGTGCCAGGAACTCAGCCTCAGTGAGGCCGTTAGCGTCTCTTATGTCCTGCATTCTTCTTGTCTCCATACCCCTCTTTACAGCTCAGTATACTTATCGCTTATACCTCTGGCTTTCTCCACAGGGTATTTCGCCTTGTTCTTCTCCAGCTTATCCATCACGATTTCTTCGATATCCACATCGATCCTGTCTGCGAGCATGACGCAGTAGCTGATGACATCAGCCAGCTCCTCGCATAGGTGCTCCTTATCGAAGTCATTATTCCACTGGAAACATTCCAGCAGTTCCCCTGCCTCTATGCTTATAGACTTGGCCAGGTTCTCAGGTGTATGGAACTGATCCCAGTCACGTTCTTCATTGAATTCGCGAAATGCCTGTTTGAGTTTATCCATTATTCTTAGGTCCTTTGTACTTATTGATCCCTATATGCTCTTTCCAAGTTCATAAGCCTGCTGCGGATACTGTGTGCCTCTTGTCATGGACGGCGATCCGCATCCTCTTCCGAGCACCATGCCGCAGTCTCTGAACTGCATGTAGCTGCAGATCTGCTTATAGTATGCCTCAGTTACCTTGAATACGGTATCCGTGTTGTCCCATGCAACTGAGAGCAGCACTGTCTTCTTGTGCATCGAAGTCAGCTCCATCGTGAAGCTGTAGAATCTGTCAACGCACATCTTGAGTGGTGCCGGCCAGTTGTAGTAGTAGACAGGCATGACGAACACGATCATGTCAGTCTTTGCAATAAGCGGCTTCAGTTCATTCTCATAGTCATCGTTCAGCACGCATGCACCTGACATGCCGCAGTGTCCGCAGCCAAGGCATGGCTTGATGTTCTTTCTGATCACGTTATATACAGTGACCTCGTGTCCGTTCTCCTCTGCTCCGCGGATGAATTCATCTGCCAGCATGTTGGATGAGCCTTTGATGTTGCCGCTGCTTTCAAGTACTAATATCTTCATATCTTGTCCCCTCTTGTAATTTCCAATATCACTGATATCTATCTGCTAAGCAAATAATACCATAAGAGCGGTCATCAATGAATTTGTTTACCACCTTTGACAATCAATCCGGGTAACCACGGTTCGAGCCCCTGATCGCCCACCACAGACCTCCGAGAAATCGGAGGTCTTTCTTTTATCAGGACGTTGATATTTCAACTACTTGAGGCTGATTTGATTCACTTTTAAGACGAAAAACTGCATAGATAGGACGCGATTTTTCTGGGTTGGTTTTTTGCAAAATGGGTTGGTTTTTTGCAATGCGGGTATGCCCGCCGGATACAGTTTTAATAAACGCATCTCCATGTAATCGCCATAAGAGTTTTCCCTTATGGCTTAATGCTCTCTGTCGCCTAGCTTGGGATTGGTGTTTCCAAAGCCTTCTCAAGAAGCATCTTCTTTTCTGTATCCGGCGCCCTGTCAAAGCAATAGTTGAAATAAGTAGTTCTCTCATCCGCATGACCGGCATAAGACCTTATTGTATTGATGTTTATGCCCGCGTCTATCAGCGATGAGATATAAGTTTTACGCGATTTGTGCGAAGATCTATAAAGAATTTCGAGCCTTTTGCAATACTTCTTCAAAAGAATGTTGGTCTCTGCGTAGCTCAGCGCATCCTCTGTCATGGAGAATATATACTCCCCTTTGCCGCTGTGTTCTTCCTGATACGCTCTTGCGACTTCTATGAGCTCAAGAGCTGCATCTGTCAGCAGCACATCCCTATCTTCATGACTTTTGGTATGTTCCACAACCTTGTCCGAGTCTCTCTGCAGCATTCTTACGACATGGAGAACTCCGTTCTCAACATCTTCGAATCTGAGCGCGCACAATTCTCCGATACGGACACCTGTCTGGAACTGGAACATCACTGCTAGTGGAGCCAGTCTGTAAACAAGTCTATTGCTGTTGTGGAAGTCCTTCCAGGCCTCCTGAAAGATGAGTATCACCTCATCTTTCGTATATACCTGCGTGCAGTCCTTTTTCTTATGTACCTTACGGAACATCCTCTTACTGTCGACCTTGACCTTACGGAACAGATTCTCCTCCACGATTTCCAGCTCTACGGCATAATCAAGTATCTGTCTGATTATGAGAGACGTGTTGTAGTAATTGGTCTTCGTCATGTCGTACTTGCGTATCAGCTTGTGGATCCACTCATCAAGTTCGATCTTTGTTAGTTCTCTGACCCTCTTATCGATGATTGAAATACTGCTTGGCTCGTTCTCATAATACTTCTTCCAGTCCGACTCTACCCTTGGGATAGTCGTCTCCGAAGAATGGAGCTTTTTATACTCCAACCAATCAGGGTACAGCTCCCTCAGAGTCATCCTCTTACGCTTGAGCTCTTTATCGTTCTCCAGATAGAAGCATATGACTGCTTCTTCCAACTTTTCTCTTGTAGTCTTTGTGATCTTCCTACGACCTTCTTTTGCGGTTTTGTCCGGCACCCATGTGCGCCAGTTGCCATCTTTGCCGTGGCTTATAGCGTACCGGTGCGCATTTAGTATTTTCTTCCTTTCTTTGTCCACTATTGACGCTTTGACATCGTCTAGGTCAATCATACCATTGCGGACCTGGAAGTCCAAGATTTCTTGTGGCGACAGAGATGCCAGAATGGCACTGCTGTTCATCTTATTTGCCATACCGGCACCTCCTTTCTTCAATCGAATAGGGGCTAACCCGTAGCCCCTTTCACACCACCGTACGTGCCGTTCGGCATACGGCGGTTCAACCCAATAAATAATAATCTACACAGCTGA
>OMZI01000041.1 GCA_900315485.1 uncultured Eubacteriales bacterium | reverse complement strand
AACACGGATGGCAACGACTAAGATATGGCCCGTCAGAGACAGCCTTAAACGTGTCGTTGATTATGCATCCAATCCTGAAAAAACATCAGAAGATGATCTTGCCTCAGTCATCAGGTACGCGATGAATGGAGACAAAACGGTCGCTGATACTACAGGAGAATCTGAAAAAGCATGCTATGTAACAGGTGTTAATTGCTCCGCTGATACAGCGCTTGACGAAATGATCAATACTCAAAAGCTCTTCGGGAAGACCGGCGGTAATGTCGCCTATCACTGTTATCAGTCATTCAAACCGGGCGAAGTAACGCCTGAGCAATGTCATCAGCTTGGAGTAGAACTCGCACACAGGATGTGGGGAGACAGATACCAGGTGCTGGTCGCGACTCATCTGGATCGTGATCATCTTCATAACCACCTTGTATGTTGTTCTGTCTCGTTCATAGATGGGAAGAAATTCAATGACAATAAGGCTGCATACAGCAGACTGCGCAGATTATCTGATGAGATATGCAGGGAGAATGGGCTTTCAGTCATAGAAAAGCCGCGAGGGAAAACTCCAAGACAGATCCACTTTGCAGAGAAAAACGGTGAGCCTACAAGATACAATCTGATGCGTGAAGCTATAGATAAAGCAATCTCACTCAGTACCAATTTCCCCACTTTCATCAATCTGATGAAGCAACAGGGATATATCATCAGCTACAGTTATACAAGAAAGTATCCGACTATCAGGTCTGTAAATTCACAGAAAGCTGTAAGACTGTACCGGCTTGGTGAGGATTATGAACTAGACAGGATAGTTCAGAGAGTCAATGCAAATGATTACGAGATCGTAGCAGTCAACCGTGAAAAGCATCTTATGACCATGATGCCTCCGAAGCATTCGCGTATCCATGTCAACGGGACAAGGAAGACTGCACGAAAGATTGGAGGCTTATACGGACTTTATCTTCATTATCTGTATCTTCTCGGTTACAGGCCGAAGAAAAAACACAGGCCGCTTTCACCTGAGATGCGTGAAGCCGGGCGTATGTGTGATAAATACTCCGCCTGCGCCAGGCTTATGGCACGGGAACATCTCAGAACGGATGCAGATGTTAAGACTTTCATTTCTGATTCAGAAAGGAAAATGGACGATCTTTCTGCAACGAGAAACAAGATACGAAATAAATTGAGGCGTACTTCAGAACCTGATCAGATAGAACAATTGAAGGCTGAAAGAGACGAATTAACTGCAAAGATCAGTAAACTGCGCAAGGATATACGGACTGCTGATTTCACACTGGAACGTAGTACCCAGGTCCGTGATGACATAAAAACCGAACTTGAACACTGCCGCGGTGATCATATTAAGACCCTTCGAAAGGATCACAGAGACAGAGAAGAACGTTAAAAACATTATTATCAGGGGTTCCCTTCTAAGGGGGGCCTTTTTTGAATGAGAAAGGATAGGTATAATCATGCAGTATATTTTTATCTCTCAAAGACACAGAATATGGAAGAGTTCAGCTACTGAATTGCTTAATGAACTTGGTGATCAGTCGGTCGGCACCAATGTCATTACAAAATATGTCAACCAGTACAAGAGTAGCCTCTTGCTGGATGAAGGGATAGCATACAGCTACAGCAGGACACATGCTGATGGCAGGATACTGTCCTTTGAAATCTGTGACAGCTGTGACAGCAAGGAGGACAACTCCCGCTAACACTGTCACGGCTGTCACGACCGACACGCTCAGTTTTGTCACGCCATTTACAGCCGAGGAATTATTGTCATCAATTATTGACGATGGTATCCTTGATGAAGATGGCGTGCATAAACTTATGAGCAAAAAGAAACTTGATTATGTACAGAAAAATCATTCACTTAGTATTTGGAAAGGAGCTGATGGACGCTGGAGAACATACTTGCCTGATGCAGAAAAGCCTAACGGGAGAAAACTTGTTTCAAGAGGATCTCATGATGAATTGATATCTATGCTATTTGACTTCTATACAGAAGCCGAAAAGCAAAGAAAAAGACTTCAGATTACACTGGAAGAGCTGTTTGATGAGTGGCAACAGCATAAAAGCATATATGTTACAGATTCCACTATCAAAAGGGATAAAACAACCTGGAAATCTTTGTATGAGGGCGATGCTATCACAAAAAAGCCTATATGCTCACTTACAAAGGCTGACATAGAGGAATGGATACTGAAAAAGGTTCGTTCAAAGGAAATGAACGCCCATCAGTATAACAATTTCTCTCTGGTCATGCGCCAGATGCTGGAATATGCCATGGAAATCGAAATCATCAGCAGTAACCCTTTTGATCGAATCAAGATTCCGAAAAGCAGAGTACTGAAGCCTGAAGTGAAAAAACCAAGTGAGCAAGAGGTTTTCTTCCCTGATGAGCGTGATGCTCTGATACAGTATGCATTCAAGCAGTTTGAAGAAAAAAGAGATAGAGTGCAGATATTTATTCCTTTAGCAATAGCATTCCTGTTGTATGTTGGTCTGAGACGCGGAGAAGTAACTGCGCTCAGATTTGATGATATCAACGGCAAGCAAATCATACTGCATGACTCCTATAGTCACGATATGAAGTGTCTGAAAGGACGTCTTAAAGACGGTGAAGGTTGGAGAACCGTGAGTGTCGTCCCTGCCGCATTGGATATCATAGAAAAGGTCCGTGAAGAAAGAGAGCGGCTGGACATGCCGACAGATGGATTCATCTTCTGCGTGAACGAAGGATTTGAAAGCTTTTATTCCGGTTTAGGCAAGATGATCAATAACTATTGCGAGGAACTTGGAATACCGCAAAGAAGCCTTCATAAAACACGTAAGACTGTCGCATCAGTATTGCATGTAAATGGTGTTGATGATCTCATCATACAGAAGGAATTCGGTCACAAGGATCTGCGCACTACCCAGCAGTGTTATTGCTATGATCTCACAACAGATGAGGAACGCTATGAAAAAATTGCACAATCACTGGCATAGCGTACGATTCTGACCCATCTAATCACTATCTAATCACATCTAACCACCGCCAAAAGAATAGACCCGTTGATTTTTCAACGGGTCTGGTGGTGGAGCGTAGGGGGATCGAACCCCTGGCCTCAAGATTGCGAACCTTGCGCTCTCCCAGCTGAGCTAACGCCCCACGACGAAATTAATTATAGTACCGGCTGTTATCATTTTCAATCGGCTTTTCTGAGATTAGATGATCGGTCTGATTGAAATGAATCAGCATAAATGCTAATGTTGTCTCTGTCACGGGCAGGGGATACGTCTGCCTGGGGCATGGGAGGAAATATTGAAAGACAGCAGGCTGTTCGGAAACAGAATATTCTACGGGAAGGCGCTCTCGATAGCGCTCCCTATCATGCTGCAGCAGCTTATACAGAACCTGGTTTCGCTTATCGATAATTTCATGGTGGCGGGACTGGGCGATGTTTCCATGTCCGGAGTCAATATTGCCGGACAGATACTGTTCGTCTTCATGATATTCCTGAATACCATTTGCATGTCAGGAGGCATATATCTTACGCAGTTCTTCGGGGCGGAGGATCCAAAGGGAATGAAGCAGGCGTTCAGATTCAAGCTGATCGCAGGCCTTGCCGCATTCATACCGTATTTTCTGGTCTGCATAGTCTTCCCAAGGCAGGTGCTGTCGCTGATGGTCATCGGAAATACTGAGGCATCTGCGATCCTTGACCAGGGCGTGGAGTACATCAGGATCATGTTCTTCATGGGCCTGCAGATGACGGTTTCAATGTGTATAGCGTCGTCACTCCGTGATACAGGAAGGGTCAAGATCCCTCTGTACGTCTCTATAGCTGCGACTCTGATCAATTCTTTCTTCAACTGGGCACTGATCTACGGTCATCTCGGGATGCCGGCGATGGGTGTACGCGGAGCTGCATTTGCAACAGTCATAGCCAGGACAACTGAGCTTGTTATCTATATTATAGTCTGTGCAAAACTTAAGCCGCCATTTGTGATAAAGCCGCATGAGCTGACAGGTATCGACAGGCCGCTGTTTAAGGACATGGTCAAAAAGTGCTTCATGGTCATGATGAGTGAAATGACATGGGTCCTGTCAGAGACAGTAACGACAGCTGTGTATAACGGAAGAGGGGGAGCGGATGTTGTTTCCGGAATGGCTGCCGGTTTTGCGATAGCAAATCTCTTCTTTGTGTCATTCGGAGGGACGACTGCAGCTACAAGTGTCATACTGGGCAGCACCCTGGGTGCAGGCAAGCTTGAAGAAGCGAAAAAGCAGAAGACATGGCTTCTGTCAGGTTCTGTGGTACTTGGCGTGATAATGCTGTTATTCGGTCTCCTGACAACACTTCTGGTCCCGGTCGTTTTCGGAAGGCTGAGCCCGGCTGCGATCAGGCTCTGCCGCACCATGGTCATCATGACTGCAGCATTCCTGCCGCTGTGGCTGTACATGAACGTCCAGCTGGCTGTAGCAAGGTCAGGCGGGGACACCGCAATGGGAGCCATTGCTGATGCATTCATCACTGCGTTTGTAATGATGCCGCTTCTGCTGATTCTGGCAGCATTTACGGATTTCGGACCTCTTATGCTGTATTTCTGCGTGAAGTTACTGGATGTCGTGAGGGTGATCGTGTTCCATCTGTGGCTCAGAAGAGAGAGGTGGCTGAGGAATCTCGCTGCCGAATCCTTTAATTCTGTATAGGTTTCTGTAAAATCCACTTTACATTTCGTATAATACTCCCAGTATTTCAGATACTCACGGGAGTATTTTATATTGTGAAAAACATAAGAAGCGGAGGTTTCGTATGAAGAAGTATAAGATCAGACCTTATCTGGCTGCAGCACTTGCGCTTGTAATGGTACTGTGCATGATGCTGGTAACAGGATGCTCGGGAGAGAGCGGCGGATCTGATCCGGTTGAGACGGGTGAGGTTGCTGTCAATCCTCTGACAGGGCAGACATCTGAAGAAGGTTTTGATGAAAACGCACTCAATCAGAGAGTTGCTGCATTTGTTGTCGAGAACTCGCCTGAGTCAAGACCGCAGTGGGGAATGGATGACGCAGAGTACTCTCCGGATATCGTTCTCCAGGGAGAAGTTGAGGCAGGCATCACAAGAACACTGTGGATGTATGCAGACTACAACAAGCTTCCTGAGATCATCGGACCTATGAGAAGTGCGCGCCCGCCGTATATCAGATTCTCTGAACTCTTTGATGCAGTATTCATTCACTGGGGACAGAGTTCATCCAAGGGAATGTACGTAGGTGCCAATACCGTATTCAAGCAGGACGGAGTAGACCACATCAATCAGATGACATTTGATGAGAGCGTAGGGCTCTTCGACAGGGATCACACAAGATCAGTTTCGATGGAGCATACAGGCATCCTGTACGGAAGCAAAGTCCCTGAGGCACTCGAGAAGGCCGGCTTCAGAACAGAGCCTGAAGAGTACACTCAGCTCAGCTTCGGCAGGCTTCCGTGGCTGACAAGCTTTGAGCCTGCAGACACCGTCAAGGTCAAGTACTCAGACAGGGCAGGCTGGGAGAATACTTACTGGACCTACAACAGCGAGGACAAGAAGTATCACACTGCAAACTTCAATAATGATTTCGTAAGAGACAATCTCCTTATACTTTACGATGATACTGAATACATTGATAAGGCTAACTATAAAGGTGAAGTCGGGCATACAGTATCATACTGCGACTATGCACTCGGCGGCGGCAAGGGACTGCTCTGCAGCCAGGGTACCGTCAAGGACATTGAGTGGAAGGTAGAAGACGGCAAGCTGGTACTTATCGACGTAGCGGCTACCAAGGCTGCCGAGGAAAAGGCTGCACAGGCTGCAGAGAGTGAAGACTCCGAAGAAGCATCAGAAGAGTCAACCGAGCCTGTACTTGTAAATGCAAGTCTGTATCCGGGCAAAACATGGATCGGATGGGTATCCGCCAACAACGGAGGTGACGTCGAGATCGAAGGAAGTCTTGATGAGTAGCAGACCCGTGGACATACAGGTCATAAAAGAAAACCAAATACTATCTTAAGAATAAAGCGTCAGAAGAGCGGAGGCCACATATGGTCTCCGCTCTTGTTATATCGCGAGTACTTATAAAGCTGTAAAGCAGTGCTTATAATTTATCCACATCCAGTCCGAACTCGGCAGGGAGGAATCTCGGGCAGACATTCTCGTCTGTGACGATGACTGATGCTGCCAGTCTTGTTCCGATCTCACATGCTTCTGCGGCAGTCTTTCCGTAGGTGAGCCCGATGCAGACTCCGGAGAAGAAAGCATCTCCGGCACCGGTCGTATCGTTTACTACGACATTGCGGGCCGGTATCCAGCCTTTTTCACCGTTCTTCATAGCGTATGCAGCGCCTTCTCCGCCAAGTGTGACTACGATGCCCGGCATATCTGCCTGACTGATCTTTTCAAGCAGTATATCAGCCATTTCCTCAGGTGTTTTGTCTTCGTATTCCTCAGAGAAGAGTATCCCGGCTTCCTGCTTATTGCAGACAAGGCAGTCGATGTGCCTGAGAAGATCACGACGTTCCACGGCTATGGACATGTTGGAAACAGGGCAGTAGATCTTCTTTTTGTGTTTATGCGCCAGCGCGATGATTTTCTTGAGTATAGGAACTTCTATGTCAAATTCTGTTGCGATGCTGTCAGCACCGGAGAAAACCTGATCGCCTTCATCATCCAGTATTCTTTCTATCTCTGACAGGTCGGGTCTCTTGGAAATGGATGCGACTACATCGCCTGAATTGTCAAACACAGCAAGCCATGTTCCGAGACCGTCCTTGGTTCTCCTTATATGATCTGTATTGATCTGATGCTTTCCGAGCTTGTGGATGACATCCGAACTCAGACCGCTGTTGTCGACAACGGTTATGAGCGTCGGTCTGAGCTCCACATTGGCGATATCCTCTGCGATGTTGCGGCAGACTCCGCCGTGAACTTCCACGACGCGGCCCGAATTGCGTCCGCCCGGTATGAACTGCGAATAAGGATAGCCCTTGATATCCACAAATGTAGCTCCGATGACAACTATTCCCGTGCTTTTTACTTTGCCCATCTCATACCTCCGGACGGTTGAAATTTCAGTATGTGTATATAAGTAATGACAATGTTACCTATATTGTATGGAAGATAGGTGACGAAATGTTGTTTTGTATCAAAAACAACAGATTCGTCCTTGACTTTAAGGAGTTAGTTTTATATAACTAACACAGTTAAACATAACGAACTGTTGGCCGCAGTTCGCTTACTGTGCTTAACGACATGTCAGAATAACACAGGAGAATAACAATTATGGAAGAAAAAATGACACTTTTGGATGCAGAAATCGGTAAGACTTATACAGTCAAAGAGATCAACACGGATGATGACGACATGAACTCGTTTCTGTTCAGACTCGGATGCTATACAGGTGAGCCGATCACACTGATATCCAAGAAGAAAAAGAGTTGTATCGTTGCTATCAAGGACGGCAGATACAATCTCGACAACCTGCTTTCAGAGGCGATCATTATCTGATCTTCAGAGCTGATCGCAGCCGGGCAGGACACAGAATGGAAATTCAGGAGGAAAATGTTATGAGAATTGCTTTTGCCGGCAACCCTAACAGCGGCAAGACAACCATGTACAATGCTCTTACGGGCAGAAGTGAGAAGGTTGGTAACTGGGGCGGTGTTACGGTAGGCCGTAAGGAATATCAGCTTAAGAAGGAATACTCAGGGGGACAGGAAATCATCGCAGTAGACCTTCCGGGAGCTTATTCGATGTCTCCGTTCACACCGGAAGAGGGCATCACAAGTGAGTACGTACGTACTGCTAACCCTGATGCCATCGTCAACATCGTAGATGCTACAAATCTGAGCAGATCGCTGTTCTTTACAACACAGCTGCTCGAGCTCGGTATCCCTGTAGTCGTTGCTCTTAACAAGAGCGATGTCAACGCCAAGGAAGGAACTGAGATCGATGTCGATAAGCTTTCAGCAAAGCTGAACTGCCCTGTGTTCAAGACAGTAAGTATCGATGACAAGAACAGCGGACTTAAGGAAATGATAGCAAAGGCTATCTCGCTCGCAGGAACTATCCAGAAGGCTCCTTACATGCAGGCAGACATCAATCTGCATGACAAGGACGCAGTAGATGCAGAAGACCGCAAGCGTTATGACTTCGTAAACAAGATCGTTGCCGATGTTGAGAAGAGAAAGACTCTTTCGACAGAGGTAGGCAAAGCAGATAAGCTCGATGCAGTACTGACAAATCCGATCGCAGGAATACTTATTTTCGCAGCAGTAATGTTTGGCGTATTCTGGATCTCCCAGACATGGCTCGGACCTCTTATTGCAGACTGGCTTGTAGGCTGGATCGAGACATTCCAGGGATGGGTAGCAGGACAGCTTGAGAACAGCCCTGCGATCCTTTCAGCACTTCTTGCTGACGGTATCGTCGGCGGTGTAGGAGCCGTTGTAGGATTCCTGCCTCTCGTAATGGTAATGTACTTCCTGATCGCTCTCCTCGAGGACTGCGGATACATGGCACGTGTAAGTGCTGTAATGGACCCTATCTTCAAGAGAGTAGGTCTTTCCGGAAAGTCTGTAATTCCTGTAGTAATCGGAACAGGCTGCGGTATCCCTGCTATCATGGCATGCCGTACCATCCGTGACGAGAGAGAAAGAAGAGCAACAACAATGCTCACTACTTTCATCCCTTGCGGAGCCAAGATCCCTGTAATCGGACTGTTTGCAGGTGCATTCTTCAACGGTGCAGGCTGGGTAAGCACACTGAGCTATTTCCTCGGACTTACTCTGATCTTCTTCGGAGCTCTTCTGATCAAGGTAATCACAGGATATAAATACAGAAAGTCATTCTTCATCATGGAGCTTCCTAAGTGGAAGGCACCAAGCCTCAAGTATGCGTTCAAGTCCATGATGGAAAGAGCTAAGGCATATATCATCAAGGCAGCTACAATCATCCTGATCTGCAACACTGTAGTTCAGGTAATGCAGTCATTCAACTGGCATTTCCAGGCTGTAGAAGAGGGTGCAGAGAACACTTCGATCCTTGCATCGATCGCTTCTCCGTTCGCTATCCTCCTTATCCCTCTGGGATTCGGCGTATGGCAGCTTGCAGCAGCAGCTATCACAGGCTTCATCGCTAAGGAGAACGTCGTTGGTACACTCGCTGTTGTATACGGACTGACAAGCTTCATCGACGTAGACGAGCTCGAGATGACAGGCGGAGCAAGCACAGTTGCAGCTACAATGGGACTGACATCAGTTACAGCACTTGCTTATCTGTTCTTCAACCTCTACACACCTCCATGCTTCGCAGCTATCGGAGCTATGAATTCTGAGATGCAGAGCAAAGGATGGCTGTGGGGTGCTATCGGACTCCAGCTGGGAACAGGATATACGATCGCATTCCTGGTCAACCAGATCGGCACACTCATGACTGAGGGACACCTGGCAGCAGGATTCCTGCCTGGACTCATCGCAGTAGCATGCATGGTCGCTATACTCATCCTTGTTTCAAGGAAGGTAAGAGCACACTTCGATGAGCAGTACGAACTGCACAAGGGCAAAGCCAGCCGCGCAGCTGCTTAAGTAAAACCATACAGACATTGAAAAATGTCTTGACCGTTAGGAATACTTCCTACGATACACGGCGCAGAGATGTGCCGTGTATTGTTTTCCGGAGTATTGAACGGTTGTAATATTTGGCTATAATAAGACAGAAGCAAAGCCGGAAAGGAGGCAGAGAAAATGAACATGGCAACATTTATAGCCGGACTGGCTGTGGTCCTGATGCTCTTCTTTGCCGCAAGATATATTTACAAGGAAAAGAAGAAGGGCACGGCATGCATCGGATGCCCGTATGCAGGATCGTGTGCAAAGCATCAGATGGGGCAGGGATGTGAGCAGCCGTCTGATGCGGAGATAGACAGGATCATAGACGATCTTCAGAAAAGAAAAAAAGATAATGCACAGTAGTACACATATAATGTGCTGAACAGTATCGAGAGAAAGCAAAGTATAAGAAAACAGCGAACCCGTCTGGACAGGTCCGCTGTTTTCTATATGTAAAGTGAATTTGTGAAGGCTTAGTTATTAAGCGTTCTTCTGTGAATCCCAGTAGGATACGTACTCTTCGTCTTCGCTGAAGTAGTTCTTTACGAGCTTGACTACAGTGCCTGAGAGGAGGAATACGCCGATCAGGTTAGGAATAGCCATGAGTCCGTTGAATGTCTCTGCAACTTCCCAGATGATTCCGAGATCCATTGTAGCACCGAGGATAGCTACGAGTGCGTAGAGGATCAGGAAAGGCTTTGCAGCCTTGCTTCCGAAGAGGAACTCAGAGCATCTTGTTCCGTAGAGTCCCCATCCAAGGATAGTCGAAAATGCGAAGCAGCACATTGCCACAGCTGTGAAAATCGATACCCAGCTTCCGTATGTGTTTGTGAAGCCCTGGATCGTGATCTCAGCACCTGCAGGTACGCCATACTCGAACTGAGCGCGTCCGCAGAGGATGATGAGTGCTGTCATTGTGCAGATAACGATAGTATCTACGAATACCTCGAAGATTCCGAAGAAGCCCTGCTTTACAGGGTGGTTAACGTCAGCGCTGGCATGGGCCATTGATCCTGTACCAAGACCTGCCTCGTTGGAGAAGATACCTCTTGCGATACCTTTCTGAACGCTGAGGAACATGCTTCCTACGACTCCGCCAGTAACGCCCTTAGGGCTGAATGCTCCCTCAAAGATGGAGCCGATAGCCTGAGGAACATATCTGAAGTTGATGACGATAACACCGAGTCCGAGCAGGATGTAGAATACAGCCATGAACGGAACGAGCTTTTCAGTAACAGCTCCGATCCTCTGAACGCCTCCGATCAGGATGAATGCGATAAGAACTGCGAGGATGATGCCGATGATCAGGTTGAGTGTCTTGATCCCGCCTTCTCCCATAACGTTGAAGGATGTGAGAGCGGTATCGATCGATGTTGTGATCGTGTTGACCTGTGTAGCATTTCCTGTACCGAATACTGCGAGAACGCCGAAGATGGCGAACAGTGATCCGAGCCACTTCCAGTTCTTTCCGAGACCGTTCTTGATGTAGTACATAGGTCCGCCTACGTATGTGCCTGTGTCATCGATCTCTCTGAAGTGAACAGCGAGTGTTACTTCCGAGAACTTGGTGCACATTCCGAGCAGAGCGGATATCCACATCCAGAAGACTGCTCCAGGACCGCCAATGGCGATAGCGCCGGCTACGCCTGCGATGTTACCCGTTCCGACGGTCGCTGCAAGTGCCGTACACAGCGCCTGGAAAGGGGAGATAGCTCCCTCAGCTGTGGCGTCCTTGTTGAAGATCTTGCCGAAGGTCTCTTTCATCGCGAGCCCGAACTTGCGGATCTGGATGAAACCGGTCCTGATGCTCAGGTAGAGGCCTATTCCGAAGATGCATACCATTGCAGGCACGCCCCAAACGAAATTGTTGACGGCAGAGTTGATACTAGCAATTGTTTCCATTTTTCTCTCCTTACTTATCTCCGTAAACACTCCATGAAGCGGGGGACAAGCGCGGGGAAGATATGCTGCTAATAGATCAGCGGAAGAAGCATCTGTTCTTTATAAAACAAACAGGGAGCATGCATGCAAAACTATTGCATCATGCTCCCTGTACCTTTTACCTGAAAGTATTACTTCTTCGGTGGCCGCAACAGCAGCTCTCTCCAGAGTCTCGTCCGCACTACGTCCGTTTACCTGAAAGCTTCACACATGCTCTGATGAAGACATATGCTTTCTTCTTCGGTGCCACATACCGTTACTGCATTGCGACTGGTCGCAGTCAGTTTTTCATACCGGCTGTGATCTTTCCGTAGGTGCTTCACTCGAATATTTGGCTTACGGCTGTAACCTATCATAAAGTTGCATTTATAATCAATCTTTGTTAATATTTTGACGGTATTGTTCGCGAAAAGAACAATAGAGGGGCGCGTAACCGTTGATATTACTTGAGTTACGCAATTTTTACCCAATTGGAGAAAGAGGTTGAACACACAGAGAATAAGGATTTTACTTACCGCAATAGACAAAGGAAGCCTGACCAAAGCAGGTCAGACTCTCGGATATACCCAGTCGTATCTGACACAGACAGTGAAGGCTTTTGAGGATGAAATCGGTTTTCCGCTGCTGGTCAAGACCAACAGGGGAGTCGAGCCAACCAATGAGGCACAGATGCTGATACCGGCCATGAGGGAGCTCATAAGAAGCGAAGAGAGGCTTGATCAGGAGATGGCTGAGATACAGGGACTGCACAGGGGAACGATCAGGATCGGCACATTCGTCAGTACATCGGTTTACTGGGTGCCGCAGATTATAGAGTACTTCCACAACAATTATCCGGAGGTGGTGTTCCAGATAGAGGAGCTCGGGCATGAGGAGATGATAAGAGGACTTATTGACGGGTCGCTGGATATAACTCTGATGAGTGATCCGGGGAAAAAGGTGAACATAGACTTCATTCCTGTTCTGGAGGATCCTATGATGGTTGTCTTCCAGCCGGAGAAATACGACCTCAGCAAGTATGACTATGTTCCTGTAGATGTTCTGAGGGACTATCCGTTCATAATGACGTATAAGAGCTACGATAAGGATCCGCACAAGGTGTTTGAAGATGCGGGATTCATGCCTCAGGTGAGATATCACTCAAGAGATGACTTCGCAGTCCTCTCAATGGTACAGAGGGGACTGGGACTTGCTATACTTCCTGAACTGACCATCAACGAGTTCCCGGGAGACTATGATACAAGGATGCTCGACCCTGAAGCATACCGTACTCTCGGTATAGGGATAAGGTCGGTCGAGGATGCAGGCCCGCTTGCGAGATTTGTAATCAAGTACATCAGGGAGAATATACGCTGATACTACGAAAAGCAGTCAGAACCTCTGCTGCATACTGCAGGATCAGGAGACATAAGAAAAGCCCGGCAGAAGCTGCCGGGTTTTTCTGTTGTAGCTTCAGCGTGATTAAACCACCGGCTATGCCGGTGAGAATTAAGGGCTTTAGCTTCAAGAATAATACCTCCAATGCTAACATGAGAGTGGCT
>OMZI01000031.1 GCA_900315485.1 uncultured Eubacteriales bacterium | reverse complement strand
TCTCGCTGAGCGGCTTTGTTACAGGAGCCCAAACTGGCTTAGGAGTGATAGGTACGAATATCTCAGACTGTAATCCTTTTACAACTGTCATACTCATTTCTGATTAAACCTCCTGTTTGGTTCTGTTATGCATTTCGTCCTGGAGTTTATTGGCATGATCGATAGTTTCAAGATATCTCTCGTTGACTTCGGCGCTCTCCTGTTCGATGAAGCTCATGTTCCAGGCGACCTCCTGACCTATCTCTAAGTCATAATCCGAAATGATCATCCTCTTAGGTATTCTGAGATGTCCCAGTCTGCCCTTGAAGTCGATGGCTACGCTTCCGTCATGGACTTCCACGATAACGCCTTCCATTCTGATTATCTTGTCACCGTATTTCATATCTCGAATCTACCTCTTTCCAATAATTAGTCGTATTTAGCCTTTCTCTTCTCGCTCATTGGCAGTGCCTGCTCGTTATCAACGAGTTCCATCTTAGTGCCGTAAGCCTTCTCGATCAGCTCTACGTTGCTCTCCTTAACTGCGTGTGTGTACTTTCTTTCAGGTGCCTTGATGCTCTCACCAGCCATCTTAGCCTTCAGCATAGCCAGACCTCTGATAGCGTCTTCGTGGCAGAGAGTGTTGCATGCAAGTACTTCGTTCTCGATACCGGACATGGACTTGTTGTTGTCGATCATGGCATCGCAGTACTTGTTACCTGTTACGAGAGCACCCTGTACAGCGCAGAATGAGAATCCTACAACCGGAACGCCTCTCTTACCAATCTGCTCGATGTGGGAAGTGAAGTCTACGTGGTTGTTACCAAATCCTTCTGTTGTTACGAATGCACCGTCTACGTTCATGGACTCTACCATCTGGCCAAGTCTTCTGGATACGTAGAACTTGTCTGTGTTAGCCTGAGGTGAACCAACGAAGATTACGCCTACCAGGTCAACGTCGTCATCGTGAATTGCTTCGTAAACCAGTGGCTCTCTCCAGTAATGTCTGGACATTTCCTTTGAAGCCGGTCCGATGCATGTAAGAGCGTGGATGCAGCCGTCCATAACCTCGAGTGGGTTAGCAGCTACTGGAACGTTACCAAGGTCTACGTTAGGCTTAGCTCCGAGTACTCCAACTGGCTCTGTAGGGAACAGGAAGTTATCGTGCATAGCGCCCTGACCCATGATCTCCTTAACGATAACGATTTTCTTCTTTCCAGGTCTTCTAACCTGTCTCATAACCTGAGTATCAACTACCTGCTCATCAGTCAGCTGCTTCTTCATAGCATTTCTGATTTCCTGAGTTACGTGGTCAACTGCAGTGTGGATAGCGATAGGACCAGGTCTCTCCATGTTCTTCTTGTTGTCGATTACAGCATGAGCTCTGATGATGATCTCGCCCTTGTCTACTGCGCCCGGACGGTTCCACATCATGTTCTCATCGATGTATCCCTCGGAAGAACCGAACTCACCAACCTGTACTCCCTCTTCGGTAATACCGGTAACCATCATTACTACTCCGTCGAGAACTCTTGTAACGCCCTCACCCAGTTCATAATCGTCTTCCTTAGTAGCGATCGGCTGGATATCCATTACTGTCTCTGTGTAAGTGTGATAGTTGTCAGGTGTGATTACATCGAGTTCGAGGCTGTGTACCAGCTTCTGAGAGTCAGCACCTTCCTGTGCTGCTGCCTTACGGATGTACAGTGTTGTTCCTTCGATCTTGGTCTCGTCACCAAGAACTACCTTATCGATCTTGTAGTGCTTACGTGTCATCTCTCTGACTACTACAGCTTCGCCTTCTTCTTCAGCTGCCGGAGCTGCTGCAGCTGCTGGAGCTGCTGCTGCTACTGCTGCTGCAGGAGCTGCTGCTACACCGCCGCCGATTCCTGCAGGAATCTGGATGTCGATGTTCTTGCCCTCGCCGATGTGAAGGTTGATGTAGCCGCCAACTGCTGGAGCTGCTGCTACTGCTGCTGGAGCTGCTGCTGCCTCTGCAGGAGCTGCTTCCTCAGCTGCTGCTGGAGCTTCTTCTTCGCCCTCAGCTGCATCGAACTTATCAACGATGTCTGCTGTGATAGGTGTGAGAGAATCAACTGTCTTAGTAAGCTTTGAGCCGTTGAGCACCTGGCCAAGCTTCAGTGCTCCGTCAAGGTTCAGCAGCCCGGAATCTACAAGATCCGGGAAGATTGCTGGATCCTCGAAGTTTGCAGGTGTCAGTTCTGTGCCTGCCTCTGCTCTGCAGCAAAGTACTGCTGGATCGTTTGCATGTTGCTTAGCTGTTTCAGCTGTGATTGACATATCGATCTTCCTCCTTAAAACTTGTGCCTGCCTGCGCAATGTGCACAGTCAGTGGTTGTATATATTCCTCTTCTCCGGGGGATTTGGGGCTCACCCGGAGAGAGGCTTATACCATTAATAAACTATTCTATTGTATATACAGATGATTCGTTAGAAAGCGACATCAGGCCGGTAACTACTGTACTGTCTCGTTGTCCTCTACGTTGTCTACTACGTCGAGGTCCTGATCTACCTTCTTGGAAACCTTCAGTGTTCTGTACAGCGGGTGTCCTACTGCCATCATTGCAAGGTCTGTCATGTGCATTACCTTGAGTCCCATCTTAGGACCGGAAGCCATAACTGTGTTGGAGCAGTCAGAGCAGTTTCCGATGATGATGTACTCGCAGCCTGCCTTCTTGAACTCGAGGTTGTTCTTGACCTGTCCAGGGCAGTTGCCAGGACGCTCGCACTTACGTGTGCCGTTAGGCATCTCCTGAGCCTGCTTGCAGTAGCAGACGTGAGCAACTGTACCATTATACTTGGCAACGAGGTCTTCCATTCTCTCGAGGTTGCCGCCGCATGCGCATACCAGGATACCGACCTTAGCGCCCTTCAGGTCTCTGAACGGACGTGTAACAAGGATAGCACCTGTAGCCTTGGTGATAGGAGCATCAAGAGTAGTAGCCTTACCTGTGAAGGCTCCGCCCATGATGATCTCGCCGTATCCCATTTCGTCGAAGCCGCCTGCTCTGTCGATCAGAGCCTGTACGCTTGTACCTACAGGAACGTTCTCGAATACGTGAGCTTCGCTTCCGCCCTTGATCATTCCTCTTACTGTGAGGTTCTTGTCGATAAGAGGCTTCTGATCTTCGATTGCTGCTACGCAGCTGTAAACTGTCTCACTGTTGATTACTACAGCGTTGGCTGCTGACGGGAGCTTGTCCGGCTCGAGCTCGATGCCGAGGCACTCTCTTACTACAGCACGCTCTTCGCCCATCGGATAGATGTCCGGGAGAAGATGTCTCTCGATAGCAGGATCGTCCTTCAGAAGAGCGTCCAGCTTGAGGATGGTCTCTCTGTGCTTCTTCTTGATAGCGATGATTCCCTTGTCAGCTCCTGCGATCTCCATAATATAATGGATACCTCTGAGCAGTCTTGCAGGATCCTCATCGATCTGCTGGATGTTGTGAGCAAGGCCAGGCTCGCACTCGGAAGCATTTACGAGAATGTATCCGTGATCGAGAACCGGCTTGTCGTTCTTGCCGTCATAGATCTTGATAAATGTAGGGAATCCTGCACCGCCCTGTCCGAGAACGCCGGCTTCCTTGATCATCTCAAGGTTGGAGCCCTTAGCGATCTTAACGTAATCTTCAGGCTGTTCATCGTCCGGCTTGATGATGATTCTGTCATCAGTGATCTCAATGACCTCACCGGAAACGCTGGAGTGAACATTAACACCAAGACCTGTAGGAGTAGCTATGAGCTGACCTCTCTGTACCTTGTCGCCTACAGCAACAACAGGAGCACACGGCTTGCCTACAGCACCCTGCTTAAGCAGCATCTGAATGTTTTCCATAATACGAATCTCCTTTGAACTACTTTGAAATAATGAACTGCATTTTTCAATTATTACCGTCTTGAATTCGGCACGCAAAAAATGCCCCTTTATTCGTACAAATAATACCATTTTGAGCTATTTATTACAACAATGATATTATGAATTCGTATAGATAAAATTGATACGCAGAGGCATTATATCACAGCCCTCTTTTTATGCAAAATCCGTTGATTTTTAAGCGTTTGACATTAAATTCACATTAACGTCCGCATACGCGCCTTAAGTTTTGCTTAAGGCAAAATTAAGCATTTTTCATGCACCGAAAAAGCACAATTTATTCCCGTTTTGCCTGCTGACAGATTATTGACACTCTTTCAGACGATGCGTTATCATAACTGTATCTGGGAGGCAAAAACGACTGCCTCTTATACAGCTATGTGTTTTAAGGAGGTAATTACCCATGGCAAAATATCTTGAGCCTAAGATCAACTATGATAATTATGATAAGAAGGTTATCAGAACTGTTGAAGCTCACACTGAGGGCGAGTACTGCAGAGTCGCTCTTGACTGCCCGGAGCTGCCGGGAAACACAATGATCGAGAAGAAGCACTATCTCGAAGAGCATTATGACTATCTCAGAACAATGCTCATGTTCGAGCCTCGTGGACACCACGACATGTTCGGTGCTTTCCTCTGCGAGCCAATCAACCCTGAAGCAGACTTCGGCGTATTCTTCATGGACGGCGGCGGATATCTGAACATGTGCGGACACTGCTCGATCGGTGCTGCTACAGTTATCCTCGAAGCAGGCCTTAAGGAGATGAAGGAGCCTGTAACTCAGGTTGTTCTCGACGCTCCTGCAGGACTGGTCAAGCTCGACTGCAAGTGCAAGGACGGAAAGGTAACAGGCGTTACACTGACCAACGTTCCTGCATTCGTTTACAAGGAGAACCTCGAGCTCGAGTATCAGGGCAAGAAGGTCGTATATGACATCTGCTTCGGCGGATCATTCTTTGCACTCGTAGACACTGAGAAGAACTTCGGATTCAAGGTAACACCTGAGCACACCAAGTTCCTCACAGAGTGGTCAAGCTTCGCACTCCAGGAAATCAACAAGACAGTTGAGATCCAGCACCCTGAGCTCGATATCACAAGCGTAGACCTCATTGAGAACTACTGCACAGACGAGCTTACAGAGAGCGACAAGGAGTTCTGCCCGAATGCTAAGTTCGCACTGAAGAACCAGCTGGTATTCGGCGAGCCTCATGATCCGCAGATCGACAGATCCCCATGCGGAACAGGAACATCTGCAAAGCTGTCCTGGCTCTACAAGAAGGGCGAGCTCGGCGTAGGCGAAAGCTTCGTTTACAAGTCATTCATCGACACAAGATTCATCGGAACAGTTGCTGAGATCGGACCTAAGGTAGGCGAATTCGATTCCGTCATCCCACAGGTAACCGGCGCTGCTTATCTCTGCGGCGAGGCAAAGTGGTTCATGGATCCTGATGATGCAATGACAAAGGGATTCACAATCTAATTGACTTAGACTCACAATCAACCTCAAGGAAGACCGGCTCACGCAGCCGGTCTTTTGTTTTGCCATTATCATCAAAGTAGACGACTTCTGAACAGCAATATATGATATAATCCTCGCATGGATGATGTTATGCGCCGGAAGACCATCAACATGATCGCGATGCTTGTAATAGTGCTCGCGATGACAGCAGGACTTGCAAGCCCTGCCACTTGTGATGACTTCTACAACAAGCTGCTGGGTATCAGCAACACCACGAGCGAGATCCACGCTATTACCGAGAGGTCACAGCACGACTGCATCGTGGATGAGACGACCGTACATCATTCGATCGCTTACCATCTGCAGCGGAATGCCGGCAGCACTCTTGCAGGCACCGCTCTTCACAGCAGGACGGATACAGCCGCTCTGCTGTTCTCAGGAAGAAGACTCACAGGTTTCCTGCTGCTCCTGACGCCGCGGAAACTCTGCACTTCATCAGTCTTCTTCAGTTCCTACATACACCTCAAAGACGGACAGAAATAACTGAGTAACGTCTGCTGCGCACAGCGCGCTTGTTTGCGTGCTTTTGCATGCCTGTTTACGTGCATGATCCCGTGCATATTTGCGTGCCTGTTTGCGTGGCGTTTTTACGTTACCGGTTTTAAGATACCGTTTTTTGAGGTACGCAAAATGACTTTGCCCACAGATCATCATCCGTATGTAAATATGGGGTGTCTGAACGTACCTGCAGCAGGTGCGGATCTCTTTCCGTGCCTTTAAACAGGAATGCCGCGGGCCATCCCTACTCAATCAGGGTCCCGTCTACAACAATATAACGCATACTCAATACCTAAGACCTCTAGATGAAAGACCCGCGGCATTTCGGGATCCTGACAATACGCATCCTTCAATAAGTATTGTTTCTTGCGGTTGACTTTTGAATATCTCTGATGTATCATAGTGAAGTCGCGAAACGACATGCGCTCGTAGCTCAGCTGGATAGAGTGTCTGACTACGAATCAGAAGGTCTAGGGTTCGAATCCCTACGGGCGCACCAAGAGGCGAGCCGTCAGGCTCGCTTTTTTCGTCTCCGGACCGGGCCGCTGATTGTATATCATTAGGAGGTCCTTATCAAAGACAGCAAGAGGGTGATCACCTAAGTGGTCACCCTCTTTTTTCGTATTTCATATTTCAACCGGTCCTTCATACCCTTCGTAGCCGCCGATGTTCTCGGCGCGGTCGTAGCCCATCTGCCTGAGGAAGGCCGCTGCCATCCCGCTTCTCGCTCCGCTGTAGCAGTACATGCAGACGTGAGCTGTCTTGTCAGGCAAAACGCTTTCCACGTACGCGCGGTTCTTCCTTCCGCACAGTGCGGCCTCAAGGTTGATCGCACCCGGCACGTGCCCTTCTGCGTATTCTTCAGGTGTCCGCACGTCAACGAGCACCGCATTCTTATATATCTTCATGTCCTCGAGCCCCTCGTTTATGTCGAGCTCAGGAAGTTCTTCGTAGTAACCCAATCCGGGAAGTCTCCTTTTCTTTTTTTCGAGGGGAAAGTATGCCCCCCAAGAATTTTGACGGCCGCAAGCGCGCCATTTATCGTTCATTAATGCCTGTGGTTCACCTCAGGCTACTTGGTAGGTGCCACGTGCATGGCTCCCGGGCACACGTTGCATGCAGCCGCGCAGCCGCCCTTGGCCGTCTCTCTCAGAGCCTCCGGCAGTGACCTGCCTACATCATAGGTTATCCTTATCATCTCATCAAGCGGGATGTGCACCGTCACGCCCGCCATCGCCAGCTCTGCCGCTGTGAAAGCTCCGGCTGCGCCGATCGCGTTCCTCGTCTGGCACGGCACCTCGACGAGCCCTCTCACCGGGTCGCACACGAGTCCGAGCAGGTTGGACAGAGCAATCGCTGCCGCATCGCAGCACTGCTGAGGCGTCCCGCCGAGCATCTCTACAAGAGCGCTCGCAGCCATCGCCGAAGCCGATCCGACCTCGGCCTGGCACCCTGCCTCTGCTCCGGATACCGACCCGTTCCTCGTCAGCAGGTATCCTATCGCGCTCGCGTTTATGAGTCCTTTTCTCAGAGTGTCGATGCTTATATCGCGGTTCTGATACACCGACAGGAGTACTGCAGGCAAAACACCTGCTGCTCCGGCGGTAGGTGCCGCAACTATGACGCCCATGCTCGCATTGGTCTCCGCAACTGCGAGCGCGTTGACGATCGCAGAGTGTACAACCTGCCCGCAGATCTGCTTGCTGTCTTCAAGCCCGTTCAGCTTCTGAGCCTCTCCGCCGAGGAAGCCGCCCATCGATGGCGACGGATCGGAGATTGCCTTGTCGACAGCCACATTCATGACACGGAGGCACCTGTCGATCTCCTCCATTATCTCTTCTCTCTCCAGTTCACCAAGCTGCATCTCTCTGGCAAGCATGATGTCCGAAATATCCATATATTTATACGCGCAGAGCTTCAGCAGCTCTTCCGCAGTCCTGAAATCCCAGTTCACTTTCTTACTCCTTAGTATCGATAATAGACTCCACCATTTTGCCCGTGATCTGCCGGGCACTCATTACAGCCACTTACAGCTGGATAATATCTACGCTTGTGATGCCCGGTCTTGCGTTCAGCTCATCCTGGATCGCATCCGGGATGAAGTCATCTGTCTCGATGATGGTAAAGGCCTGCTTGCCCCTGGCATTACGGAAACTCTTCATGGAAGCGATATTGATCATTCGCTCGGCAAGGCAACCTGTCATGAAAGCCATCATTCCCGGCTCGTCCCTGTGGCCGACGATGATCATGCTGTAGTCACCATTGAAGTCCACGCGGATATCATTCATCCTCGTGATGCGGATCCTGCCGCCTCCGATGGACTCGCCTCGGACGTACAGCGTATGCCCGTCAGCAGTTGTCATGTCGATGCCGACCGTGTTGGGATGCGGCATCTCCTCTTCCTTGTCCACCACGAACTCGACATCGAGCCCCGCCTCGCGCGCTTCCTCGAATGCCGTCCTGATCCTCACATCGTCAGGCCTGTATCCGAGCATCCCGCCTATGAGGGCCCGGTCAGTTCCGTGTCCCTGATATGTATCGGCAAAGGAGCCGTACAGGGTGAAGGTGACATGGACCGGAACCCCGGACAATATCTGCCTCGCCATCCACGCGATGGCTGCCGCTCCCGAAGTGTGGGAGCTCGACGGCCCTACCATGACCGGGCCGATTATGTCAAACATGCTTATATAGTTATTTCTCATTCTTTTACTATCTCCTTGCGGCTCTTACTACCCCTCATACTGAACACTATTATAATACATTAACGCAACATCTCCTACATGAACGATCCGGCGCAGCCGTATTGTCCGGCGCCAGCCTGAGAATATCAGTCTTTCTGCCGGGTCATAATTATCTTTATCAGTACTTATTGTGAACCTTTTCGGCAAAACACATGACGTCTTTGATCTCGATCTTCCGCCCGTCGTCGAGGACCGCAGTCCCGCTCATTTTGCCGAAGACCTGATGCTGGTCGGAGACGATGACCTTGAAGTCGAGGTTGGCCGCTCTGTCGAGGACCGGCTCGAACTCCATCTCGAACCTGCCGTCCGAGGAAGTGAAGGTCCACTTGTCCATGTAGCCGGTGTCCGGGATGTTGAAAGTGACATCGTCGAGCTTGTGGGCTTTGCCGTCGTAGAAGAGGATGTTCTCGGAGGCCGCGCTCGTGTCGCCAAATCCGTAGCCGATGTTCCAGCCGAACGCTTTGCCCTCTATGTCCGTGTTGCCCGAGCCCCAGAACCATGTGTTGTCGTACGTCCAGACGCCGCGGCCCCAGTCCAGCGTGCCGAAATCGGTCAGCGGGTCGAACTCGTAGCGGTGCCCGTCGAACTCGACGTAGCCCGAAGCCCTCATGCAGTTGATCTTCTGATTGTAGTAGAAAGCGTGCTCCTCAGGCCACGGGGTCGCGATGACCATCGAGTCCATCGGCGGCTGCTCGAGAGTGATGTTGGCTTCAAGCGGTTTGCCGTCATGGAATCTGTCAAAATGGCAGGTGATGATGCGCTTGCCCTTCTGTTCGGCGGAAAACTGCATTTGCAGGCGTTTATCGGCGAATCTTGTGACACCCGATGCCGAGTGGTCGGGAAGCTGCAGCTTTCCCATCGGGAACGGATTCAGGACCGTCTCCGTGTGCTCCCACGGCGCCCCCGCAGGACTGTATCCATGTACCGCCGCGTCCCCGCCGAATGTCAGGAGCGACACCGACTGCAGGCCGATGTACCCGTCATCCGAGACAGTGAATGCCGCGGCAAAATCCTTATTCACTACAAGGTAGTAGTCCCACTCCTTGATCCGCCACTTCGGCGCTTTGATCATCGAGCGCCTGTACTGCTGGACCATGCTCCTGGACCAGCCCGGCTCCCTCAGCTCGCCATCAACGTCAAGGAGCAGCTGCTTCTTAGTTATCTCGTGGTTTCTCATATCGGGTCCCCTTTCCTATATCTCAAACGTAGTTCCCGTGCAGAAGGCATGCATCTTATCGCCGAGCTCACCGGAGAGTATCTGCATGGCTCTCTCGCCGGTGCAGTGGCTCGTGTAGACTGCCTCGACTCCGGTCTCCAGGACGCGGCGTGCAAAATCTCTTACGTACTTGTCGGTCTTGTTGTAGAGGTGGAATCCGCCGATCATCGCCAGTATCCGCCTGCCCGGAAATGCCTGTTTTGCTTCGTTTATGATGTTGTCTGCGCCGGCGTGTGAGCAGCTGTTGAATACCACGATGCCCTCAGGGAGCTCAAATACCAGGCTCACCTCGTGCCTGAAGTCATCAGGGATGAACTTCAGCAGGCCCTGCCGGAGGTACATCTTTTCCGCGCGGCCGAGTCTGTCAAGGCCGGGCGACGAATGCCCAAGAAGACTGATGCCCTTATCAATCTGAGTGGTTTTTCCGGCTTTCACGATGCTCCCGGCATGCCTCTTCATGATGCCGCGCGGCACACCCGCATATTTCATGAATATGCCGTGCCTGTCATAGCAGTTCTCGTCGCAGCCCTCAGCCACATACAGAGGCGCATGATCATTCAGCTCAAAGAAAGTGTCCATCCCGTTCGCATGGTCATCATGCGCATGCGACAGCACGGCATAGTCCACCGCCTTAATGTCGAGCCCGAGCTTCTCCGCATTCTCCGCGAAGAGCCCCGACAGCCCCGCATCGAGGAGCACGGTTCTGGATCCTTTGCCATCATTTTCCGTGCCGGCTCCTTCGTACGTATACTCAATATAGAACGACAGGCCCCATTCGCCCCTGATCTGCTCGCCGTCCCTGTTGTCAACAAGTACAGTTACTTTCACTGGTCTGCTCTCCCTTTTCTCAGGTCTGTATCAGTTACCTTTAATGCATGTAATCCTTCAACGCAACCGTCAGCTTACCGGTGCTTCCGCATATACTCCGCAGTCCGGTACAGCGTGGTCCCGCTGAATATCTTGTCCAGATTGCCGGCAAAATCCAGGTGATACCTCTCGCCCAGCTCGGCGAGCTTGCTGTCAATGATCTGCTGCTTCTCATCGATCGATTCCTCGAGGAAGTCCTCCAGCGACATCTGCCAGCCGTCATCGCCGGTCAGGTTGTAGACCCCCGCGCCGATGAGCCTCACAGGCCGCTTCTCGATCTGCCCCAGCAGATCCCTCGCCTCCTGCCATATGGTCGCGGCCGAATCACTCGACACCACGATCCTCGATCTCGTTATATTCTTCATGTCGGCGTACGTCACTTTAAGCGTCACGCCACGGCCGTGGAGACCCTTGCGTTTTGCCCGCCGTTCGACGCTCATCGCCAGCAGGAACAGCACGTCATCAAGAAGTCCAAAATCGCTGACGTCCTCCTGGAAGGTCAGCTCGCGGCTGATCGATTTGGTGTCCATCGGGTCGTACGGTACGACTTTGCGGTCATCGATGCCGTAGGCCATCCTTGTGATGTGAGCGCCGTGCTTGCCGAGCAGCCTGACGACCTCATCCTGCCTGTCTCTGACATCGCGCACCGTTGCGATGCCGACGCGCTTGAGTTTTTCCGCCGTCCTCGCGCCCACGGTGTACAGCGCCCTGACGTCCCTGTCGATGATCAGGTCCACGAAATCCTCAGGCGTGCGGATCTCAAAATACCCGTCCGGCTTCTTCTCCTCGCTCGCGGTCTTCGCCGCAGTCTTCGAGTACGCGATGCCGACCGAGCAGGTCAGATGCACCTCTTCGCGCGTCCTCCGCTTGATAGTCTCCGCGATTTTGCGTGCGCCATCCCAGTCACCGGCGGTCTCCGTTATGTCCAGGTAAGCCTCATCCAGAGCGATTGACTCGGCAGCCGTCGCATAGTCGTTCCAGATGTCATGCAGCTGATCCGAGACCGCCCTGTATTTGTCGAAGTTCGGATGCATGTAGATGCCCTTAGGGCACAGCCGGTATGCCTCCTTGATATTCATCCCCGAATGCACGCCGTACTTCCGCGCCTCATAGCTCGCCGTCGCAACAACACCGCGCTCAGTCGGAAGCGACCCGATGATAAGCGGCTTGCCCGCCAGCTCCGGGTTATCCCGTATCTCCACCGAGGCGTAGAAAGCATCCATATCCACATGTAAAATGATCTGATCCACCCCTCACGCCTCCTGATATGTCACCGGGGACCGTCCCCATTGACGCACTACATATTCAGCATCAGCAGTGCGGCCGCTATCATTCCGACTGTCACCCACTGCCTCGAAGTCATCTTCTCGCGGAAGAACAGAACTCCCGCGATTCCAACCAGTACTATGGTTCCTGTGCTGTAAGTCGGGTACGCAATTACTGCCGGCACGTATGAAAGAGACATCAGCAGGAATCTCGCTGAGAAGTAGTTCGGTATGCCAATGAGGCACCCGAACAGGACATCCTCGCGCGTCAGCTTCTGCCCCTTCAGCACGGCAGTCAGCGTGCACAGCACCAGGGCCATCGCAAAAGTATACAGAAGGAACTGCGAATTGTACTTCGCGTTCCCCAGCTCTTCATATATCTTGGACATCGCGTCGCCCGATCCGCCGACCAGCAGCAGGAAGATCAGAGCCTTCGGCGCAGTCACCGTGCCCAGTGGTTTCTCTTCAGCCTCCACTTCAGCGCCGCCTCGTGCATCACTTGCCGGTCCCGCAGCCCCCGCACCGGAACCGCCCTTTTTCGCACCAATAGCGTCTCCCGCATTCATGAAGATGATCGCAGCTACTGCTATCGCGATGCCCGCGACCTGCATGACTCCCGGCCTCTCGCCGAAAGCCACGATCGCTATCATCGTCGGCACCAGCACTCCCAGCTTCATGAAAGTAGACGGGAGCACGACGCCGTTTTTGCCTATATTATACTGGAGCAAAATGAACGACCCCACGTAGAACACGCCGTTCAGAAGCCCCATCATCAGTGTCTGTCTGCCGTCCGCGCCGGGAGCGATAAGGCTTCCGGTGCCGCCTGCTTTCACCGCATAGAACAGTCCGAGCAGCAGGCACACGACATAGTTGACAGCCAGAGTTGAAATGTTGTTTTTGATCCTTGTCTCGCCGAAGCGCATCATGATCGAGATCAGCGCGCTGCAGCACATCGCCAGTAAGAGATAATGCACCGCTACTTCACCTCACTTGGCGCATCTTTCACAGCGGCCATCGCACTGTCAGCTACATTTTTTACTGCCTCCGCTATCGATTCAGCAACTTCTTTCACTGCCGCCGATGCAGCCATAAGCCTCTTTCACTGTAGGCGCATCACTCATTGCTGCTGGCTCCCATTTTCCAGGCTCCTCGAACACACGCGCTCCGGTCTTCGGCTCGCCCAGATACGACACCAGGAAATGCTCCGCAAGGCTGCCCGGCCTTATGTTCTTCGCAGCTTCCTCGCGCGAAAACCACTTGTACGAATCGACCTCATAGTTCGCATGCAGTTCGCTGCTGTCCTTCACGAACGCAGTAAAGTTGCACATCAGCGTGTCCGACTTCTCAAAGTACTGCGACCTGTTGAACTTCATATGGTCGACCGTCATCCCGGTCTCCTCGCGCACCTCGCGGCGCACCGCATCCTCCAGCGCTTCGCCCTTGCTCACATAACCGGCCACAAGAACATACGACGGCCTTCCATACTGCTGGATCAGCAGTATCTCATCCGTCGCCTCGTTGACCGTGATCATGCTCACCGCCACATTGTACTGCGGGAACCTGAACGCCTCGCACTTCGGGCAAAACGGGATCATCCCCTCATTCTCAAGTTCCCTTATCTCAAGTTTCGTGCCGCACATCCGGCAGAAAGTTCCATTCGTATCCATCGATTACCTGTCTTTTCTTCACCTGCGCCACATCACGCGCACCAGTTTGATCAGTGCCCTAATCAGTTTGCTTACCATCTATACAGCTCCCGAAATCTACTCAGCACCCAATCCCGATTCGCGGTTCTTCTCGTAATACACGTTCTCCAGCTTCTCTGCTGCGGCGGTCTTGTCGAGCACCATCTGCAGCAGGCGGTCGAGCTCGGAGCCCTCGGTGTAGTCGGCCGGCGCGTAATAGCGGATGCGGTTCTCGCGCATCATCTTCTGCACGCGTGCCTTGTTCTCCGTGTCCGGGTCATAGACGCCGATCGAGTGGCCGCCGTACGAGTTGACCAGCTTCATGCACGGGATGTCCGTGTCACTGTCGCCGATGTAGACCATGTTTCGGAACGGCACGCGCATCTCATCAGGGGCAAAATAGTCGTTGACCCCGTCGTCATTGATGCCGAGAACGCCCTTGGAAATCCTGAAGAGGAACTGCGTCTTGTTCGTGAAGTTGACGACCTGCGCCGGCCATACAGCCACTCCGTCCTCGTCATAGAAGAAGGAGCTCGCATAGATCTTCTCGAATTCGCCCGCGATTTCAGTTCCCTCGATCATTTCCCTGAGTCCTGAAGAAATAATGTAGTGCTCAACGATGATGCCGCGCTCTTCCCCGTATCTTCTCATGCGGGCGAACCAGCTCTCACCGGCGCCATCAGAGGCCCCACTCCCGGCAACACCCTTATACAGCTCGACGCCGGCGCCGTAGCGCTCGAGCATCTCGCGGCGGAATATCTCCTTGCCCCTCGCGCCTCTCAGCATCAGATACATCCACGCCAGCGTGGAATCCATCTCATGCGAAAGCGCGAGCTCCATCGTTTCCTTCCAGAACTCGTTCTGATTCTCATAATTGATAGCCTGAAGATAGCCCTGCGCCTGCATGTTGTCAGGCGACAGGGTCTTATCAAAGTCATAGCAGATGGCTACGACCGGCTTATCTTCTCTTGTTCTTCTTTCGTTATCCTGCATCTTTATTTCTTGCGGAATATTGGTCCCCACAGCGGCCCTCATTCACATTATTTCTAATGATTTACTGCCATTTTGGGCCTCATTGTGGCCCTCATCCCACTTCTGCTATTCCTTATCTCCAAGCAGCCCGAGCACTGCGTCTCCGTGGATCGTCTCGTCATTCATGACCTCATTGACTTCAGGGAAGATGTCGACGATGTCCTTGTACTTCTCGGCTGCATCGTACTCGCCCTTCGCGATAATCGGGTAGGTCTTGTCCCTGCCGAGCACCTTGTACATCATAGGAACGAAGATGGCTTTGGCCGGGTTCACCCTGAGATCCATGCCGGTGTACTTCCTGAACACATCAGCGTGTCTCTGCTCGTCACCCGCGAGCCTCTCGAAAGCAGCGCGGTCCTTCTCATCCTTCACGACCCCGGCGAGCCTCTTGTACATCAGTACAGCATCGATCTCACCCTGCTGAGCGGTTTTGAGCGTATCCAGGCAGTCTGGATCGAACTCAGGAGCCGGCTCGCAGATGCCCGTCTCTTCCATGATGATATCCGCGATGCGCGTGTTGTGAACGATGTAGCTGCCGTGACCCTCGCCCGGGATGATGCGGAGTTTTGCACCATCGATGCCAGCAGCGATCCTCTTGGTCTCGTCGAGCAAAACCAGATCCTTTTCGCCGGCGATGACGACGGTCGGTACTTTGATCTTCCCGAGATCGTCCGCCGTGATGTCAGGCTCGGCCATCATGAGGTACAGCTTCGGGTCCTTTTTGACCTTGTACGCCATCTTAATGAACAGCTGCAGCGGCTTGCTGACGCCCTGCGGAGTCATGTTCGCGCCGCTAGTGATCAGCATCCCGATCCTGCCCGACTTCATAGCCGCCAGAAGACCGATGATCCCGCCATCGCTGAACCCGTAGAAAATGACATCCTTCAGGTCGAGTTTGTCCATGAAGGCGATCATGTCGTCGCGCATGTCAGTGTAGTGGAGCTCGTCCACCCTCGTGCTCGCGCCGTGGTCCCTCGAGTCCACCGTGTATACCGTGAAGTGCTTTCTCAGCTGCGAAACCGCTTCGTGGAAAATCGTGTGATCCTCGCCGTTTCCGTGCACCATGACGAGCGGCCTTCCGCTGCCCGCAACCTCGTAATTCAGCCTGATTCCATTAACGTCAATAAACATTCTGCTTCCCCCTTTTCCTCTAAAAAGCGCTAACCTCACGCCCCTCCATGACAATGGGGACAGTTCTCACTGTCATCTTTCTTCACATCTACCTATCTTCCGGTATCACTTCAAGCCAGTACCCGTCCGGGTCCGTGATGAAGTAGATGCCCATGTCATGGTTCTCGAATGCTATGCATCCCATCTCTTCGTGAAGAGCATGTGCCGCTTCGAAGTCGTCAACGTGGAATGCGAGGTGGAACTCCTCTTCGCCCAGGTCGTACTTCTGCGGATGCTCCGCAAGCCATGTCAGCTCCAGCTCAAAATCGCTCGTCCCGTCGGTCAGATAGACGAGAATGAACGACCCATCATCCGCCGTTTTGCGCCTCTTTTCCGTAAGGCCGAGCGCCTTCTCATAGAAAGCCATCGAGGCTTCCAGGTCGCTCACGTTCCAGTTAACATGCACCATTCTGTGTTTCATTTCTTCTCTTCCTTCCCTTAGTCCGCCCCTCGGCTTGCACCGGCAAGTACCAGGTCAGCACTCACCACTATCTGAACTGATTGACAGTCTCATCGTATGCAAAACCGGCCGCGGCCAGAGCATCCACGATCTCATCCATGTCTGCATCTATCTCCGCGCACAGGTCAGCGAGCGACTCGCCCCTGTCCCTCAGCATCATATTGATATAACTGTACAGGATCATCGGATCCTTAGGTATCTTGTAGCTCATAACTTTATGACAGTGGGGACGGTTCTCATTGTCATCTTTTTGAAGACATTGGAGGACAGTTCCCCTGTCATTTTCTCCTTTTCCCTTATTTGTTCCCTAATATACGGTTTATGATTCTTGCAGTCAGGCCCCAGATGCCGCGGCCCTCGTACTCCCAGTAGTAAGTCTCTCCCCTGCGTCTGAATTCGCCGTAATTCGCCAGATATCCTCTGAGGATCTCCGGCAGCTCATCATCTGCAGCCTGCCCGAGCACATAGTACTCAGGCGCATGGCCTTCGAGCCATGATACCGGCAGCAGGAAAACATCCGCCACTTCATCCGCGCTTAGCTTCAGCTTGGTTGTCAGATCTCCGGAAATTGATGCCTTCACCGAGAACACCCTTCTCCCGTCAGCCATCATCTCAGTCTCGATTTCAGGCTCCGAGAAAACCTCGATATCCGCTGGGTTCAGCCCGAGCTCCTCGCACGTCTCCCTGACAGCCGTCTCTGCCGGAGTCTCACCAGCCTCAACTCTGCCGCCCGGAAAACATATCTCGCCCGGCTGCTTCACAAGCTGCGAGCGCACCTCGAGGAGAAGCGCTTTGCCCTCTTCAGTTGTCACAAACGGTATCAGGACCGCATAGTCAGCCATATTCGTTAGTCACTCCTGCAACACTATTCCAGCAGCCGTTTCTCCTGAAGCGGTTACTCCTGAATCACGATCTCCGGATTCTCTTTGCTCAGGATGTACTTCTTCACTGTGCCACCGAGCTCGCGCTCTATCATCTCAGCCATGTGGTCGAGGCCGGCATTCAGGTCATCGAGCCTGTCAGCGTCAGTCATCTCAACGCACATGAAAGCGTTCTTCGTCTCCTCGGTCAGCATTGTCCTTACAGACTCGCGCCAGTTGAAGCAGCGGCAGACGGCGCCCGCGTCATCCTTGTAGATGACCTCGCCCGGGTAAGGCGGCTCGCTCTTGTCGCTGCCGTAAGTGATGAATTCCTCATCGCCCTCAGCGATAGTCAGCCTGTTGTCGCCTTCGAACTTGTCAATATCCTCGCCGCCGATCGGCAGCCCGTGCCTCAGGGATATGCCGTTGTAGATGTCCACCAGCGGAATCAGGCAGCGGATCTCGCCACCGTTTTTCACGCGCTTCAGCAGAGCCTCGAGAGAGCACCTCGCACCCTTCTTAGTTCTGAACTTGTAGAAAGCATCACGCCACACCCTGATCACAGGATTGTCGGTGAAAACCTCCTCAGTCACATACTGCATGGCGATTTCCTGCGATTCCTTCAGCCAATCGGCGTAGCGGTTCTCGTCGTAAACTTTGTTGTCGATTCCCTCGCACACCAGCACCCCGATCCTGCTGTCCGGGAACAGCTCAAGATAATCATTCTCCAGTCTGAAATGTTTCATGTTACCCTTTCCGTGTCAGAAGGGACGGTCCTTTTTGACACATTTTCAATCACATATTCTGCACCATCAGCATGTACAGAACAGTTCCGATAACTACGCTGAGTATTGAATTCCGCTTCCACAGGTAGCTCAGTACTACCACCGCCATCGCGACTATTTCGGGCAAAGCATGCGGCGCGGCCATTATCTGCACGTCTTTAAGGCAGTAAACGATCAGCAGGCCCATAGCCGTATACGGCACCACTTTGCCGAGATACATGACATAGTCAGGCACTTTGCTGCCGCGCCCGAACAAGAGCACCGGCACGATACGTGTCGCAAAGGTCGCGATCCCCATAACCAGGATGACCGCGATCGCCATTCTGTGATCACTCATCGCCGCCACCTCCTCTCCGAGAAGGTGATGTGGCTGTCTTGTCATCCGGCACGTCCTTCACTGCGGCCGGCTCATACTCATAGGTCTGCAGGCCTTGTATAGTGGCCGCTGCTTCGATTCGTACGTCTCCGTCAGGCATCACAGCAGCCTCATCACCGCCGGCTTGATGCACATCGGCAGCTTCACCAAACTGCGGTTCTATGCGGCTCCGCATTATCGTCAGCACAACGATTATTATCACCATAGCCGGGATCAGGAAGTAATCCCTTCCGAACACCAGCCTGCACCCGAGCGTCGCTGCGACACCGAGCACAGCCGGGATGTGGCACTTTGAGTCGATCCACTGCTGCACGTATACAGTCGTGAACAGCGCTGTCATGGCAAAATCGATCCCCTGTGAGTTGAAGGTCAGCATCCCGCCGAGCACTCCGCCGAGTACCGATCCGATCACCCATGCACTTTGGTCGAAAAGCGTCACAAGCAGCCTGTACATGCTGAGGTCAATGTCCTCAGGGATGTCGTCCCTGCTCAGCATTGCGTACGTCTCATCACAGAGCGCATAGTACAGATACCACTTTCTCTTTCCTTCATTCCTGTATCTTCCGATCATGGAGATGCTGAAGAAAAAGTGGCGGGCTGCAACCATAAGAGCAGTGATCCCTGCCATCAGCACCGGGCCTCCGCTCAGAAACCCGACACTCACAAACTGCACCGTTCCGCTGAAAATTATTATCCCCGAGGCCAGAGCCCACAGAGGCCCGAAGCCGTGCTTCTCCAGCAGCAGCCCGTATCCGATCCCGAGGACCACGAATGTCACCATTATCGGCAGCGAAGTAGTAAAAGCCGCCGACAAAGTCCTTTTGTCAATACCCTTTCTCATCCAGTCCCTTTTATGACAGTGAGAACCGTCCCCCGCTGTCATCATTCTGTTATCGCGTATACTCTTACCGGCATTCCGCAGGCATTCTGGATCCTCGGCCATGCTGCGATCAGCACTGCTCCCGCAGGTGCTACCTGATCCAGATTGCAAAGTGCCTCTATCTGCAGTTTGCCGCTTGCCAGCACGTATCTTTCGCACGCAAGGTCACCTGCCTTCTCAGCCTCAGCCGAAGCATCGGTGTCGAGCGTCTCGTGCCCGTTCGCGGCGGCGTTCCTTACCTCATAGATATACTTCAGGGCATCCATCGACCAGCCCGGGAAATTCTCGCTCCCGTCCTCGGCGATGCCGCCCATCTTGTCGCCGTCCGGCCAGTTCTTCGACCAGTCCGTCCTCAGCGCAACGAAGGCCCCGTCAGGAATCGGGCCGTATTTTGCCTCATACGCCTTGATGTCCTCAGCAGTCGCAGCGTAGTGGATGTCCTCCTTCACTTTGTCGGTGATGTCTACGACGCAAAGCGGAAATACCGCGTTCTGCACGCCGTACTCGTCGGAGAGGGATGCGCCCTTGATGAAGTGGCCCGGGAAATCGATGTGTGTTCCCAGCTGACCCGGGAACTTGAACGTCTGGATCGTGCACTCCAGCATCGGGTTGCCCCATTCGAACACAGTCGTGCCCAGCTCAACACTTCCTTCAGGAATACCCGACCAGTACGGGCTGTCATTGTTCAGCTCATGCGATAACTCTACCCACTTGTACTCACGCGCTTTGTCCAGCGCCTCCCACAGCTTGTACATATCCAATCTCCTTTCCTTTTTTAGGTGACAATGGGGACGGTTCTCACTGTCATCTTTTTGAAATGACTACACCGCACCCTATTGCCTTCATAAGCTTTACTCAATAGATGGCCACAACGAGCCATTTACCATCACCATAATTACTCATAAGATGACAAAGAGAACCGTCCCCATTGTCATCTCTTTCCTAAAACACCTTCTCGTATATGTACTCCGCGACCGCTTCGTCCGGCGCGTCCATCAGCTCATCCGGCACAAAGCAGTAGATCAGCTCATCAAGCAGCTCGGCCTCCCTCGACGAGTACCCCTTTTCCTCGTCGAACAGGAGCCCGTCGAGCGCCTCCTCAGCGACCTTCACAGTCACCTTGTACTCCTCGAGCCTCACATCCCGCGTCTTATATTCTTTCCCGTTAAAAGTTACTTTATCTGTCGTCATATTCTGATTGCTATCTCTTCATACTTAGCTTACAACCCAGGGCAGTTCTGAATATTGGTCCTCACCATGGTCCTGCATCTCAGTTTTTTATACGTTTTGCTGCCATATTGGTCCCCACCGTGGTCCCTATCTCCATTTTTATCGAGACTTTGCTGCAAAATTGGCCCCCTGCATGGTCCTGCCCTCCACTTTTGCAGTGGAAATACTGCATAGCGGGATGTTGCCTCAAAATGTGTCAAAAAGGACCGTCCCCGATGACACACCCGGTGACACATTATCTTACTATCTGGCAGCTCACTACCTGTTTCCCGTCGAGTTCGATCATGTAGGCTTCTGTGTATGCGGCCTGTGTACTGTAATCCTCAGCCGCTCCGCCGCTCTGTGTGCTCTGTGCAGCCACGTCATCTGACTTATCCACAGCCGATTCACACGCATACACTTCAAGGCGGTCGCCCTCATGCGTCTGGTTCACGTACTGGACCTCGATTGCCCTGACCGGCCTTTCCACCAGATCATCCACGCTGAACTGATTCATGAAATATCTCACATATGAGATGTTGTTCGTATGGTAGCAGTAATCGATATCACTCGCTCCGACCTTCACCTCGTCCAGCTTAGCGCCCTTCACCAGCTTGACCTTGGAGTAAACGACCTCATGCACATCACCCGATGGCTCCTGCGGCGGGGTCTTCTCGCCAACACCTACAGTGGCAGCCTTGCGGATCTTGCCCGTCTCGAGATCAAGTGCGCAAAGCTCCAGTCTCGACGCTACAGCCACGCTCCCGTCCTTCTTCCTGAGCACCGTGTCGATATACAGTCTTATCTTCGTAAACGAGCTGATGTAGCACTCAGCCGTGTATTCCTCCATCCATGCCAGTGCCTGAAGCATCTCGATCCTGTTCCGGACGAACACCCACATGCCGCCGTATTCTCGCATGCAGGTCACCCCGTCGATCCTAAGATCGCCCATGTGCTCAGTCACCATGTCCTCAACGATGCGAAAAGCCCCTTCAACACTCAGTTTCACATCTGCCCCGCAAAAGCTCGCGGGCAGCCTCTCACTCTTTTCCAGTATCATACCCCTCTGTTATCCTTATCACTCTGCGCCTGGTCCCCTTCCGGATACTCCAGCGTCATTATCGTGTCGTTCACCGACATTCCGTACTTCGCATACACCGGCTTGCCCCACTTCGAAGCCTCAAGCCACACGCGGCATGCACCGCGCTCCTTCGCGAAGCCGTCGAGCAGCTCGATCATCTTCGGCGCTATCCCGCGCCCGCGGAACTCCGGCTCCGTGTATATGTTGGTGATGTACGCCTTCAGCCCGGCACCGTTATCGAACGACGGCGGGAAAACGTACCAGATGATGGCGCCCGTCGCGATGATCCTGCCGTTCACGTCGCACACCCATTCCTCCATCTGCCCGCTGGCAAAATGCTCTCTGAAATACGCGATGTTCGTCTCTCTTATGTCCTTGCCCGGAGTCTGCCCCTCGTCAATAAGCTGCCTGATCCTGAAGTCGACCAGTTTCGGGATCTCGTCCATCCTCGCCCGCCTGAAAACGCCGACAGGCGCGCACGCTTCCGCTCTCTCTTCTTCGAGCAAAATCCCTTTTGCTTTGCGGTATTTCTCTACGCGCTCAAGGTCCTTCTCAGTCGGTTCGCGGTCGAGCCTCGTTAGGTCGCTGTTGTGCGTCAGGTCCGCCAGCTTGACCTTCCTTGCTATCGGGTTCTTCGCGATCTCTCTAACATAGTCAAGGTACGGCACCGCGTCATCATGGGTCAGCAGCTTCAGAGCACCGATCACCGCATCCCCGAATCCCATCGCTTCGAGATCGCTGAACGTGTACTCCGTATCCTCGACCACATCGTGGAGAAGAGCCACAACGGTGCTGTCCTCGTCGTCCATCTGATCGGCAAGGTGCATCGGGTGGTGGAAGTACGGAAGCCCGCTCTTGTCCGTCTGGCCCGCATGCGCCTCGTAGCAGAGTTTCATTGCTTTTTTCGTCTTGTCAGTATAAATCAATAAACTTCTCCCTATATACAATGCACCTTTTGAAAATCGAGGTCCTCTTCCTTATTCGGCTCTTTCACCTCGCCCGGCATGCCGAGTCCGAGTATGCCGACGATCCGCGAGCCTTCAGGTGCACCGACTATGCTGCGTGCATTGTCCTCTGCATCAGAGCCGTCAGCACCCTTTCTCATGTGAAGCTGTACCCAGCACGAGCCGACGCCCTGTTCTGTAGCCATGAGATGCATGAAAGCAAGAGCTATCGAGCTGTCCTCGATCCAGGTATCCGCCTTCTCCGGGTCAGCAAACACAGCGATAGCCGCGTCGGCTCCCGCCAGCAGTCCTGCTCCTGCCGCTTTGCACCCGGCGAGCTCAGCAAGTACAGCCTTGTCCCTTACCACGTAGAAGTCACACGGCCTGAAGTCCCTGCTGGTCGGCGCAGCAAGCCCCGCCTTGATTATCTTATCCAGCTTTTCCTCAGGGATAGGCTCCCCGGTATATCTTCTCACGCTGCGTCTCTGCAGCATTACATCCATCAGTTCCATATCCGTTCTCCTCTGTCCCTGAACTAAATCGCCTAAATCCGCCGGCAATATACCGCCGGTATTTCTAGCTCAGCAGATGCCCGTCACCGGTGTCCTTCACATCATAATCTACAACAGTGCCCAGGTCCTTGAGCTTGTCCTTCAGAAAGCTTCTCTCGTCATCGTCGAGGTTCCTGGTGATGATGACTTCAGCTTTGCCTATGTCCTCGCCGCCGTGCTTTGCCGCCTCGCTGAGCGCATGGTCGTATACCGCTTTGATCCTCTTATCCAGGAAAGCCCACAGAACGAAAACGAACTTGCCCGGGTTCTCCCTCAGAAAGTCGATCACCGTGTTGACCGCGATGTAGGCAGCCTCCTCGACAGGATATGAGAAGATACCGGTCGATATCGACGGGAAAGCGATTGTGCGTATCCCGTTGTCCATGGCTACTTTAAGCGAACTTCTGTAGCACGCAGCCAGGAGGTCCGCCTCGTTGTGGTCTCCTCCGCGCCACACAGGTCCGACCGTGTGGATTATGTGCCTGCACGGCATCTCGTAGCCGCTCGTGATTTTGGCATCACCCGTAGCACAGCCGCCCAGACCCCTGCACTCATTGAGAAGCCCCGGTCCCGCAGCACGGTGTATAGCGCCGTCGACCCCGTCGCCTCCAAGCAGCGAGTTGTTGGCCGCATTCACCACAGCCTCGACCATGTCCATTTTTGTTATGTCAGCCTCGATCGTTCCGATGCCCGACCCGGCCACATGATATATATCCATTATCGAATTCTTATCGAATAAATCCTTCATTCATTACGTCCTTTGCAGTCTTTATTTGTCTTCGTCCATCGCGCCGGAACAGCATCAAAGCCGGCGACCATAGGCCTTTTTATTATAGCATTTTTCGAACTTAGAAAATGCACTTAACGCGGATAATATACAGAATAATGGTCCTATATCCGATTGACATGTACACGCTATACAGGTATATTGATTGTACATACTAAAAGTTATTGAAAACAGCATCAGGGAGAGTTCAGCTATGGAAATCAAAACGCCAAAAATCAGCGAAATACTACTTGAAGAATTCATGCAGCCCTACGGAATCTCTGCATACCGCCTGGCCAAGGATATCAATGTTCCTGTATCAAGAGTACAGGACATCCTCCATGACCGCCGCAAGATCTCAGTTGACACCTCGCTCAGGCTGGGCAAGTATTTTGGTGTCTCCGAGAAGTATTTCCTTGACATGCAAAATGACATTGATCTGCGCAACGAAAAAAGCAGAATCGCCTCCGAGCTCGAGGCAATTCCGCTTGCAGTCAAATCAAATCAATAATCTTACTATACGATAGCAAGTCCCCTACAGCAGCACGATCTTCCTCTTCGCAGGATCTGCTGCCTGTCTGTACAGCACGAACTTCTTTCCTATCGCCTGTACGAACTCAGCGCCGAGCTCCTCAGCGATCTCATTAGCTGTCTCCTTAGGATCGAGGATAGCTCCGTCCTGTATCTGGACCTTGATAAGTTCGTGCGCAGCAAGGTAATCATCGATCGAAGCGATGACATTCGATGTCACCTCTTCCTTTCCGATCATGACAGTCGGCTTTATCTCCTGTGCCATCTTCTTAAGTTCACTTCTCTGCTTACCTGTGATCATCTATATATTATCCTTTCGTGTCAGTTATCTTCCTGTTATCTGAGATACACATTGCATCGCGGCTTATTGTACCCGCATCGCACGCGCCCGTCAATCTCATTCTTATTTTTTAGTGATCCACAGGATCTCAGGAGGACTGTTCTTCTGATTGATCAGGCTGACATATGCCACATGATACTTCTTAGAGTCAAGTGCCTCAGCCCAGTCGATCACACACTTCTTCTCTTCCTTGCCGGCATCGTGCCCGTCATACAGCACAACCGTGACGATCCCGCCGGTCCTCACAGTCCGCAGCGCCGCCTCGAGCCCGCGTATCGTGGTCTCTGCAGTCGTGGTGACCGAATGGTCCCCGCCCGGCAGATATCCCAGATTGAAGACCACAGCTGCGGCGCTCCCTTCCGGAATATGCGAGCTCATCGACTCGAAGGACTTCATCATGAGCTTCACGTTATTATAGCCATGCGATTTCAGCCTCGCCTCAGTCAGGAGCAAAGCCTTCTTCTGTATGTCGAAAGCATACACGCGGCCGTCAGGACCCACGGCCTTCGCCAGGGCAGCAGTGTCCTGCCCCGTCCCGCAGGTCGCGTCCACGACAGTGTCTCCGCTCCGCACGTAGGTGAGCGTCAGCGCCATCGCCAGTTCAGTTGTCTTCGTGATCAGGTTGCTCATATGTTTCCCCCGCGGAATTTCTTCACGGTCACAGCATTCTGTCAGCCGATTCTTTAACCATAGTTCAGTATGCCGCAGTCCACGCAGGATCTCTTCTCAGCCATATGATCCTCCTATCAGAGCACTACAGTCGCGATATACTCAGTCCCCTCAGGTGCAGCGATGCCCGGGTCCTCTACCTTCACTTCAGGCTTCATCAAATATTAGGCAAGGATACCCCTACCTTCTACAAGTAGGGGAGGAATTGCCTCTACCTCCTCTCTCGCATAAAAGTAAAGTGTGGACCGTGTAATAACTATTGAATAATAAATGGCTTGGCCACCATATCCGCATGGTCCTCAAAAGGCGATAACTGGCGGTTTTAGGCGGAATGTTGCATCGCTCAACCCCTTGATTTTACTGGGTTTGAGTGATATAATACGAACATAGGTTCTTTTGTTTTCTGCGTATCTATCCCCGGAGCTGCCATGCACATCACCCTCACATGCAAAGTACGAATACTTCCCGATGAAGAGACTACGGATCTCTTGATCAGTACAATGCATGCATATACTGCAGCATGCAACTATGTTTCTGTGCATGTGTTTTCTACCGGTGCGACAAGTAAACAGCGCATTCACGATGAACTCTATCGGGATATCCGCTCCCGTTTTGCCCTGAGATCCCAGATGGCGGAGTCTGTTATCCGTACGGTTGTCGCTAAATACAAGGCCTTGTCCTCTTCCGATGAGTCATGGAAAATCATACGATTCTCCAAACCCCAGTATGACCTTGTGTGGAACAGAGACTATTCTCTCAAGGGAAATGTGTTCTCAGTCAACACTCTTTCCGGAAGACGCAGGATGCATTTCGCAAAGCCTGCATCATCTCTTGACGGCAAGTTCGGTACAGCGAAGCTGGTCC
>OMZI01000039.1 GCA_900315485.1 uncultured Eubacteriales bacterium | reverse complement strand
ATTTTTTGCACGCGATCTTGAGGGTGGGCCCAAAGCTGGGCGGGCTTCAGGAGCGTGCTTTTCTTCTTTTAAAACTCCACATTTACTTTACACTAACCTTTTAATACAAAATATGGGCGGGCATCAGCGCAGTATGCGTGCAAAACAAAAGAGAAGAGCCTGAGCTCTTCTCTTTTATGACTGATCTCAAAGTGTGTCTTAGATTCTGTCGTTTGATCCGAGAACGTCTACGATCTTGTGTGCGACCATATCCTTGACAGCCTGTCTTGCAGGCTTGAGGTACTGGCGCGGATCGAAGTGATCCGGATGCTCTGCCATGTACTTTCTGATGTTTCCTGTCATTGCAAGACGGATATCCGAGTCGATGTTGATCTTGCAGACTGCGGATCTTGCTGCCTGACGGAGCTGCTCTTCAGGAATACCGATAGCGTTAGGCATGTTGCCGCCGTATGTGTTGACCATCTCTACGAATTCCTGCGGAACAGAGCTGGATCCGTGAAGTACGATAGGGAATCCAGGCAGTCTCTTGGTTACTTCTTCAAGTACGTCGAAACGGAGTGGAGGTGGTACGAGGATACCCTTCTCGTTTCTTGTGCACTGCTCAGGTCTGAACTTGTAAGCACCGTGGGATGTTCCGATTGCGATAGCAAGTGAGTCGCATCCTGTACGTGTTACGAATTCCTCTACCTCTTCAGGTCTTGTGTATGAAGCCTGTCCTGCTTCAACTACTACTTCGTCCTCTACTCCCTCGAGAGTTCCGAGCTCAGCCTCAACTACTACGCCGTGAGCGTGAGCATACTCTACTACCTGACGTGTGATCTCAACGTTTTCATCAAAAGGCTTTGAAGACATATCGATCATTACGGAAGTGAATCCGCCGTCGATGCAGCTCTTGCAGAGCTCGAAGGAATCACCGTGGTCAAGGTGAAGAGCGATAGGAATATCAGGATTCTCCTGAACAGCAGCCTCTACCAGCTTAACGAGATATGTGTGGTTGGCATAAGCTCTTGCTCCCTTGGATACCTGCAGGATGACCGGGCTTCTCAGCTCACCGGCAGCCTCAGTGATACCCTGTACGATTTCCATGTTGTTTACGTTGAAAGCTCCGATAGCGTATCCGCCGTCATATGCTTTCTTGAACATTTCAGTTGTTGTTACTAAAGGCATTATGTACCCCCTTTTAGTTGTTTGGTTATATGGTGTTATAACTTATGAGCGTGCAGCGTGTAGAGCCGCGCCACATCTCCTTACACTTTCCCGTACATTATAAAATCATATCTTTAAAATATCAACTGCGACTTTACACGTCAAAGCAAAAGGAGAGACCGTTTCCGGTCTCTCCCTGTGAACTGTGTTCAGTTGTAAGCGGTTCTTTCAGCGCCTGACGGATTTCCCGTCTGCACCGACCGCCTCATGCAGCTATTAAGCCTCTGGTGCGTAGAAGTCTACGAACTTGACGAGCTTGTTGTAGCGTGCCATAGCAGCAGCTTCGTTCTGTGCGAACAGCTTCTCTGCTCTTTCCGGATTCTCTCTGGTCAGTCTGTTGTATCTTGCTTCGTTCTTCAGGAACTCCTGATATCCGCCTGCAGGTACCTTGCTGTCCAGTGTGAACGGATTCTTGCCCTCTGCCTTGTTTGCAGGGTTGAATCTGAAGAGGTTCCAGTAACCGCACTCTACAGCCTTCTTCATCTCCATCTGGCAGTTCATCATGCCGCCCTTGATTGAGTGCATCTCGCATGGTGAGTAACCGATGATGAGGGATGGTCCGTTGTAAGCGATAGCTTCGTTCATTGCCTTCAGAGTCTGTGCAGGGTCAGCACCCATAGCTACCTGAGCTACGTATACATAACCGTAAGCCATAGCGATCTGAGACAGTGACTTCTTCTCGATTGCCTTACCGGCTGCTGCGAACTGAGCTACCTGACCGATGTTGGAAGCCTTGGAAGCCTGTCCACCGGTGTTGGAGTAAACCTCAGTATCGAATACCATTACGTTTACGTTCTCGCCGCTTGCAAGTACGTGGTCGAGTCCGCCGTAACCGATATCATAAGCCCAGCCGTCTCCACCGAAGATCCATACGGTCTTCTCAGCGAGGAGATCCTTACGAGCGATGATCTCAGCACCGATCTTAGCTTCTTCGAGAGCCTCAACGAGAGCCTCACCTGTTGTCTTGGAAGCGTTTACATCGTCAAATGCTGCGAACCAAGCCTCAGCTGCTGCCTTAACAGCATCAGGTACGCCTGCAGCTACGAGCTCTTCAACGTCAGCCTTGATCTTAGCTCTTCTTGTCTTAACAGCCATTCTCATACCGAGACCGTGCTCAGCATTGTCCTCGAACAGGGAGTTGCACCATGCAGGTCCGTGTCCTTCTTCGTTGACTGTGTAAGGAGCTGTTGCGCCAGGGCCGCCCCAGATTGAGGAGCATCCTGTAGCGTTGGAGATGTATGTGTGATCTCCGCAAAGCTGTGTGATCAGTCTTGCATATGAAGTCTCAGCACATCCTGCGCAGGAGCCCGAGAACTCGAGGAGAGGAGTCTTGAACTGCGACTTGATAACGTTTGTGTTGTCTGCGAAATCCTTCTTAACGGATACGCTCTTAACTGCATAGTCGAAGTTCTTCTGCTCTGGGAGCTGCTCCTCAAGCGGCTTCATTGTCAGAGAATTTGTCGGGCATACTGTTACGCATACTCCGCATCCCATACAATCGAGCGGGGATACAGCGAGGCCATACTTATAAGCGCCCTTGCTCAGCTTGTGGTCAACAGCCTTGAATCCTTCCGGAGCAGCTGCCATCTCAGCTTCGTCAAGCAGGTATGGTCTGATAGTAGCGTGTGGGCATACGAATGCGCATCTGTTGCACTGTGCGCACTTTGTGCCATCCCACTCAGGAACGTTAACTGCAACGCCTCTCTTCTCGTAAGCGGAAGCGCCAAGTTCCCACTCACCGTCAACGTGAGGCATGAATGCGGATACAGGCAGGCTGTCTCCATCCATGTTGTCGATTGGGAGAAGGATGTTCTTGACCTGAGTAACGAGTGCAGCACGTCCTTCGAGAGGTGCCTTCTCAGGATCTGCAGCAGGGTTAGCCCACTCAGCAGGAACGTCGATCTTAACGAGAGCGTCAGCACCTGCGTCGATAGCCTTGTGGTTCATGTCTACGATATCCTGGCCCTTCTTGAGGTAGGACTTTGTAGCAGCGTCCTTCATGTACTTAACTGCGTCAGCCTTAGGAAGAACCTCAGCGAGTGAGAAGAATGCGGACTGGAGAGTTGTGTTAGTTCTCTTGCCCATTCCGATCTTAGCGCAGAGGTCGATAGCATCGATGATGTACAGGTTGATGTTGTTATCAGCGATGTACTTCTTAGCTGCTGCGTCGAGGTGTTCGCCTACTTCTTCAGGCTTCCACTGGCAGTTGATCAGGAATGTTCCGCCTGGCTTAACGTCCTGAACGATCTTGAATCCCTTGTCGATGTATGAAGGGTTGTGGCATGCTACGAAGTCAGCCTTGTTGATGTAGTATGAGCTCTTGATCGGCTTGTCTCCGAATCTCAGGTGGGAAATTGTTACGCCGCCTGTCTTCTTGGAGTCATACTGGAAGTAAGCCTGAACGTACTTGTCAGTGTGGTCACCGATGATCTTGATGGAGTTCTTGTTAGCACCAACGGTTCCGTCTCCGCCGAGACCCCAGAACTTGCACTCGATTGTTCCTGCAGGAGCAGTAATAGGAGCTGGCTTCTCTTCAAGTGAGAGGTTAGTAACGTCATCAACGATACCGATAGTGAATCTTCTCTTAGGCTCGTCCTTGCAGAGTTCATCATAAACTGCAAATACTGATGCCGGTGGAGTATCCTTTGAACCGAGTCCGTAACGTCCGCCGATAACCTTAACGTCTGTCATTCCTGCCTCAGCGAATGCTGTCATAACGTCGAGGTAGAGAGGCTCACCAAGTGAACCAGGTTCCTTAGTTCTGTCAAGAACAGCTACCTTCTTAGCTGTCTTAGGAAGTGCAGCGATCAGCTTGTCAGCTCTGAAAGGTCTGTAGAGTCTTACCTTGATGAGACCAACCTTCTGGCCGTTAGCGTTGAGGTAGTCGATAACTTCCTCAGCTACGTCGCAGATGGAGCCCATAGCGATGATGACTCTGTCAGCATCCTCAGCACCATAGTAGTTGAACAGCTGATAGTCTGTACCGAGCTTCTCATTGATCTTGCCCATGTACTTCTCAACAACTTCAGGAACTGCATCATAGAACTTGTTGCAGGCTTCTCTGTGCTGGAAGAATACGTCGCCGTTCTCATGAGATCCTCTCAGATGAGGATGTTCAGGATTGAGGCATGCATCACGGAATGCGTTAACAGCATCCATGTTGCACATTTCCTTGAGGTCTTCATAATCCCATACAGCTACCTTCTGGATCTCGTGGGATGTTCTGAATCCGTCAAAGAAGTTCAGGAAAGGAACTCTTCCTTCGATTGCAGCCAGGTGAGCTACAGGAGCGAGGTCCATAACTTCCTGGACATTGCTCTCAGCGAGCATTGCAAAACCAGTCTGACGGCAAGCATATACGTCGGAGTGGTCGCCGAAGATGTTCAGTGCATGAGTGGAAACAGTACGTGCCGAAACATGGAATACTGCTGGAAGCAGCTCGCCGGCGATCTTGTACATGTTCGGGATCATCAGAAGAAGTCCCTGGGAAGCAGTGTAAGTTGTGGTGAGAGCACCAGCTCCGAGTGAGCCGTGTACAGCACCAGCAGCACCAGCTTCAGACTCCATCTCGACAACCTGAACAGTTGAGCCGAAGATGTTCTTTCTTCCGGCAGCAGACCACTGGTCTACATAGTCAGCCATTGGCGAAGACGGAGTGATCGGATAAATTCCGGATACTTCCGTGAACGCATAGGAGACATGAGCGGCAGCCTGGTTACCATCCATAGTCTTGAAATTTCTCTTCATTTTTTCATCTCCCTTTACATTAAAGATTTAAAAATTAAGTGATAGTAAAGCAAAAAGTACTTTTTAGAATAAATATATGGTGAAATAATTATTCCCTTAGTTTAGTTCCCCGCTATCGAATAAGCGGGAGGAAGCTATTATTTTATTCTTGAGAATTGTTCTCCGCAGGAAGCGGTCGACCCTCGGTGCGAAGCCCGACGTCATCAGACGGCGGGTCTAGCGACGAAGGAGAACAATTCTCAAGTCATTATTACATAGCTTCTACAAGCGCCTGAGTATCCTTAGCGATCATCAGCTCTTCGTTGGTCGGAATGATGAAAGTGCGAATCGAAGCTCCAGGAGCTGTGATCTCTACTTCCTGACCTCTGCAGTTGTTCTTTTCCTTGTCGATCTTGACACCCATGAGTCCAAGGTTGTCACATACCTTCTCTCTGAGCTCGATGTCGTTCTCACCGATGCCGGCAGTGAATACCATGGCATCAACATGTCCGAGCTCTGCAGCATAAGCGCCGATGAATCTCTTTACGGATCTGAGCAGCATCTCTCTTGCAACATGTGCCTGTCTCCGGAGATCTCGGATACAGCGAGGAGTCCGGACTTCTTGGTCATCATGTCTGTGATTTCCTTGACCGGCATTCCTGTCTGCTCATAGATGAAGCTGACAACAGTCGGGTCAATGGATCCGCAGCGTGTTCCCATTACGAGACCTTCAAGCGGGGTAAGTCCCATCGATGTGTCATAGCACTTGCCGCCCTTTACAGCGGAAATGGATGAACCGTTTCCGAGGTGGCATGTGATGATGTTGAGTTCGGAAGGATCCTTGCCCATGAGCTCAGCGCATCTCTCGGATACATAGCGGTGGCTTGTTCCGTGAGCACCGTATCTCTGTACATGATACTTTTCAGCATATTCCCATGGAATAGCATAGTACTTGCACTCATCAGGCATTGTACGGTGGAATGTTGTATCGAATACAACTACGCCAGGTGTGTTAGGAAGGACCTTCTTACATGCACGGATACCTACCAGTGCAGGCGGGTTGTGGAGAGGTCCGATCACGCAGAGCTCTTCGATTCCCTTTTCAACCTCGTCAGTGATGATCTCTGACTTGTCGAAGAGGTATCCGCCCTGTACGATTCTGTGGCCTACAGCACCGATCTCACTCATATCGGAGATAACACCGTATTCCTTGTCAGTAAGCGCATCGATTACAAGCTGCATTGCTACGCCGTGATCAGGCAGAGCGATGTCCTTGTCGAATACAGTACCTGCATCAGTCTTATAGTTCATGTGACCGTCTTCGCCGATTCTCTCGCAGAGTCCCTTAGCCAGGACCTTATGATCATCCATGTCGAAGAGCTGATACTTGAGCGATGAGCTTCCTGTATTAACTACCAGAATTATCATATCGTCATTTTCCTTTCATTTATTGGCTTTTATGAATATAGCTAACGCCGCAATTATGCGAATAGATTATACCACAAGAGCTTATTTTTTTCCCCGTTTGCATGTGATATATCACGAAAAAAACAAAAAGAAATCCCCGCCGCGGAGTTGTTGTCCGCAGCGGGAAAAAATCTCGCATTTTCTTGTTGATTACCCTAAAAATCAGTACTCTGTCTGCTGATCGAGGCGTTCCCTTATCTCGTCTGAACGGATGACTTTGGTCGTACCCTTTCTGAAGTCCTCATCTCCCTCGATCATAGGGAAGTTGATCCTGAATTCAGTCCCGACTCCAGGCTCTGAATCAACATAGACCTTTCCCCCGTGAGTATCGCAGATCTGATGTACGATGGCGAGTCCGAGGCCCGTTCCTTTTCCGGATTCCTTGGTCGTGTAGAACGGGTCGAATATCCTGGAGAGCGTCTCCGCATCCATTCCCGTTCCAGTATCCTTGAACCTCAGTGCCACCCATCCGTCCTCAATCCTTGTGGATACAGTCAGGGTGCCTCCGGCTTCTCTCATCGCGTCATAGGCATTGAGCACGATGTTGATAACCAGCTGTGATACCTGTGTCTGGTCGCCTCTTATCTTGGCATGACCTGAACTGAATCTGCCCCTTACCTCCACGTTCTTCGGCTTGGCAGGCAGCGTGACCTTCAGCGAGCTGCGTATTATTTCAACAGGATCAAGGTCCTTAAAGCTCTCTTCCTTGCCCTTCTTGGACAGATCAGCAAGTCTCTGAACTATGTCCTTGGCCTTGACGCTCGCATTGTACACTTCCATCATGTAATCCTGGATCTCAGCCTGATCATCAGGCAGCATTTCCGCTGCCATCATGCTGTATCCCATGATAGGAGTCAGGAGGTTGTTGAAATCATGAGCGATGCTGGCCGTCATCGTGCCGATCGTCTCAAGTCTCTGGTGGTGAGCCAGCGCCTGCATGTTCTGATTCAGCTCGGCCATGGCGTTGTTTTTCTTCTTGAGTATTTCAAGTTCATTGTTGCTGACCGTGTTTGCTCTTCTCATGAGGAGCAGCATGAAAAGCAGAACGATAACGCCTGCCACACTCATGCCTCCGTATATAAGAATCTTCTCGGCAGCATTTCTTGAAGGCTTGAGAGCTTCATCGAAGTCAGTCGCTATACCGATGGCAAATTCCCCGTTGGTCGTCCTTCCGCTCGGCTGCACTATCATTCTGGCAGTATACGGATTGCCGTCAGGTCTCTTGAATTCAAATGACATGCCGTGAGATTCCTGGCTGCCCTGGCAGTCTGTCATGAACGATATAAGTTTTGCCGTGCTCTCATCATGTTCATCAGCAGGCGATGTTATTTCGATCAGACCGGCACGCTGGTTTATTACGAGAGCAGCAGTGCTGTCCATCAGCATCACACCTCTTGCAGGGCTGTTTCCGATGGCATTTATATACAGCTGCTCAAGGCTCAGAAGCGCTTCGTATCTGACGCCTCCCCGGCCGCTTACTTCGTACGCCATGAAGTATCTGCCATCACCGTCACTGCATATTCGCAGGCCCCTTCCGTCAGCTTCTGTTCTGAATGAATAGGCCTTATTCCCTGATGCTGACAGAACTATTTTGTCTCCGTCAACCATAAGCATGTCTGCATAGACCGGATTCGACAGCATTGTGTTATTCTCTATGTATTTTCTGAGCCCGGCTGTATCACTCTTCCCTGATTCGACCCATTCTCTGCGCAGCTCCTCGAGCTGGTTCCTCGCAAAGAAAGTATCCGCTTCTCTGCAGAATGAGGTAAGCGCATTTTCTATGTTTATGTCTTCCGAACTGATGAGGCTGTAGAACTGCTTGTCCTTCTCCTCCATTATCGTACTGTCAAAGTCCCGGAAAGCATCCCATACCTTGAAAACACCGACAGCGATACAGATAACGGCAATGGCAACGGCAACCATGAACAGGTTCCTTCTTATCTGCCTGCCTTCACTGCCGTCGTCTCCGCCTTCACCCTTTCCGAATATCTTAATTTCAGGGATCTCATTGATGATCCCGGGCTTTTCATCCTGATTCTCTTTCAGGACCGCGCCTGGTTCTTTCTGGTTTTCCATCTGTTCCCTCTTCCCGTGCGGATCATTTTTTCTTCATAGAAAGAGCTATCTTGCCTCGTTTCTCATCAACGGACAGGACTCTCACGTCAACTATATCACCTACTCTGACGATATCAAGCGGATGCTTTACATACCGGTCAGACATTTCTGAAATATGGACGAGCCCGTCCTGATGCACCCCTATGTCGACAAAAGCTCCGAAGTCAACTATATTGCGTACTGTGCCCTTAAGCTCCATTCCTTCAGTGAGATCGGACATCTCCATGACATCACTTCTCAGCACTGGAGCCTCCGCTTCGCTTCTCGGGTCCCTTCCCGGTTTTTCCAGCTCTGCAGCGATATCTGCAAATGTATATTTCCCTATGCCCAGCCTGTCTGCCAGCTCAGTCCTGCGGCTTATGCCGCTTACCTTTCCTGCCCGGACGTCTGCATCAGTAAAGCCGCATTCCTTCAGGATCGCTCTTGCAGCCCCATAGCTCTCCGGATGTACAGATGTTGCATCCAGGACCTCATTTCCGTCTGTTATGCGCAGGAATCCGGCACACTGCTCGAACGCCTTAGGGCCGAGCTTAGGTACTGAGAGGAGGTCCTTTCTTGACACGAACCTGCCGTGCTCGTTCCTGTACGCTACTATATTCGCCGCGATCGTTTTGCTTATGCCGGATACATAGCCGAGCAGCGAAGGCGAAGCTGTGTTGACATCGACTCCGACTCTGTTGACGCAGTCTTCAACCACTGCGCCGAGAACTTCCCCGAGTCTCTTCTGATTCATGTCATGCTGGTACTGGCCTACTCCGATGGCTTTAGGATCGATCTTGACCAGCTCCGACAAAGGGTCCTGCAGTCTCCTCGCTATCGAAGCCGAGCTCCTCTCGCCCACATCGAGATCAGGGTATTCTTCAGTCGCCAGCCTGCTTGCCGAATACACCGAGGCTCCCGCCTCATTTACTATCACATACTGCAGCTTTCTTCCGGAATGCTTTGCATATTCCCTGATAAAATCCGCAATGATCTTTTCCGATTCTCTTGAAGCTGTTCCGTTGCCGACAGAGATGATCTCTATCCCGTGTCTGTCGCACAGCCCCGTGAGCACGCGTTTTGCATCGTCGACTCTGTTCTGCGGAGCAGTCGGGAATATTACGGCTGTTTCAAGGATCTTGCCTGTCGGATCGCACACAGCGAGCTTGCATCCTGTCCGGAACGCAGGGTCCCAGCCGAGCACAGTCTTCCCCTGAAGCGGCGGCTGCATCAGCAGCTGCTCAAGGTTGGATGCAAAGATCTTCATCGCTCCTTCTTCAGCTTTGTCCGTCAGTTCTCCTCTTACATCAGTAGCGATCGACGGAGCTATCAGGCGCTTATAGGCATCTTCTGCCGCATCGAGAACATACGGCCTGCACGCAGCTGTTGTTCTGCGCGCTGCATGGCGCTCAAGGTAGTCAAGAATGTCATCAGCCGGCGCAGCAACTGAGACCGACAGGACTTTCTCTTTCTCCCCTCTGTTGATCGCAAGTATGCGGTGGCCGGGAATCTTCGATGCAGCTTCGCTGTACTCGTAGTAATTCTCATAGACAGTGCGCTCACCATTCTCTGACGCCTTCTTTCCCTCAGAGCCCATGCCGCTTTCTATCATTCCGCGCTGCATCGTCCTGCGGCGGATCCACGCTCTGTAGTCGGCATTGTCAGATATGTCACCTGCTATGATGTCCTCCGCAAGAGAAATGGCTGTTTCTGCATCCGGCACTTCCTTCTCATCATTTATATAGTGTGCCGCTTCTGCAAGCGGATCACCTTCCGATGAAGGAGACAGGAGCCAGTCTGCAAGACCCTGCATGCCCTTCTCTCTTGCGACATCGGCACGGGTTTTGCGCTTTGGTTTATACGGACGGTACAGGTCTTCAACAGCAGCCGCAGTCTCCGCCCTGATGATTTTTTCTTCCAGCTCAGAAGTGAGCTTGCCCTGCTCATCTATCGAAGCAAGTACGGTCTGCTTTCTCTCTTCGAGGTTCCTGAGGTATTTCAGCCGCTCATCCAGTGCCCTCAGAGTCTCATCATCCAGTGCACCCGTTGCTTCCTTACGGTATCTGGCGATAAACGGGATCGTGCTCCCGCCGTCGATCAGCTCTACGACAGCTGTGACCTGCCATTCCTTGATTCCCAGATCCTGTGCGATTCTCTGTGTTATCCTGCCGTTAACATCCGGCATAATTGTTGTTCCTGAAGTGTCTTTCAATATCTTTCCCCTATATGTAGTCATATTTCCTTCCAAGTCTACCATCCCTAGGCATTCAAGGCAAATTATTATTCTGCACCCCGGCGCAGCACTTGATTTTGGCGCCGACTTTGCGTACCATTCACAGGGAGACGGGCGATCAGTCTGTCTGAAGTGATTCCGGAGGGCACGATAATGCTTGACAGCAACTATCTGATCATTAACAGACATCCGCAGAAATTCTCTGAGATGCGCATCGCGGGCAAAGCAGCTGTATTCACTGATGCGGAAGGCAAAGTTCTCGACTACGGCGTACTTGCTCTTGTACTGTGACGAGGTGCATAATGTCACACTTGTATTTGACAAAGCCGGGCATCAGGACGTAGTGACGATCCTGTGGCTGACGGAAGATGACTACAGCAAGGGCCTTGATAAGCTCAGGGATGTTCTCAGGATGCACTTCTCTCCGCAGAACAAAAAGCTCAACCGCTATGCGGAAGCAGTTGCGGAAAAGCTCGCTCTGGGTGTAAAATTGCGGATAACTGATGCGGTCAGAGCCTCGGATATGGTAGAATGTCCGGAGTGCGGCATGCTCAACCCGGCAGGCAGTCAGTACTGTCTGGACTGCGGCGCAGAGATCGAGTGAGCCCGCGTTTGAAAAGAATACGATCAACCAAGGAGATATTGATGGCTACAGATAAGATAACGGCTGCAGAAGCCGAGGTAAAAGAAGAAGTAAAAGAGGCTGCAGCTGCAGCTGAAGAAGCTGTTCAGGCTGAAGAAACACCTGTCAGGGTCAGCAGCAAGAGAGCAAAAAAGACCGCACGCAGAGAAGCCAAGGCTGCACGCAAGGCTGCAAATAAGATAGAGGAAAAGAAGTCAAGGCCTAACAACCTTCTCATAGGACTGATGATATTCGGAGTCGTCGTAGGCATGTTCGCCTTCGTGCTCGGATACAACTATTTCAGCAAGCCTGCAACTATCGCCAAGTACATAGAGAAGAACGGCGGTGAGGAAGCATTCGGAAATATGCAGATCGACGAGTACACGACTGCAGATGTTACAGCTGACGGCAACTCCATGAATATCACCTTCACTGCCAAGGCAGACGATGAGGATACAGCGGCACAGATCAAGGAGTATTACTCCGGAGACAGCGGAACAGAAATGCTTGAGTACTATGCAGAGCAGATGCTGACAGGCATCAAGCCTAGGACCAGAGCATTCTCTGCCGACGTGAAGGCAGTCTTCAATCTGAACGGAGAAGAGATCAATTCAGTTGAGATGACATATAAGGAAGCCAAGGACAAGATGGAAGAAGCACAGAAGGAAGCTGAAGAGGCTGCGGAAGATGCTGATGCTGATGCTGACGCTGATGCCGATGAAGCAGAAGAGTCCGGCGAGTGATCATCTCCCCGACAGATAACATCAAAAAATCTCTCAGGCAACTGAGAGATTTTTTATTTCCTTAAGCTGCATCCCTGCAGCACTCATATACTGATGTCTACTGTCCGACTGTGAACCTGTAGCCGAGACCTCTTACTGTAATCAGGTATTTAGGCGTGGAAGGATCATCTTCGATCTTCTGTCTCAGCCTGTTGACATATACCATGATAGCGTTTTCGTCTATGATCGTCTCGCCCCAGATGACAGAATAGATCATGTCCTTGGAGAAAATATGATCCACGTTGTCTATGAACAGCTTTATCATGGAGTTCTCCTTGGATGAAAGAGGTATCTCCACATCGTTTTTATAGAACCTCAGGGTCGAAGTATTGTATGTGAACGGCCCTGCAGTGATTATGTTGCTCGTGCCCTGAGGCGAAGTGCTGCGGCTGCGTCTTATGAGCGCCTTGGCCTTGGCGACCAGTGTGACCGGATTGAATGGCTTGGTGATATAATCATCAGCCCCTATCTCAAGCCCGTACAGAGCATCCTGGTCTTCCTTGCGGCCGCTTACGACCATAACAGGTGTAGTAAGCCCGTTTCCCCTCAGCTGCTGTATTACTTCGAAGCCATTGATACCTCTCATGTTGATGTCGAGAAGTATAAGGTCATATTTATTCTGCTTTACCAGTTCAAGCGCCGCCTCTCCGCTGATGGCAAGATCCGCTTCGATCCCGTTGTTCTTGAGCGCCTTGAACAGCATTGTCAGTATTGTTTTGTCATCATCAACGACAAGTACTTTTTCAGACATTTGTGCCTCCTGATCCCATACCGGAATTATTCATACTTAATATATTTTAGCACAGTAACGATTGTGAGGCAAAATCTTTGCGCCTTACGCTAAGCGATGATCGTTTCCAGTGCTGCAGCAAAAGTTTCGAGCCCCTGTCTGTCATCTTCCGTGAATCTCTCCTTGAAAGGGCTGTCGATGTCTATGACTCCGTACACTTCCCCGTTCCTGTGAAGCGGCACTACTATCTCGGAATTGCTCGCTGAGTCGCATGCGATATGTCCCGGGAAGAAATGGACATCGGGAACCAGCTGGGTCCGGTCTTCCAGAACCGCCGTTCCGCATACACCCTTTCCTGCCTCAATCACCGTGCATGCTGTTTTGCCCTGAAATGGCCCCAGTTCAAGCCTGCCGTTTCTCATTATGTAGAATCCGGCCCAGTTGATATCTTCAAGTGAATCCCACAGAAGTGCTGACGCATTGGAAAGAATGGTAATGTCCCATTCCACACCTTCCGACAGAGATTCAAGCTGCATCTTCATCAATCCGTAATCTGTTTTCATCTTCATCTCCATGTCTCTTTCCCGCGGGACCGGCCCGGCGCCGGATTTCCGTTCATATTCTGTCCGCTTCCTGACTATTATAGCACGTAAAGCAGAGGCCTGAAAATTGGTTGACAATCCACCACAAATGCCCTTTTTTCGGGCATTACAGGCTTTTTTGAATTATCTGATTATAAAAATAGCCAATTGCATCATGCCTGTTCAAAAAATAACCTATTGACCAGATAACTCATCAATCATTTTGAAATCAATGTGCTATATTTATGTTGACCTATTTCAAGGAGGTTCCCCTTAAAATGAATGACAACAGGCGAAAGCTTACCGGTATTCTCAAACTGCTGTATGAGAACACGGACGCTGAGCACAGCATGGACACCTATCAGATTATGGATGCACTTGAAAGCATGGGGTATGGAAGGCCTGACCGTAAGACGATAGATGCTAATATTAAATTTATCATAGAAGACCTTGGCTACGGGATAATCAAGGAAAAAGGCAAGCCTAACAGGTATCGCTGGATTGACAGAGAGTTTGACCTTTCCGAGCTTAAGGTTCTTGTTGATGCTGTACACTCATCAAGATTCATCAGCACCAAGAAGAGCCGCGAGATCATCGCAAAGCTCAAGGATCTGACGAGTGTGCATCAGGCTGCTCTGCTCAACAGAGAACTGCATACATGCAGTGGTTTCAAGCGCGACGGAAGCACAGCTCTCAGAACAGCAGATATTCTGAACGATTGCATCAAGAACAGGGCCAGAGTCGCCTTTCAGATGGTCGACTATGATATGTACAAGAATGAAGTCCTGAGATATGACGGAAAGATGCATGAAGTCAGCCCTTATGCTCTCATGTGGAACAATGACTATTATTACATGGTCGGAAAGCCTTCAGACTCATCTGAAGTCAGAGCATACAGAGTGGACAGAATGAAGAACGCATCGCAGCTCCACATTCCGGCCGAGCGCGAGCCGGCAGACTTCAGCATAGAGAAGTATTCCACCCGCATATTCGATATGTTCTCAGGTGAGACTCAGGAAGTTGAGTTAAGCTGCAAGGGCTACACTATGAATTACCTTGTAGACAGGTTCGGAAAGGATTTCTATTCAGAGAAGACCGGGCCTGATCATTTCACGGCAAGGGTCACAGTGGATACAAGCCCGACATTCTTCGCATGGGTATTCCAGTTCGGCGGAGATATCACCATCATCTCTCCGGCATCTGTAAAGTCTGAATTCAACAAGATGGTAATGGATCAGCTGAGATAAGCATAAATAAAGGAGCACCGCTCCTTTTTTTATGCTTTTATTCCGCCGTCATATACAGTCAGCTATCTGATGAGGCTCTCGAGAGTCCTGAACAGAGCTTCCGGCTCAACAGGCTTGCTGAGATGCGCATTGAGTCCGGCCTGCAATTGTCACACCGAGCACCGAAAAGGGAGCCGCCTGCGCAGCTCCCCCTCATCAGTTGTCATATAATACATATATTTCAGTAAAGACCATACATCAATACGATCACCGTCCATGCCGCAACTACTCCGATCAGTCCTATCAGCCCTCCGACTCTGAGATAATCCTTGAATCTGTACCCGGCTATCTGGACCATGGTAACTGTTGTAGTGGCAACAGGGGTGGCAAAAGCCATCGATGCTCCAATGCAGCATGCTATAGCGACCGGTTCCGGATTGATCCCGTACTCTATCGCCATCGGGACTGCAACACTTGCGAGCATGGACACAAGGCTCCCGTTGCTCATGAAGTTGGATATTATCCAGCCCGAGACAAGGAACAGCGCCACCATGACCTTAGGGTCAGTCATTGCAGGTCCGAATGTGTTGACAAGGAACCCTATGACAAGGTCTCCGGCCCCGGACTTTACGAAGCCGTCAGCAATGCCGAGTGCTGCCCCCAGCGTGATCATCGCCGGCCACATCATGTTTCTGAGCTCTGTCTTAGGGTCAACACAGCCGCCGAGTATTACCAGCACAGCGCCGGAAACAGCTATCAGACCGAGGTCCCATTCAAACGGCCTCGTGATGAAAAGCACTACGCATAACAGGAACACACATATGGCAAAAGTGCCGTGCTTCCTGTCCACAGGTATGACCTGCTCATCTCCGAGTGCCCTTATTACCGCAAGGTCCTCATCCATGTCTATCATCGGTTCGAGAGTGCTCGGCGGCCTCTCCGGTTTTTCATTGCCTGTCTCAGGGAAGTCGAACCACTTTACCTGGAGATCATAGAGAAACAGCCAGTAGCACAGTGCAACGACAAGAAGTATCGTCATGGCGACCGGCGCAGTTGTAAAGAATGCAAACTGCTTCTGCCCTGTTATCTTCAGGACCTCTGAAGCAAGAAGCGGTGCAGTACTTCCCGCAAGACTTCCTGTTCCTCCAATAAGGCCTCCGACAGCCAGCGGAAGATATATGTGCTTCTTCTGTATCCTGCCGTGTGTTGTCTCTGCAACTGATGCAATGAAAGGCATGAACATCGCTACCAGGGCGGTGTTATTTGAAAATACTGATATAACACCGGCGCTGAGGAGTATCAGGATGAGAAAAGTCTTCTCACCATGCCGGGTCATCTTCATCAGGACATTTTCAAATTCCGTTATTACGCCGCTGTCGATTATCGCATCGATTATGATGACCATGCCGAATACAAGCATGGCAGGAGTGGATCCGAAATTTGAAAACGCATCCTTGAAGGATACGCTGCCTGCGAACACCATTGCGAGCATGCCAAGAACAGTCACAAGGGCCACAGGAAGCTTCTCGATGACATACAGCACGCATGTTATTCCTACTATTATCAGTGTTATCCCGGCCTGGCTCATTATTTCTCCATTAACGCGCGGGAGCTATCTGCCATACAGATAACTCCCTTTTTTATTAATGATAGCCACCAACTGACCATCTTTCAATATTTTGTTTTGCCTTTTCTACCTGCCTCTTGTGCTCAGGCTGAGAGGCAGCTCCATCCTGTTGGCTTCGAGAAGCTCTTTATTGCTGAGGATCTCCTCCGCACTTCCGTCTGCCACTATCCTGCCCTTCGAAATTAGTATTACTCTGTCACAGGTATCCATGATCATGTCAAGGTCATGGGAAGTGATGATCTTGGTCTGCTCCATACCTCTGATGGTGTTTATCACAATCCTTCTGTTGTAGGGATCCAGTGCAGACGTCGGCTCATCCATGAGGACGGCCTCAGGCTCCATTGCGAGGATGGTAGCTATTGCAGCCATTCTCTTCTCTCCGCCGGATATCTTGTGATTGTATTTGTGCTTGAGATACTGAAGGTCAAGTCTTTCAAGCACCTCATCCACTCTCTTCTCGGCATCCTCTCTGCTCACCATGTAGTTCAGCGGTGCGAACATCATGTCCTCGAAGACAGTAGGCATGAACATCTGATTGTCTGAATTCTGCAGCACGAACCCGAGCTTCTGCCTTATCTTTCCGAGGTTCTCCCGGCTGACATCTATGCCGTCAACAGCTATGCGTCCTTCTCCGGTCACAAGACCGAGCAGCAGCTTCATTATAGTGGACTTGCCTGCTCCGTTCGCTCCGATCAGTCCTACAGACTCTCCGTCACCGATGGTAAACGACATGTTATCTATCACAGGTGAACCCTGCTCATATGCAAAACTCACATTTTCAAATTCGATCATTGACTTACCTCACAAACAGACGGCCTATCAGCTCCGAAACATTCCAGAACCTTATCAGTATAAAGAACATGCAGGAGAGCGCCATATAGAGTGCATCGCTGCCCCTGAACGGTATATGCTTTGCATAATGGAAGTGCTGGTGATAGCCCCTCAGCAGCATGCTGGCATACAGTTCCTGCGCCCTGTCCATGCTGCGCAGCAGCAGCTGGCCGAGGAAAGAACCCCATGCAGATACGTGTATCCCCTTCTGTCCCGGCGCTCTCAGATGATACGCATCCGTCATCACAGCGAGTTCCTCTGTCATTACACCTACATAGCGGTAGGTCAGAAGCAGAAGAGTTGTAAGTGTAGCCGGGAAGTGCATGCTCCTCAGCGCTGCACATATAGAGTCAAAAGGCGTGGTCGCTACGAGAAGGAACGATGACATAAGGCACAGCACGCCCTTCAGCATCAGCGTAAGCATGCTGATAACACCTCCGGAAACACCGATATTCCCGAGATGCAGCATGATCTCTCTGTCGAAGAACGGATTGAACAGGCCTACAGCCATGACAAGAGGGAGCACGATCCGCAGCTTGTAGAAACATGTTCTCACAGGGATCCCGCTCATCTGGTACAGCAGAACAGGCCAGAGCACCATCGGGATAAGGCCGCTCAGGTCGTACTTGTCAAACGACATCACTATTAAGATGTAGATAACTGTGCTCAGCAGCTTGGCAGTCGCATTCATGCCGTGGACCGGCGATTCCTGTACCGCCAGTTCATCCATGTGTCCAAGCTCGCTGAGCGCTTTTTCCATCTTATTCATTTATTGTTTCTGCTCTTTTTCGGTGAGGTCTCTCTGCACCTCATCTCACATTTACACATAATAGCACAAAAGAGGGGCGTCTGCGACGCCCCTTCATTATTTAGCGGGATCACGCTTTATTGTTGTGTTTTTTCCGGAAGAACCCTCCCGCGAAACATATCAGCAATGCCACTCCTGCTACCATCACAGATCCTACAATGCCGGATATCGACGTCCCCGCGGTGCTTTCGCTGTCCGGGAGCGAATAGTCAGGCAGGATCGACGTTTTCTCCTGGATGTTTTGCGCTGTATCTGCCGCCTGGCTGGATACCCCGTAGTTCTCCTCATCAAGTCCCATATTGGTCGAATACCCACCATCAGCATTCCCGAAAAGCGCCCATTCAAGTCCGTCCGGATTGCCGCTGGCAAACAGGCTCAGTCCGCCGCCCACAACGAGTGCAACTATAGCCAGAATGCCTACCGTCGCCTTGAGTGAACGCCTTGGCTGCAGCATTCCCGATGCTGCTTCATTGACATCGCGGAGGAGCTCCGGGCGTGAATCAAAGACGAAACAGAGTACTGCGGATGTGATAAGTCCCTCGATAAGTCCGATCGCAAGATGGATCGGCTGCATCAGTCCCATGAATGCTCCAAATGGAAGTTCAGTTATCCCTGACAGGCTCGTCTCAAGCACCACAGAGAAAGCTCCAAGCTGCAGCGTCACCACGCATCCGATGATGGATGCCGCTATTATGCGCTTACGGAGTGCACTTTTGCCTTCACCGAACCTCTTGCTGTGGATTATCGGCTTCCATATGAGGAAATATCCGACAAAGCATCCGTAGAACGCCATGTTCCATATATTGGCCCCCAGTGCCATAAGCCCTCCGTCAGCGAAGAACAGGCACTGGATGGCCAGCACCACAATCATGGACAGGAACCCCGCATACGGTCCGAGCAGTGCCGAAAGCATCATGCCTCCGCACATATGTCCCGAGGAACCTGTTCCCGGGATCGTATAATTGATCATCTGACCCGCAAATACTACCGCAGCGGCTACAGCCATTGTCGGGAGCTTCTGAGGTTCATTGTCCTGTCTGAGTTTTTTGATTGATACGCTTGCTGCTGCGCCGGATGCCACATACATTGTTGCGGCTACCGCAGGAGAAAGCAAAGCATCTGCCATATGCATAATATATACCTCTTACGCGATTATAGTTTACCTTATGGTCAGATTATAATCACTGTCCCGGACAGCTCACAAGCCTCCCCGGGGGATGAAAAATTGGAAATTTACAACAAAAACTGCGCAACAGCGCAGTTATATGGACTATCCGTCAGGCCGCTGATTATTTGATCCTTTTGAACTTCAGATAGAAGAACAGGATCCTTGTTTTGAGAGTGTCAGGTCCATCAGCTTTGAACTTCAAATCTGCCTTATCTCCAAGACTATCAAGATAAACTCCACTCTCTGTCTCCCACCATTTGTACTCTACTACCTCATCACCTGAAACCATCGTAGCCTTGCCGTCAGCATTCAGAGACAGTACAGTATCAGCATTAAGCTCACCGCTCTCCTTAAAGACATCTACAGAATATGCTTTCCATTTTCCTAAATATTTGCTGTTGGAAACATCTGCAATAACCGTAACCTCCCTTATCATCAATGGAATTGTCTTATTGACCAAGTCCACCACTTATGTTGTAATAGGAATGATTATCCTGCCTTTGCCGCCACAGTATTTGATCGTTTCATCCAGGATTTTCTGGGCAGTAGCGAGCAGAAATTCGTTATCAGTTGCTTCATTGCCCTGTATGATATAAAACGCATTTGTTGTTTTCTCATCCACTTTGGTTTTTTCCACTTGTCGGATCTCCAGACGGCAAAGCACCTCATTCGCATCATCACAATAACTGTATTCATGTGGATTATTCGATACAGGTTCACTCTGCCCTATTGGGACAAAACGCTCTGTACCATCTGTAAAGCGAAGCGTCACGTTTCCATCCACACGATCAATATCATGCGCCCCCAAAGCAAGCTTGCTTTCCATGAAAATAATGTTGTAAATATCCACTGCCTGGTTGATAAAGAACACATCACCATGCTTATTCAGAAGTCTGATGAGGTTTTCGCTTGCAGGAATATTCTTCCGGCGCTTTACCCCGGCACGGTCGTGTAGAATATGAAATCCCTCTAAAACCGGATCAGCATGATAATCTATATCTTTATAGTCATTCAACAGGTTTGCTATGATTCCTTTTCTTTTTTCCATCCATTCCGGAGATATTCGTGTGTTGTCTATTCCTTCGATTACCAGGAAAACGATTTTGACTCCTATATCCAGAACGGATTTTTCCACGGCAAATTGTATTTCACTCACATTGCTCATACCAGTTCTCCATATTATTTAGTGCTGCATTCATGCTTCTAAACTTGTACCCTTTCATCTCAAGGATCAGCGTACAAATGGTGCACGATACTCTGCATTTATCTCGCTGATTTCTTTTTCGCCATCGATGTATGGCCTGTAAAGAGAATCTATCGTTCCTCCTCCGCGATTATCGCATCCCGAGCAGAATTCACATTCAATCCCGCAATCGCCCCAAAGCGAACGACGGACTATCTGTTCTCTCTCTTCACGTGTAGTATCCTTGATAAGAATGGACTTCATTAATTTGCCCTCCCGTCTATATATTTACGTGTATCATGAGCTATGATCCGGCTGAAAACAATAAGGGAGAACAGATTCGGGATACACATCACACCATTGCAGAAGTCTGCAGCATCCCAAAGCACCTGAGCAGATACAACGCATCCGATGAATGTCATCAGCACGTGCAGTGCCCTGAAAACTACCAGACTGTTGGATCCGAACAGATACTCCCATGAGGTCTCTCCGTAAGTGCACCATCCGATGATAGTTGAGAAGCAGAACAGTACTAAGCAGACCGTGACCACAATGTCCCCGATATTTCCAAGTGCCAGAGACCATGCGGTGTTAGAGATCGCCGCTGTTTCAGTGACCGGGATCTGACCTGCCGCAACCAGTTCGCCCACTCCGGAAACCAGTATGACCAGCGCAGTAAAAGTGCAGATAATAATGGTATCGAAGAAAACTTCTACTATGCCGTACAGACTCTGTCTGGCAGGAACATCTATATCCGATGTTACGTGCACAAGAGGCGCCCCGCCGACACCGGCTTCATTGGAGAAGATGCCTCTTGTTACTCCCTTGGAGATAGCGGTCCTGATCGTAATGCCAGTCACTCCTCCCCATGCCGCATGGCTGCTGAAAGCACTCTTGAAAATCAGTCCTATGGCGCCTGGAATTGCACCGGCGTTCAGAACGAGAATAATGATTCCGAAAAGCACATAGATTACTGCCATTACCGGAGTCAGGATCGAGCACACATTACCTATTTTTTTAATGCCGCCTACAATGCAGACTCCCGAAAGAGCACATATGGCAAGTCCCCACGCCCATGAAGGAACAGCGGGCAAAGTACTGCCAAGAACACTTGCCATCGAGCTTGCCTGCACGGCATTACATGAGATGTACGAAACGAGTACGCAGCAGACAGCAAATACAGCACCGAGGAATTTTGCAAGCCATTTCCATCGTTCACCCATTCCGCGGGTCAATATGTACATTACACCGCCCCGCCAGATACCGCGATCGTCTTTTTCGCGGAAATGCATCGCAAGAAGTATTTCGGAATATTTGGTCGCCATACCTGTGATAGCTGCTATCCACATCCAGAAAATAGCTCCCGGTCCTCCGGAGACAAGCGCAGCAGATACACCGACTACATTACCGTTACCGACGCACGACGAGAGAGCTGTTGCCAGTGCCTGGAAAGGTCTGAGTTCTCCATCCCCGGTCTCTCTTTTCCGGAGATTTCCAAACACCTCTTTTACGGCTGTGCCGAATTTCCTGAACTGCACCCCTCTTGTTACTATAGTCATAAGGATCCCTGTCCCGAAGAAAATGGCCAGCATAACAGGCCCGAACAGGAACCCTGTTCCCGCATTGAAGAAATTATCTAAAGTCTGAAGAAATGATCCCATCCTTTTATCCCCCTAATATAGTTCTCTTGTTTATCCTTCCCAAAAAAGATTGCCAGAGAGGCAGACACGCCCTCTGCCCCTCTGGCTAAAGAGAGAAAAAATTATATTGCTGCGAATCCCTTTTCCAGATCTGCAATAATATCATCGATGTGTTCAGTGCCTATCGACAGACGGATCGTAGACTGCGTGATGTTCTGATCTGCCAGTTCCTCATCTGTAAGCTGAGAATGAGTCGTTGTAGCCGGATGGATCACAAGCGATTTGACATCGGCTACATTGGCAAGAAGCGAGAATATCTCAAGATTATCAATGAACTTGAACGCTGCATCCTTGCCGCCCTTGATCTCAAATGTAAAGATGCTTGCTCCGCCATTCGGGAAGTAGCGCTCATACAGCGCATGGTCAGGATGATCAGGCAGCGACGGATGATTGACCTTATCGACCTTTGGGTGATTAGCAAGATATTCCACTACTTTGGCAGTATTCTCCGCATGCCTTTCGAGCCTCAGAGACAGTGTCTCTGTTCCCTGAAGCAGCAGGAAAGCTGCGAATGGAGATATGCATGCGCCCTGGTCGCGCAGTAGAATCGCTCTTATGTAAGTCACAAATGCCGCCGGCCCGACAGCGTCGGCAAACGAAAGTCCGTGATAGCTCGGATTAGGCTCCGCAATAGGAGCGTATTTGCCGCTTGCCTTCCAGTCGAATTTGCCGGATTCCACTATGACCCCGCCCAATGTAGTTCCGTGTCCTCCTATGAACTTGGTCGCGGAATGTACGACGATATCCGCTCCGTGCTCGAACGGCCTGATCAGGTAAGGTGTTCCGAATGTATTATCTACTACCACAGGCAGCCCGTGCCTATGCGCTATCTCAGAGATCGCATCGATATCAGGGATATCACTGTTCGGGTTGCCGAGTGTCTCTAGATAGATAGCCTTGGTGTTGTCCTGAATAGCCCCTTCGACCTCTTCGAGATTATGTGCATCCACGAAGGTGGTCTCAACTCCGAACTGCGGGAGTGTGCTGTTAAGCAAGTTGAACGTGCCTCCGTATACCGTCTTTTGTGAGACGATGTGATCACCTTGCTGTGCAAGAGCCTGTATCGTATATGTGATGGCAGCCGCACCGGACGCGACAGCAAGCGCAGCCGATCCGCCTTCAAGCGCAGCGATCCTCTCCTCAAAAGCTCCCTGTGTAGAGTTGTTGAGTCTTCCGTAGATATTTCCTGCGTCTCTCAGTGCAAAGCGGTCTGCAGCATGCTGCGAATTGTGGAATACATAGGATGTCGTAGCATAGATAGGCACTGCTCTTGCGTCTGATGCTATGTCCGGCTGTTCCTGTCCTGCGTGGAGCTGAAGTGTTTCGAATTTATAGTTACTCATAGTCCGTTCTCCTTTTCAAAAGATATTAAAGTCCCCGATAAATGCCGGTAATTAAAAAACCGGCAGCTTTCTCTTTAGCTCCCGGACAAAGTGGCTGATCATGGATCCTTCCGTGCACTCTCTAGCTTACGATATGGCATGCCGAAAAGGTCCTGGCCATGTAACATGTCCGGGAGTTAAGCATTCGACAGCCCATCATTGAAGTTCTGAGTGCAGTTTGTTTCATAAATTTCCTCCATGAATTGTACGTTGGATGTATTTTAAGCCTATTCACCTACCATGTCAATAGGTTATTTGATTGTTTTTCTTTTTTTATCCTTTGATATACTAGGTAAAAGAGCACCTGGAGGGATTCATATGATTTCAACAAAAGGCCGCTACGCGATTCGCGTAATGATAGATATAGCTGAGAACTCTAATGGCGGGTATGTTCCTTTAAAAGATATTGCTGGCAGACAGGATATCTCAAAGAAATACCTTGAAGCGATCGGCAAGGAGCTGGTGAACGGAGGCCTGCTTACAGCCGCAAGCGGACGCAGCGGCGGCTATAAACTGTCCAGGGCGCCTGAGGATTACAGAATTTCCGAGATTCTTGAATTGATGGAAGGTACGCTCGCGCCGGTCGCCTGTCTCAGACAAAATGCAGCCCCGTGCTCAAGGGCACAGGACTGCAAGACACTTCCGATGTGGCAGGAATACTATGAGCAGACGAGAGCTTTCTTTGATTCAAAAACACTCTCTGACCTTATCGTATAGTGATTTCTGCCGGTTGATTTTCATGGCAAAAAGAAAAGGACAGAGTCACTGTCCTGAACGGCTCGTGCGCAGCTGCTCTGTCTTCGCCTTCGGCTCGCCAATCGCAGGCGCACTGCGTATATGAATTTCCATGACTCTGCCTTCGCTCACGCTCGGCAATCGTCAGGACAATTCATCATGGAGCGGGTGAACAGAATCGCTTTTGTAGACGCCCGTATTTTCAACGGTTACAGAGCTTTTGTTCAGATTTCCTCCAATTTTTGCTCGATTTCCTCCAAC
>OMZI01000037.1 GCA_900315485.1 uncultured Eubacteriales bacterium | reverse complement strand
CAATTCCTATCTTTGCCAATATTGATGTCAGTGCGGCAAAGATTGCCGAACCAAGCGCTAATAAAAACCACATAGTGATACTCCTTCAAATCCCGATTTAGCATCCTTTACACCAATCACTGATTGGGCAACTGTTACAATGTGGTGTGGCCGTGCAAATTTCACCAAATCCATCTGCACAGAAGCTCCAAATCAGATTATCGATCTCAGCTTTTGATAAACCTGTCTGCTCAGACAGTCTTGCCACCTGGGCGTTAACCTCACATGCAGTTGCCGGTGAGTGTTTTCCTGTTCCCATGCGATCAGCACCGAGAAATCTGCGTAAATGGGTGTCAGGCTTTGCGCCGTCAATACCAACATTTCTCAAGTACTCCCAAGCCAATGCTTCGCCGAGCATCTTCATCTTATATGACGATGATCCGTTTGAGAGTTTCTCAACAATAACCGCTGGTGGCTCTGATGTTATGAAAGCATCAATACTGCCGAATTCTTCTTCTATTCGATTGAAGGTACGGATGTTATCAGGGAGTGCCTCCATCTGGGCTTTTATGCTCATATTGCCGCACTTCATATCCAGAATACCCTGGCAGAAATATCCTGGCTCTGCAGCAAGAGTTTTCTCAGGATCATACTCATAAAACAACTTATCTATCTCCGGCAGATGAGGCTCTACACGGTACCACTTAGTCTGATTGGTGAGCATAGAATAAACCATGCCACGGATGTGATCCTGTATTGCATAGTGCTTTCCTGCTTTCCGTTTCTCGATTTCTACTGTCAGGGATGTATTATAACTGAGGCCTTTAGCTTCAAGGTAGTCACGAATGACCTCCAGATAGTTGCCATCCTTAATGAAATCATTCTGTCCGACTATGCGAAGTTCATTCTGATCGGGATCATACTCCGCGACTATTATTTTCCCCAGCAAATGATGATTCGTTCTGAAGTAGTACTCCGCCAGACTCTCACTTCTTTTCGGATGATGAGACTTTAACATTACGATGTACTTTTCATAACTGTTCGGAAGAAAGGTCAGATAGAAAGCAGCCTCATTTGTAAATCCCATCTTCGCACTCGGGACATTTCCTGTCTCGGTCCAAGTATATCGTTTACACTCGATTGCGATTGTTCCGGCAACATCTACGATATCAAATTTATGATCCTTCGCCGGGTTTCCGATAGGGATCTTCTTTTCGAGTTCAAACTCGGCACCATATTCCCTTTGAAACCATCCCATGACCTGCTTTTGAAAATATGCACCTCTTTTGGGATTATCTGAATTGCTCATGGGTGCTTCTCCTTATATACCCTGTCACAGAGTCCAGACCTGTCTCTATGTAATGCGGCGTGCACAGTAATTTTATCATACTGTGCGCCGCTGGTTGTGTACGTTTGAAAGAATCTGTTCACCGCTCAAATGAGTCTCTATCCGGCTTGTTCAGGTTGTGCTCGGCTCTGGCGCGGTATCTCTGTACCAGCGCCATAGTCATCTTCTCGGCCTGTTCCTCCGTAAGTGTAATCCCGCGACTCATCCTCTCGTGTGATTCAGACCAGTCTCGTATATCGATCTTAGGCTCACCGCCATTCCACGATACTATATTGAGCTCCTTTGCCCAGGGGACTTCCCTGCCCTCATATCGATCCAATACAGCTAAATGCTCGTGTATGGTGTATTCGACTGTTCCTTCTGAAAATGTCTTTCCCTCAAATTCCGTCATACTGTGTTTCTCCTTCCTTTACCTCTCCCATGCTGCCCGTGGCGGTCTCAGCTGATCTAGCAGTCCTTCACTCTTGAAGCTGTAGATGTCACCGGTCTCGCCGGCCACTATAATATGATCAAGCATTTTCACCCCGAGAAGTTCTGAGCAGCTCAGTAGCCGCTTGGTCACATCCTTGTCTTCCTGACTCGGATTCAATGAGCCTGACGGATGATTGTGCACAGCCACGAATGCAGCAGAATTTGAAAGTATCGTCGACTTAAAGACCTCCCTTGGGCTTACTACTGAAGCGTCAAGAGTACCCACGCTGCATATGTTCAGATTGATCGGCTGTCCGTTGGTCTTGAGGTTAAGCACTGCGAAAACTTCTCTGTCATACGTTGCGAGTTCCTTTGCTATTACCCTCAGAACATCTTCGGGTGAACGGATCTTTTCTGTGCTGTACAGTGATGGCTCCTTCACCATGCGGATATTGACCACTTCGATTTTTTCGTCATTAGGTCTCCTGCCCAACTCTGATCACCCCCATATCTATGGAATAAACCGTTCCCTCAGGGATCTCGTTGATGAGCTCTCTGAGTTCATCAGGACTCCTGACCTCAATAGCTGTTTCCTGCTTCACTTCCGTCTCCGGTTTTTCTGTCATGATCATGCTTAGCCGCCTCCTTCTTTTCCGGTTTTGTATCTACGCCGTCCATCAGGAAAGCGTACACGCTGTGAGTCTTGATCGCCTTCTGCAGTGCCAGTATTCCGCCAAGCTCGTCAGCGAGTCCGTTGTCGAATGCCACCTGCATATCTATGGCGCATACCTTCTTCTCTGTGTCAAAGCCTTTCTTTCCCAGCTTGTCTATCAGCCTCTGTTTTGTCTTTTCCATCTGATTCCTCCGTTTTCTTCTTTCTGTTCAGTATTTCCATCATGCAGTATCCGCAGAATGGTGCGAGTCTGTCGCGGTATCTGCAGTTGTCCGGGCACATTACCCTAGTGCCCGGCACTGTCGCCTTCGTCTGTTTCAATGCAGACATTATCATCGAGCAGCTCCTCACCGTATTTTGTGAAGGTGTAGTAATAGGTGTGATCGAACTTGTCCTCGTCAAGGACGGCGACCTTGATGATCCCCTTTTCCACCAGCTTTTTGACCGAATGCCGCACCATATCCTCGGTCAGGAACGGTATATGAACTGTCATTGTTTTCTGCGTGCATTTGACCCAGAAGTATCCGTGTCTGTATGCCGTCTCATCGCTTGTGAGCTGCAGCCCGCGGATATAGTCTGCTATGACCGCCTCTCTGAGGCCCGCAACTGCAGCGACATCCATGTTGAATTTCCTCTCGTTATATTTCATCGGTTTTCCTCCCCTGTTGTTTCTGCCAAAGAAAATGGAGCGGCGATCGTAATGATTGCCGCCCCTTGTCAGTTATCGATTGTTGCAGTCCGGATCAGGCGAACATCGCAAGATCCTCCTGCCTTTCCCTGTGTCTGCGGACAGTCTCTTTGACTGCTATCGTCAGGCCGGCTCCCATTGCTCCGAAGAACAGAATGCCCCAGAGCCAGAGCAGAGCAGTGTCGCCTGTCTTAGGCGGATTGCCCTTTGTCGGCGGAACTGCAGGCTTCTCGGTGATTTTCACCGTCTGGCCTTCGTCCTTCAGATCCTTATGTTCTGCTACCTGTGTCAGTGTGGTCTTCTCAAGAGAGTCACCCTTCTTGTAGCCGTTGATCCTGTATGCAGTCTCGAATGCTACGAGCTCCTTGCCTTCAAGATTTGTTGTGTCGATGGTGAATGTCACCTTGACTTTGCCGCCCGACTTCTTAGGCTGGAACGGCTCGCTCCAGACAGTGACCTCGTGACCATGCTCAATGAGCGGATCGCCGGTATCCTTGACCATGAGAGTTCCTTCGAGGATATACCACTTTGACGGATCAAGGCCTTTATACTCGACTGTGTCGGTGAGCTTTGTCTCTTTTGAAGGAGTGATCTCCTTGGCCTTCTTATCGCCTGTCAGGGTAGTCCCGATCTCAGGCTTCTGCACCGGAGTCTGGGCTACGTCGTCCTTAGGCTCAAGAGTGTCCGGCTCATCAGGATTCTCGGGATTCGGGTATGTCACGTTGTCGCACTTAGCAGTGTTCCAGTAACCGTCATGATCGTCGGTCTTGTTCTTCTGGTACTCTCTGTTGATGTCGTGACCCTTGGCATCCAGTGAGTCAGAGTCCTTCGCAGCAGCTGCGAGGTATTCCTTCGCACTGTCGCTTACTACCGCAGTGAAGGTCACAACAGCCTTCTCTCCAGGATTGAGAGTAATGTTAGCGATCTGCGCTGGCTCCTCTGTCTTGGTAACACCGTCAGATACAGCAGTCTCTGCCTTATCTGTAGCCTTCTCATCCTTCACGAAATCCTTTTTGTTGTTCCAGGTGCCTTCGCCGTCAAACTTCACGCCCTTAAGCTTCGGCACTGTGAAATATTCAGGATTCTGAGTGAACTGATCGGATACATCCATCGTCAGAGCTATATTGCCGGTGTTCTCGACATGGACTTCGTATTCCACTTCATCCTGTGCGAAGAAGCCGTACTTGTCGCCCTTTGACGGAGCCTTAGTAGTGCGGATCTTGTACATCTCATAGGATGGCTGAGGGTGTTTCCATGTGACAGTCTGGCCTTCGTCCTCGATGTCCTCGTGAGTAGCAGTGACATGACCTTCGCTGTCATAGACCTGCTCGAATACGACTGTGTCCTTTCCGTAGAGCAGGCTGCCGTCAAAGGTGAATTCGACTTTGACCTTGCCGTTGGAAGATCTTGCTGTGAATTCCTTCTCAGCTCTGATCTCCTTGCCGGCAGCGTCCCTGCAGACCTCGCCGGTAGCCTTGTCGATCAGACGACCCTTCGCAGTATACTTCTCACCCTTCTTAAGGTTCATATACTCGATGGTATCGGTCAGCTTGATCTCCTTCGCAGGCATGATCTCAGTGTTCGTTCCGTTAACGTCGGCTGTCGTTCCGATCTCTGGCACATCGTCGGTGATGGTCTCAAGATCAACAAATCCGGTCTGGGTCTTCTGGTCAACCGTGAACCAGAACTTCTGAAGGATATATCCCTCATTGTGCTCACATGGCATCTCCTCAAGGATATATGAGTCGTAAGGGAGTGCTCCCCACTGGGACTTCATCTCAGCTTTGGTTCCGAACTCGCCTGTGCCGAACCATACGCCGTGAAGGATGTCATCCTTTCTGGCTTCGAGATCGGCAGTTTTGATGTCCTCAGCCTCAAGAAGATCGTCGAACGGGTTCTGCTTTCTTGCAGTATCCGCGTCCTCATCCTCATCGAGGTCTCCTGCAGCTCTTCTGTCCTTTGTGGAGAAGAATCCGTTCGCATCAGTCACAACTACGTGAGTCTCGCCATTAGCTACGCTGATGATCTTGAACGGAACATAGCTGAACCTTTCAGATGTCGAGTCAGCGATCTTTGTGCCCTGTACATCTGATCTGTACACATAGTCATCGAAGGTCAGGGCGACTTCGTTTTTTCCGTCATCGAAGGAGACCATAACGCCTTCCTCTCTGACTTCAAACATGTGCTCAGTCTTGTCAGTCCTCTGATAGCTGTCGTTTGTCTTGCTCTCACGGACAGTATATGTTCCGTAAGGCAGATCATCTATCAGAGTCTCTGCTGTGTAAGCCTTCTTGTCAGGATTCCAGTGAGTGACGATCTTACCGACGTCCTCGCCCGGCTTTACTCTCTTGACTGCTCCGCTCTCGAACAGATCCTGTTTCGAGGACAGCTTCTTCCAGTCAACAGCATCAGTGGTATTGCCGATGTCTTTTCTTACAACGACATCCTTCTCAGATACGTTTTTGATCGTGAATGTGATCCCCTCAAGGCTTGCTCCGCCGAGCTTCTCAGACTTCCTGATTTCCTTGTCTCTCTTGACGATCTGCACGCCGCCTCTGATGACAGGCTCTCTGGTCATATACTTGGCCAGATCTACGATCATGCCGTCAGTGAACTCAAGAGTTTCATTGACACCTTCCTCGTTGTTGGTGCCGGCGATCTTAACATAGTCCTTGCCTTCCTCGGTATAGACCTTGATGGTAAAGCTCCACTTCTCATTGAGGTTGTAGCCTTTGGATGGCTTTGTCTCCTTGATGAAGTATGTGCCGTAGCTGAGGTCTGAACCGAGAGTCGAGGACGCTCCGCTAGCATCGGTCCTTATGATGCCGACGATATCGTCTTTAGCGATCTCTTTAGCATTCTTCGGCATGCTGCCATTGGAATCAGACCAGCTGACTGCTGGAGATTTATCTGATAGATAAGGAACATCTCTTGTGACCACTCCCTGAGCCGACTTGTTCCAGATGGTGAATTCAGCGCCTTCAAGGGTAGAGTCACCCTGATCATATGCTGTATCCAGATCGTTATCGATCTTCTGGATCTTCAGGCCGAATCTCTTGACATGGTTAGGGATCTTCGCAGGATCGACTTCCTTGATGACTCCGTCCTGATCGATGAAGACCTCTCCCTGCCAGCCCTTGTTCAGGTGATAGCCCTTATACGTGCCGATTTCCTTGACTATATAGTGGCCGTAAGGAAGGTCTTTGTTCCCTGTAGTCGCTACACCGCCGCTTACTCTGATAGTCATGACTCTCTGTCCCTTGGCATATCTCGTACCCTTTACAAGAACGTCATGTGCGCTGTTGTTGATGATCTCAAGCTCTGCGCCGTCGATGGATGCATCGCCCTGAGGTGTGGTCTTGCCTGTATCGGCATCGACCTTAGTGACCTTAAGGCCGCCTCTGAATACATCTTCAGCTACAGGAGCGTCAGTCAGATCGATGATCACTCCGTCTTCCCTGATGGTGAAATTCTTGCTCCACGTGGTGTTCAGGTGATAACCCGTCGGAGCCTTCGTTTCCTTTACGGAGTAAGAACCGTATGGGAGCGCATGAGCATCGGATGTCGCGATGCCATTCTCGTTCGTTGTGATGACGAGCGCAGCGTCTCCTTTTGCGATCTCTTTGCCTCCGACCATAACAGACTGCTTCGACTGGTTGCACACAGTGAATTCAGCTCCCTTAAGGGTCGCATCGCCCTGTGCATAGGCCTCATTGAGCTCATGATCGATCTTCGCAAGCTTGACACCGCCGCGGATGATCGTCTCATCGCCTTTGAGTTTCTCGTTGTAGGTCTTGACATGCAGGTTGTCTGTGCCGTCCTCAGTGACATGGCCTACGACCTTCTCATTATTAAGGAGATAGCCTTCAGATGCCTTGACCTCGCGGATCACATATGTGCCGAGAGGATAAGCGATTTTGCCGTCCTTGTCCTTGTAGAAGGCTGAGTTTGTCATGCCCTCTGCCTTCACAGGATTCTGACCGCTGATCTTTCCGTTTGCATCCGTAACGAAGTTCCATGTCGCCTTCAGCGTGTTCGATGCTTCAGCCTTGGCGGCTGTATCGTACTGCCCGGCATAAAACTTGATCTCATATACCGCGCCTGCAAGATCAGCATCGCCTTCGCCGTGGTCATGCGAATAACCGGCAGGATTCTTGGTGAGGAGGATCTCGATCAGGTCGGTGATCGGCTCGTCCTTTGCCGTGAATGTCGTCGTCTCATCAGACTCGACCTTAACTGTGTAAGTCTCAGTATCCTTTGCGTATCCCGGAGGAGCCGTAGTCTCCTTTACCGTGTAAGTGCCTTCCATCAGATCGATGGTGTTGCTTTCTCCGTTGGCCTTTACCGTTAGAGTGCCTGCCGAAGAGCCGCTCTTGTCATAGACGGTGTACTTCGCTCCCTCGACTGAGTAGCAGCTGTTGCCGTCTGTGATGGAAGTGCGGTTACTGACCTTCTTCATCTTTAGGTGTCCCGGTGCTTCCATATATCCGACTACCATGTCCTGCACTCCGTCCATATAGCAGATAAATATCTTGAAGCTTTCCGGAACTGCTTCATCATAATCCGCATTGGTATCGTAGAGTGCATTGGCAAGGGCCTTCGCCTTTGTCCAGACCTCGCCGCAGGCTGAGGCGGATGTGCCGTTCCAGGTCGGAAGAGAATCAGGTCTTCCTGCATATACCCATGCAAGTGCAAGGTGCGCTACACCGAAGTCCTTTGCTTCGTCACCGAAGTAGAACTGTTTGATCCCTTCGATGTTCTTCTTGAAGCCCGGATATGTCGGCGAGTAGTAGATGATATTTCTCATCGCGTTCCACTTGCCGGTATCGGTGGCATCAGTGACCACCTTGTCTACCTGAACCGTCCTTGTCTGGTCGCCGGACCATACCGGGGATGACTTGTTCGGCTGCACGCAGATCGAATAGCGGCTTCCGAGATCATCGCCGAGGTCGCACTTGGCAGCGTTGCTGTAGCCGCCGTCTCCGGGGCCGTAATGCAGCTCCTTGTACCAGTGGACTGTGTACTTGCTGCCCACTTTGCCCGTGAATGCCGCGTATGAATTCTGCGTCATCACGGTCATTGCTGCTCCGAGTACCATGACCAGGGCAAGTGTCATGGTGAGCAGGCGCTTTATTGCGCTGAATGCTTTGTTTTCAGTCATTGCGATTTCTCCTTTCTGTGTCAGATCGTCATGAATGCGAGGATGATCACCGGCAGGCTGATCAGGATCATTACTCCGGTCAGGATCCAGGAGAGCCTGTTTGCTGCCTTTTCGCTGAGATAGAGCTGCATCCCGGTCTCGTCAGTGCAGATGATCACCTCATCGTTTGGTTTGTTGTCTTTGTCTTTCGTCATATGACTTCCTTTCCCGCAATTCCGGGCACGAAAAAAGGCGCTCAAACCATTTCTGATCTGAACGCCTGATATGTCACGTTATTGCGTTTGTTGTAATTATTATATTTATCTTCTTCGGACAGTAACTGGTAGTAAGAGAGGAGGGGTTACAGGGGAGGAGACGGGAAAATGTGTCCACATTACAAAGTCATATGGTTGCATGCGGGACACACTATCTCGCATCGTCCCTCGTTCTCTGCCTCTCGCGGTGTCTGCCGTAGAACTCCATAGCAGCGGCTATATAATCCTCGCGCTGGGATATGGGCAGTCCCGGCGGAAACAGCCTGCTGAAGCGGTCACCCCTCAGTACGATCCGCTCCTTCTGGTTCGGCTTCTCCTCAAGCATGATAGCTTCGATGGCCTCCTGGGTGAGTTTCCCTTCCTCCGCCATTCTCCTCATGCGCTTGGCCTGGGTGTGCGATGGTGTGCACTGCTCGATTTCCATGCACTCCCATATGTGTCCCTGTTTGAGACGAGGGATATATGAAAGCTCAACAGCAGGCCTCAGAGCAATCACTCCGTCATCGACCATATCCAGGATCTCAGGGATTAGTTCAGTGAGGCGAATATATCTTCTGATTTGATCCTTACTCTCACCAACCATCTCGCCAAGTTCGGTATCTGATCGTCCTAACTTAGTCGCCACTGGCGACGAAGTTAAATCAGACCTATGCCCCTGTCGCTTCATTGCATCAAGCTTCATCTTATATGCGAAGGCTTTCTCGCTCGGCAGGATCTTCGATCTCTGGAAATTGGCGTCCACCATGAAGATAGTCGCTTCATCCAGGCTCATCTCTACTATCTCACATCTTAGTGTCGGTATTCCTGCTATCTGGCAAGCCCTCAGTCTCCTGTGTCCGGAGAGCAGCTCGTATCTGCCGTCTTCCTTCTTACGGACTGTGGCAGGAGTAAGGATTCCGTTCGTCCTGATGGACTCCGCGAGATTCATCATGTCCTCGTCATCCTGCACCTTGAATGGATGGTCAGGAAACGGATCGATCTCCTCAAGCGGGATCTCATATATACGCTTCAGCTTCGCATCGTCCCTCTCCTCCTGTGATGAGAACAACTCATCGAGCGATGGCAGTCTCATCTCTACGCTTTTCTCGTTCGCCAATTCTCATCACCTCTTTCGTCAATGCCTCATATGCCTTTGCAGGCTTCGATTCGCGGTCATACTCGAAGATGCTCTGTCCGGCCTTGGATGCCTCCGCCGCTTTTACCGCAACAGGTATCTGTGTGTCGAATATCCTGATCTGCATTCCGTACTTCATCCTGATGGTATCTATGACCTCTTTGGCAAGATTTGTCCTGCCGTCTACCAGCGTCATGACTATGCCTTCTATCTTCAGCTTGTCGTTCGTGTGGTTCCTTACCATGTCGATGCTCTTCATCAGCTGTGTCATGCCCTTAGCAGGCAGAAATTGAGCCTGTACCGGGATGATGACGCTGTCTGCTGCTGTGAGAGCATTGATCGTGATCATGCCGAGCGACGGCATACAGTCAATCAGGATATAGTCGTAATCCTTCTTCACTGTCTTCAGGAGATTCGAGAGTATCTTCTCTCTGCTCATGGCATTCACAAGCTGGCTTTCCATTGAAGACAGGTCCAGATTGGACGGAATAAGATCAACTCCCTCGGGATGGTGGATGATCGTATCCTGAACTATAGGTTTATACTCCTGCGTCGCAAGATACATCAGTCTTCCGAGTGATTTCTCAAGCGCGTCACCGTTCCATCCGAGAGCCGCTGTCAGATCAGACTGAGGATCTGCGTCGCACAGGAGTACTCTCTTTCCCTGCCTGGCCAGACCAACGCCGAGATTCAGAGTAGTTGTTGTTTTGCCGACACCGCCCTTCTGATTACATATTGCTATCGTCTTTGCCATCAGCTCACCTCCAGCGGTATCCTGATAACTGCGGAGCAGTCCTCTCTGGAGCAGTTCTGAATCATGTGATCGATCCTGAACCATTCGAACACTTCCTGACCGAAGAGCGTGTCATGGAAACGCCAGTAAACAGATTCTGCATACTCCTCACACTCCCCAAGGAGATCCAGCTCCTCAGCTGCATGGACCCTTCCCTTTACAAGGAACATCGCCTTAAGCATACCAACGAGTGCTTCCGCATCGCTTTGCTGGAGCCTCCCAACAATCTGCTTTGCGATATCCATGTCCATCCCATCTATCATGTCAGAAAACCTCTCTGCCGTGACTGCTGCGAGATGGTCTGCGATATTGTATGCGAGTTTTTCTGCAGGTGAAAGCTCAACTGAATCTTCGATCTCCTCATAAAAAAGACCTCCCTCTTCCAGATTACCAATCGCATCGCCCAGCTCCTGTGCCATCTTCTTTTCCTCTTCGCTCATAGCTTCTTCTTTTTCTTTCTTAAAAGTAAACATATTTGATCCTTCCTCCGGGTTCTCCGGCTTCAATAAAAAACTCCGCACCTTATTGCACGGAGTCATGTAGTCAGCCGGAGCTGAAAGAAGAATCATTTTAATCTACGAACTTGATCAGAAGATCATCGATGGCATCAGTGTATCTGCCTTCGGCCAGAAGCTGGTTCTTGAACTCAACGAGAGCCATGACTATGATCCTGACCTCATCGTAAGTGAATCTGAATTTAGGTTTGAACATTTGGCTCACCTCTTTCTTTTCCATATATGTAATTCTTATTTCAGTTTCAGTGTAAAAGAGCCGGTCAGAACCTGCAATTATATAAAGGATCTTTTTTAAGATCGGTCAGAAAGACATTTGTTGAACGGCTCAGAATCTGTCATATTATAGGCGTATTGGGGACAGCGATGGGGACAGCCCTCTGAAACATGCTGTTGGGGACGGAAAATGGCGACTTTCGTGTACGGCGGATCTCCAACAGCGGCAAAAACCGGCATCAACGCCAGTAATATCAGGCTCTTCAGGAAATAATTACCTTCGTGGGTTCGTGTACCATGCCGCCAGTCAGACACGTTTTTATGAGGTACCTTGTACCATGCCAGTACACCGTACTCAAACCCATCAGAGGCGCTCTCAGCCCCAACCAGAGACCCAGATTTCCGCAATTCAAGATACATACCACATACATCACATGCAGTTTCAAAAAACGCGCCGCATACTGAAATTTCAAGGGATAGAGCCTGTATCCGTTGCAACAAAAGAGCCCTGAGAAAACGTCTCTCAGGGCAAAATTTTGGCGGAGGACATGGGACTCGAACCCACGGGGCTGTTACACCTTACCTGATTTCCAATCAGGCTCCTTAGCCGCTCGGTCAATCCTCCACTGCAAGTTTAAATAACTGTATTCAGTTACCGGGCAGATCGGCTTGCTCTGCTCAGCTCGAATATCTTAACACAAGACTCGGGTAAATGCAATAGGATTATTGCTTCAAATCGAGAGCAGAGCTCTGCTCTGCGTCGGCCAGATTTGAGTTCAAAAGATTCCCGAAATGTGATATCATCTGTGCGTATCGGTTAATCATAGTTAACCAACACTGTTAATTATATATACACGGAAGGTATTCATGACTTTAAAGGAACTTGGAATCGGTGAATCTGCTGTCATTAAGACTGTCGGTGGTGAAGGCGCGCTCCGCCAGCACTTTCTCGACATGGGAGTTATCCCGGGCGCAGACGTCACCGTTATTAAATATGCACCGCTCGGAGACCCGGTGGAACTTCAGATACAGGGCTACAAGCTTACACTGAGGCTCGATGATGCGGCAAAGATCGAAATTGAAAAAAGCGGTTCAGCCTCAGCTGCAAGCTTATCCTCGGAGGAAAACAGCGAACCTCTGCAGCCTGTCGAGGAATACAGAAAGGCTGAGACTGAGCATCCGGGCCTCGGTGAAGGCGGCCGCTTCCACCCTAAGGGCACCGGCAATCCGCTGCCTGACGGAACGCTTCTGACTTTTGCCCTCGTAGGCAATCAGAACAGCGGCAAGACCACCCTTTTCAACCAGCTTACGGGTGCCAACCAGCACGTCGGCAACTTTCCGGGAGTAACAGTAGACCGCAAGGACGGACCTATCAAGGGCCATCCGGATACGCTGGTGACTGACCTGCCGGGTATCTATTCAATGTCCCCTTACAGCAGCGAAGAGATCGTATCGAGGAACTTCGTTCTGCAGGATAAACCGAAAGCGATCATCAACATCGTTGATGCCACCAACATCGAGAGAAATATGTATCTTACGATGCAGCTTCTCGAGATGAACGTTCCGGTCGTAGTTGCGCTGAACATGATGGACGAGCTCCACGCCAACGGAGGCACGGTCGATGTCAATGAGATGGAGAGCATCCTCGGCACACCGGTAGTCCCTATCTCGGCTGCCAAGAACCAGGGAATCGACGAGCTCATCGATCACGCGATACATATCGCAAAATATCAGGAAAAGCCAATGCGTACCGATTTCTGCGATCAGAACGATCACGGCGGAGCGGTACACAGATGCATACATGCGGCATCGCATCTTATCGAGGACCACGCGTTGAGTGCGGATATTCCTCTGAGATTTGCTGCAACTAAGGTCATCGAAGGTGACCCTATCGTCATCCGCAGCCTCGGCCTTACTCAGAATGAGAAAGAGACCATCGAGCACATCGTGCTCCAGATGGAAGAAGAGCGCGGACTTGACAGAAGCGCTGCAATAGCAGACATGCGTTTTGCCTTCATCAAGAAGGTCACAGCCCAGACTGTACGCAAGCCGCATGAAAGCAAAGAGAGGATCAGAAGTGAGAAGATAGACCGCTTCCTGACCGGCAAGTACACCGCTATCCCGGCTTTCATCGCGATAATGGGCATCGTGTTCTACCTCACATTCAACGTGATAGGTGCATGGCTACAGGGCCTGCTCGAGACAGGCATAGGCGCACTGGCCGGTGCCGTGGATGCAGCACTGACAGCAGGCAATGCCAATGAGGCTCTGCACGGCCTTATCATCAAGGGAATATTCGAGGGCGTCGGAAGCGTTCTGAGTTTCCTGCCTATCATCGTGGTTCTGTTCTTCTTCCTATCACTGCTGGAGGATTCAGGCTACATTGCAAGAGTTGCATTCGTCATGGACAAGACACTGAGGCGGCTGGGCCTCTCGGGCCGCAGCATCGTGCCTATGCTGATCGGATTCGGATGTACCGTTCCGGCTGTAATGGCAACGCGTACCCTGCCGAGTGAGCGTGACCGCCGGATGACAATACTGCTGACGCCGTTTATGAGTTGCTCAGCCAAAGTCCCGATTTATGCGTTCTTCGTCAACGCATTCTTCCCGGGACGCGGCGGTCTTATCATGACAGGCCTCTATGTCCTCGGGATACTGGTCGCCATACTGGTAGCGCTTCTCTACCGCGGCGCGCTGTTCAGGGGTGAGGCTGTTCCGTTCGTCATGGAGCTGCCTAATTACCGTCTGCCGGGCGCCAAGAACGTAATGAGACTCCTGTGGGACAAGGCGAAGGACTTCCTTCAGAGAGCGTTCTCGGTCATCTTCATAGCGACGATAGTTATATGGTTCCTGCAGAGCTTTGACTTTGGACTTCATATGGTTGCGAACCAGCAGGAAAGCATGCTCGCTGTCATCGCAGGCTACATCGCACCGCTCCTCTCGCCTATCGGTCTCGGCGACTGGCGGATAGCCACATCGCTCATATCCGGCTTCATGGCCAAGGAGAGCGTAGTAGCTACACTGGGCATTCTCTTCGGGCAAAGCGTAAGTATAGCTATCTCATCAGCTTCCGCTGCATCGCTGCTGGTGTTCTCGCTTCTCTACACTCCATGTGTAGCAGCGATCGCGTCGATCAGAAGAGAGATGGGCGGCAGATGGGCCTTCCTGGTCGTCATATGGCAGTGCGTGATAGCATGGCTCGTATCCTTCATAGTCTATATGATAGTGCTGTAACGTGAGTCAATGCTGCCAGCTTAAATAATCAATCGAAAAGCCTGTCCGGCAAGCGATCGGTTTCACTTGTCAGGCAGGCTTTTTCAGTGCCGTTTTCTGTCTCTTATATCTGTCCCGCTTTCCTTATCTGTCTTCTTCCCTGCTCTCGGCAAGCTCCTCAAACATGGCCTTGACTGTCGGAGCATTCTTAGTCAGTTTCTTGATGGACAGATCCTGTGCCTTGTCGTTGGCCAGACGCAGGTTTCTCTCTGAGGAAGTAAGCGCCTCCTTGACCTTCTCGAGCTGTCTTATGGACTTATCGATCTCATTGATCGCGTCCTCGAATTTGCGGCTGGCAAGCTCGTAATTCCTTCCGAAGGCGTTCTTGAAGCTCTCCATATTCTCCTCAAAGTGAAGGATATCGACCTGCTGGTTCTTAACGATCTGCAGCTCTCTCTGATATTTCAGCGAGTTGAGTGCAGCATTTCTGAGGAGTGTTATCATCGGAATGAAGAACTGAGGACGGATGACATACATCTTCTCATACTTGTATGAAACATCCACGATACCGTTGTTGTACAGCTCGTTATCGGCCTCAAGGAGCGATACCAGCACTGCATACTCGCAGTTCTTCTCCTTGCGGTCCTTGTCGAGTTCCTTGAAGAAGTCCTCGTTCTTATGCTTGGTAGCAGTTGTATCCATCTCATTCTTCATCTCGAACATGATGGAGATGAATTCAGTACCGTCATCAGACGACTCACGGAAAATGAAGTCCCCTTTGCTGCCTGTCCTTGCATCGTTATCTTTCTCAAAATACGCATTCGGAAAGGCGGTCATCCTGATCGAATTGAACTGGTTCTGGCAGTGCTGCTCGAGGCTCTCTCCCACCATCTTGGTGGACTGGCGTGCCTTGAAGTCCTTGAGTCTCTCTATCTCTTCGTCACGGAGTCTCAGCTCGCCCTTATGCTGCTCCACGAGCTGCTTTTCTGTCAGCTCGCTCTGTCTCTGCTGCACTTCAAGATCGCCGCTGAGCTTAGTGATCTCAGCATTCTTGTCCGCGATCTCCTTATCCTTTTCCTGAACAGCCCTGGTGACAGCCAGTTCCTTCTCAGTATCGCTCTTCTCGACCTCAGCCTTAAGTTTATTGAGCTGCTCTGTGAGATCAGCGCGGAGCCTGTCGATCTCCCTGTCCTTGTCTGCCTTTATGCGCTCCACTTCCCTGTCGCGCTCAGTCTTAAGGCGCTCTATCTCATTGTCCTTTTCCGTTCTGATCTTCTCAGTCTCGCTCTGCTTCTCGGCTTTCAGAAGTTCGATCTTTTTCTCTCTGTCAGCAAGCTCTGACTCCTTCTCGGAAAGAGTCTTATCGAACTGCTTTTCCTGCTCCATGCGGGCCATACGCAGCTCGTTTTCTCTCTTTTCAGCAAGCTCGGATTCGCGTTTTGCGATCTCCTTTTCAAACTCACTGTCTCTGACCTGCTGAACGATCTGAGCGTATCCGGTCTCATCTACCTGAAATACCTGTCCGCAGTTAGGGCACTTTATTTCCTGCATAACATATCCTCCCACTCAGCCTCTCTGAATCCAATCATAACCACCAGTTGAACTGGTGGTATGCACAAGCCCTAAAAGGGCCTCGTACTTGCAAGCGTCTTAAGACGCGCCGAATAGACTGCCAACCGCA
>OMZI01000036.1 GCA_900315485.1 uncultured Eubacteriales bacterium | reverse complement strand
TGTCAACATTGACTTATTTTCTCGGTCGATGTCTAACAGAATATCGCTGACTTGCCTGTATCAACAATTGTATTAATCTATATATAGTTCGATTCCCTTAGTGGGTTAAGGGACATCCCCAGAAAAATCTCCAATTCTTTAGGTTTGTATGCGTTTTTGTGAGTTTATATGCGTCGTTTTCGGAGGATGCAAATGGCGTATTTTCAACGTTTGCGGGCAAAATAAAGGACTCCGGAGATGGCCTCTGGAGTCCGATCTATGGAGCGGGTGAACAGAAGCGCTTTTTTGAACACCAGTAATTGCAACGGTTTCAAGACGCATATTCGGGTTTTCTCCAATTATTTTCGTTTTCCTCCAACTGATTGCTGATCCGGTTTCGCTCGTTGGAGGAAAATGAAATGAGCTCCCGGATTTTTTTCCGAAAGCCCATGTAATGGAGCAGGTGAACAGAATTGCTTTTGTAGACGACAGTGATTTCAATGATTCCAGAGCCTCTGTTCAGATTTCCTCCAGAAATTGGCTTCAAAATCTCCCGTTATTTCATAATGTGTTATAGCATCGAGTCTTAATGTAGTATCAGAACCAGAAATGAAGCTTGCTGTTCAGCCAAGCAACAGCGAGAAAGAGAACTGCAATCAGAATAATTGCGAACGATACGATTCTGACAACTTTTAATGCTATATCACCGGCTTTCTTATTCTTTCTACTGATCAGGAATATTGCTGAAAAAATGAGTGTAAGAACCGTGACAGCTGTTATTTTTTCTTTAATTCCATCTGAAAAAGAGCTTATCCCTAGCAATGAACTTAATCCCACAGAACATACCACAACCAATGTGAGTATGATAACCAGTCTGATCAGTTTCTTTGCCGATGAATCTTCCTTCTCCACAGGAAAGCCAAACATATCAGATTGGAAGTCTGCATAATCATCTAATATACTTGCAAATGCGATTCCTCTCGATTCATCAGTTTTTATTCTCTCCCAGATAGCATTGGTATTAAGACTGTCTACTGTAGATTCATCAGCAATGATCTGATTGCAAAGACTGATTGCTCCAGTCAGTTCTTTGATCTGCGCCTGAAGCTCATCACGGCTTCTCTCTGCAGCACTATATAAAGATTCTTCGCCATTTATGACTCTCCGAATTTCATCTACAGAGATTCCCATTTTTCGGAGAATAATGATTATTTTAAGAGTCTCTATATCACCCTCATTATATTCTCTATATCCTTTTTCTGTTCTTTCCGGCCTAATCAAGCCTTCTTCTTCGTAATACCTGATGGTTGCCTTCGGTGTCTCCAGCAGTTTTTCTATTTCATTTATCTTCATTACGGTTCCTCCTGCAAGCCTATGATAGAGTATCAAGCGACTTGAAGGTCAAGCGTTTTTCCGACATATCAAAGTATATGATTGAAGAAAATATTTCCTACTACGTATGTTTTATGCTATCCCACTCTTTGCGAGAGATTGGTTTTAAGAAGTCTTTGTACAAATCTCTTTTCGAATGGAAAATATACTGTTCAGAGCGCGACAGGCCCTGCTGTTCAACCTTTTTCTCTGTGAGTTTTAATGTACATATCAAATCAGCAACCTGGAACAGTTTATATTCCCATGGAAAGACCCTCCTGACATCATAATTTGACAGTTCTGTAGCAAGAGCCACGTTTAGGATCCGGGTCAGTTCTCTTTGCCCATTATCATAATACAAAATAACATGATCAAAGGACTGCATGTATTCCAGATTCGACCTGAGAAACTGCGAGAGATCTCTGGCCATTCTTGCCTCCAGTTTCAGAATAGTATCAAATTCTCTCTTATCATAAAGGAATGTCTTAAACGAAATGTCTGCATGCATTGTAAAAAAGAATAGTCTCGACAGTATTGCACGCCGTTCATTCGGTTTCAGATTCGCATAATCCTCTTCTTTCCTGATTAACGGCTCAGTATGTATTACAGGATTGTTATAACCTATATTTCTCAGTTCCCTATCCAACTTTATAATATCCTGACTGATATCTTTGCTCTGATCATGGAAAACCATCGTGACAATATAATACGGAGAATGCTTTTCATATTCCCCGAAATCACCTGACTCGTCTACAAAAATACTTATTTCGCGCATGATTCTTGCTCCTTTTCAGGTATAAAAAATGGCGGGGAGTTTCCCACGCCGAGTAGGTTGGACCCAGGTCAGCGACCAGCCCAAGTACTATGATTAGTATAGCAAATAATCAAGAAATGTCAATCAATCCCTAACTTTCTCATAATCCCAAGTCTCCAACCTATCATCTCCAAGTGATATATCCATTAGCTCCGCTGCAACTATTGGTGATTTAATCCGCATGAGATTGTCCCATATATCATCGTGACCGAGAAGATTGACCCCGCCATGCCAGACAATGTCATCATCGATTACGGCAAAGTGTTCCAGCACCTCATTCCTTGCAATTACATTTATGCCGGCATTTGTCATTGAGCTTATTAGCTCCATGTAATAACCCGAGGAGCTGTCCATTACTCGATCCGGATCAGTGGTAATCACAGTTACCTTTACACCGGCTTCCTGCCTCGATTTGATGATAAACAGGAAGCGAGTGACTTTCTCACGCAGTAGTTCCGGACTGGATATGATGATCGTTTTATCTGCCTCAATAATGTCTCTCTCAAAAGTATCGGAATAATTACCGGCATCGAAAATCGTTCTGGTCTGTTGTTTTTCCTGACCCATCCAACCAATCACGCTGAATCCGATATTCTTATATGTCTTCAGCCTCCTGGCATACATATTGTTGAACACCTTAATATGCGAGTCGATGTAATCATAGACAACAACTTCCTTCTTCCCTGCATAATCCCGATTGAGTCTGCCGACAAACTGCTCAAGCGTTCCGGAGGAAGAAACAGGTGAAGCCAACATCAATGTATCCAGTCTCGGGAAGTCAAAACCTTCCCCTATCTTCTGCCCTGTAGCGATGAGTATCATGGATTCTTCAGCAGGAACACTCTTAAGTTGTTTTCGAATCTTACGGTTTTCTTTGTCCGAGTTGTCTCCATACATCAGGAATATATGATCAGCTTCGCCCTGCAGATTATCATGCAGATATTTCGCATGTTCCTTATACCTTGTGAGGATCACCGGTGTCTTGTCAAGTGATATGCACTCATGTATATCAGTCATTATCATCTGATTTCTGTCGGCACTTTTGCTTATGAGTGCAAAAGCCTGATTTATATTGTTCCTGCTCTCGAATGTATCGATCGTTCTGGTGTAACGCGGGAAAACATAATGACCGATTCCCTGAGCCGCTGCCCGTTCTTTCGCAGTGTAGCTGTGACGCATCGGCCCTATGAGCATAGGGATCACTTTATCCATATCATCGCTTCTCTTTAGCGTGGCTGATACCCCATATACGTATCTTGCGTTTATTTTCTGCAAAACCTCTGCTGCTGTATTTGCGGCAGCGTGATGGCATTCATCCATGATGACCATTCCGTACGAATTTATCATCTCGTTGAATTCACCTTTGGCATAAACAGATCCGATCATTGCAATATCAACTATACCCGTCAAGGCTTTCTTGGATCCATGCAGAACGCCTATTACGCTGTCACGCCTCTTAACTCTTCCTGTCTTGGTTGTATATTCCGGTGGTTCCTCATCAATATCCAGAAATTTACCAAGTTCCTCTACCCACTGTTCCAGAAGATCTTTGCTCTGAAGCAGAATCAGGCAATTTACCTTTCTCTCAGCTATCAGATAACTGCAAACGACAGTTTTACCAAAGGCTGTCGCCGCGCTTAAAATGCCATTATCATATTCGAGCATCTTCTGAGCAGCAAGATCCTGCTGCTGCTTAAGTGTTCCCTTGAACCTAACTCTAATCGGCCTGCCTTTTTCCCTGCTGTCAGTAATATCATATGGGATGTTTGCTTTGCTGCATTCTTTGGTCAGTTCTTCCAGAAGTCCGCGGGGGATCCTGATGTATCCGTCAATATCCTTTCCCAAATATACTGCACTGAAGTTGTAGTAATTTGAGAATCCAAGTTGTTTTCTCCTCTGGAATATTGGATTATCAAAAGCAGACATCCTTCTTATAAGGTTTTGCAGCCTAGGCATCAGATTCAAGGCATCCACATATATTCCGTCAGCCAGAACTATGTGTAATAAACCAATAACATCACTTCGGGAAAACTGCTCACTCTTTTTCCATGGCTTAAGACGTTCGGCAGAAGATAACGCAGTTTGCTCCAGAGAGGAAGGGGCGGTCTCTCTCTGCCATCTGATCATCATAGCTTCCATATCGCGCTGAGATATCTTAGGCGTATGGTTAACAAGTATATCCCACTGATCAGGATACGCATTCCAGTTTTTGTCAACGAAAGCGCTGTTTCCATCATTTAGTGCCCTGCCTTGTAGCGGCAATGCTATCAGATTGCCAAGTCTGCTTGCAGCATCCTGGGACGGATACATTCGATCATAGTAGTGAAATGACTTCATATTTATCATTGCTGCGCCTCTGTCAAGCAGCATGAATCCGAAGTTCCTCGCAAGAGATGCCTGAACAGGCTTTTCGAAGAATATCCACACATGTGCACCTCTTCCGGATCTTGATCTCTCCACTAAAGGAGTCACTCCGTTTTTCTCACACATGTACCTCAAAGCATCTACTTCCTCATGCCATTCATCATCATCATTGGCAAAGTCAGTACTCTCGGCTCCTTTGGCATGGTTATCAAAATCGAATACCAGAAATCTGCATGTGCCATCAGGAAAAAGCGGATAGATGCCTATGACATCCGTGCCATCTTCTTTATAGCCTATCAGATGATTCATTATTGTTTCCGCACTTAGTGATATCCATTGACAGAATTCACATTCATCGCAAAACATTTTCTCCCCGTGCTGCTTGGGGCAGACATAATTATTCCATCTGTTTGCACATTGCGGGAAGTAGCCTCCTTTTCTGCCTCTTCTCGCAAATACATCCCACCTTCCATGGAACATGCGGTAGAAATCCCGCGCAAGATCTATCGTAATAAACGGACGGATTATTCTGGCACCCTGATCCGGGTCATAGTCTTCTATCTCCTCGATTCCATCAGAAAAATGATTTTGCTCGCTGAAAGCAATCCCCACTGTCTTAAGCTGGTCCTTAAGATTTCTGTTTTCTTCCTGCAGGTCTCTAATTATTTTTCTGAGGGAGTCCAGATCATAAGCTTCTACATTCATGAGTTATTCTCCATATCTCAGTACTTTCAGCAACTTACTTGTACAATCCACTCGTTTCATCATCGTCAAGACTATAATACCATATCATTACAAGTCTACTTATCCATTGCACATAATAAGGAGGAAAAGTAATATGCGTAAGTACACACAGGAAGAAAAGCAATCCGTTATTGCCAGATATGCAGTCAGCAAAGAACCTGTATCAGATATCCTTAACGATACCGGGATTCCCAGAAGCACCTTCTATGGATGGCTAGAGACTGAGCGTGAGGCCTCTGCTAACGACGCCTCATATTTCAGCGCTGTTAACTTTCATCGGCTAAGGCATCATGCTGAGCACATGGAGAAAGTCATTTCCTGTCTGAAAGAAACAACTTGCACGCCGAACGCACCACTTAAGGAAAAACTCGCAGAGATGGAGCGTCTATATAGTAAGTATTCAGTTCATGTCCTTTGTGACGCCATGAATGTTCCAAGAGGAACGCTATACAATCATATACGAAGACGAAAAGGCGATAACGCCTGGTTTGTTCGAAGGCGCGAGGAGCTGAAGCCTCTCATTCAGGAAGTATACGATGAGAGCGAACAACGTTTTGGATACGATTCTATTGCTGCAGTTCTCAGATCTCGCGGCATCAAGGTCAGTAATAAATATGTTCGTGAGCTAGGAAGAGAAATAGGGCTGTTCAGTATACGCAATGATTCCAAACTATTTTATGAAAAGAACAATAAAGGTCATAAGAATAGAGTAAGACGTCAGTTCAACCCTGATGCCCCAAATCAGGTCTGGGTCAGCGATGTTACCTATTACAAGCTTAAGGGAAGACATTACTATATTTGCGTTATCCTGGATCTGTACTCCAGAATGGTAATTGCTTGTAAAGTTAGCAAGCGGAACAGTTCAGCACTTGTGAAGATGGCTATCAAGGAAGCTTATGAGAATCGTCATCCGGGCGAAGGCCTTATTCTTCACAACGACAGGGGCATGAATTATCAAAGCGAAGCAGTAAAATCATATATTGCCAGCCTGCATATTCTCCATTCCTTTTCTGCTCCTCATTCTCCTCACGATAACGCAGTTATGGAATCTTTCTTCTCAACTCTAAAGCGCGAAGAACTTTAGAGAAAGGATTACCGGTCTGAGCGCGAATTCCTTGAAGCTCTATCAAAATATGTGTCGTTCTATAACAATGAGCGGCCAATAAAGATGTTCCAATACAGGACTCCGGCTAAAAGAGAATCTGAATACTTCAGTAAAAACAGGCCTTCAGAGTAATACGGCATCGGACATCTGAGTTCGAAGATGTTTCTTTTTCCACAGATTAGCAATATTTTTTGAACAAATTGTATTTCAGTCCGATACAGAAAACTCCTGTGTCTTTTTGATTGCAATATAAAGCACCTACCACTCGGACTTTTGTGTCCGAATAGGGTAGGTGCTTTCAGTCCAACATCGTTTTTCTGGAAGCCAGCATTTTCAGCCGGTTACGGGTTCGCTGTTTTCTCCAGCTCGGATGCAGAAAGTCACTACTCATCATCCCACGAAGCTTTCCTGTTCAATCTTTATCCCTGTTTCCAGCATTTTGTCAAACAGGTCCTTTTGTCCGCAGAAAAAAGGATCTTCCTCCATTGTGTTCAGATTCATCCTGTCATGCTCAGTGATTGGTTTTCCCGAGTACCGAAACTGATCGAATGTTGCTATATCCATTTTATATGTTTCGAAAGGTATCCCGGTTCCCTCGCAAAGCGATTTCCAGATCATGAAGCCACCGCAGTCAATGTCTCCGGAATGCATGAAACATGCATCCGGATACGCTTCCGCAAGTTTTTTCAGAAATTCCCTTTTCTTTCTCCCCGCATATCCTCCGATGTAGACAACCAGTGCATTCATTCCATTAACAACAGCATTCTGCTGATAATATGATGTCAGATTCTCTATGGTCAGGATGCACTCAGGCGTTATTTCAGGATCAGGCTCCAGCAATTCAAGATCGCGCACCGTGATCCCTATGCCGGTTTCAAGAGCAGGCAGCCCGATGGCAGCAGCTGCATGTCTGCCGCTTTCATCAGCATGATCACCACCCCCGGTATTACTGACGCGAAAGCCTGCGCAGCCTTTCAAATAGATCCATACGGGATTCCTGTATATCCCGTATAGTTCCATTATCTCATCAGTGCTGAGAACCTCGTCACTGTCATCGGTATCATTGCTGACACCGAACTTTCTTATCACAGCTGCCGCTCTGTCGAGTTCCTTCTCTGCGATCTTGGAATCATTGAAAACCGTTGTTGAGAACTGTCTCAGATAAACTTCCTGTTCATTAGTCAATATCGCAAGCAGTAATCTGCAAAGTCTCTCCAGGCCGTCAGGATCTTCAATATCAGCCAAAGGTCTGATTCTGTCTCCGCATGCCAGACTGTCCATCAGCCAGTCCAGAAAAGAATCCAGCACACTTATGCCCTCAGCGTACTTCTCACATCCGGCAGCGTCACTGATCTCAGCAGCTTTCTGTTTATATCGGATACATATCGCATACAGCTCTTCTTCCCTCTTCCACCTTGGAGTGCGTCTCAGATACCTGTAACAGGCTTCTGCATTATCTGTTTCCAGTCCTGCTTTCTCAAGAATGTGGTCCCGGGCACCGCCCTTCCAGTACAGCCTGATCAGGCCTTTATGCTCCAGATCCCTCAGCTGTTCATGCAGTGTCTCATATGCACCGGAAGCTGTGTCAAAATAATCGGGAAAACTTCTCCGGTCTATATGGCAGAATACTCCACGACGATGCGCAGCTGTGTTTGCAGCCTGCGGCATTTTATCTCCCTTGCAGGCATCATCAGATTTACGGGCTGTGTAATGCTCAGCAGCATACCCGGCACTTTTTTCGTAGCTGTCAAGCAGCTTATTAAGGACTATATTATCGTATCTCTTCATATTCTATTCTCGGATCTGCCACATTGCTCTTATGCCTTCAGCCTGTCGAATTCCTCTACATAGCTCATATCTCCATCCGCGAGCACCAGCAGTACGCTTTCGACCGAAGGCGCTATGTACTGTATCTTCTCCGGCGGAGCGGCAATGATTGTCTGCAGATTGGATCCTGTCATAAATGACAGGACTCCCGACATGCGGCTATCATCCATATTATTGAATGCTTCATCCATCATAACGAGCCCTATGGAGTCTCCACCTATGCCGCTGCGGTAAAGCTGCATAAACGATGCTGCGATCGTGATATAGAATGGAGTCTGAGTCTCGCCCCCGCTCTTTTCACGACTGACCTTGGAATAAAACATATAGCTTCCATCATCAAATGTGATGCGGATGTCGTAATCCATATATGTACGATAGTCTGTATATTCTTCAAGTGTCTTTTCACTGCTTTCATCATCCAGAGCCAACTTCTCGAACAGCTCATCGATGGCCTCCCTGTGTGTCTCATTGAATGAGCTGTTGAACAGGCTCTCACCGCCCAGGATATTGAAATCGTCCATGATCATATCGTAAAACTTCCTGAGATGTTTTCTCGGCTCGTGCCTGAATTCATATCTTTCATTGCTGAAATGTATGTCGGCGAGCGCCCTGTTAAGGCTTTTGAATTCATTCTGTGCCTGTTTGATGTTCTCCTGAAGACGCGCCAGGAACTGTTCGCGGAATTCCTGCTCTGCCTTCTCCCGGGCACTTCTCACCTTCTCCTCGTATTCGAGCAGCTGCGAGTTCTTCAGTTTGTCATATTCGGCGTTGAATTCAGGGAAGCCCTCCATCGAATCTGCAGCTCCGAAGTCATGTGCGGATTTGTATCTGCTCATCGCCTCTGCCATCATCCTTTCAGCCTTCTCCCGTCTGGTGTGGTTGCCCTTCCTCGCGGATTCATAATTCTGGCGATACTTCTCATAGTCATGTTCCGAAGTCTGCTTTATATAGTCTTTTTCACAGTCGGCAGCATCATCTCCGAGCCGGTTATACAGTTCAGTCACGATTTCCTTCTGCCTTATCTGCTTATAAAACAATCTGTCCATCTGTTCTTCAGTATTACGTATCACATTTTCAAGATTTCCAATATTTCTGCTGGTCTCCTTCAGTCTGCTGCTCAGCTCACTCTTCTCGCTTTCCAGAGCTTCGAGCCTGTCCTGCTTCTGGATCATCGTCCTGCTTGCTTTGATCTCCGCAAGCTCTCTGTCGCAGTTTTCCATCTCTGTCTCATGGCCGCGCATGGCTTCCAGTGAAGCAAGATTATACCTGACCTCTCTGTCAATATCAGCATTCAGGCACTTCGTCATCCTGTCAAGATGAGCCTGCTCGCTCCTGTGGTTCTCAATGCTGATCTCGAGTTTTCTCTTCTCTTCCCTTGCCTGCTCGAGCTGCACCGCAACGGCTCCGGCTCCGATATAAGGCTTTTCGTATATCTTCGGAGAGATCGCAGAAGCGACATGATTCTGATACCTCATGCACTGCCGGGTAATCGCGACCGGATACTGCTTTAGCTCCTGATAGCTTCCGGCACAGTGAACTTTGCCAAGCACCATATTGGCATAGCGTCTGGCCCAGATATTCTTCGATGTCACGCATTCCGCGAGACTTCCTTCCGGCGCTTCATCGTACTCCGAAAGCTTTGCTGTGTTGACAAGACCTACTCCGTAGATTTTCTTCTGCTGCCTTAATCTGTCATAGACACTGAGCGCCAGATCGAAGTCCTCCGGTTCCGTGATCAGGTAGAATCTCTGCGTATTCAGATAGCCCTCGACCGCATTGCGCCACGCAGGCTTTGTGATCTCCAGCAGTTCGCATAATATCCTGACTTCTCCGGTCCTGCCGACATTCCTCAGCTGCTCTCTGATTCCCGACTGCAGCATTTCCACCTCAGGGCGATAGACCAGCTTTTTGTCTTCAAGCATCCGGATGCGGCTGTTCAGATCTTTGAGATCGTTCTCCAGAGTTCCGATGCTCAGGCTGCATTCAGCGAGTCTGCGGTTATAGGTATCATAGTGCTCTTTCTTATAATCCTGTACCGCCTGAAGTCCGATATGTACTATTGTCAGATCAACCAGAGCTGATAAGCCCTTAAGTGCCTTGACATAATCCGCAAGCATACGGAGCACCTCTCCGTCGGCATGAGTATCAGCTTCGTATTTCAGTTCTGCAATAAGCGATTCTGCACCTGAAGCAGCTTCGCTTGCAGCATCATAGAGTTCGCTGACTCTTAGCTTATCAGCTTCCAGCATATCCTCGAGATTGCGCCTGCGCTTCTCAAGCTCCAGCTTGGCCTGGAATTTCTCATCGTTCTCAAGCTCAAGACGCAGCTGTATAATACTCTCTTGTTTACTTGCAAGGAGTTTATCAAGTTTAGCCTCCTCGCTCTTCAGCTGTCTGATGCTACCCTTCGCCTGCCTGATCGTGTTCTTTGCACCATCATAATCTTCAATCAGAATATCCTGCTCGACCCTCGCCAGATAGTACTCGTGACGGCCGTCTATACGTACGTAATTATCCACCTCGGCTTTCCGGGCAAGTATCTCCTCGAGTTCCTCTATCCTGCGGCGCACATCCCTGAGCATTCGTTCAAACTCCTGGAAGGTGCGGACATTCTCCCGGAGAGCATCTATATTGACTTTCTTTTCATCAAGCACATATGTATACACGAATTCCTTGATGTTGTGTATAGGTCTGAACGCCAGAGCTTTTGGTATCAGAGAGCAGAATTTCTTTTCATCCAGCCTTCCGAACCTGTTGGCTATCATTTTGCGCGCACCGGTCCTGGTTTTATCTTCCCTGATGCCCTTGTTGGTCGACAAGAACTGGGATATGCTCTTGACCTTATTCCCGGAGAAAAACAGATCGTCATCAAGCTCCCTGTTCTCTGCGATATACCATCTTACTGCGGGCTCTTTTTCTTCATTTGAGGAATCCATCACAGCTCCGGTAATGAAATACTGGCTTTTCTCTTCGTCAAAAAATTCAAGCGCGATATGCGCAGAGATATTGCCGCTTCTCTCGTATGGTCTGTCTTCCTTGCCGGTCTTGCATCTTACATAGCTTCCCAGAGTACGGTCGCCTTTTTCATGCGCCGCCTTGTTGAAATTCGCAGTGGTACAGGTCAGAACGAACTGTATAGCGTCCAGAATCGTGGATTTACCTGCACCGTTCTCACCGGACAGGAGGACTGACTCGGCAAATTCTATTGTCTCATTCTCAAATCTGTGCCAGTTGATCAGTCTGACACGCGTCATGGATTTCATTACAGCTCCTCCTCCATAAGCTCGGCGTCGGCTTCATATATCTCAGTATCATCACCTTCACAGGTATTGTTGTCCTCACCCTCTGTGATCTTCCCGTCTTTACGGTATCTCTCCAGAAGCTCGCTCACCCGTTTAATGTCATCAACTCTAACAGCCATCATGATGGAGTCATAGATCAGCACCCTGGATTCTTCACGGATATTGTTCCCGTCCAGCAATTCAACGAGGCTGTATCTCCTGAATTTTTTCAGGGCATTCCCCATCACGGTCTTGCCGATCTGCTCGCTTCGTATCTGCATCGACAGGTATTTCTCCTGGATATCGCCCATATTGACCACTACATCTGTCAGAGACAGCTCGCGCTTTTTCTCATCGAACAATATGCGCAGTATCAGCAGGATGATCGACTCATGCATTGTAAGCTGCAGATGGTTGTAATTTTCACGGTTCAGCAGCTGGATCACGCCGTATTCCTCGTTGATATCTATCTGATAGCTGAGCACATCAAGATATCTCTCAAACACGCTGCGGTGTCTCAGAATGAAATAGTAATCACTCTTTGTCTGTTCTTTCCTGCGAAGAATGAAACCCGTGCTCATCAGACGGTTCATGATCTTCCTGAATTCATCCTGATCCTTCTGGATCATACCCTCGAAGAGATCCATTTTTTACTACCTCCTGCGTATTATGAAATCGCGGAACCTGAAGCCGTCTTTCTCGATTATCCTTCCCGGCTCCACGGTATAGCCCATCAGCTTGCGACTTCCATACAGTCTTATATATATCAGCTTAATGAATGTATCGCCTTCACCGAGAGGCAGTTCCGACGCGAGGAGCGCATCGTCCGCGCCAAGCAGCTCCATTACATACTCGTTTATTCTCGGCGCACTGAGAACGTTTTTGATTCTTTCTTCAAACTCCGCTCTGCGCCTGCGTCTTTCAGCCTCACTTACCCGATGAGACTCCATATCCTGCGGTATGAATTCGCTCCTGCCCTGTCTCGGTGCATACAGAGAATCCATATCCAGATAATCCCACGAGAACAGCCGGATCAGACTATCCGTCTCTGCAAGCTCATATACCGTATTGTAATCGGTATACCCATCCTCGTTGAAAGCATCGTTAAGCGTGCAGATGATGCTTTTCAGTTGCCCGCGGATATCATCCGCTGATGACAGAAGGAATCTCGCTCTTCCCACCGCGGCTTTCTGATATCTGGAATTCTTGTCATTGATCTGCTCGAGGATGTCATCCATCTGCCGGAATGCTTCGATCACATTATGCAGCATATTAAGCGCTGTCTGTTTTGCTTCTTCTTCGGACTGTTCCATCATTTCCGCCAGCTCCCTAGCCGCGGAATTCAGGTATCTGCCGTTCTGCGAGTTCGCTTCGAGATTGCTGATTATTTCAGGTCTGAACTTCGACACATTATCAGAGGTCATCAGCCTGTGGTAAGCCTTATCGACCACATTCGTATAATAATCGTTGAGAAGCGCATCGAGAATCTCCGATACCGTGCTGTGCTTTGTCAGATCATCGATGTATTTCTTGATATTCGCATTGAGGCTCTTGAGACCGGTGATAAGTAAATCAGTATTCTCAACGATCTGCGTTAGAGCCAGACCCGGATTTCCTTTGGCTCGGGACAGATTGTAGATCGTATAGATGTAGCCCTGATACTCCGTGGTCTTTGCCGTCTCTATCTGCTTCAGTGTGCGGATGATCTGTACAGCATAATCCCTGAAATTTACTCTTTGGACATAGCTGTAATCCACTTCTGTATATATCCATCCGCAGCTTTCTAGCCGGCGCAGCATCTGATTTGCTTTGTCTCTGCTCGATGAACCCGGCTGCTCTCCCTGCTGCATATCGCTGAGGTCACGGATATCCGCCGCGAAATCGAATTCAAAATAAAAATCCAAATCATCGACAAGAACATCTCTCTCCACACCAAAAGAAAGCTGTCTGCTTGTGATTGCAAACAGCCTCTTTATACACTCCCAGTACACCGTTCTCCCTGGTGACGAAAGCGGGCTGAAGAAATTATCAGGCACTATATCATAAAGCATAATAATAACTACCTGCTTTGCTATACGGTTCTCTGCTGCGGATCTGTTATTTCCCAGCTGCCATTGCGATTTGCACCTACGCGTCTGATCAGGCCTGCCTCTGTCAGTTTCTTTATTGCTCTGTCAACAGTTGCAACTGACATTTCTATCATTTCAGCATATTCCTTTTTCGTATGCCTTTCTCCGGTTGATATCATTTGGTAAAGTTTTTTCTCAATTGATGAAAGCTTTCTTTCGTGTTCAGTGGTTATCGTCTCACTTATCGCATCATTTATCGCATCATATGGTTTTCTTAAAAACTCAAATGTAAAACCGAATGAATTATTACTGTATCTATAATCAATATCCCTGCATAGACGGAAAACTCTCTCGAAACCGGTTCCGAAAGCATCAATCGTGTGATTATAATACAGTACTGAAGCAATTATTGGGTTTCGGATCATAGACCCCTGTTCTCCCGAAGCAAACATTTCCGGTGTTGTCCCCGGAACCATTGGTCCAGGATTATAAATATGCACTCTGGTTGGTGTTATGTAGATCTCATTTGACGATGAATCATTTACACGCATATGTGCAAAGCTATTAACAACAATTTCACGTATCGCCTCTACAGGAATCTCCGGGATTTCAACTCTTTTGGCGCCAACGATTTCCGCCTTCCAATGGATATTGTTCTGAATATACTTTAGTGCTTCATTTATGCATTCAAATATATTGCCCTGATAAGTCTTCATATCCACAAAAGAAAGCCTTTCATCAGTAGGATATATCGCAAGCTTCAGCGTTAAAGGCTTCTGATTGCTGAACAGGTAATATCCGGCATTATTTAATTCGTCTGCAACAACCAGGTTTAATTTCTCCAAGGTAGTTTTTGCGTCTCTGTAAATAAACCCTATTCGTCCGGATTCATTTCCTCCATTTACATATTCAATAAGCAGATCCTCATCAACAGAATCAATTCCACAGCCGCTGCTCTTCTTCTCCCACTTTGAATAGTCGTAATTCTTGTTCAGAAGAAATGATTCAAGATCGGCAGTAGACATTATCAGATCCTCGTCATCAGATCTTATATAGTATCGATTATATGCAGAGTAAGGAGTATCTTCGCCTCTGCATACAACCTTTATCACTTCTTTGTCATCCATCGTTATCGTTTCAATTGACGGAACTATATTCGGCTTTATATTATCCTTGATGGCAACCGAAACATCTCGGGTTGTTTTTTCTCCGATCTGCTGTCCGCAAACAGAGCCATCATTACGTATTCCGAAATAAAGCTCGCCGTAGCCGTTTTTATTAAGCATTGATGCAATCGAAATAACGCCCGGCTTTAATTCACTTGTTGACTTTTTAAACTCGATCCGCTCTGTTTCCTTCATAATCAGGTCCTCAAATCATCTATCATTTATCACATCATTATCGTATCATTTATCACATCATTATTCAATCATTTCAGCTATTTTACTGTTGTGGGTTCGCTTCCCTAACATCCCACCGTTTTTCTCCAACAGCATGGGTCTTTATGTACCTGAGTGGACTTTTGCCGGAGCCCGCAGTTGCAACAAAGCAAGTGAATCTGAGCAAAATAAAGGACTCCGTGGGTATACCTCGGAGCCCGAATTATGGAGCGGATGAACAGATTCCTTGTCTCTAAACACTAGTAATTGCAGCACTCACAAAGTCAATGTTCATGTTTTCTTCAGCTTTTTCTGATTTCCTCCAATGGGTTTTATCTAGATTCCTTCCCGCTCTCTTCATCAATTGATTCACATAACAGCGATGTGTATTTGCAAAGGTTACCCCTATTATTCCGCTTCCATCGTTTCGTGAAAATCTTCAAGAGATTCTCTCAGTTCTTCCACGCCGATCTGACCGGGAGCCGATGCTTTGGACGCAGTGCCAAATGTCATGGCCGAGCCAAACGCTTCAGCTGCGATCCTGCTGACCGTCCCCTTCTCCGACATGGATATAGCGATGACCGGGCGGTCCGCATGTTCATTAACCATTTCCTCCGCAGCTTCCATCAGCACTTTCACATCGCCGATGCCCTGAGGCATCACGGCTATCTTCAGAACGTCTGCTGATGTCTTCTGCATCTCCTTGAGGTCTTTCAGTATCTCATCCTTTGTAGGGGTCTTTTCGAAATCGTGGTGTGATGCTACGACTATTACTCCGAACGAGTGGGCCGCTTCGATGATAGTTTCAGCATCATCCTGCCTCAGGACTTCCACATCTGCCATATCGACAAGCCCGCTTTCACATGCTTTTACTATAAGGTCGGCATAAACGGTTCTTCCGACTTCCGCTTCGCCCCCTTCATCCTTTGTTCTGAGGGTAAACAGCAGCGGTATCTCGCCAAGGATATCCCTTAGTCCTGCCAGAACATTCCTTATGCTGTCATGCTCGCAGTAATTCTCAAATCTGTCTGCGCGAAACTCGACTACGTCCGGCTCAAGACTTGCTACATGCTTCGCCTCGCTCAGGATCTCCTCTTCTGTCCTTTCGAATATGGGGACGCATATCTTCGGGATCCCTTCACCTATTATTACATTTCTTACTTTGACCGTTTTCACTCTTTCTCGCCCTTTACCGCTGCAGATCACATGTATTCCTCTGCAGCCTTATAATTTCCGAAAATGTTCAGTTCAGTGCAATCGTACTCGAGCCTCCTTAGAGCCTCCGCCACGTCGGGGTCTTTGAGGTTGCCGGCAAAATCCAGATAGAAGCAATACTCGAATACCCTGCCGAAGATAGGCCTGCTCTCAAGTTTGAGCACGTTGATGTTTTTCGAGGCGAATATCCCGAGGGCGTTGAAAAGAGCTCCCGGAGTATGCGATGTCACCATCCTGAGGCTGATCTTATTGGCGTCCTTTGGCTGTTCATCCCTTGCCGTAACGCAGAGGAATCTTGTCATGTTGACGTTGTTGTCCTGGACGTTAGGAAGCAGGATCTCCATGCCGTAAGTCTCTGCCGCAAGTTCGCTTGCGAGCGCGGCCTTGGTAGGATCTTTGGTGTCCCTAATGTAGCTGACGCTCAGCGCAGTATCCTCGTGGGCATGAGGAGTCATGTTCGGGTATTCTTTGAACAGTTCCTGACACTGCGAAAGCGCTTCCGGGTGGCTGTATACTTCCCTGATATCCTCTATCTTTGAGCCCGGATTTGCGATCAGACATTCCCTGATCGGGACCACTGTCTCTCCCACCGCGTGTATACGGTAACTCTGTAAGTGGTCATATGTTCTCGCGATTATGCCTGTAGTCGTGTTCTCCACAGGTATGACAGCATAGTCTACGACCCCATTCTCAACATCTCCGAGCAGCGAGATGAAGTCGCTGTATCCTCTGTCCTCATATTCCTTATCTCCGAAGAGATTCCTTACAGCGGTCTCGCTGAATGCTCCGCTTACGCCCTGGTATCCTATAATCATCACAATATCTCCGCTATCTCATAGATCATCTTCTCAGTCTTTTCCCATCCGAGACAGGCGTCCGTTATGCTCTTGCCGTATACGCCGCCGCCTATAGGCTGATTGCCGTCCTCGATATAGCTCTCGACCATGAAACCTCTTACGAGATCATTTATGTCTTCGTTGTATTTGCACGAGAGAAGGACATCCTTCATGATCCTCGGCTGCTGCATCGGATCCTTGCCGCTGTTGGCGTGGTTGCAGTCGATTATGACGCCCGGATTGACCAGATCGCTCTTTGCATAGAGCTCAGAGAGATGCAGAAGCGTTTCGTAATGGTAGTTCGGGTATGAGACTCCCTGCGTATTTACATAGCCTCTCAGTATAGCGTGCGCGTATGGATTGCCGTGCGAATGGCCTTCCCAGCCCCTGTATATAAAGTCGTGCTCGCTTTGGGCTGCTGTGATCGCATTCATCATGACCGAAAGGTCTCCGCTCGTAGGGTTCTTCATGCCTACCGGGCAATCAGCGCCGCTCGCTGTCATCCTGTGCTGTTGATCCTCGACGCTTCTCGCTCCAATCGCTACATAGCCGAGAAGATCATCTATATACTTGTAGTTCTCAGGGTACAAAAGCTCATCTGCGCACACCGAGCATGCCACTTTCACGGCTCTCATATGCATCTCGCGCGTAAACATGATGCCCTTGAAAAGATCGGGGCTCTCATCAGGATCAGGCTGATGCACGAATCCCTTGTACCCCTGACCGGTAGTCCTTGGCTTATTGGTATAAACGCGAGGGACTATCATTATCTTTTCGCTGACTTTTTCCTGCACCTCCGCAAGTCTGGAGATGTAGTCAAGCACGCTGTCCCCGTTATCGGCAGAGCACGGCCCTATGATCAGAACGAGCTTGTCACTCTTATGCGAGAATATGTCCTTAAGCTCTTCAGTCTTTCGCTTCACTATCTCTTTCTCCGCGGCGGTCAGCGGGAACATCTCCTTGACCTCAGATGGCAGAGGAAGTTTACGTACAAAGTCCATATTCATCAGGTTATTGCTCCTTTCTGATCTCTATGCCGAGACCCTCAAGTTTGTCAAAATAATCCGGGAAGCTTTTGCTGACAGCTTCGGCGCCTTCGATGCTTCCCCCTGTCCTTGCGCAGATGGCCGCCAGCGCCATAACGATGCGGTGATCATTGTGTCCTGACAGCATTTGACTCGGCGCCTTCACTCCGCATCCTACTGTTATCGAATCCTCAGACATCTTGACATCAACACCGCATTTAGCGAGTTCTTCCCGCATAACGTTGCCTCTGTCAGATTCTTTGAATCTCAGCCTTCGCGTACCGAGCAGGGTCGCACCGTGGTTAAGGGCCGCATATGCCATAAGCACCGGCCCAAGGTCAGGGCAATCGGCGATATCCAGTTCAGCCCTGCCTTCGTCAAGCTGACCAAAGTATTCGCGGCATACCCTATCGCCCTGTAAGCTATCCGGGTCCACTCCGGTCACTTCAAGCCCGAGAGCTAATAGGTTGGCCGCGTTAGACCAGTCTCCCTCGATGGTCGTGTCGTTAGCTTTATACCTCTGTGATCCCGGAACAGCCAGATCCGTCTCATTCTTCCATCCGACCTCAATGCCGAAATCATTGAGTGCCTTTATGGTCATATCTATGTATGGCCTGCTTTCGATTTTTCCTTCAAGTCTAATCAGGCCGTCCTCTTTACAGAGCGGGAGCGTGAATAATAGGCCACTCACAAACTGGCTGCTTATATCTCCCGGCATACCGAAGTCTCCGCCGGTCAATCTTCCCTTCACTCGTATCGAGGATCCGGATCTGTCAAGGTCTATACCTTCAGACCTGAATATATCCTCATAGATCGTCAGAGGCCTTTCCATAAGTCTCCTGCTTCCGGTCAGTGCTGCAGGATCATCTGAGAGCGCGCATAGCGGCAACATGAATCTCAAAGTGCTTCCGCTTTCTCTGCAATGAAGTGACGCTTCCCCTCTTGACGCGGGATCCGTCCCTTTCACCTCAGCGCGCATGGCCTCAGTATCATAGTTTATCTCAGCGCCCAGCGCCCTGAGGCAGTCTATAGTCGCGAGTATGTCTTCGGAAGCTGCTATATTATCGATAACGCTTTTGCCTTCTGCCAGTCCCGCGCATATAAGTGCCCTGTGAGCCATGCTCTTTGAAGGCGGCGCTTTCACTGTGCCGGTGATATGGCCTTGTGGGTTTATCGTTACTTTCATTTCAGCGTCTCCCACAATTTCTTCGCCGAATCCTTCTTTGCGCCGCCGGTCTTTACGACTATATCCGCTGTATTCTTGTATATCTCATAGCGCTCCTTATAGAGCCTTTCGAGTTTTTCCCTATCGTCTGAAAGCGGCCTGCTGTCTGTTGCCTTGAGTTGGTCAAGAGGCCTGTCGATGAACACGATAACTCCGTTTAGGCGAAGCGCACTTATGTTTTCTTCGCGAAGTATGGCTCCGCCTCCTGTAGAGATCACAAGTCCGCTCTTCACCGAGAATCGTTTTATGACCTCGCTTTCGAGATCGCGGAAGTGCTGCTCGCCGTGGTTTGCAAAGATCTCCTTAATGGATGTGCCTGCTTCCTTTGAGATGATTTCATCTGTCTCGACCATTTCCCTGCCAAGCTTTTCTGCAAGCATCTTGCCAAGCGTGGATTTGCCGCTTCCCGGCATACCTGTCAGTACGATATTGCGCTTCTCCTTAAGCAGATCTGCATATATTCTTTCTGTTATATCTTGAGACTCACTTGCCTCACTACCGATAAACAGACTCGATGCTAAAACTGCCTGTCCTACAAGCATATAGAGCCCGTTTTCGGCGCGTATCCCTTTTGATCTCGCGTCCTGTATCAGACGTGTATTCAGCGGGTTGTATACCACATCAAGCACGCCTTCGGGACGATCAAAACGGCTGATGTCAAAAGGCATGCTGTCTGTATCGGGGTACATCCCGGCAGGCGTCGTATTGATCAGAAGAGCCGCGTCGCCGCAGACCCTGTAAGCCTCTTCATAAGTGACGGCCCCGTTTCTGCCGCTTCGGCTCGCTCGCACCACTTCTGACGCTCCAAGGCTCTTGCAAACAGCCGCTGCTGTGCGGCTCGTCCCGCCCGAACCTGCTATGAACGCCTTTTTTCCCTTAAGATCGATCCCCATCCTTTCGATCAGCATCTTCATGCCACCGCAGTCCGTGTTGTATCCGGCAAGCTTGCCATCTTTATTGACTACGGTATTTACCGCTCCGGCTTCGCGGGCCAGATCACTTATCTCATCAAGATATCCCATCACGGCCTGTTTATAGGGGATCGTCACATTGAGCCCGTCAAAATCGCCGGACAGAATAAAGCCCTCCAGCTCGTCAGGAGCCAGTTCGATAAGGTCATATTCATAATCACCCAGCTTCTGATGGATCTCCTTTGAAAAACTGTGCCCCAGTTTCTCGCCTATCAGTCCGCATTTCATATCCTGTTTCCTTATCCTTTACTATGCCAGCCAGTCTGTTCCGTATCTCAGCGCCAGCTGATCGATGAGCGCCAAAGCAGCAACCGAATCAACTACAGCCCTGGCCCTGTGAATTATGGCAGGATCATGTCTTCCGCCCGTCTCTATCTTAGCGTCTTCTTTTTTGACAAAATCGACAGTCTCCTGAGCGATGTGTATCGAAGGAGTCGGCTTTACCGCGCAGCGGAACAGGATCGGCATGCCATTTGAGATGCCTCCGTTGATCCCTCCATTGTTATTGGTCTTGGATACGACTCTGCCGCTTTCCATGCGGAACGCATCATTGTACTCGCTGCCTCTTGCGTCAACAAGATCAAAGCCACCGCCAAACTGCACCCCCTTTATCCCCGGGATCGAGAATAAAGCGTGTGACAGCACACCCTCAAGAGTGTCAAACCACGGCTCCCCAACGCCGGCAGGCAATCCGGTCACAGCTGTTTCAAGAACGCCGCCTATGCTGTCTCCGTCTGCGGCAGCTTCTTTTATCACTTCCTGCATCGTCTCTGCCTTTTGTTCATCGAGCACCGCAAAGCGCTTGCCGTTAAGAGCCTTGATCTCGGATACCAGTTCAGCCTCATCTGTGCTGAACTCACTGTCACTTATACCTCCGAGGCGCGATATATGAGTCCCTATCTCTATGCCTTTAGCAGAAAGCGCAGAAAGGCATATCGCTCCGGCAGCTACCAGCGCAGCCGTTACTCTGCCTGAGAAATGTCCTCCGCCTCTGTAGTCCTCGTGGCCATGGTATTTGACGTAAGCGGTGTAGTCCGCGTGGCCCGGTCTGGCAAGAGGTCTGTCTGCCTCATAATCCTTGCTGTTCTGCGATGTATTCGGGATCAATATGCAGACCGGTGTCCCTGTCGTCTTGCCCTCGAACACTCCGCTGACGATCTGAAAATCATCCTTCTCTCGACGAGGTGTTGAGATGCTGCCGTATGGCTTTCTGAGTTCAAGGCGCGTTCTGATAAAGTCCTCATCTATCTTGATGCCGGGAGCAAGCCCATCGACCACTGCTCCCACAGCAGCTCCGTGGCTCTCTCCAAATATAGTTACCGCAACACTTGTGCCAAATGTATTCTTCATATCTACCCTCTATATATGACAAATACTGTTTATCCTGATCCTGAGATCCTCAGGCCCCATCTCTATTATCTCCGCCTTGCCGGGCTCAGGGACATATACTGTCTTTATTATTCCGCCGGCTGCTTTTTTGTCGTGTGTCACAGCCTCGAACACTGCCTCAGGATCGCACTCAGCCTGTACCGGAAGTCCCGCGCTTTCAAGCACAGGGACAAGTCTTTCTCTGACTTCCGGCGAGCACATCGGTATCATGCCTGTAGCCACGCACTCACCATGAAGTAATCCTGTCACGCTCTCGATGCCATGCCCTATGGTGTGACCAAAGTTGAGTATCCTCCTGAGTCCGCTTTCGCGCTCATCTTCCTCAACGACTTTTTTCTTTACCTGAAGCGCCTCTTCAATAATGCGCCCCATATCGAGCCCGCCTGCAATGTTTTCTTCTATGTAACTGAAAAGATCTGCATCAGCTATAAGCCCTGATTTGATTATCTCGGCCAGTCCGGCAGCTCGTTGCCTTGCGCTCAAAGTCTCTAATGTGTCTGTATCTATCAGCACGCCGCTCGGCTGATGGAAAGCGCCAACGATATTTTTGACTCCACCGAGATCGACTGCTGTCTTTCCTCCGATAGAGCTGTCTGCCTGCGAGAGCAAAGTCGTAGGTACATTGTAAAAATCGATGCCCCTCATATAAGTCGCAGCAGCAAATCCGGCAAGATCACCCGGCATACCGCCTCCAACCGCAACCGCGCAATCGCCCCTCGTAAAACTGTGATTCAGCATCACAGTCAGAAGTTTCTCCAAGTTTTTCATGCTCTTGGATTCTTCACCCTGATGCAGAGTCACAAGGACCGGTTCTTTACATTGGGCGACGATCTTCTCAGCATACTTCCCCGGCACTCCATCGTCGGTCACGACCAGGCATTTTCTGCCGAGATCGAACAGTTCAGATGCTCTGTTCAGGCAGCCGGCTTCGACGGTCACGTCATATTCTTTTCCGCCCGGTGATATGGTCAGTACCATAGCTTACCTCCCTGTGCTGAAGGTGTCATCGGTCAGACGACCTGCGATCTTGACTGAAAGACAAGCCGCGCTCAGGCCTCTGACTATTCTCTCCTCGCTGTCTGCGCTGCTCTTTCCTTCGAGCTCAACGTAGAAATAGTAATTCCAAGGAACATCCTTGATCGGTCTGGATCTGAGGCCATGCATATTGTAGCCATAAGCGCTGATGACGTTTATAGCCTTGGCCAGACCGCCTACTTCGTCCTTCACGGTAAACATCACCATAAGGAACTCTGTCTCCTTTGTGGTATCAGGTTCGCTTGCAGCTCTTGAGAGCACAACGTATCTGGTAGTACTTCCTTCGGTCTCGACGGCCCTTACGCTGTTGACGTGGAGAGTCCCTTCGTACAGCAGGTCATAAACCTTACCGACATCTCCTCTGTCACTGTTTTCAAGAGGCAATACAGCGATCTCGCACTCACCTTCTTCGACAGCTTTATACGCGTCAGCATAGCTTTCATAAGTCACGATATCCTCACTAGGGAATATTTTCTCAGCCGCCTGCTTATCCTCGGAATATTTCCCTTCGGAGCAGGCTATCTTGATACCGTTTATGAGGCTGTGTTGCCAGTTCTTGCTTATGTTCATGGTACTCTGCAGGAAACTGACGTAAAACGGTTTGACGTCCTCGCTTTTGATCTCTCCGGACATGTTCTCGATAAGGCTCTGTTCTCTCTCCTTGTCCTCAACAGGGATGCCGCGAGCGCGCTTGTATTCAGCGACATCTCTGACCGCGTCCATTCTCTGCTCGAACAGTTTTGCCATCTCAGAGTCTATCCTGTTGATAGTTTCCCTTGCATCTTTCAGTTCCATAGTTCACCTCTTTTTGACTTCTAAAAAACCGGCTGCGTCCTTTAGAACACAGCCGGCTTGGATAACCTAATCATATGATCTAAGGACAGTAAAATCAGAAGGCCTTAAAGTAGCCTCCAAAATAGCCCTTAAACCCAAATACGTTAACTGTCCCTGTCTTTTTCAAAATATCCTCCGTTGACGGATACTTCCGATAATTTAATGCCTGAAATTTAGCACTATACAGGCTTAAAGTCAAGCAAATTGAACACTTATCAATACTTGATCAGCCTAATTTTTCTTTTCTGCGGGATCCCTCTTCGAGAAGTTCTCTAAGCTCGTCCACATTCTCTTCACTGATAGCCTTTCGGTACTTGCTCATATTGTCTATCAGGGAGTCGATCTCAGCCAGAAGACAATCCTTGTTACTGATGAAGATCTCGGACCACATCGGAGCGTTCAGATAAGCCACGCGAGTCATGTCTCTGTAAGTTCCTCCGGCGAATCCGCCCTGTCTTTCTGCCGAAGGGCTCTTTATGTATGAACTGGCAATGACGTGCGAGAGCTGTGATGTAAAGGCGATCATGCTGTCGTGATCCTCAGCGGTAGTAATGGAGAATCGCCCAAACCCGAGCGGAGCAAGCAGTTCTTTGATCCTTGCGTACAGTTCTATATCGTCATATCTCGGAGGGACTATAACCATTGGGCAGCCGACGAACATATCATCCTTTGAATACTTGTATCCCTTGTCTTTGGTGCCTCCCATTGGATGGCCGCCCACAAATGTGAACCCGTATTCCTCCGCCAGCTTGAAGCAGGCTTCGCACACGTTGCGTTTTGTTCCGCAGGCATCCATCACCAAAGGCTTTTCTCCGAAGTACGGAGCCATATTCTTCACCCATTCTATCGAAGCCTCAGGGTAGAGGCATACGAAGATCAGATCACACTCCGATACGTTTTTCTCATTAAGCTCAGCGTCTACATCACCGCTTATGAGAGCAAAGCCAAGCGTGCTTGCTGTTCTGTTCCACGCGTATACGGTGTGCCCCGCCACATGATAGCCCTTCGCGATCGAGCCTCCTATAAGCCCGAGTCCTACAACACCTACTGTCATTATTTCATAGCCTCTCTTAGTTTACGCACTTCCTGAGCCAAAGTTCCGAAGGCCTCCGTCGAAATGGCCTGACCACCGTTACGTCTGGCGCTTCCCGGGTCATTATGAACGTCTATCATCAAGCCGTCTGCCCCTGCCGCGCATGCAGCCAGTGAAAGTGGCCTTACGAGACGGCTCAGTCCTGTGCTGCGACTTACATCCGCTATAACAGGGAGATGCGTCATCTCCTTGAGCAGAGGGATCGCGGATATATCAAACGTGGCTTTAGTCTCATTTGTGAATGTACGAAGTCCTCTCTCACAGAGGATGATATCTTTATTTCCGCCCGCCATGATGTATTCGGCAGACATCAGGAGTTCTTCCAACGTAGCCGAGACGGATCTTTTGAGAATGATAGTCTTGCCCGATTCCGCGGCAGCCGCGAGAAGCGGATAGTTGCACATATTGCGCTCACCGATGATGAGGATATCCAGATCCTTATAATTCGGGATGTCTTCTACCGAAATGAGCTCCTTGCCGGCAGGCATGCCTACATCTTGCTTCGCTTTCTTCAGATGCTCCAGCTCGGCAAGATTCTTTTTCTGAAGATTGTGTCTCGCCGTCTTAGAGCTTATCGACCCGCCGGTAAGTATGTCGGTGCCCGACTCTTTAACAGAGGCAGCCACCTGCAGGAGCTGTTCTTCGCTCTCTATAGAAGAAGGCCCCGCGATAAAGGCAAAGTTGCCTCCGCCTATAGACGCTCCTCCAACAGTAACGATTGTGTCATCAGGCTGAAATTTGCGGTTGCAGCGCTTGAAAGGCTCTGTGACCCTGCGAGTAGCCTGCACTATGTCGAGGCTCTCGATCATGTCGGTGTCGAGGCTTAGCACATCGCCGATGAGGCCGAGTATAGTCTGATACTCTCCCTTCGACACGTCGACGCCCAGGCCCTGCGACTTGAACCAATTGATCAGCTGATCGCGCTTTTCATCCGTAACATTGTGTCTGAGTATTACTATCATAGATCTTCCCTGCTTCTTAGTTTTTGGTTGAACGCAATAAGTATACCACTCAATAGTAGAGCATAAAATATGAATAATCACAAAAATAACATTTTTCTTATTGACATGCCCCAAATATAGTGCTACATTACGACTAAATTAAATACCAAACAAACCTATGAATGAGAGTGAGTAGGTTCCGATGCTTACATATGAGCGAGCCGCGGATGGTGAGAGCGCGGCATGCGGAGGCGGATCCGAATGGACTCATGAGAGTATGGGAGACGGAGAGAAAACTTCGTTAACAAATGATGCGTATGTTGGTACGCAGTGAGTGGGCAGAGGCGACTCTGTCAAGCCGGGTGGCACCGCAGGAGATATTTATACTCCTGTCCCAGCAGTATTTCTGGGACAGGAGTTTTTTATTTAACCGACTGCCGGAAAAAGGTTGCGAAAGTAGAGCCATCGGGAGAACAGTGTTCAAAAAGGAGGAACAGGAAAATGGCTAAAGATGTTACAACGATCCCTTACAAGACATATCTGACTGAAGAAGAGATGCCAAAGCAGTGGTACAACGTTCGCGCGGATATGAAGAAAAAGCCTGCTCCGCTGGTCAATCCCGGCACTCTTAAGCCTATGACAGCAGAAGAACTCGAAGGCGTATTCTGCAGCGAGCTCGTGCAGCAGGAACTTGATGATACAACTCCATATATCGATATACCTGAAGAGATCAGAAGTTTCTATCGCATGTACAGACCTTCTCCGCTTGTAAGAGCATATTGCCTGGAGAAGAAGCTAGATACACCTGCAAAGATCTATTACAAATACGAGGGCAACAACACCAGCGGAAGCCACAAACTCAATTCTGCTGCCACTCAGGCATACTACGCCAAGAACCAGGGCCTCAAGGGTGTCACTACAGAGACAGGCGCCGGGCAATGGGGAACAGCCCTCTCGATGGCTTGCTCTTATTTCGGACTCGACTGTAAGGTGTTCATGGTAAAAACATCATATGAGCAGAAACCGTTCCGCCGCGAAGTAATGAGGACATACGGAGCAGAAGTCACTGCATCGCCTTCGGATACTACCGAAGTAGGACGCAAACTGCTCGAGGAATTCCCGGGCACCGGAGGAAGCCTTGGCTGCGCGATATCAGAGGCCGTCGAAGCGGCTGTTACCAGAGAAGGATACAGATACGTTCTCGGAAGCGTTCTTAACCAGGTGCTGCTCCACCAGAGCGTCATCGGACTTGAAACACACAAAGCGTTCGAAAAGATCGGCGTAACTCCTGACATCATCATCGGATGCGCCGGCGGCGGCTCCAATCTCGGAGGACTGATCGCGCCGTTCATGGGTGAAAAGCTCAGGGGAGAAAAGGATTACCGGATCGTCGCTGTAGAGCCGGCTTCATGCCCAAGCTTTACAAGAGGCAAATATCTCTACGATTTCTGCGACACCGGCAAGGTGTGCCCTCTCGCCAAGATGTACACACTCGGCAACGGATTCATGCCATCGCCTATCCACGCCGGCGGACTCAGATTCCACGGAATGAGCCCTGCCCTTTCGGAACTGTATGATCAGGGCCTTATGGAAGCAGTATCTTATGAGCAGACCGAAGTATTCGAAGCAGCAGAAATGTTCGCCAGAGTCGAGGGCATACTCCCGGCTCCTGAGAGCAGCCACGCCATAAAGGCAGCCATTGATGAGGCTCTGAAGTGCAAGGAGACGGGCGAAGAAAAGAACATCGTCTTCGGTCTCACCGGCACGGGATACTTCGACCTTGTAGCTTATCAGCAGTTCAATGACGGCACTATGACGGATTATATCCCTACGGACGAAGACCTCGAAGCGGGCCTCGCGTTCGTACCGCCACAGCCAGAGGAATAAGCCATTAAATCAGCTTCTCCTAATTAATCTCAATAGGCGCAGAAACGAAGACCGCCGCCAAATGGCAGCGGTCTTTGTATTGTTTTGCTTTATCTCTATTCCGGAAGATCATTTTTTGAGAAGCCCCATCACAGCGTCTCCATGATGCACTTCATCGTTCATCACTTCTTCGACTTCAGGGAAATCAGCTACAACGTTCCTGTATTTCTCGGCAGCGTCATACTCACCTTTGGCAATGATAGGATATGTCTTTTCTTTGCCCAGCATCTTATAGCTGATTTATTTCGAAGTCGTAAAGATCCTGTGGGTTCGATTCCCTAGTCTCTTTAAGGGAATCGAAGTTGATCCTTACCCCTTGAAAAACAGGCATTCTTAAAAATGAGCGAAATATAACTTCGCTTCTGTAGACCCGCACGGGACATCCCACCATTTTTACCCCAACGGCATGGACCAGTATAGACTTTTATGGACTTCGGTGGACTTTCCTCGAAACTCTCAAATACAGCAAAATCAAGGAATCTAAGCAAAATAAAGGACTCCGTGGGTATGTCTCGGAGCCCGATTTATGGAGCGGGTGAAGGGAATCGAACCCTCGACGTAAGCTTGGGAAGCTCAAGTTTTGCCATTAAACTACACCCGCATATTGTGCGCTCCTTCTGAAGCGCACGATAAGTATAACTCATTTTCAAAGTGATTGAAACTCTTTTCTCGCCTATCCGATCTCTGCGATAGTGTCTTTGATCACGGCAGGCAGCTTCCTGCACTTGTCCTCTGCTACTGCTGCAACAGAGACTCTCACTCCGCCGTTCACAGGGATGAGGAAGATGTCTTTCTTACCGAGAGCGTTGATCAGTGCGTCCGGATCCTTGTACGGTATCGTGACGAAGAATCCGGCTCTGAACGGAACTATCTCAAGTCCGCACTCAGCAGCTGCATTCTCGAAGGCATGGCCTCTTGCACGAAGCATGTCTCTCCAGTGCCTGCGCTCGTCATCTGTCTCCTTCAGGAGCTCAGGGTCGCTGTATATCTTCTCAATGACGGTCTGAGGAGCTCTCGGGGAGTTGGACCACGCAGTCCTTGCGAAGAAGGAGCAGACTTTCTCAAACTCTGCCGCAACTTCAGGTGTGTGCGCAAGGCAGAGCATCGCCGCACATCTTGCGCCGTACATAGTGAATGTCTTGGATGCGCTGTATGCGATAACAGGCAAAATATTCCCTCGGAGATTGTCGATCACAGGAAGGAATGCCCTTACCTCATCCATCTCTCCGGCAAAATCTATGTAAGCTGCGTCGATGATCAGCGTTACCTTCTTTTCCAGATCGACTCCGTCAAGCACCCTCTTGACACCATACCAGTCATCAAGAGAAAGCGAGTATCCGGTAGGATTGCTTGCAGGCGTGTTGAGTATGATTACCAGGTATTCCTGGTTCCTCAGCAGCTTGCTGACCTTGTACTCAAAGTCTGCGATATTGAAGCGTCCCTCTTCATCGAACATCTCAAAAGTCTCAAGAGACTTGCCCTGCTCCGAAGCTATGTTACCGTACGGACCCCAGTACCAGTTGTGTGTGAGGATCCTGTCGCCCGGGCAGGAATAGTTGTCCACAGCATTGCTGATCGATCCCGTGCCGCCCGGAGTAGCTACTATACCGACATAGCTCTTCGGCTCATATGACCCGAACGCAGCTTTCCTGACAGCTTCTCTGAAGCCCGGAGTTCCGGCTATAGGTGCATATTCGGCAAAATCCGTTCCGGACAGTTCTCTGAATGTTCTTGCGACAGAATCAAGGACAACAAGATTGGCATCGTCATCGTAAAGTGCTCCTACCGTGGCATTTACTACTGCTTCCTTGCCCTTCTTTGCTATCGCAGCCTTGGCGTTGCCTACTGCGGTAAAATTCCTGTCTCTCTCCGGTATGTCTCTGCCGTTGAATGCAGCCATTGATGTTATCTTCATTTCAGGCTCTCCCTTGTCAGTTTCTGTATCTGTATGCTGTTCTGCTGAAGTCCTCTCCGGGCCTCTTCCGATCACGACTCTCTTGATTTTCTCACCGAGCCCGCTGAACTTGGCCTCATATTCAGTCTCGATGTTGAATGCAGCTCTTTCTGCAGGGTCCTCAATTGAGGCAGCCTCTGCGTGAAGATCCCTTGTTATATCCAGTATCTTAAGGTCCGCAGCCATGATCTCAGGGATGGTCCACTCGAAGAGTCCTGTGTTGTCGGTCTTGAATGTCACCGTTCCATCTTCGGCCAGCACGCGGAAGTATGACTTGAGCCTCTCTCTGTATGTCAGTCTCCTGCGGTACCAGTAGTTCTTCGGAAGAGGATCGCTGAAATTGAGATATATCCCGGTCACCTCTCCGTCCGAGAACCAGTCCGAGAGATCCTCCGCAAACTCAGGAACGAATGCGACGTTATCCAGGGATTTTGCCCTTACCTTCTCCATCGCCCTCAGCATTACGCTCTGATTGCCTTCAACTGCAACGAAATAGCGGCCGGGTTCTCTCTCAGCCATCTCGCTTATGAACTTGCCCTTGCCGCATCCTATCTCAAGATACACGGGACGTCCCGATGCACGCTCTGCCCATTTTCCGTGCATGGAGGCAGGCTCTCTCACCAGGATGTCATTGTAATCTTCGTATTTGGTTTCTAAATTCTTGACTTTGCGCTGTCTCATATTTAAGCCCGGCTCACGCGCGGGCACTCCTTGTCTAGAATGGATTGAATGTTATGAATCTCGACCCGATTATCACCGCAAGATAGATGACCATCAGTACTGCAGCGATCGCGTCTCCCCTGTGGAAGTGGATCTCATTCATCCTCGTCCTGCCCTTGCCGCCGTGATAGCATCTCGCTTCCATGGCAAGTGCGAGCTCCTGTGCTATGCGGAACGAGCTTATGAAAAGCGGGATCAGGATAGGTATCAGCTTGGCAGCTCTCTGGAAGAGGTTGCCCGATTCAAAGTCCGCGCCTCTCGCCTGCTGTGCCTTGATTATCTTGTCCGTTTCCTCCATGAGGGTCGGGATGAACCTCAGTGCGATCGTCATCATGAGAGCGATCTCGTGGCTCGGGACCCCTATCTTACTCAGCGGGCTCATGAGTTTTTCGAGGCCGTCAGTCAGTTCGACCGGCTTGGTCGTCAGCGTCATCATGGATGTGCCAATGATAAGAAGCACCAGTCTCACGCCCATGAACGCGGCCCTCCATATGCCCTCATATGTGATTTTCAGGAACTTCCACTGCCACAAAACTCTTCCGTCAACCATGAACAGATTGAGTATGACGGTAAAAGCGATAATAAGAAATACCGCTGTGAGCCCTCTGAATATGAACCTGGCCGGCACTCTGGACAGTGCTATGACAGCGGCCAGAGCTGCCCCTGCGATCAGGAATCCCCAGAAATTATTCACTATAAACAGCTCTATTATATAGAGCAGTGTAGCGATTATTTTGGTCCTTGCGTCCAGCCTGTGTATCACGGAGTTTCCCGGATAGTACTGGCCCAGCGTGATATCTCTGATCATCTTCCCGTTTTATGCCTGTTATTTCAGGCCAAAATATTTCCGTATGTCTTCCGCGGCTTCATCCGTCGTCAGCGCGTCGCTTTCAAACCCCGGCACCGCTTCTTTTATCTTCTTGAGTATATCTCTCACAGGAGGTACTCCGAGTCCCATCGAGCTCAGCTCATCTTCATGCGAGAAGACCTCCCTCGGCGTGCCCTGCATTGCTATCTTTCCCTTGTCCATTACCAGTACGCGGTCGGAAAGCCTTGCAACATCCGCCATGTTGTGGGAGACGAAAATGACTATCATGTTCATAGACGCATTGATCGTCTCTATCATAGCGAGCACTTCATCGTGAGCCGCAGGGTCAAGTCCTGCCGTCGGCTCATCAAGGATGAGGACTGAAGGTCTCATCGCGACCACGCCTGCGATAGCGACTCTTCTCTTCTGTCCTCCCGAAAGCTCGAACGGTGAGGATTCCGCTATCTCATCATAGTCAAGTCCGACGATACTCATCGCGGCTCTGACTCTTTTCTCCATCTGGTCCTCCGGGATGCCCGTGTTGCGCGGTCCGAATGCTATGTCTTTTGCAACGGTCTCCTCGAACAGCTGGTATTCAGGATACTGGAACACGAGGCCGACCTTGCGTCTCACGTCAACAAGCTTAGCGCTTTTGTCTGTTATGCACTGGCCGTCGACCCAGACTTCACCTGAATCGGGCCTGATCAGACCGTTCAGATGCTGGAGAAGGGTCGATTTGCCCGAACCTGTATGCCCGATAATGCCTATCGTCTCGCCGTCATGCACCTCAAAGGACACATCGTCAAGTGCGAGTGTTTCTCCCGGCATCCCCGGATTGTATGTATATTTCAGGTTCTTTACTTCTATCGACATGTATCTTAAATACCGGGATCCTGCCGGTCTTTCATACGCTTCAGTTCGGCAGCCATGTCTTCGGCTGTCATGATGCATCCGGGCAGTCCTGCCTTTTCCCTCAGCTCGATCAGAGGAGGCAGCTCCAGTCCGGCGCGGTCTATCATTTCAAGATCGGAGAATATATCTGAAGGCGCTCCGTCAGCAAGCACCTTGCCCTTCTGCATAACGATCATCCTGTCTGCCTGAGCAGCTTCATTCATGAAGTGCGTAATGAGTATGGTCGTGATCCCCTCCGCATTAAGCTCGAGTATCATCTTCATTACAGCCTCCCTGCCCATAGGGTCAAGCATGGCTGTAGGCTCATCGAATACGATGCATTCAGGTCTCATTGCTATCGCGCCTGCTATGGCAACTCTCTGTTTCTGCCCCCCGGACAGCATGTGAGCGCCCTTAAGTCTGTGCTCATACATTCCGACCTGTTTCAGAGCTTCGTCTACCCGCTTTCTTATTTCAAGCGGCGGTATCCCCAGGTTCTCAGGACCAAAGGCTACGTCGTCCTCAACTATGGAAGAGACTATCTGGTTGTCCGGATTCTGGAAAACCATTCCGACTCTGCTACGGATATCCCACAGCTTATCGTCATCTCTTGTGTTCATTCCGTCAACATAAACACTGCCGGATGTAGGCAATAAAAGACCGTTGAGGCACTTTGCAAGAGTCGACTTGCCCGACCCGTTCATGCCTGTAACGGATACAAAGCTGCCCTGTTCTATATCAAGGCTGATGCCATCGATTGCCCTTGTTCCGGGCACCTCGCTGCCATCCTCTGCTATGCGTGTGAATTCAACTGTGAGATCTCTTATTTCTATAAAAGCCATACTGAAATAGTATACCCTACCAATCCTGCAATCGCAATAATCACAGGCAACAGAAAAAGCCGGTTGAACCGGCTCATCCGCAAAACGTCGAACATCCTATTCGCGAAGGTCCCCTAACTCCTTAACGGATCGAATATTCTTTATGTTAACCCTTTTGCTTCGGATGTATTCTACTATTGTCATATTGATTGGTCAATGGTTTTTATGAAATTTCACAACATTATTTTGGTTTAATTGTTGTACATATCAAGAATGCGTCGAAATTTCTTCATATCCCTACAATTCCCCACACGAAAAGACCGGCCTGAGCGGCCGGCCTCCTGTCTCTTATACTGTTATTATGTTATTCAGCCTTGTACACTTCTCCTGAATAAACCATTATTCCCAGATCATTCCTATGCCTTCTGAAGTTGCTTTATCATATACTTTCGCAGCAGTCATCAGGTCGAGGGCTCCTATTCCAACATTCTCAAATACTATGATCTCATCATCGCTTTCCCTGCCCGGGATCCTTCCGAGAATGTATTCACCTATATCTCCGGTGAACTGATCTTTTGTGAGCGTTCCTTCGTCAAGAGGCCTCAGGATATCTCCGGACTCAGACAGTACTGCATCGACTGAATCAAAATAGATTTTGCCGCACTTATCAAATACAGCTGGATCCAGTTCCTGCATGTCGTAAGTATAAGCGCCTACAGCACTGATCGTGCATCCCGGTTTGAAGTATTCCGCACTGCATACAGGAGTACCCGAAACCGTAACAAGAATGACCAGATCCGCATCGTCAACAGCAGCGTTGGTATCCTCGCATGCGATTATCTCTGCTCCGTATGACGACAGTTCCTCTCTCGCCTTTTTAACGAAAGCCTTCGTCTTCTCAAAGTTTCTGGCAGCAACTCTTACCTCGCGGAGAGGTCTTGCAGTCAGCATCGCCTCGAGCTGGCACATCGCCTGGCTGCCTGTCCCGATCATAGCACCTGTCTGTGCGTCCTTCCTTCCGAACAGGTCAAAAGCAGCTCCGCTTGCTGCAGCAGTACGCAGGGCCGTAACATGCGTTCCATCCATCATCGCTTTGACAACTCCGGTCTCGCCATCGATGAGCAGCACCTGTCCGATCGAAGCTGGCAGACCCTTCTCAGGGTTGCCCGGCATAATGTTGACTATCTTGAGCCCTGCAGCTCCCATATCCTCACAGTATGCAGGCATGAAGAGAAAATTGCCGTGGCTTCCGTTTATAACAGCTCTCAGCGGAACGTCAAAACGCCCCTCACTGAACAGCCTGTAACATTCCTTGTCCGTCTCAATGGCATCCTTCATGGAGAACACCTTGCGGATATCTTCTTTATTGAGAAGCAGCATTGATTCTATCCTTTCCCATATACGTCTTTTATGTGCAAAAAAGATGACAACAGAATCATTCCGCTGTCATCTTTTCTTTTTGTAAAATCCTACAGAAGAGCCTCAAGATCAGACTTCTGCATGAGACCAGGCTCCTTATAAGTGATCTCTCCGTTCTTTACTACCATGATGGTAGGGATGCTGCTGATTCCGAGCTGGATAGCGATAGCCGGTGCGTCATCGACATTCAGCTTGCAGAACTTGACGTCGCTTCTCTCTTCGCTCAGCATCTCAACGATAGGTGCCTGCATCTTGCAAGGGCCGCACCAGTCAGCGTAGAAATCTACGAGTACAGTGCCCTCAGCCTTCATCACTTCCTGTTCATAAGTATCCTGTGTAATAACATTTACCATGTTTATATCCTCCTGCTATTGAACTGATTGTATATTGCCCCTCAGTCGTTTTAAACCAGTGAAAATTATATCACACATGCAAGGCTTCATAATAGTGAAGCTTTCGTGAGCTTTTGTAAGTAATCCGCAGAGAATTTTTCTCGCAGCGAGGCGCCAGGGGATTTTTTGAGTGCGCGTACCCATAGTACGTAAACGAAAAAAATCCCCGCAGCAACAATGCTGCGGGGAAAATAATCAAGGATTACTCGATGATCTCTGTAACAACGCCAGAACCTACTGTTCTTCCGCCTTCTCTGATAGCGAATCTCAGTCCTTCCTCAATAGCGATCGGTGTGATCAGCTCGATCTCCATTACTACGTTGTCTCCA
>OMZI01000034.1 GCA_900315485.1 uncultured Eubacteriales bacterium | reverse complement strand
AGAAAAGGGGGTGTTGCTCATTTTTTATGCAAAAAGAGCTCAACCTCCTGAAATACAAGTGGTTTGAGATATTTTTAATAGAGGTAGTTTGACACTACCTATAGCAGAAAAGAGGTGAAATAATGAAATACATATATACAGCAGTATTCACCTTCGAAGATGGGACCGTGTATGCACGCATACCTGACCTCCCGGGCTGCATTACAACAGGCAGGGATCTTTCCGATGCAATAACTCAGATAACGGATGCAGCAAACGGATGGCTCGCGACTGCTGAAGATGAAGGCCTTGAAATCAATCCGCCTACTCCGCAGAACAATGTTGAGCGCCAGGAAGGTGCAGTAGTTTCATTCATAGAGACAGATACGATAGCATACAGAGAGAAGACTGAAACAAGATCGGTAAGGAAGAATGTTTCAATGCCGGCATGGATGGCTAAGATGGCAGACAGACTGGATATAAACTGCTCCAAGGTACTGCAGGATGCTCTGAGAGCTAAGTTTGAATCCGGAGGAACAGTATAAAGCTTGCAAAAAAGAATGATATAGAAAACGGGACCTGATTATAATCAGATCCCGTTCTTTGTTAAAAGTGGTATTTTACCGGGTTATGCTTCTTCCTTGCTTGACATGTTGAGGAGCACCCACATTACAAGTGCTGCAACGGAGAATCCGATGATCGCGTAGAAGTTGGTGCTGTAGCTGCCGCCTGCAGCTTCGAGCAGTGCGGATGAGATCATTGGTCCGATTGTAGCAGCAGGGATAAGGCTGAAGTTCGCGATGCTGAAGTTGGTCGGGAAGTTAGCCGGACCGAAAGCCTTATTGATATATGCCGATGTGATGGTCGGGCATCCGCCGTATGCGAGGCCTACGAAGATGAGGCCGATCAGTATGAATATGTACTTGCTGCTGATGCCGCCGAGTGTCAGGAAGATGCCGGCAGCCAGCATGAATGTATTGTTGACTATAGTAGCCATCTTGCGGCCGAACTTATCGAAGTTGTTACCTGCAACTATACGGCCAGCTCCGTTGAACAGGGATACGATCATGCCGAGTACTGCAGTGCCGCCGAATGCTACTGAGATGTTGGCTGCGCTGTTGATTACCAGCAGTCCTGCGGAGTTCAGAAGGATAGCCCATACAGTGAAGAGCCAGAATCTAGCGGTCTTCAGCATTTCACCTGCGGTATATTCCTTAGTTGCAGCCGGCTTTGCATCTGCGGAATCTGTTTTGACTGATGCTGCAGCAAGCTGTGCCAGCTCAGCGCTGTCCTCTGCTGACGGCGCCTTGATGATGAATGCGGCAACAACGCAGATGATCGCGATGACAATACCGAGAATTTTGAACACAGGCAGGATACCCATCGAGCCGATCATGCTGTTGACTACGGAGCCAAGGACAAGTCCGCCCAGACCGAATCCCATCAGCATGATGCCGGATGCGAGACCGACCTTGTCAGGGAACCACTTGTTGAGAGTTCCGATTACTGTATTGTATGCAACACCGACTCCGCCGCCTCCGAATACTCCGTAGAAGATGTAGAGCATGGTGAGGCTGCCTCCCGGATTGGCTGTGTTGACTGTTGATACAGCGAAGAATCCGACGAACAGCATTACTGCGGATATCAGGAATCTCACTCTGACGCTGAACTTCTTGCTCATCAGTCCGCCGGCAAATCCTCCGAGACAGAAGAAGATCATTGAGATCGTGAAGGTGAGTGACATCTGGGAGATCGACCAGTCAGGGAAGATCTCGCCGAGTGGTGTTCTGAAGATGGACCATGCATAGATAAGACCAAGGAACAGCAAAGTGAGTGTCGCGGTCCCGAGGTAGAGCCATCTCTTGTTGGTGTTCATATATTTTCCCCTCCTCTTGGTAAAAAAATAAGGAATATTGAATCATTAGCACAGGCATGTGATTCCGTATTCCCATTGGTTTAACTGATTGACGGGCGGATCTGACGTGTTTCCGCTCAATTCAGAGGTATTTTATCACAACAGAATAGCATTGGCAATGAAATAAGGGCGAAATACGCTGAACAATACCGGCTGAATAAGCAAACTGTCCTTGAGCAGCCTGAATTCTTATGGTATACTTACCCGTGCCGGCGGGCGGCCTGCAGTGCGCGGGGGCCCTGCGCAACAGGACACCGTGAACCATGTCAGGACCGAGAGGTAGCAGCATTAAGCGGCCCGTACTGTGTGCCGCAGACCAGCCTCTGCGTACTGCAGACCGTCTGCCGGTATATTAATTAGGAAACTGATGGCTATTCACTCGCAGAAGAAACGGGTGAAGGGCTATTTTGGTGTATTCAGGCAGAGCGGGAGCGAAGATGCAGTTAGCTTTATACAGGTCGGAAAGGCCGGAAGTATTCGAAGACATAATAGGACAGAAGCACATCGTAAGGATCCTTCAGAACCAGATCAGGACCGGTACGGTGAGCCAGGCTTATCTGTTCTCCGGTACCCATGGTACGGGCAAGACCAGTACCGCGAGGATACTCGCCAAGGCAGTCAACTGTATGGAGGGCGAGCCGGGAACACCGGGAGCTGATCTCGGCGAGGGCAGAACTATCCCGTGCGGACACTGTGCCAACTGCGAGGCTATCCGGGAGGGCAGATTCGTAGACTGCATCGAGCTCGATGCGGCATCCAACAACGGTGTCGATGACCTCAGGGCCATCATCGAGATGGTAAAGTACCCGCCGACAGTCGGCAGATACAAGGTGTACATCATAGACGAGGTGCACATGCTGAGCCAGGCGGCCGAGAACGCATTTCTCAAGACTCTCGAGGAACCGCCGGAACACGCCATTTTCATTCTTGCCACTACGGACCCTCAGAAGGTGAGATCCACTATCAGGTCCAGATGCATGCAGCTCAACTTCAAGAGAGTAACTGAGAGCGAGCTGGCTGCAGGTATGGAGAGGATATGCGCCAAGAGGGGCATCGAGGTGACCCGGGATGCTCTCGTGACAATAGCTTCAAGAGCTGACGGCTCGGTAAGAGACGCTCTCAGCATCCTTGAGCAGTGCATAGCCGCAGGAGACAAAAAGCTCGACAGGAATCTCGTGCTCGAGTACACAGGAGCTGCCGGAGAGGACTTCTTCCTCGCACTCACGGGCGCAGTAGCATCCGGGGATATAGGCAAAGCGCTTATCTACATCGATGAGATCGCAAAGCGCGGCAAGGATGCCAAGCAGATCCTCAAGGACTGGCTTATGCACTACCGCAACCTCATGGTCGTAAAGTATGTCGCCAAGCCGGGAAGGATCATCGGATCCTCTGCCGAGAATGCGGCAAGGCTGAAGGCTCAGGCGGACAACATAGATATCGCTTCAATAGAGGCGGCCATCAGGCTCCTCTCTGAGTATATTAATATAGGAAGATATTCTGACAGGCCGAGGATACTCCTTGAGACTGCTGCGGTAAGGATCGCAGGAGGGCTCAGCGGAGCATCATACACCACTCAGCCGCTCACAGCAGGTCAGACGATGCCTGCAGGACAGGCAGCAAGACCGGCAGCAACCGGTGCTGCGGGTACTGTGACCGGCACTGCAGCACAGGCGGCAGGCAGTACTGCAAGGCAGACTGCGGACGCTGCTGCATCAGTACGTCCGGCCGCAGGCAATGATCGGGGAACTGCAGGTGCTCCTGAAGACGATGAGCCAATTGAGATGATAGCACCGGCACCGCGCGAGAAGACGGGAAGCCCTGAGATCATGTGGAACACTGTCGTCGACACCATCGCAAGAGAGGACAGGAGTTTTGTCAGTTTTGTCGGAAGACATTCCAGAGGAACGCTGTTTGAGTCGGGCGAGCTGGTAGTGACCGTAAGGCCTAACAAAATCAAGCATGCTGAAGACAAGCTGGTGGAGATAACAAGGATCGCGAGAGGTCTGTACGGGCAGGAGGTCTTCGTTACTCTGAAGGCCGGAGACCCTGAAGCAGCAGGAGGAAAGGCGGAAGCGGTATCCGAGCAGGAGACAGCAAAGATCATCGATGATGATGCTATCGTGAGCGATATAGCTGCTGATGTCGAGAGCCTGTTCGGCATGAAGCCAGAGATAACAGGCTAGGAATCTTACGCATAAAGCGCCTGATACAGTACTTATAATATAACGACAACAATCATAATATTTTTAATACCAAACAAGGAGATTTTGACACAATGGGAAAAGGAATGAGAGCAGGCAAGAAGCCTAAGAACAAGCCAAGCGGCGGAGATATGCAGAAACAGCTCAGACAGCTGCAGCAGATGCAGGCTGAGATGGAGCAGACTCAGGCTGAACTTGCCGAAAGAGAGATCACCACTACAGCCGGCGGCGGTGCTATCGAGGTAACCGTAAACGGAAACAAGGAGATCACCAAGCTCGTTATTGACAAGGACGTTGTTGATCCTGATGATGTTGAGATGCTTCAGGACCTGGTAATGGCTGCAGTAAATGAGGCTATGAGACAGGTTGAGGAGCTCGTTGAGTCCGAGATGAACAAGATCACCGGAGGATTCGGCGGAATGGGTATCCCGGGTCTGTAATGAGACAGTATCCGAGAGCGTTAAATAAATTAATAAATGAACTGAGCAAGCTTCCGGGCATCGGCGGAAAGACCGCCCAGAGGCTCGCTTTTCATATTCTTAGTCTTTCGGACCGCGAGGCTGAGGCCCTGGCGGAGGCTATTGTCAGTGCCAAGAAGAACCTCAGGTACTGCAGCGAGTGCGGCAATCTTACCGATCAGGACAAGTGCCTGATCTGTTCTGATGCGACAAGAGACAGGTCTGTCATCTGCGTGGTGGAGACGTCTCAGGATGTCGTGGCGATGGAGCGCATCAGAGAGTACAGGGGGCTGTATCACGTGCTGCACGGAGCTATCTCGCCTGCAGAGGGGATAGGCCCGAACGACATCAATCTGAAGTCCCTTATAACCAGACTGCAGGCAAGTGATGAAGTAAAGGAGATCATAATCGCGACCAATCCGAACATCGAGGGTGAGGCGACGGCTATGTATATTTCCAGGCTTCTCAAGCCGGCCGGGATCAAGGTGACGAGGATAGCACACGGCATACCTGTAGGCGGGGACCTTGAGTATGCCGATGAGGTCACGCTCCTCAAGGCGATCGAGGGAAGGCGCGAACTGTAAAACAAGGGTAGAAGGGATTCCTTGAGCCGCACATCAGCAGCTGATGCAGCGATTATTCGATACAGAAAAGAGGGATCCAATCATGAAAAACAAACTGACAATGAAGGAGACGGTCATTGTCGCAAGTACGCTGTTCGGCATGTTCTTCGGTGCCGGCAACCTGATTTTCCCGGTGCATCTCGGACAGATGGCGGGAAGCAATTCATGGCCTGCGATCATAGGTTTCGTAATTACTGCCGTAGGCATACCGATCCTTGCGGTCGCTGCGATAGGCAACACGCACAGCGATGACCTGCAGAATCTTTCAGGCAAAGTCTCTGGCTGGTACGGTGTGGTGTTCACGACGATACTGTATCTGACGATAGGACCATTTTTCGCAATACCGAGATGTGCTACTGTTTCGTTCACAACGGGGATCGCGCCGATGATAAGTGAACAGGCCTTCAGAACGGGGCAGTTCATATTCACATTCGTGTTCTTCGCGGTGGTGCTGTTCTTCTCGCTGAAGCCGAGCGGGATCACGACCTGGATCGGAAGGATCATCAATCCTGTGTTCCTTGCATTCCTGGCACTCCTGATAATCGTGGCAATGATCCACCCGGGAGCTGCAGTCGCAGACGTGGCACCGGAAGCGGACTATGTTGACGGGGCACTGTTCAACGGTTTCGTTGAAGGCTACGGCACGATGGATGCGATAGCCGGACTGGCGTTCGGGATCGTAATAATCGGTGCGATAAGAGAACTCGGCATCAGCGATGACGGCGATGTCGCAAGGGAAACACTGAAAGCTGGCATATACACCGGAGTTCTGATGGTGGTGATATACCTCCTGACCATACTGATGGGAGCGCAGTCCAGAGGACTGTTCGAGACATCAGACAACGGAGCGATAGCACTTACGCAGATATCGTCCCACTATCTCGGAGGCTTCGGGAGTTTTGTACTTGCAATAACGATTACATTTGCCTGCCTGAAGACGGCGCTCGGACTTGTAACTAGCTGCTCAGAGATGTTCGTCAAGATGTTCCCTGGCACACTCAGCTACAGAGGCTGGGCGATAGCATTCACAGCATTCTCATTTGTCATCTCGAATGTAGGGCTGACAGCCATCATAAACTACGCAGTACCGTTCCTGATGCTGCTGTACCCGCTGGTTATCACACTCGTGGTCATGGCACTCGCGGAGAGATCATTCGGCGGCAGCAAGCACGTATACCGCTGCGTTACAGCAGGAGCCTTCATTGCAGCCATATTCGACTTTGCGAAGACACTGCCTGAAGGAGTTCAGACAGCACTGAACATTCCGGCCATGACAGAGTTTGCGGGCAAAGTTTTCCCGTTCTTCGACATCGGCCTCGGATGGGTCGTGCCGTCGCTGATCGGGCTGGTGATCGGGCTGGTACTATACAAAGTAAAACAATAATTGGGAGGAGATTCACATGTCGATAGAGATCGCAAGAGCGTATCTTAAAGAAAAGGGATATGAAGACAGGATACGGGAGTTCGATGTTTCGAGCGCTACCGTAGAGCTGGCCGCAAAGGCAGTAGGCACCGAGCCTGCAAGGATATGCAAGACTCTGAGCTTCAAGCTGAAGGACGGCACCGGAATCCTGATCCAGGCAGCAGGCGATGCGAGGATAGACAATAAGAAGTATAAGGCGTTTTTCGGGGAAAAGGCCAAAATGCTTTCGCCTGAAGAGGTGCCTGAGTATACCAATCATGAAATCGGCGGAGTTTGCGCGTTCGGAGTCACAAGAGATGACGTGCGCATCTATTGCGACGAGACGATGAAGAGGTTCGAGTCGGTTTTCCCTGCATGCGGATCATCCAATTCGGCAGCAGAGTTCACACCGGATGAGCTGTTTGAGGTATCGGGTGCGCTCGAGTGGATCGATGTAGTGAAACTGCCTGAGGAATAGCGCAGTTCCTTGTAAAACAAGGGGGTTAATGGTAGAATCTATCAGTTGCGTTTTCTGATGGATAACTGGGAGATGTTAATGGAAAAGGAATATAAGAAAGTACTGGAAAAGTATGCAGATGCAGATCTGTATGCGATGAGTGAAGAGGAATACGCTGAACTTAAAGAAGCAGAGATGGCAGACATGCAGAGCTATGTCAACGCTATCACTGACAGCAACGTACCGGAGGTAATGTACAGGATCGGAAGGGCTGTAACTGACCTCAAGTACCTCCTTGAATCAAGCGCGGATATCTGGGGCGGCAAGGTGCTCTATCACCAGATCATGCCGGGCGACAAGGAATATACCGAATTCACATATAACGATGTAAGAAGAGATGTAAGAGGACTCGGGACATCGCTGATGAAGCTCGGTCTCAGAGGTGCACACATCGGTGTCATCGGAGCGAACTGCTACGAATGGGCAGAATCGTATTTTGCCGTAACAGGCGGCACCGGAGTCGTCGTTCCGCTCGACAAGGAGCTGTCTACTGAAGAGCTTGAGAACCTGATCGAAATGGGTGACATCGATGCAGTCATCTGCTGCCAGGACAAGTACTACGACATCTTCAGAAAGATCAGAGTGTCCGGAAAGACCAGACTCAGAATGGTCATCGGAGTGGGCAAAGAAGCTCACGAGGATGAGAAGAACGGACTGTATTCATGGGATGTTCTCAGAGCTGAAGGTATCGCGGCAGTTGAAGCCGGCGACAGGACCTTCCTCGATGCAAGGGTAAGAGCATCGGACATGGTGTCCATCATATTCACATCGGGAACTACAGGTGTCAGCAAGGGAGTAATGCTTTCGCACCGCAACCTCTGCACTGACATCCTTATTGCACAGACTTATCTGGAGGTATGCCCTGAGGACATCTTCTTCAGTGTACTGCCTATCCATCATACATATGAGTGCACATGCACGATGCTCGAGGGAATGTTCATGGGTGCATCCATGGCATTCTGCAGAGGACTCAAGTACATCACCAAGGACATGCAGGCGGTCCATCCGACATTCCTGCTCGCAGTCCCGCTGATCTACGAGAAGTTCTACAACACTATACAGAAGACGCTGAAGAAGCAGGGCCAGGACAAGCTGGTCAATACGCTCTTCGCGATCAACAATGTTACAAGCAAAATCGGCATCAACGTTGCGAAGCCTATCGCTAAGAAGATAATGGCGCAGTTCGGCGGAAACATCGACATGTTCATCGCCGGCGGTGCGAGAGTCGACCCTAAGGTCCTCGCTTTCTTCCGCAGCATGGGCATCCCGTGTCTGCAGGGCTATGGCCTGACAGAGACTTCGCCGATGGTCGCTCTCAATCCTGACCAGTGGAAGTACATGCGCAATGACAGCGCAGGTAAGCTGTTCCAGTTCACTGAGTGCAAGATCATCGACAAGGATGAGGACGGCAACGGTGAGATCTGCTTCAGAGGGCCTATGGTCATGATGGGCTACTACAAGAATCAGGAAGCAACAGATGCCAGCATGGAGAACGGATGGTTCCACACAGGAGACATCGGACATCTCGATGCGGACAACTACGTATATATAACAGGCCGCAAGAAGAACGTCATCATCGCAGCCAACGGCAAGAACGTTTTCCCTGAAGAGCTCGAAGAGAAGATCGCAAGGAGCCCTTACATCGAGGAATGCATGGTATGGGCTGATGAGACGAACGAGGACAGGATGCTCAGAGGTATCTATGTAACGCTGAGAACTGATAAGGAGAATGTCAGAGATGCACTTGGCGACAATGCGGATGACGACAGCGCAGTACTGGCGCTTGTCAGCAGCGAGATAGACAAGCTCAACGCACAGTGGCCTGACTGGAAGAGAGTGAAGCACATCGTTCTCAGGAAGGGCGAGTTCAACAAGACGACCGGAATGAAGATCAGGAGATTCGTCGAGGAGAACAAGCTGGCCGACTAGAAAAGGCCGGCAGCCAGGACAGTGAAGGGGGTATATATAATGAAGAAAAGGCCTTCGCTTATAATCGACCACGAAAAGATCCGCTCCAACATGAAGACGATAGTCGGATGGTGCACTGATGCAGGCATAGATGTTGCCGGAGTCATCAAGGGAACGGGCGGACTCGCTTCCGTCGCCATCGACTATGAGGCATGCGGAGCAAAGTGGATCGCTTCATCAAGACTTGAGCAGCTGGCAAGAGCCAAAGCTGCCGGAGTGAAGCTCCCGATGATGATGATCAGAGTGCCGATGCTCTCTGAACTGGAGGAGATGGTCACGATCTGCGACTACAGCCTGCAGAGTGAATTCACAACTCTGAAGGCGGCTGATGAAGCAGCGATCAGGAACGGAAAGATACACAATGTCATCCTGATGGCCGACCTCGGGGACCTGAGAGAGGGCTTCTTCGATCCGGAAGAGCTCGTCGATGTGGCAAAATACACAGAGGAGACTCTGACGGGACTCCACCTCGCCGGCATAGGGACCAACCTCGGATGCTACGGATCGGTCAAGCCGACAGCGGACAAGATGCAGCAGCTCGCGGAATACGCAGAGGCTGTTGAGCAGGCGATCGGCAGACCGCTTGAGATAGTATCCGGCGGAGCTACGTCAAGCCTCATGCCGGTGTTTGACAAGGAGATGCCGGGCAAGATAAACATGCTGAGGATAGGAGCGCTTCCGTTCTGCGGAGCACTTGAAGACCTGCGCAGATGCTACGGCAGGACAGAGGCTGATGTCCTCTATGATGACGCTTTCACTCTTGAGGCAGAGGTCATAGAAGTAAGGACCAAGCCGACGCACCCGATCGGAGAACTCGGGGTCAACGCTTTCGGCAAGACACCTAAGTACAGAGACAGGGGCAACCGCAGAAGGGCACTCCTCGCGATAGGAGGAGCGGACTTCGGCGACTACGGAGACATTTTGCCTCAGCTTGAAGGATCCTTCGTCCTTGGATGCTCGGGAGACCACACCATCCTGGACATCGAAGACTGCGAAGAGATGATAAAGGTGGGAGATGTGATCCGGTTCAAGCTCCACTACTCGGCCATGCTCAACCTCTCATCGAGCGAGAATGTGACCAAATATGAATCAGGCGAGATAGGATGCCTGCTCTAGCAGCTGCGGGAAGGGCACCTGCCTGAATGAAAACAGTTATTATCAGCAGAACGCTGTTAAAAGATCAATAGATAATAAATAACCAATAAACGCAATATCATTTTGCACTGAAAGGAAAAGAAATGGCACCGAACAATACCCATGAAATGACAAGAGAAGGTTATGATAACCTTAATGCCGAACTCGAACATCTTATTACCGTAGTACGTAAGGAGAACGCTCTCAGGCTCAAGGAAGCCATCGCGCTCGGAGATATCAGCGAGAACGCTGAGTACGATGCAGCCAAGGACGCTCAGGCTGAAACTGAGGAGAGAATCACTGAGATCGAGGAGATCCTCCGTACCGCAGTCATCGTTGACGAGTCAGATGAAGGCGACGACACTGTTCAGACAGGACGTACAGTCACCATCAAGGAGCTGAACCTCGGTATCACTGCAACATATAAGATCGTTGGTACAACAGAGGCTGATCCTCTGAACGGCAAGCTCTCCAACGCTTCACTCGTAGGCGAGCATCTTATCGGCAACAAGGCCGGTGATGTAGTAGAGTTCCAGGTACCGGACGGCATGGCTAAGTATGAGATTCTGGAGGTCAAGAGATAATGTCAGAAAACAATGCGAACCCGAACCCTCAGGCAGAAGAAAGAGAACTGACTGAAAAGGAAATAGGCGAACAGAGACAGATCAAGAGAAAGAAACTGGAAGAGCTCCGTGAGATGGGAAGAGACCCGTTCCGCGAAGAGACTTTTGACGTGACTGCTCACTCTGCTGACATCAAGGAGACTTTTGATGCGATGGAGGATCAGGAGGTCAGAGTCGCAGGACGTATCATGGCTTTCCGCCGCATGGGCAAGGTAGCCTTCGTCGACATGCAGGACAAGCAGGGCCGCATCCAGATCTTCGTAGCAAGAGACAACATCGGACAGGATGAGTACAACGTATTCAAGACATACGATGTAGGCGATATCCTCGGTGTTACCGGTGTCGTATTCAAGACCAAGACAGGCGAGATCAGCGTAAGGGCAATGGAGGTAAAGCTCCTCTGCAAGTCCCTGCAGGTACTGCCTAACAAGTGGCACGGTCTCAAGGATATGGACCTCAGATACCGTCAGAGATACGTAGACCTCATCATGAATGAGGATGTAAGAGATACATTCCGCAAGAGAGCCAAGATCATCAGCACCATGCGTAAAGTCCTCGAGGAGGATTACGATCTGATGGAGGTCGAGACACCTGTACTGGGCAACATCGCAGGCGGCGCTGCTGCAAGGCCTTTCTGGACACATCACAACACACTCGACATCGACATGACTCTGAGGATCTCTCTTGAGCTCCACCTCAAGAGACTGATCGTCGGCGGACTTGACGGCGTATATGAGATCGGCAAGGTATTCCGTAATGAGGGCATGGATAAGAACCACAGCCCTGAGTTCACATCGATGGAAGCGTACAAGGCATATGTCAACCTCGAGACCATGATGGATCTCATGGAGCAGGTAACATACAAGTGCGCTATGGCTGTAAACGGAACTCCTATCGTCAAGTACGGCGACAAGGAATTCGACGTCACTCCGCCATGGAGAAAGATCGACATGACACAGGCTGTCATCGATGCTACAGGCATCCCGTTCGATAAGATCGACAGTGATGAAGAGGCGATCGAGGCTGCAAAGAAGTACGGAATGACTTTCGAGAACGAGGCTGACTGGTCAAGAGGAAAGATCATCGCTGAGATGTTCGAGGATTACTGCGAGGACATCCCTGGATTCCTCGACGGACCGTGCTTCGTATGCGGACATCCGCTTGAAGTATCCCCACTGGCCAAGAAGGACCCTAAGGATCCTAGGATCACAAGAAGATTCGAGTCATACATCAACGGATGGGAGATGTCCAACGCTTTCTCCGAGCTGAATGACCCTATCGATCAGTATGAGAGGTTCGCTGAGCAGCAGAGACAGCTCGACCTTGGTATCGATGATGAGGCTCATCCGATGGATACAGACTTCGTCAATGCTCTTGAGGTCGGTATGCCTCCTACAGGCGGCATCGGAATCGGCGTTGACAGACTCGTCATGCTGCTGACCGACAGCGCAACTATCAGAGACGTCCAGCTCTTCCCGACAATGAAGCCGGAAGGCAAGGGCGGCGCAAAGAAAGAGCGCGTTGAGATCGATTTCAGCAAGGTCAAGGTGGAGCCGCTCTTCGAAGAAGAAGTGGACTTTGATACCTTCAGCAAGTCGGATTTCAGAGCAGTGAAGATCAAATCCTGCGAGGAAGTGAAGAAGTCAGACAAGCTGCTGAAGTTCGTCCTGAACGACGGATCCGGAGAGGACAGAGTCATCCTCAGCGGCATCAAGAAGTACTACGATCCTTCTGAACTCGTTGGAAAGACTGCGATAGCGATCGTGAACCTTCCGCCGAGAAAGATGATGGGCGAGTACAGTAACGGCATGCTGATCAGCGCGGTCAACGAGTATGACGGCGAGGAGATGCTCAACCTCCTGCTCGTAGACGACAGGATCCCGGCAGGAGCAAAGCTGTACTAGAAAGCATGGGAAAGGGGTCAAAGACGACAATCTGAGACAAAAGGAACGATCTGAATGATCGCTTCGTTAAGCAGATTTGCTACCCCATATCGGCAGTTACTACCCCATTTTTACCCCATTACAATAACAAGATATAAAGACTTATGAAAGGGTTCCGAGTCTTCATCAAGCTCATATAACAACTTATGAAGACTTATGACTACCCCACTTGAGTGAAAAACGAGGCATAATTTGCGAAAACCAGCAGATTATGCCTTTTTTCTTTGCCTAGATTTGCACAATTGAGATGATCATACCTCTTAATTACACTGGTACCATATATTGCAGCAATAATACAAGGAGGCAATGATGGCAAGAAGGCAGAACATTCCTAGACCGAGAGAAAGGACCTGGGATGAAGTATCAGATCTGGGAAAGATATATGTATCATCCGAGGTGATACTCTACTCGATCGAAGATATCGTGAATATGACCCGCTGGAGTTATACAACGGTACAGAAGCTTTTCAATGATCCGAGATTTCCATCAATCGATTACGGAAAGAGAAAAGTGGTTGAAAACCATGCTTTGATGCAATTTCTTTCGGTTAGACGGGAGAAAGCAAAAGATACGCTCTGGAGGTGATTATGATGGATTACTGGGATACAGACGTATACAGATACTACTCAGACCCATCCTATGCCAGACCCCGCAAAATAGTAGATAACCTCAAACTTGACTGGCTCGATGTTAGCGGCAGGTATTATTCACCAGAGGTGGTGTTTTTTACAAAGGCAGATATTCAGGAACTGAGTGGCTGGAGTGAAGATGAAGTGAGGCTGTTGTTTTTCGACAGAAGATTCCCTTCCTGCAATTTTGGCAGGAAAGAAGTCGTGGAGATTCATGCTCTCATTAGCTTTTTCGCAAAGAAGGAAAGAGTGCTGAGAAGGCAGGAACTATACTGGGAGCAGTTCGATCACGAAAGAATTGCACAATTGCAAAAACTGAATTGTGATTATTAAATATATTCAGAAGGAGGTAAGGCATCATGTTCAGACCCAAAATGAAGTTCACATATGACGAGATGAGGATCATAGTGCTTGCACTTATTGAGCTCAAGAACCAGCTTATAGCAGAAGGCAGATACACTGATGCTGTTGATGACCTTCTGATCAGATTCGTTGATTGACGACAGTCCTTTCAGCTCTGGCTGTATTACATGGCTCTGCACGCTACGGTGTAGAGCCTGTTTAATTGCAGCCGGTTAGCGGAGAAAGGACACATATTATGAGAAGAAGTTTCAGAAACAGAAAGATCAGCAAGGACAACCAGAAGGATCTGGAAATCATGATCAGTGCAATCTGCATCAATGATGGGGACGCCGAAATAGGCGAATCTATCATCAGGAATCTTGAAGGAGGTAAAAACGAAGATGTTGCTGTCGAAGTGGCATCGTTCATGGCCCATAAGACAGCAGAGAGATTCACGGGCATGATGGACGGAAAGAGGTTCTCAGACATCAGGCAGATGATCGTGAGCATCCAGGAGTCAGATCCTGTCGATGCAATCAGGATGCTGCAGATGGCGTTTTTCTCGCATGGAATGACAGCAGAAGCGGAGGACCTTGAGATACTTGATATCTGTGCCGGTATCGATTCAGATATTCATGAGTATTTCATAGATTCATTCATGCAGGAAGAAGATATTGATTGGTTCGCTGTAGAATGCTGGGTTGATGAGCACAATGTGGAACTTGCTGAGAGATTCAGCTAAGGAGGTGTTTGAATGGCGAAAACAATAGCTATATGCAATCAGAAAGGAGGTGTCGGCAAGACAACGACAACCCTAAATCTGGGGATCGGATTAGCCAGAGAAGGGAAAAAGGTATTGCTTGTTGATGGGGACCCGCAGAACGATCTTACTTCTGCTTTGGGTTGGGATGCAGACTCACTGGACAAGTCACTCGGAAGGCTTATGTATCTGATGACACAGAACCACAAGCCGGATGTGAAGGACACTGTCCTGCATCACCCGGAAGGAGTTGACCTGATACCATCCAATCTTGATCTCTCATCAATGGAGACACAGCTTGTGAATGCGATGAGCAGAGAAAAGATACTGGCAAATCTGCTGAAGGATGTAAAGAAGGATTATGACTATATCCTGATAGACTGCATGCCTTCACTGGGAATGATCACTATCAACGCTCTGACGGCAGCTGACAGTGTCATTATTCCGGTCCAGGCACAGTACCTGCCTGCAAAGGGAATGACTCAGCTGATGCGCAGCATAGACATGGTCAGAAACCATACGAATGACAAGTTGCAGATAGGTGGTATAGTCATGACACTTGTCGACAACAGGACTAATCTGGCTAAGGAAGTCATTGATAAAATCAGGACTCAATACGGGATGCAGATCAGGATCTTTGATACACAGATCCCGGTCGCAGTGAAGGCGGCTGAGGCATCAAAGGCAGGAATGAGCATCTTCGAATATGACAAGGACTCAAAGCCGGCCAAGGCATATGAGCAGCTGACAAGGGAGGTGATGAAGCATGGCGAACGCGAGAGACATAGAGATGAAGCTTCCATCGCTCGATGACCTGTTTTCATCACAGGAGGAAAGAGACGATGCTAAGCTGAAACGGATATTTGAAATACCGCTCGATGAGATCGATCCTTTTCCAGATCATCCCTTCAAGGTCAGAGATGACGAAGATATGATGAATCTTGTTGAGTCAGTCAGAACGAATGGAGTGCTCACTCCCGCAACAGTCCGAAAGAAAGAAGACGGGAGATATGAGCTGCTTTCAGGGCATAGGAGATTCAGAGCCTGTCAGCTGGCAGGCATACAGACGCTCAGATGCGAAGTCGTGGATATGTCACGGGATGAAGCGACCATATTCATGGTCGAGTCGAACTTCCAGAGGACAATGATACTGCCATCTGAGAAAGCGTTCGCATACAAGATGAGGCTGGAGGCGATGAATAGACAGGGACAAAGGAATGGAGCAACTTGTGGACCACGTGTCCACAAGTCAAGAGATGCAATTGGTGATTTAACTGGGGAAAGTGGAAGAACTATCTCTCGATATATTCGCCTCACAGAACTTTTGCCGGAGATCCTGGATATGGTCGATGAAGGACAAATAGCCATGAGACCTGCAGTCGAACTCTCATATATACCAAAGCTTCAGCAAGGCATGATATGGGAGAGCATGGAACTGGAAAGCTGCACTCCTTCATATGCTCAGGCAATCCGCATGAGGAGACTGTCTGAGTCAGATAAACTGACACCGGAAGCCATAGAAGCGATCATGATGGAGGAAAAGCCAAATCAGAAGGAAAAGATAATACTCAGAGGAGAGCGCTTCTCAAGGCTATTCCCGCCGGATCTTCCGATGTCAAAGCGAGAAGACTATGTCGCAGCTGCCATGGAGCACTATGCCAGGTTCCGTGAACGTCAGAGAACGAGGGATGATGCGAGGTAGATCGCAGTGAGCGCTCATCAGCACATCTCCTCCCCTGTAACCCCTCCTCTATAACTACCAGATACAAACCGAAGAAGATAATAATATTATAATAATCGCAATATCATGACAAAGCATCAACGCTCAGAGCAAAACAGCCTGGGCGTTTTTCTTTTGCCCGGATTTGCGGGAAAGGAACCCAAATGACGAAAGACAAAGACAGCAAATCAAAAGACGACGTGATCATCTGCACTGACGAAACGGGTATGCAGCTCTATCTCAGCGAAAAGGCAGCTAACAGACTCTCCTGGATTCTCACAGGAGTCCTGGTCCTTATCAGCATGCCGGTGTTCATTCTCGCATTCATGTCGATCTGAAACTAGAGAAAGGAGAATCAAAGCAATGACAGATAACAATTATCACGGCGCAGCAAAGCGCATGCTGACCACAATGCTTGCCCTGATCATGATCCTCGGACTGGTGACACAGACAGTATCCGCGGCGGGATTCAGCGGTAAGGTGGGCAGCAAGTACACAGTGACCGACGGAGGCCAGATCAGATATGGATCCGGCGATGGCGGATACAGTAATTCAAGAAAATGTGACCTCGGTGATGATCTCGGCAGCAGATACTCATACTGTGTGCAGCCGGCTAAGAACTCACCACCTACAGGAACGGTGACAGTGGACAAGGTCGTTACTGATGAGGACGATTCCGGAAAGTGGAACGCGCTCAGAAATGTCGTCTACTACTCTCCGTCATACCCTGGTTACGATGACAACGTTAAGAATATCCGTAACGATTACTACACAGGAGACTTCAGCAAGGACTGGGGTATCGCCCACCTGGCGCTCTCCTATGTCTACGCCGGAAGGCCGTCAGATATGGACACCTGGAACGGGACACATGCTTCCGGACTTGGTGACGTATGGACAAAGGCCAAGAAACTGGGTGATGCGCTCTGGAAAGAAGACAGCTCAAAGGACGATGCGGTCCCGGACAGCTTCAAAGTATTCATCGCATATATGTCTGGAGTACAGGACATGATCGTTGGCTATCTTGAATCACCGGGATACCTCAACATGAAGAAGGTCAGCAACAGGACTTCAATTACAGACGGGAACTCCTGCTACTCTATCGCCGGAGCTGAGTACACGGTATATGACAGCTCTAACAAAAGCGTCGGCGTACTCACACTCAAAGCAAACGGCGAGAGCAACACTCTTGAGCTGCTGGCAGGTAAATATACTGTGAAGGAAACAAAGGCTCCTCCGGGATATGCGAAGGACGAGGGAACATACAGCGTCAAGATCGAATCGGAAGAAACCACTACCTTCACAGCAAAGGATGAACCAATTACTGATCTGATAGAGCTCCTGCTCACGAAGAATCCTGTCGGATATCCGCATGATCACGGCGAAGGTGATGCTACACTTGCGGGCGCTGTATATGAATTCAAGTTCTACGGCGGGCAGTACGATACTGTAGCAAAAGCCGAAGCATCAAATAAACTGCTCGCAACATGGAACCTCGTCACAGATGCCAAGGGTAAGATCAGCGGAAGTAACCCGGTCACTGCGTCCGGTAAGACCAATTCACCGTTCTACAAGGATAAGGACGGTAAGATCTGCTATCCTCTTGGAACATATGTGATCCGCGAAGTGGAAGCCCCTGAAGGCTATCTTGTGAACAGTGAGAAGCTGGTATGTCATGTCACTGAAGACGGCACTGACAATCTGCACGTTAAGACCTATAACGAGAAGATCAAGGGAGATGACACGATCAAGAGAGGCGGTGTCAAACTTGCCAAGATCGATAACGACCTTGATGAAAACTATGCCCAGGGCGATGCGACTCTCAAGGGAGCCGAATTCACAATCTACAACCAGTCGGCTGAGACGGTAATGGTCAAGGGCAAAGAGATCGGAAAAGGAGAAGCGGCGCTTGTCATCACCACGAATGCCGATGGTATCGCAACTTCCGGAGATCATGACCTGCCATACGGATCCTATCTCGTAAAGGAGACGAAGCCGTCGCAGGGCTATCTTCTGAACACTGAATGGTCCCGTGCTTTCAGGATCAGAGAGGATGGAGTCATTGTTGATCTGACTGAGGACAAGGTCAGAGAGGCTGTAGAAAGAGGCGGCGTCCAGATCATCAAAAGGGATAAGGAACTTGTCAAACCTGAAGCTCTCGGCGGTGCTCATCTCGATGGCATAGTCATGACGATCAAGAACGTATCCGGCAGGGACGTGGTTGTCAGAAAGGATCTCGACAACAAGACTGATAAGGTCAACTGGAAGAAGCTGGCCTCGAAGAAAGATCTGTTCGAGAATGAGTCGATAAAACGAGTTAAATCCGGTCAGGATGTAGGTAAGATAACCGTCCACTGGAACGAGGAAAAGAAGGCATATACTGCTGAGACTCTTGCGGATGACCTGCCATATGGCACTTACACCATCCGCGAGTCGAAGACAAATGAATCATACCAGCGCACGGACAAGACCGAGCACATGTTTACCATCAGAGAAGATGGAGTCATCGTTGCATTTGATGATAACAAGAATGAGATCGCTCTTACCTTTGATGACTATGTATACAGGTCCGACGTACAGGGAACTAAGATAGCCGACTCGACATCGGAGAGATTCAGCTATGTACCATTCAAGATCATCAGCGTGACTAATGGCGAGACTCATGTAGTCGTAACAGATGCTAACGGATTTTTCTCCACCAAAGACAGGAGAGCTGCCGGCGACCTCGATGAGGATGAGGAAGCAGATATCGCACGTAAGCAGAACCCGTTCGATGACCTGCTTCAGGCTAAGGACATCAAGACCGCTGATCTTGTAAAGAGAAAGGATGATATCCTGCACGGCGTATGGTTCGGTACAGGCGAGTTCGGAGACAAGGCTGATATGAACAGCAAGTTCGGAGCCCTCCCATATGATTCATATATCCTTGAAGAGATGCCATGCGAGCATAATGAGGAATATATACTTCAGAAGTTCTACTTCACGGTAGATCAGAAGTCCCAGAACGGATTTGTGGATCTTGAGACCATCACTGACGATGTGCCGGAGATCGGAACGACTGCATCCGTTGATGGAAAGAACACGAAGATCCTCCCGAAGAAGGAGATCAAGCTTGTTGATGAGATCGAGTATAAGAACCTCAGGAAAGGTGAGACCTACACAGCAAAAGGCCGTCTGATGGATAAGGCAACGGGCGAAGTCTGTAAAGATGCTGCAGGCAAAGAGATCACTGCTGAGCAGGAATTCGTTGCGAGAACCTCAAACGGCAAGGTCAAAGTGATATTCACTTTCGACGGCAGCATGCTATATGGCAAGGACACCGTCGTATTCGAGAAGGTGTTTGATTCTACCGGTGCGATCGCTGCGAAGCACGAGGATATCGAGGATGAAGGCCAGACTATCACCTGGGAGTATATGCAGCCTTCATACGAGATGTACAAGATCCGTACCACAAAGGCTCCGTCAAAGGGTGACAAGTATGGCTTCTTTGCACAGGATGAGGTAGAGTACGAAGTCCATGTCGAGAACACCGGAAACGTCGTTCTGACGATGGATGTATCGGATCAGTTCACTCAGAACCCTGAATACTTCACTGTACCTAAGCTGAAAGATGTCAAGTTCAATGGCGAAGGTACCTGGAATAATAAGGGAAAGGATGAGTTCATTGCGAACATCACTCTTGAGTCTGGTGAGAAGGCGGTAGTCACATATACTGCTGTAGTAAGTGACAGTGCTAAGGAGTACCTTGCAGCCAAAGCAAAGGATTCCGACTCGCTTGATGGCAAGGGACATGATACCAACAAAGAGTATCAGAAGAACAAGACCGATGATAAGGACGGCTACTGGAATACCGCATACTGCGATAATGTAACCTATCCTAATCCTGAAAATCCTAATGAGCCGAATACTCTTGAACCAAAGAATGACGTGGCCCAGACTCCGGTCCAGACACCTGAGATCGGTACTACACTGACCGGCAATAAGAAGGCCAAGGAAGTTGATCCATGCAAGGAGACGAAGCTCACTGACACGGTCGAGTACAAAGGACTCGATCCTACAAAGTGGTATATGCTCGAAGGAACCCTCATGGTCAAGGACAGCGGCGATCCGCTGGTCGAGCATGGCCACGAAGTCACTGTATGGAGTGAACCATTCAAACCTAAGAAATCCAGCGGGAAGGTAAAGGTCACATTCACGATCGATACCACGAACCTCAAGGGGAAAGAACTTGTTGCTTTCGAGACCGCGTACAGGCTCAATGACTATAAGGAAGGCGATGATCTTGAAAAGACCACGCTGACCAAGATAGCCGAGCATAAGGATCTCAAGGATAAAGGCCAGACCGTGAAGGTCAAAGACGGCCCGGTCGTAAGCCCTCCGCCTAAGACAGGCGACAGAACTATGCTGCTGCTCTGGGGCATCCTGTTCACAGGTGCTCTTGCTGCAGCCATGTCCATGGCGGTAAAAGAGGCTGTTCGCAGGCATAAGGAAAGACAGGAAGATCTGGCAATGTTCGCCTGATACTGTCTGCAATAATGAATAACTGATAGAAGGAGCGGCATCGTAATGGTGACCGCTCCTGCTTCTTTATAAAGCATGGAGGAAATATCAATGAACAATAAAGAAATCACTTTGAATGCTGAAATAGCCAGGCTGTGCGGGACTAATGCAGCCGTTGTTGCATCTAAACTGTGGGAGACTCAGGCGAGCCCTAACGCGGCTTTTTATATCAACGGATACCCGTGGGTAAAGGCTTCATACAAAAGGATCACTGTTTATCTGCCGTTCCTGACGGTGCATATGGTGCGTACAGCAGTGAAAAAGCTTCTGAAGGAAGGAGTCATCAAGGTCGGTGTGTATAACAAGAGCAAGTTCGATCATACACACAGCTATGCTTTTACGAGCTATGGCAAGGACCTGATGAGATCGTAGCCATGGGATATCTGTGGGAATATCCGAAGATACAGTGTCCGGATGACTGCAAGTACCGTAATAAACTCGCACCATTCTGCGGTTACTGTCTTCCGGATGTAATGAGAAAACTGGGAATGAGAAAGGAAAAGGAGGATAAGGATGGCAATAGACAAGAAGAAGGCAGCAGCCCTGTCCAAGATCAGCGACAAGGGCTTTGACACCGAGAAGAAAATTATGGCGATAGACATAGATGTGATAGATGAGAATGATCTTGCGAAAGAAATCACGGAGATCCGCGGACTCAAGAAGGCTATCAAAAATCACGATGTCATCGCATATCTCTGCAACGGCACAGACCCGGTGCCGGTGAAAAAGGAGGCTAAGAAAGATGCAGATGATGATAGAAATGCAGGATCATTTAACAGAAACTGGGACCATTGATGCCCCTGACATAGCGACACTGAAGTCGCTGGTAGATGAACTTGAGGATGGAGAGATCCTGTCTCTGTCGCTTGAAGGGATGGTGCTATCCAATGGGAAGGAAGAGGAATGATGAAAAGATACAGGTGGTCAATATCCGCATGGTAAAAGAGCCATCGCTGTACAGCGCCGAGAAGATCCGGACTCCTGATGATGCTATCAGGGTGATTGCAGAAGAACTTGCGACATATGACAGAGAGGTATTTGCTGTGTTGAATCTCAAGACTAACGGTCAGCCGATCAATCTGAATATCTGTAGTATGGGAACACTGGATGCCTCAGTAGTATCGCCAAGAGAAGTATTCAAGTCCTGCATATTGAGCAACTCGGCTGCATTCATAGCTCTTCATAATCATCGGAGAATGATTAAGTTGACATATTGAAATTGCTATAGTATATTAGGTAATACCTAAATAAATAAGGCTACACCTAAATATAAAGCGATGGAA
>OMZI01000032.1 GCA_900315485.1 uncultured Eubacteriales bacterium | reverse complement strand
GGTCCTGTATGAGCCGGATTATAAAGACAATGCAACTAAGATATCCGAAAGCTTCCGGTCCTGCGGTGGCGCCGCAGAAGCCAGAGCGTTTCTGGAAGAAATCACCGGGATGTAGAGTTTCCGGAAGACCTGATCGCAGGATAACGTCTCCTGTCCAACTGAGAAAGGCGCTGCAGAGTGTGGACGCTGGACATATCGGAAATTATGACTGCTGCCTGTCATAAATGTGATCGAATTATACAGAACCGGATTATAGGCTTTGAAAAGGAAGGGAAGAGCGATGAAAAACGAAGAGTGCCTAATATGCAAAGCGCCGCTTGAATACCTTGAGATAGGTGAACTCATGGAGTGCGCCATCTGCCATAAAAAGGAAATCAGCAAGACCAGGTGCATCAACGGACACTACGTATGCAATGAATGTCATACCGAAGGAATGGATGCGATCATCGGAGTGTGCCTCGAAGAGTCATCAAAGGATCCTGTGGAGATACTTGAGAAGATGATGTCAATGGATTTCTGTCACATGCATGGTCCGGAGCATCATGTAATGGTCGGTGCCTCGCTACTGACTGCGTACAGGAATGCCGGGGGAGATATCGATCTTGACTCCGCGCTCGCTGAGATGATGAGCAGGGGCAAAAGCGTTCCCGGAGGTGCGTGCGGTTTCTGGGGAGCATGCGGAGCGGGAATCAGTTCGGGCATGTTCGTCTCGATCATATCGGGATCCACGCCACTCGAGAATAAGCCTTTTGCACTGTCGCACAAGATGACGTCAAGATCCCTTCAGGCGATAGGTGACATCGGCGGCCCGCGCTGCTGCAAGAGAGACTCATATCTCTCGATCCTTGAGGCGATTGATTTTGTCAAAGAGAATTTTGGCATCGGAATGGACAGACACAAAGTCACCTGCACGAGGTCGTCAGAGAACAATCAGTGCATAGGAAAACGCTGCCCGTTCTCAGCCGCCGGCAAATAGCCGCCGGAATGAGATATCCTGGGAACAGGCGAATGAAATCCCCCGGGTACTGGAGGGACAGAAGAAGGGAGCTGTAAAATGTTGGAAGAAAAAGTTCCGGAGGAACTGGAATTACATATATCTGATCCTAAGGAGCAGGAGCCGGAAGAGAACGGAGAACTCGTACTGGCCCCATCATCGGAAGAAGAACCGGATGGAGAGCTGATACCGACTCCATCGGTGGAAGAGAAATCAGAAGAGGAGCTCGTACTGACTCCATCAGTGGAGGAAAAAAAGGGTGAAGAACTCATGCTGACTCCATCAGTGGAGGAAAAAAAGGGTGAAGAACTCATGCTGACTCCATCAAGGGAGGAAGAAGGGACAGCAGAAGAACTCACATTGACCCCATCTCCGGAAGAGAAGACGGCAAGTGAAGAACTGACCCTTGAAGCTGACCGCATCTACAAGGCTTCGGAAATCACTTTTGATGGTGAAGAAGAATCCGAAGAGAGAGTCGAGAAAGCGATGGAAGAGTATGATGCTGCGATGGATGATGCAGCGGGCAAAAGCAACTGAAATAAAGGGGAGCGGCCATTGTGAAGAGGCGCTCGATAATGCTGCCTGAGGCATGTGCATTGGCATTCATGAAAACAGAACATAGTGCAAAATAAGCGGGCCGCCCGGAAGGGCGACCCGTTTTGCATTAGCCCGGAGCGGACTGATTTCAGCAATATGCGTTTAGCCTACAGCGGGATGTCTACAGGGTCCCAGCCTTCATCCTGATACTTTGTGAAGTTCAGGCTGTTGGCCTTTACGAAATTCGCGATTGTCTCAGCTCTGAGCTTCTCGCGCGCTTCGCTGTCGCTGTTGACTTTCATGAAGGCATCATACTTGTCTCCGAAGATCTCCTTAGCGCTTGACTCGAAATTGCCCCCGTCAGCAACCATGTCCATTTTGACTACTTCGTATTCGTCGTCATCCTTCTTGAGATGGATGAGTCCCGGGTAGTCGCCTCCCGATGCTGCCTTGAGTGTGTCGCCTTCACCGTTGTAGTTGATTACCCAGAAGTCACCCCATACGAGGATGTCTGATGCATTGGAATCATCAGTGCCGACGATCGATACGATCGGGATGTTGTACTCCGCATCCGGATATCCCTCTGAAAGCTCGTCAGCGACATATTCATACACAGCAGCTTCGACAGGATCGCTTCCGGCGTAGCCGTGCTCAGCGGCATCGGCAATTTCCTCAGCAGCATCAGCTGTGTTTTCTTCAGCAGCAGGTGCAGACTCCTCAGCAGGAGCAGCCTCGTTATTGGTGCCTCCGCAGGCCGTAAGAACGGTGAACGAGAAGATCATCAGTAAACTAAGTAATAAAGCCAGTTTCTTCTTCATGTCTGTTTTCCCCCCCTTCAGGTTATATTTATCCTTGTTGTGTATTGTATTCTTTTTGAATATTATAATCCTTTTCTGTAAGAAGAGGAAGAATACAACAACTCTGCTGCAGAAATCAAGCTTTTCAGCAAAATTCCCGCTCATAAATGAGAAAATAATTATCGGATGGCACACAGCCGATGTGGTGCATGTTGTGATGGGGCTATGCTAATATATATGTGTATTAATTGTTAAAAAGGGAAAACAGATGGAGGAGGGACATTCACGGGAGATGATTATCAGCCTCGTCAGCTCGGATACTATCATCTGTTCACGGATAAGCCGGAGAACATGAAGGTCAAAGTGCTGAGCGTTCCTGACGGCTGCGAAATAGACGGGACCGGTGAGAAAGAGACCGGAATAATGTCTGCGCCGGTAAGCCTTCCGGTGAAATAAAAAGAGAGGAGCAGTTATGAAAAGAATCACTGTTTTGTTCGTTATCGCACTTAGCGTACTTGTTCTGGCGGGCTGCGGCGGCAGCGGTGCGGACAGCGCCTCAGCGGCTCCGGAGAACCCGGGCAATGTTTACCGCGTCATAACGGTTGATGAATCCGGTGCGCCGGTAGAGGGTGTTGCTGTGCAGTTCTGCTCTGCTCAGATGTGCCTTATGGGTCAGACTGATGCGGACGGAATCGCGGTATTCGAGCAGGAAGAAGACAGTTCATACACGGTGCACGTTTACAAGGTTCCTGAGGGATATGCTGAAGATAAGACCGAATATCCAGTTCCTGAGACCTACGGAGATGTCACAATAACACTAAAGGCGGAATAATATGGAAGAAAAATTCGATATACAGCAGTACCTTGCTGACGGTGTTGAGCAGGTCGTAAAGGATGCTCTCAAGGCAACTCTGAAGGATCCGCGCGAAAGCGCTTTCCTTGCAAAATTCGCACTTGCCAGTGCAAAGGCCAACAAGATAAGAGTAGAAGAAGAAAAGAACGGTCTTCATGTCCCTTCATATCTCATCGCAAGCATAACCTCGAGCTGCAACCTGCACTGCGCGGGCTGCTATTCACGTGCCAACAACGCCACGGTAGACTGCGAGGCGACAAGGCAGCTCAATGACGAGGAGTGGCTCAGGATATTCAAAGAGGCAGAAGAACTCGGCATCAGTTTCATCCTCCTTGCAGGCGGAGAGCCTATGCTGAGAAGAGATGTCGTCGTTGCAGCGGGCACAATGTCGAATATAATTTTCCCTGTATTCACCAACGGCACATACATGGATGAGAGATATTTTGAACTTCTCGATAAGTGCCGCAACATCATCCCTGTCATGAGTATCGAGGGAGGAAAGGAAGAGACCGACTCGAGGCGCGGAGAAGGCGTATATGACAGACTCATCTCCAACATGGATGAGCTTCACTCAAGAGGCCTTATTTACGGAGTATCCGTTACAGTAACCAAGGAGAACCTCGGCGAGGTGTATTCGGATGAGTTCCTTGACCTCATGAGATCAAGAGGATGCAAAGCGGTATTCTACATCGAGTACGTGCCTGTCACCGACGAGAGCCAGGAGCTTGCACCGGACGATGACGACAGAGCCTTCATGACGGAGCGCATGGACTATCTCAGAGCCAACCATGACGATATGATGTACATCGCTTTCCCTGGAGATGAGAAGAGCTCGGGCGGATGCCTCGCAGCAGGAAGAGGATTCTTCCACATCAACTCTCACGGCGGAGCAGAGCCTTGCCCGTTCTCGGCATATTCGGATATCAACGTAAAGGAGACATCCGTACGCGAAGCCCTGAATTCAGGCCTTTTCACAGCACTGAGAGAAGGCGGAGTCCTCTCGGGCGAGCACATCGGAGGCTGCGTCCTGCATGAGAAGAGAGACCAGGTCGAGGCAATAATTGCGGGGCAGAAAGCGTCCGCGGTATAATATACAGGATGACAGAGACGGCATCTACTTTATCAAGGCCAAGGGACACACCCATGGCAACAGTTGCAGCACCGGTAAAATACAGCGGGGTATGAAGTTATGGCAAAAGATAATGACAGCCTCAAGGCGGAGATGATCGAAGCGATCAGATCCGGCGGGGCGTGGTTCAGCACAAGAGAAAACAACTACCTCAAGATAGCGGACAGCGGTGAAGGAGGAAGGCTGTGTGCCAGAGAGTGTATCGTCAGTAACGGTGAGGTCTCTGGCAAAGCGTATACCTTCGGGAATGACTGGTTCGATATCAGCTTTCACGGCAGGCTCGTGGATATCTATGTCGATCCTGACACGCTTAAGGTGTGGGATGAGGAGGAACTGAACGGGACCGGAAAGCTTGCAGCGTTCTGCAGACAGGCAGACAGCGAAGCTCTCACGGGCGATCTTCATCCTTATCACATAGATGGAGCGCCTTTTGCCGAGAACCTCATGCCTTCGGAAGCGAGGATGGGCCGCAAGGATGGCATCCTTTCCAAAATAAACATAGCAATAGTGGACGGGAAGAAAGTCCCGGTCACTAAGGAAGAGAACTGATGCTGCTTGCTGCTCAGGCTCATCCGGAGCAGTACGGAGACCTCATCGTAAGAGTTTCGGGCTTCAGCGCGTATTTCACAGGCCTGAATCTCACGACTCAGAATGAGATTTTTTAGAACATATCAGCCGCTAATGTGGTATTATCAGTATACGTCACATAATGTTTCAGTAATGTGTTATGCATGGCATGAGGAAATGCCGTTTGTAAAGTGGGGTGCGTTATGAAGGCATTAGAAGACAAGATACTGGCTGAAGGAATGCTGCTTCCTGGAGGAGTGCTCAATGTGGGCAGGTTCCTCAATCAGCAGATAGACACCGTGTTCCTTAAAGAGATGGGGGCGGAGATCGCCAGACTGTTCAAAGACTCCGGCGCTACCAAGATCCTGACCGTTGAGGCATCAGGGATAGCGGTCGCTGTTGCTGCGGGAATGGCGATGGACCTGCCGGTCATATTTGCCAAGAAGAGCAGGACGGCTAATATAGACGGAGATGTTTACACATCACTGGTCTACTCATTCACACATGACAGAGAGAACCACATCATGGTCAGCAAGTCCTATCTGCCTGCGGGTGAGAAGATACTGATCGTGGATGATTTCCTTGCTCACGGAAGTGCCCTTAACGGACTGATCGCAATAGCCGAAGACGCTGACTGCGAAGTCGTCGGATGCTGTGCTGCCATAGAGAAGGGGTTCCAGATGGGCGGCGACAACCTGCGTGCGAGAGGCTATCGCGTTGAGTCACTGGCTATAATCGACCAGATGGATGAGACCGGGATAGTGTTCAGGCTCCAGTAGGCAGAGCGGCATTATATGTTGAACAGCTGATCCATCATTGATGAATCCCGCGAATACACATCATGAGATAAGACAGAATTTATAATAAGACAGATATTATTGCGCTGCAGGACATCTACTGAAGGGTAGCAACTGCAGCGTTTCAGATTAAAGGGGGTATTCAATGCTGTTAAAGCAGGATTTCTATTTCAACTCGCTCGGTGCGAACAGGCCGCTTCATATAAGGGTGCCTGATAATGGAGAGGGACCCTTCCCGGTCATGTACTTCTTCGACGGACACAACCTGTTCCGCGATGAGGATGCGACATATGGGAAGTCATGGGGGCTGGATGAATATATGAGCACCTGGGACAAGCAGCTCATAATAGTCGGAGTCGAGTGCGCGCATGAGGGCAACAGGAGGCTTTCAGAGTATCTGCCGTACGGCAGGGGCAGTGGATGGCTCAGGGGGATAGAACCTCTTGGCGAGGCAACGATGCAGGGCATCGTATACGAGCTCAAGCCATACATCGATTCGAATTTTCCGGTGATGCCTTTCCGCGAGTGCACCGCAATAGGAGGTTCAAGCATGGGGGGACTGATGTCAGCCTATGCACTTGTAAGATACAATCAGTATTTCTCCAAGGCTGCGTGCGTTTCGCCATCGATCGGCAGCGTCAACGGGATGCTGTGGCATGACATGAACAATACCTACATGGATCCGGATACCAGGGCCTTTTTCTCCTGGGGAACGCAGGAAGGTTACGGCGGCATCAAGGATCCTGATTCAGAAGACAGGTCAAGCTGGCTGTACCGTACTATCAGGGGTACCGCCAACAAGGTTGAGGCTGCCGGCGGCAGGGCAAGGATGTACTGCCAGATAGGAGGCAGGCACTGCGAGGCGGACTGGGAGAAGCAGCTCGGACTCTTCATGCCTTTCCTGTGGCAGGATGCGTGAAGAGGGGTAAAACTGAACAGCTGGTATGCAATAATTGAGGCCGGGATCATGCGGATAGCTCTGAAACCTTGAAAAATGGCTGAAAACTATAGCATTTTACTCTGAAATAGCGTATACTCTCTTCTTGTAGGGTCGCGAATCGGGCGGCCGGTATAAAAAAGGAATCAAATAAATTCAGTTTATTCAAAGGAGAGTATTTAAAATGACAAAGGCAGATTTTATCGAAAAGTTCGTTGAGAAGACTGGTTTCACAAAGAAGGACGCTGCAGCTGCAGTTGACGCTTATCACGAAGTAATCGCTGACGCTATGAAGGCTGGCGACAAGGTTGTTATCCCTGGCGTTCTCAAGGTTGAGGTTAAGGAAATGGCTGCAAGAACAGGCCGCAACCCACAGACTGGCGAAGAGATGCAGATCCCAGCAAAGAAGGCTATCAAGGCTAAGTTCTCTGACAAGTTGCTCGGCTAATTACAGAGGTAACATCTGATCAATATCAGAAATATGAAAGAGCTCCGGATGATTTCCGGAGTTCTTTTTATGTCCTGTGTCGCTTGCATGAAAAGAGGGACGGCCAATAATAGCCATCCCTCCTGAAATTCTGCGAGCGACTGCTTGCAGTTTTACTCTGCGTAGTAGAGAGAAACAGGTTCCGCATCGTCTGTCACCGGGATGCACGCTGTTACGGATGCATCATCAAGTGCGACCTCATATACCTTGTGGATGAGGCAGTTGACCGGATCCTCTGTTCCTATAATCACGGCTATGCGGTGACCTTCCGCAACGGTATATCTTGCAGGGTTGAGATATACATGATAATCATGTGCCTCGCCTTCTTTAAGTGTGACTGAAGCGGCAGATGTCTCAGGCGCATATCCGGACTCAGGGTTGCAGAGATCTATGTATGCTCTTGTGATGACATTCCATGCTTCGCACTTAGTGTCAAACTTCCTGAGATCAACATTGCTGAGGCCTTCTCCGAGAGGGATTCCGCTTTTTACGACGAGCTTTTCAGGTACGACATTTCTCTCAGGGTCATTTGTCTTGATCGCGTCGAACGGTTCATCTGCGATATCGCAGAGAAGTACCGTAAGCTTGAGGTCGTCCTGTCTGCCGGATGCACTTCCGAGTGCAAAGCTCAGCTTGTCCGCATCGTTGACATTCTCCGCATCGAATCCTGTCTCAGTGTTTCCGCCGGCAAGCGCTGCAGTGAAGCCGACTCTTACTGTTCCCTGCATTGTGACAGCGCTCTCAAGAGGCTTTGTCATGTATCTCCTGTTCATGCAGCCGGATACAGTGCACATTTTCTCATCGAAGTTGTCCTGGGTGATTCCTGCAGCACTCCAGTCTGTATTTATGGTGCCTGCGCCTTCAGAGCAGCACTCAAGCAGCATCGTTTTGCCCGTATCCCATGAATCCGCCTTATACCATACGTCCTGATCAAGGTTGCTCTGGACGAGGACTGCAGGCATGCTCTCTGCGCCGTTGTCCTGGCCGTACAGATAGTGGCTGATCCAGCGGTTGACTACATCATCGTAGAACTGTCCGTCGATCAGGATCCCGTAGCCCTTGTTAGGCATGGTCGGAGTAATGTGCGGACCCTGGTGAAGAACCAGCTTTACATTCCTGCCGGCCTGCTCAAATGACTTCAGCATCATCTCGAACTGCTTGGTCGAGACGTTTTCATCGTGGAGGCCGTGAACGATCAGGGCGGAGCACTTTATATTATCCGCCTGAAGTGTGTAGTTGCCTTCCTTCCAGAAGTCACTGTAGTCAAAACCGCTCTTCAGCTGCTCGAGGCCGAGCTGGCGGTGGAAGTCGTCAAGTGCCTTCTTATCCTCATCTGAGAGGGCAGGGTCGCCGTATCTGCTGGTGCAGAAGTAGGAGAGGAAGCTCATGAGCATCTCCTTAGGCCAGTAGCGCTGAGCTCCCTGCTGGTTGAGGAAGCTGTACCAGTCAGAGATACCTGCTACCGGCACGATAGTCTCAAGACCCGGCACGCCTGTTACTGCTACGGCAAAAGGCATGGTACCTGCGTAGGAACGTCCTGTCATAGCGACTTTGCCATTCGACCAGTCAGCCCTGATACCGGTGGTGCGGCTGCGGTCTGTATATGCGATGCGGTCGCCGTGGAGCCATTCGACTACAGCCTTGAACGCATCTCTCTCGTAGGATGAGCCTACATATTCAAAACCGTCTGAGCCGAGTGAGCCAAAGCCCGAGCTGACGACGACTGCATATCCTCTGACGAGATAGTAATCAAAATTGTCGAGGTTCTCATAGTATTTGACACCCTGATTTCCGGAATAATCGAAATACCAGTCTGCAGGATCAGCCTGCATGGATGCCTCAAGTGCGCTCATGTATGAAGCAGGAGCCTGATGCTCTGCCTTGCGGTACAGTGATGACAGATCGAACGGGTCGCGCTCATCTGACTCGACTTCTTCCATATGCTCATAACCGTCGGCGTTGACACCGGAACAGTAAGGGCGGGCCTCGAAAACTGTTGCCGCCTTGTAGTTCCCTTCAGCTGCACTGCGAGGGACCTGGACCATGGCCTTGACAAGATCCGGCATGCCATCACCGTCAGCATCGTAGTCGGATTCTACATAAACGCAGTAACGAACGACTGCCGAAGTCTCCGGGTCATAAGAATCGCCTGTTGTCCCATCAGTGAACGGGAATACAGGCTGTGCGAGACCGTCTTTAAATACGGGTACCTGATTGAAATTGCTGCTCATTTTATCTTCTCCTGAATTACCATACTGTATTTTTGCGGCGCTATTGTATATGGTGAAAAAACATATACCGCCAATACAAAGTGTAACATAATTTGTGTCATCGGGGACGGTCCTTTTTGACACATTTCCAGTCCGTGTGAAAGGACCGTCCCCATTGACATATTTGACACAAAAAAAGAATGTGTCAAAAGGGACAGGCCCCTTTGACACATTCGTAGTTTTTTCTTATACGGCTTCGTAGCAGCCGAGCATCTTTACTGACTGGCATACTTTCTTCATGTCTTCGAACATCTTCTTGCCGTCTGCTGTGGTGACATCACCTTCAGCCTCAGCATAGAAGTAGTAGTTCCATGGAAGATCAGGCATGTGTCTTGAACGCATGATGCTCATGTTGTGTCCGTATGAGCTGAGTGTGCTGATTGCCTTGGCAAGTGAACCCGGCTCATCCTTTACGGTGAACATTATCATGAACCTGTTGTCTGCACCTGCAGGAACGGTATCGTTCTCTACGCGGGACATTATCGCATAACGGACTGTATCTGTGTCGTTTTCTACAGTTACAACCTTGTTGATGAAGAGGTCACCTGCAAACATCATGTCGAGAACCTGTCCGATCTCACCGGAGTTGCTCTTCTCAAACGGGATAACGCATACATCGCACTCACCATCAACTACTGCCTGATAAGTCTTGGCATAGTTAGGAAATGCAACTCTTGTACGTCCCGGGAAGGCGTTTCCTGCAACTGTATAGTCTCTTGGATCCATGCCGCCGCAGTATGCGATGCGCTGGCCTGCCATCATTGTATTCTGCAGGGTCTTGCTTGCTTTAAGGGCACTCTTGAGGAAAGGTACAAAATATGAACGGATCTCAGGGTCCTCAATGAATCCGGCATCGCTGTCCACGATCGGCTGGTCATGGATCGTATCCTCAGCGGAAATGCCGTGAGCCTTCTTGTACTCTGCTATTCCCTTGACTGCTTCCATCCTGCGGAGGAATGCATCTGCAAGGTCCTTATCGGCCTTATGAATTTCTTCTTTCAGTTTTTCAATATCCATCTTTTCTCTCTTCCTCTTTCCTTTTGCATATTGTCCCAATGCCCTGTAGCAGCATTGCTGTTATTAACTAGTCTGCGTCGAGTCCGTTCTTGATGCGGTTCTCTGCAAAGTTGGTAGCGATAACGCCTTCAGGGATTCCTGTTGCCTTGGACTCTTCGAGCATTCTGTATACGGTGTTGTAGATGTTGTGTACCTGCTTGAGTACGTTCTCCTTGTCGTATGTTGTGAATGCTTCCTGACCTGCGTTGATTACTCCGCCGCCGTTGATGATGAAGTCAGGTGCGTACAGGATGCCGCGTGCCTTCAGAGCTTCGCCTGCAGCATCATCATAGATAACGTTGTTGGCAGCGCCGGCGATGGCTTTGCACTTGAACTGCGGGATGGTCTTTGAATTGACGACTGCTCCGAGTGCGCAAGGTGCGAAGATGTCGCAGTCTACGCCGTAGATCTCGTCTCTGCCTACCTCTGTAGCGCCGAGGTCCTCAACAGCGTGCTTCATAGCTTCTCTGTTGGAGTTGTTGCAGACGATCAGCTTAGCGCCGGCAGCGTGGAGTCTCTCTGCGAGGTCCATTCCTACTTTGCCCAGACCCTGAACTGCAATGGTCATTCCATCAAGGCTGTCTGATCCGTTCATGAACTGTGCAACAGCTCTGATCCCGTCGAATACGCCGATAGCTGTGAATGGTGAAGGGTCGCCGGATACATCTGCGCGGCCTACTACGTAGTCTGTTGTACGGAGCATGTAGTCAGCGTCCTTGGTGTCTGTGTTGACATCCTCAGCTGTATAGTACTTGCCCATGAATGTATTTACAGCTTCGCCGAAAGCTTCGAACATAGCCTCTGTCTTCTCAGACGGATGAGCGATAATAACGCCCTTGGCTCCTCCAAGAGGCATTCCTGCTGCAGCGTTCTTGTGGCTCATGCCGCGGGACAGGCGCAGTACGTCGAAAAGAGCGGCTTCTTCACTCTCGTAAGGCCACAGACGGCATCCGCCTACAGCAGGTCCGAGATTGGTGTTGTGAAGTGCGATGATAGCCTTGAGACCGGCCTTCTCGTTGTTGAAATAAGCTACCTGTTCGTGTCCATAAGCACGGATCATTTCAATGTTAGTCATTGTGTCATCTCCATTCCTATTAAACAATTAATTACCCATTAATAATTATACTTTTTTCATATGCTATGCATATCCTATGCAAATATAAAACGGCTCAAATAATTTGTCAATAACAATAAAAAATGATTGTAAAATTGTACAAAATAACAAAAATGTGACAATAGGGACGGTTCTCTTTGTCACGTTTCCGGTGCATGTGACAAAGAGAACCGTCCCCTCTGTCATACTATTTCAGGTTGCCTGTGATCCTGCGGACTACTTCTTCGATGTTCTCTCTTCGTGTCGCGAGGTTGATCCTTATAAATGATCCGCTCTTATCGCCGCCGAACCATGAGCCGTAGTCGAAGGCGAGTCTGCACTTGTCCTGCATGAACAGCTGCACTTCTTCAGGGCTGAGGTAAGCGCTAAAGTCCGCCCAGGCGAGATATGTTGCTTCCAGAGGGGTCATCACGACTTCCGGAAGGTGCTTTGCAAACTCTTCCTTAATATATAAGTAGTTTCCGTAAATAACATCCTTCACTTCACTGAGCCATTCGCTGCCGTACCTGTAGCCGGCTTCGGCTGCGATGTATCCCATAGGGTTGCCCATGCTGAGCCTCAGGCCTGCCATGAACTTGTCCCATGCTGCCCTGATGTCTTCATTCTTTATTACGACGAAGGAATTCCTGAGCGCTGCGACGTTGAAGGTCTTGGATGCGGCCGTGAACATGATGATGCGGTCATCAGGCTCTGCGACTGTCAGCGTCGGTGTGTGGACTGCTCCCGCGAATGTCAGGTCGTGGTGGATCTCATCGGAGATGACTGCGACCCCGTGACACCTGCAGATATCCAGCATCTGCCTCAGCTCGTCCGCTGACCATACGCGGCTCACAGGATTGTGAGGTGAGCATAGGATGAATGCTCTGACATCATTTTCCGTGATCTTCTTCTCGAAGTCTTCAAAGTCTATATAGTAGCGGCCGTCCTTATTCACGAGCTCAGAACAGATGAGCCTGCGGTCGTTGTTCTCAACGGCATGGAGGAACGGGTAGTAGACCGGGGTGGTGACGATCACTGCATCACCCGGCCGGGTCAGCACCTGAACGGCAAAATTGAATCCGCATACGACGCCCGGAGAGTATCTGATCCATTCGCGCTCCACTGTCAGGCCGTGCTTTTCACGTTCCCAGTCGATGAAGGCCTCATAATAGCTGTCCGGAACTATATTGTATCCGAAGACTCCTGTATCCATGTAAGCAGCGATGGCATCTCTTATATGGCGGTCAACTTTGAAGTCCATGTCCGCTACCCACAGAGGCAGCAGCCCGCCGGCACCGAATGTCTGCTGAAGACCATCCCATTTGCTGCAGCCGGTTCCTGTCCTTTCAACATATTCAAGCATATATTTGCTCCTTTTCTGATAATAGTATCCCTGAGAATTCTATCGAGCGAGCTTCGTCGAGCGAGATCAATGGTTTCATCCTTACGGCAACGCCGTAGTTGTGATTGATGAAACCATTATACAACACCTGCAGCAGGAATGTCCGCAGCTGTGCAAAAAGTTGACATTTTGACAACCGATGACACAAGTCAATTGAATTCCAATATGACGAGAGTTAGCCTTAAACACAAAGACAATCAATTGCGGGGTGTTGCAGGGACTGCGGGACCCGCATTTTGTTGCAAGGAGGGGCCTAAGAAAAAATGCGCGCACGAGAAAGGATCAAACAGACACTACTCGAATTACTCAAAGAGAGCTCGGCAGACCAGCTGGCTGTCAAGACACTCTGCATAGAGGCAAAAATAAGCAAACAGACACTGTACAATAACTTCTACGGAATACCCGATGCCATAGGCGAAGCGATCTGTGACATTATCGATGAAAAAGCAGGCAAGTACCTTGCTCAGAGCAACTGGATGACGGGAATGGAGAAAGTTCTTATTCTCTTTGAAGAGAACAGGGATATCGTGATGCATCTGTGGAACTCCAAGTGGAGAAACGAGGCATTCGAGGCCATCTCGTCTCATGCATATAAGATAATCGCAAGAGACATACACGAATGCGAGGTGGAGTCGGGCATCCGGGTGCCCCGTCAGGATGAAGCTATCATGGCGGGAATGTATCTCGATATCTTCATGGGACTGCTCCGCAGGTACATGGAACAGAAGATGACACAGGATCCTAAACAACTTGTAAGAATCTACGGGGCAGTGCTTGATAAGGATACCACTTCCGGACTGAAAAGAATTAGTGAAATGTACAAATAAATCCGAGATATAAGCCAACTATTTAGCCTTTGTACCTATAAAAGAACAAATTAGACCAATTGGCCAAAAAGTAAATTGTGGGCCTTTTGTTATGCTTGCTAAAATTTATCGTAGGAAACTATCATTTGGGAGTATTTTAGCGCTCGAAAACGATTTAGGGGTTTAGGGAAAGCAGACTTTACATGAAATTCGGAAAGAAAAATAAAAAAGATAGTGAACAGATAGTAGAGAACAGTTCTGAGTCAGGCGGCGCTGATCTGACCAAGCTCAGCAAGAAGGATCTTCTTGAGATCATGCTGAGACAGGGCGAGGAGATCGATGCTCTGAGAGCAGAGGTCCAGGAGCTGAAGGATAAGCTGGAGGCAAGAGAGATAGACATAAACAGAGTCGGATCACTTGCCGAGGCATCTCTTGCGGTCACTGAGATCTTCAAGGAAGCGGACAAGGCAGCCATGACATACCTGAACAATCTGAAGCGCATGGCTGAGGGAGGCATGAAGAAATGAGGTCTGACCGCACCAAAGTGACAGAGCAGGATATTCAGGATATGTACGAGCCAGTTGAGGAAGCTCCGGAAAAGGATATAGAGCTCCCTGACACTGAGACCATCAGGGCGGCCTACGAGAACGTTTCCTACATGGACCGCATGAAGAAGTCGATCATCAGCACGACCAACATCCTCATAGTAGTTGCAGCGATAGCCATCCTGATAGCCATGCTGTTCCTCCCTGTGCTGAGGATATATGGTGAATCCATGAATGGAACGCTGGTCAGCGGTGACCTTGTCGTCTCGGTCAAGGGCTCTAAGTTCCAGACAGGCGACATCATCGCTTTCTACTATAACAACAACGTTCTGGTCAAGAGAGTCATAGCGAACTCCGGCGACTGGGTGGACATAGACCTGGACGGCAACGTCTATGTCAACCAGCAGAAGATCGAGGAGCCATATATTGAAGAGAAAGCATTCGGCGAGCCTGATATAGACTTCCCGTATCAGGTACCGGACGAGAGGGTCTTCGTACTGGGCGACAACAGAGACGTTTCAATAGACTCAAGACACTTAGCGGTTGGCTGTGTCACATCGGAACAGATAGTCGGCAAGATTGTCTGGCGGGTCTGGCCGCTGAACAAGATCGGACCTGTGCACTAGCTGACTTTTCAGCGTTTATATGCACAACACAACAATGGTTATTATTCTGCAGACTCTGAGGGGAGGCCTGCGGGTATTAATTCCCGGCTGCGGGGCAATGCAGCACAGTCGCGAAAGCGGCACCTAATGAGGGGCCCTGAGGGACTAACAATACTATGGCCGCAAGGTCATTGACACGTGGACCTTATGGTCATAGAAAAATCGCCCCTGAGGGCAAGAAAGGAAGGTATTTATGAAACATATGAAGAAAGTTATCACATTGCTGCTTGCGGTTGTGATGACACTCGCAATGAGCAGTGTTGCATTCGCTGCCGATGGAGACCTGACAGTTGATCCTAAAGTCACTGTTACCGGTTTCGAGGCTGGCGATACTGTAAAAGCCTACCAGTTTATTACATGGGTTGATGGATCAGGCTGGAAACTTGCAGATGGTATTACAGGCATAACACTTGCGGAGATCACTGATGGACTTACAAAGACTGAGCTGGCTACTCTTGCAAGTGCAGCTAACATAGCCAAAATGACTTCTGTTACAGGTACAATTACAGGCACAACCTGGGAGAAGACATGCGGAACAGTAGCAACAGCAGGTTCATACCTGATCCTTGTTACAGATGAGAAATCTGAGCACATCTATAACCCGGCTGTAGTATCTGCAGACTTTGATGGCACAAATGAAGCCGCTGTTGATTTGACAGAAGATGAAGCTATGATCAAGAAGCAGGATGTAACTGCTGAGAAGGAAGCTGATAATGCACCTGACGACTATGACGTGCAGGTTGGAGACGTTGTTCCGTTTACAGTAACAGTCACTGTACCGCAGTACAATACTAACTGGACAGAGCCTACATTTGAGGTAAAGGATGTACTTTCCACAGGTCTGACACTTGAGGATCTGCCTACAATTGAAGGACTCACTGCCGGAACTGACTACACACTGACAGGTGCTAAAGGCGATAATACCTTTACCATTACATTCTCTGAAGATTACCTGAAAAACAATGCATCCACAGCTGTTGAGATCAAGTATTCTGCTAAGGTCGGCGAAGCTGTAAAGGAAACTGCTCAGGTTCACGAGGAGACAAACAAGATCACTTTAAAGTTCTCTAACGATCCTACAGATACGAGCTCGTACAAAGAGATCACTGATGAGACACATCACTACACATTCGCTATAGATGCAAGCAGGTTCGGTTCAACAACAGAAAAGACCGGCGAACTCATCAAGGTCGGAGTGGACAAGGATGGAAATCCGATCACGTCATATAAGGAAGGTGAAGCACTTCCTGAAAAGGTAGCACCTCTCGCAGGAGCTGAATTCACACTCACAGGAAAAGGCCCAAATAATAGCGGCACAACGGTTCTGACAGCTACATCAGATGCAGATGGTAAGATGTTCTTCAACAATCTTGAGGTTGGTACATACACTCTTAAGGAGACCAAGGCACCGGCAGGTTATATCAAGGATGATACCGAGCATTCGGTCGTTATAAGTGCTGAATACAATGCTGACAGCACACTGAAGAGCTACTCTATCAAGATTGATGGTGAAGACATTGCTACTTACACAGCAACAACCAAGGCAGACAAGACTATTGATACAATCACACCAGGTGAAGATAACAAAACATTCCCTATCAACAACAAGAAGGGCGCCGAGCTTCCTTCAACAGGTGGTATCGGAACAGTTATCTTCTATGTCCTCGGCTCAATTCTCGTAATTGGATGCGGCATCGTTCTCATTTCCAAGAGAAGAGTGGGCAAGGAGAAATAGTGCAAAGCTGCTAAAGTGACAATTAATTGCCGGGCGGGACGCAAGTCCCTGCCCGGCATGAAGTCTTAGATTCCTTGAATGAAATCCCCTCATTTGTTCCTTCTTCAAATGGAACATAATCGATTCAGGCAGGCTTCGGACCTGCGGAAACCGATCGATCAGCGAACGGTATATTTGCAGTATGGATCCTTTTCCGGATGTCCGAAGTATAAATGACTCAGCAGGCGTCAGTTTACACATGAGATACAGATACACACAACGAATAGTAAAAATATGAGAGAGTGGATAAGACGAAATCTTCTGACGGTATTGATGAGTGCCGGCATGATAATAGGTATCAGCTTACTGCTCTATCCATCTGTAGCGAATTACTGGAACAGCTTCCATCAGGCCAGGACCATCATGGACTATAGCGAAGTAGTATCCTCGATGAATAAGGATGACTACAAGAAGCTCCTTGATGAAGCCAGAGCATACAACGAAAAGCTTGCAGAGACAGGGTTCAAGTGGACCATGACAGATGCTGAGCGTCAGGAATATATGCGACAGCTCAAGGTCGAAGGAACGGATGCTATGGGGTATATCAGCATTCCGAAACTTCACATAAAGCTGCCTCTTATGCATGGCACTGATGAAAAAATACTTCAGACTTCTATTGGCCATCTGGAGGAGACGTCGCTTCCTGTCGGTGGCAAGGGAAGTCACTGCGTGGTATCCGGCCACAGGGGCCTTCCTTCGTCCCGCCTGTTCACGGATATAGACAAGATGAAAGAAGGCGACACCTGGACCATCACCGTACTTAATGAGACACTCACTTACGAGTGCGACCAGGTAAGGATCGTGTTGCCGGAGGACCTGAGTAACATAAAGCTCGAGAAAGATAAAGATCTGTGCACGCTTGTTACATGTACTCCATATGGAATCAACACACACAGGCTGCTTGTACGTGGGCACAGGGTGCCTAATGCTAATGGAACGGCCAATATAACTGCAGATGCTATTCAGATTGAACCTAAGTATATTGCACCGTTTCTTGCAGTACCGGTCCTGCTGATACTGCTGATACTGCTTCTGATAACGACGCGCAAAGCCAACAGGATCGATCCTGAAGAAATAATAACGGAATACCTCACCGGAAAGGGGCTCAAGAAATGACGAATCTTAGAAACCGAAAAGCTACATCGATATTTGCAATCTCCCTCGCTATACTGCTGACCCTTATCATGGGAACAATTCCATCGGATGTATATGCTGCAGGAGATATCACTGTAAATCTTGCAAACATTGAAGGTGTAGGAGACGACTTCCCGGGGTTCACTTTTGACCTGTATAAAGTAGGCGGATACGAGGGCGCAGGATACAAACTGGATCCTGAGTATTCAGATGTGGATGTAAGCATACCGAGCGAAGAAGAGTACAATAAGACGAAAAAAGCCGGAGATCCTACCTGGCAGGAGGCATGGCTGGCATCTGCGAATACACTTGCCAACCATATTAAGCACCCTGCCGAGGGAGAGAAGGCAAATCTGGTCAAGACATTCTCCGGTGTAATGCCTGGTGACTCGATGACATACTCGTCAGATGAGAATGCACTGTTCCTTCTTATAGGAAACACTGTGCGTTATAAAAACATGGATTACACTCCTGTACCTATTTTCGTCAGAACTCTTGATGGTGAAGAGACATATACTATTGATGCCGAGACTAAGATCAAGTTTGAACCTGTATTATTCGAGCACAGCCTTATGAAGATATGGGATGACAAAGATGATAAAGACGGAATACGCCCGACAGCGATCGAGGTAGGTATCTACTACGGCAGTCAGCTTATCGACAGGGTCGTACTCGGCGGTGAGAGCGGCGAATGGACATATACGTGGGAGTCTGAAGAGACGGGAGAGACATTCTGTTACATAGGAACCAAAGACGGTGAGGAATTCAGAAAGGACTTCACTCCTGGTGATGGTGACAGTGCGTGGGGTGTAAGAGAGTTTACCAGCGCAGATCAGATCAAGGACAGCGAAGCCAAAGAGGAGTCTAAGAATCTGAAATACTATACACCTGCATATGCTAAAAAGTCCGGAGAGACTTTCGAGGTATTTGTTATCAATAACCCACAAACAGATGTCCCGCCGGGACCTCCTCGGAAGGTAAAGACCGGAGATGAGAGCCACATAGCGATGTGGGTGGGCATCACTGCTATCGCAGCCGCACTGCTTATAGCAGCTGTAATCAGAAGAAGAAAAAATGACCGTTAATAAAGGCAAAAGGACTGTCAGGCTAGCAGTAATACTGTTGGTTTTCGCTGTAATAGCATACGGCGGATACCGGTACATGCAGCTCAAGGCGGCATCAGAGCATGCTGATGCCGTACTGGAGACGCTGCGGTCAGTAATACCTGACTTTGGTGTGGATACGGGGATGTCATCCGGACAGGGACGTGATCCGCTGCCGGCGCTGATAGTAGACAATAAAGACATAGTAGGATGCATCGAGGTTCCTTCGATAGACTTGATGGCGCCGGTAACGGCCAAAGGACAGGAGGAAGAAGGGTTTGCGACTCTGGTAAGCGGCTCGCCTGTGAAAGGCAGGCTGAGGCTTACGGGTAACAGACAGGATGTATTCAGGAAGATATCAAAGGCTAAGCCGGGGGACACTGTAGTGTTCACTGACATAGACGGGGTGAGATATCACTATAAGGTGCTGACCCAGTACCATCTCAAGGACTGGGATAAGGCAAAAGACGACCTGATGCTGTGTTACGAATCGGATGACCAGACTGACTTCGTACTGGGATGCACAGCTGCAGACTGATAAATATGTTATTTATTTTACGGGTATGACTTTGATACTCGGAGCAGGAGCGATGCTGATCAGAAGGAGAAGACCGTCCCGTAGGGGATAAAATACAAATTACACTTTTAGAAAAGAGGTGAAGCTTTGAATAAAAACATCCGGCAGGGTATTGGGGACTTCATCAGGAATTTGCTGGAAATGATGCATAAACGCAGGTCAGTGTTGATTACTCTTTCTTGCGTAGTAGTATTTGTGACTACATATCTGCTGATTTTGCCTGCATTCACACTGGATAAAGAAGAGGCAACAGAGCAGGGCGGTATTTCCGTGCCAACTGTTACGGAGGAAACTACTGAGGCAGATATCGAATCAGACTATGAGGTCAATGCAGAGCCTGCAGGGGAAGCACAAAAGGCAGATACTCAGGAAAAGAAGGAGAATACAAAGAAAAGCGAATCAGTGACGAATGAGTCAGCGAAGAGCGATTCTGGCAGAACTGAGCTGGCATCTTCTTCAACAGACAATCTGCTTTACGAAGGCGACAGCGTCAAGATTTCTATTGACGATACACAATCCGTGCTGCCGGCTGATGCCAGCATCAAGGTCGAAGAAATCGACAAGGATAAGAAGGAATACGCTAAACAGTACAAAGAACTGTATAAGGATGCACTTGCTGCAGTCCAGGAAGAGAAGGATGGCAAGAAAGTTGCAGACTTCAGCTTTGCGAAGTTCTACGATATCTCGATTCTCGATGGAGAAGATTCTGTTGAGCCAGAATCTGCAGTGGATGTAAAGATTGAGTTCGATAAAGAGCTGCAGAAGGATCTCGCGGCGAAGGATACTGACAGAGTCCGCATCATTCACTTCACAAAAGACAAGGAGACGGGTGAGATAACACCTGAAATTCTTGATAAAAAAGACGTTGTTGAAGTTAATACAGATAAGAAAGATCAGCTTACAGATACTACATTCAAGGCTGAAGGATTTTCGGTATATGCGGTGGTATATACTGTGGACTTCCATTACAACATAGATGGCAAAGAGTATGATTTCAGCATGGATGGCGGCGGATGCATATCCTTAAAATCCTTGGTTGAGACATTGAAAGTGGACGATAGTGCTGAGGCGTTTGTTGCAAATGTTGAAAAAGTACAATTCAGTGATCCCGAATTGGTTTGGGTTGGCAAGGCTGATAATGACACCACGATAGCAGAGCTGAAGGAAGCAAACGGTCTCAAGCCTGAATACAGTGCGGATTTTACAAAAGAGCGGATCACGAAGTCCGATGCACAGACGGTGAAAGCCGGAGACTGGGTGCTGATAAGCATGAAGCCGTTTGAAACAGAAGAGAGCCTGACAGTCACTATGAAGAATGGGGAAAGTTTCGTAATTCGAGTAACAGACTATCAGATCAGTACGAACGTGCTTACAGCAGACGGCAAGAATTATAAGATCACTGTGACCTTTGATGATGATGCACATATACCGAATGGCACGAGGCTGATCGCGAAAGAAATTGAACCGGGAACGGACGATTATTTACAGCATCTTGGCAATGCCTGGTCAGAGGTCAATAAGGAATATCTCGAACAAGAGGAAGAAAACCAGAAAAATCTTGATGGGCTGGATGATGATAATGATAATGAAGAAATCTATCCGCTGAACCTTGATTATGCCCGGTTTTTTGATATTCGTCTTGATAAAAACGGGGTAGAAGTAGAGCCTGAAGCCCCAGTGAAGGTTGAAATTCAGTATGTTGACGGTTTCCCTGTATCGGAAACTGAGAATTCTGAAGCAGGTGTTATCCATTTCCGCAAAGAAGATATTGAGCTGATTAACGAAGTTGAGACCGAAGAAGACGAGGAAGGGAACCTGACCGGATTCCTATATATGCAGGATAGTTTCTCAGATATCGGTACATTCGTTGGACAGGAAACAACGGATGATGATACTGCTTCGATTGCCGGACGAATCGCTTATCCGAAACTATCTGCTATGCTGCGGGCATCTTCTGGTCCTCTAAAAGAGGAGTTGGGGGAACCGGCTGCATCTAAGACACTGAAAGATAATGAAGATGGCACATATACGCTGTCACTGAGTGTCACCGGAACGGCGAAGAAAAAGGACGAGCAGCCCAAAGCAAATGTATTATTTGTTATGGACCGTTCCAGCAGCATGAGCAATCGCGACAATGATATCTATCTGGAGTATACCGGGGAGCATAAGAGCGGGACAACCTATTACGGAAAGAATAATGGAACAACCTATTTTACCCTGAACTATTCGAATGGAAAGTATACATATTCTGACAGTACATGGCCATATACCCATGATTATACAGGAACAGTTTACACCAGAATAAGCCGCTTAAAAGCCGAGCAGGATGCCATGTCAATCCTGTTTAAGGATCTCTTGGAAAACAATAAGGATGCGAGTGGCAACTACACGAAAGACAATGTTGAAATATCGGTAATCAGTTTTGCGGATGACCGCGGGAAAATGTCTGAGGGGACAGAATATCCAAGCGGCGGATCTGCCAATGGATGGACAAGCAGTGATTACAACGGCTTGATGACAGTAGTTAATAATACCAATACCCCTTCTGGTACTAACTGGCAGGATGCACTGATGTACGCTAAAGTAGTCGCTGATGCAAAAAAAGCAGCTCAGCCAAATGAGCCCGTGTTTGTCATCTTCCTGACTGATGGTGAGCCGACAGCAATATATGGCGAATCCGGTGGTGCTAAACATTATAATGACGTAGGCGGTGGGTTTATCGCAGCATATACGCCTGCGCGCCCTGACGCAAAGGCAATTGTTGACGCAGGATACGAATTTTATAGTATATTCACCTTTAATCCCGGAGAGGATCAGACCAGGTACTTAAAGCGTCTGGTTCACTATGCCTATACCGGATATGATGTTTCGGACACGAATACCGGGGACTTTTCATACCTGAACAGTTCTCAATATGTCAGCAAGTATTTTTATAACGCGGACAGTCCGGAGAATCTGGCAAGTGCCTTTGATGATATCCTGTCTGCGATTACGACAACGATAGCACATGGGAATGTCAGTATCGTAGATGGACTCACGACAGATGCCATGACTTCAACCCTTATTGACGGGAAAGCGAATGGGCTAACCTATAAGGTTACGGATAATAACAATAATGAAGTGTATACCGTGACAGCGACCGGAGATACTGCCAATCCATCTGTAACGTTCAAGATTAATGGCACGACCTATTCGGGATCACAGGTTGTTCAGAAGGAGGCTGCTAACGGTAAAAAGTATTACTCCGTGACGATTGACGGCAAAGAATACAAGATGGCGCTTGCAGATTTTGTTGATATCGGAGAGGGAGACGACGAGAAAAAGGAACTCACATGGGATCTCTCGGCCATTGGTACTTTGGAAAACCAATACACCTATTCTTTGGAGACAGTCGTCTGGCCAAATCAGGACGCATATGACTATGTGGCTGCACTGAATAATGGATTGAAGAAATGGGATGAAACTGCTCAGGTTCCTGTTTATGATAAAGATGGTAATCTGAAATATTACAAAAACGGAGTGAATGATTATCCTTCTATCGTGTTGGATCCTGATACGGGAGTATACAGTGTTCTAACCAATACAAAGCAGGAACTGGAGTATTCTATCGTCAGTACAACGAACGGTGTTGAGACGATAGAGGGCCCTTATAATGTTGATCTGGATACGCCGGATCCGATGGAATTAAAGGCATCTGCCTCTGTGCTGGAGAAGGTATGGAACATCAACCGCGATCCGAGTATCCTTTATAAGTACCTGTATGAGTCAAAAGATGAAAACGGCAATCCCAAAGCCTTTGATATCGGCTTTGTGATCAGCCGGGACGGTGAGGAATACAGGCAGGTACATCTTCCGGGCAATGCAACCGTGAACGGGGATGATATCAGCTATGACTGGAGTGCTTACAAAGAAGAAGATTTAGTGGAGTACAACGGCAAGACCTTCAGTAAACGCTGGAGCCAGGACTTCTCCATCGCGACTGGCCTGATGCTGAGCGAAGACCAAATGGAAGCACGTGGTCTGGACAAGAGCCTGTATAGCGATAAAAAGTATAAGTTCAACGACGTTTGGTATTATGTCCTCGAGACAGGCCATGATTTCAAAATCAGTGAGCCGGCTGTCGGATATGAATTTGATTTTGAGGAGTCCACCTACCACCCGATGCTTGTGGATGGAGTCCTAATGGATGTGCAATTCACTACGGAGGGAGGCACCAGACGTATCAGTGCTATGAAAAAGTTGGAGATTGATACTCCTACGGGCAAATCGGCCCTGAGCGTATTCAATACGCTGCGCGGATATATCAACGTTAAGAAAAAGGTCGTTGATTCCAACGGCACTACCGAGTTGACATCGGACGACACGGAATTCACCTTCGAGGTGGAACTGACGAATGCAATGCCTGTTTTTGAGGGCGACCACATCCCTTGGTATGGTATCAACGGTCTTTACTATCATGATGTTGATAAGGATGACGACTACTATCAGGCAGAATATGTAAATGGTAGGCTTCAGGTGACGACAGAAGAAGGCGGCCCCTATGACGGTGTTGGAAATACATTCAACCCTGATAACGCCGGTGAGCAGACCATCGAGTATTATGTTGGCAATCAGAAGAAGACTGTGAAAATCTGCGGCAATCAAATGACGCCGTATGACGGAAATGAGGCAGATGGTTATAAGATGGCAAAGTGCACACCCAAGATTACCCAAGCTGAAACGCTGTACATTGCCAACATTCCTGTAAATACACATTATACCATTAAGGAGACGGGGCTCGCCGCTTTGGGCTATCAGTTGATCGACATTGAGCGTAAGGTCGGAGATAATAATCCTGCTCCCGGTGCAGGCAATATAGAGAATGGGATCAATGGCGAGATCGTCCAAAATACGGAAACTCTTATCACCTATACCAACAAGTGCCTGGTGGCGGACATTAATATTCAAAAGGTTGATGAAAAAGGAAAGGGTCTTGAAGGTGCTGTTTTCCAGTTGAAGAAGATGAACGGTTTAGAAGAGAGCGATGCATCAACTATTGAAAGTGTCAGCGGACTCGAGAAGATCACAAAGGAAATCGATGGAAAGACTGTAGAATACACCAGCGCCTTCGAAACTACAGGCGGTGTGCAGACAATCCACGGATTGCCGGATGGAACTTACAGATTATATGAAGCAGTTGTACCGGCAGGATATATAAGCACATACAGGTATATACAGTTTGAAATCAAAAATCGCAGTATTATAAATGTTACTACAGACACCGAAGATACTAGTAAATTAGATACAACTGCAGATGGAATTGATTTTATAATTACCAACACCCCCGGCGCAGCCCTCCCGAACTCCGGCGGTCCGGGCACCTTCTGGATCTACCTGCTGGGCAGCATCCTGCTCGTCGGCGGAGGCGTGCTGCTGGTCGCCAGAAGAAGAATCAGAGACAACGGATAAAGAGTATCGGCAATAGGCTATGAAGAAAAAAACAGGGCAGAATGAGCATAAGCGTCTCGTTTTGCCCTGTTTTAGTACCATAAAAGTGTAGTTGACAGAGATAACTCCCTGCAGCTGCACTTGTTTTATATAATAAGGGATACAGTTGGTCTGGCGGCCTGTTTTTTG
>OMZI01000043.1 GCA_900315485.1 uncultured Eubacteriales bacterium | reverse complement strand
TTTTCGCATTGACCGAGTATCCAAGGGATGAACTCGAAAGGGGCGATGTTGTCTTTATCCGGAACAGTCTCAAAGTAGTGGGCGTTTCCCTCGAAATTAAGGCCTGCCATCCCAAGTCCTTTTTCGTTTACTGCTTCATAGTAAAGCGGATAGTCCTGCATAACATAAGCTGTTCCTATCATCGCCAGATGGCTTTCCATTTTTCCTTTCGTTCTGAATTCGAAGGGATATTTCCTAGGTGTAATTACGACCTCTTCTCCATACGAAAACTCGTAGTCAAATGTCTTATAAGTAGCTGCTGTACACATGTCTCACCCTCCATTTTTCATTATAGAGTCATCTCGATAATCAGTTTTTCATTTTTTGGCTTACAGCCTCTTCAGAAGAGCTGTCACCTCACAATGCAAAGATGTTCAGGTTAAGGATACCATTTACTTATGTTGATGTTAAGATGACGGATACAGATCCTGTCCATCAAAACACAATAAATGTCCCGGAGTTATTTCACCAATGATTTATCTCTCGTGTTATAATGTTATCCACTGTATCGTCAGGAGGTGTTTTTATGGGTGCGGTCGACTATGAGAAATTATATCCATTCTGGAGAAATCTTGATGCAAATGAGCAGGATATGTTTGCGTCCGCGACAAGACGTCTTTCATATAGATCCAACACCCTCATCCACCAGCCCGGCCGCAAGTGCGAGGGTATGTTCTACATGCTAAAAGGCGTCCTGCGGATTTACATCCTTTCTGACGAAGGGCGCGAGATCACCCTGTACAGGCTGCATGAAGGCGAGCATTGTGTACTGTCGGCTTCATGCGTGATCGATGCTATCAGTTTCAGCGTGTTCATAGAAGCGGAGACTGACTGCGAGCTATTGCTGACTGACGCAGGCACACTCAGACAGCTGGTAGAAAACAACGTTCATATAAAGGTTTTTGCGCAGGAGATCGCGCTGCACAGATTTTCAGATATCATGTGGACACTCCAGCAGGTGCTGTTCTTCAGCGTAGACAGGCGGCTGGCGATCTATATCCTCAATAGTTCTGAAAAGCAAGGTTCCGGGACGATCCGCACTACTCACGAGCAGATAGCTTCCTCAATAGGAAGCGCGCGCGAAGTAGTGAGCAGGATGCTCAAAAGGTTTGCCGATGACGGACTGATAAGGCTCTCCCGTGGCACGATCGAAATAAATAACCGAAAAGGACTCAAAGAAGCGGCAGGTTTGTAAGCCTGCCGCTTCTTCGTTTGGTTTTATCTCATTATTTATATGAAGAGATTTACATTCGATTCCTCTGCATCACCCAGATAGTATCCCACTCCTCCGAGTTCAACTCCGTCAATCAGCTCCTCCGGCTTGATGCCCATGACATCCATGCTCATCGTACAGGCAACGATCTTGACACCATTGTCCATTGCGCTCTTTATGAGCTCTTCGAGAGTATTGACATTTTTGTCCTTCATGATTTTCTTCATCATGAGCGTTCCCATACCGCCCATATTCATCTTAGATATCTTGAGTTTCTCTGCTCCGCGAGGCAGCATCGCTCCGAACATCTTCTCCATCGGCGACTTGTCGACCTTCATTTTATCCGGTTTACGGAGCACCGACAGGCCCCAGAACGTGAAGAACATCGTGACCTTTTTTCCAAGTGCCGCCGCTCCGTTCGCGATGATAAAGCTGGCCATGACTTTGTCCATGTCTCCCGAAAAGACGATTATCGTTTTGCCATCGTTACCGCTGTTTACGACCAACGGCGACTGATCCGCCGGAACATTCCGCACATTTGGCGCGGAGATATCGCAGCCTGCAGCACCTTTACGGATCCTCGCGACATAATCAAAGCCCTCTTTGCTGTTGTAAATCAGGCTGTTTCCTGTACGCCTGCACCACGCAGCGACGTCCTTCGCGAAACCGGGATCGGACGCTCTCACTTCGAGCGTCTGCCCATCCTCGAGTTTCTGAATCCCTTCATATACCTTCAGTATCGGCCCTGGGCACTGCATACCGCTACAGTCGAGCCTCATGCTGATATCTGCACTCGCCGTGTTTTTCATCGTATTATTATCTGTGGCCATGTCCGGACCTCCATTCTCCGTAGTCTCAGGAATTTGCGCAAAATCTTCATAGTGCGAGGACCTGTAGAATCTGGTTCCCGCCGGATAGACTCTCACATCTTCAAATCCATTCTGCATCAACACTCTTGCCGCTGAATATGATCTGACTCCTATAGAGCACAGCACCACTACCGGTTTGCCAGGATCCAACTCCTTCATGCGGTCTCTGAGTGTGCCCAGCGGTATATTGATCGAACCAGGCAGTTCGAACGCCATTCTTTCAGCGTCTTCACGGATATCCAGCACCTGCACTGTCTCGCCCGATTCCAGTACATCCCACTCTGCGAATTTCACAAGTCCGTCGAGCACATTCCTGATGACAAAGCCCGCCATGTTCACCGGGTCTTTGGCTGATGAATACGGAGGAGCGTAGGTAAGCTCGAGTTTTGCCAGATCAGTTGCCTTCGCGCCGAGTCTTGCAGCAGTGGAGATGACGTCGATCCTCTTGTCGACGCCTTCCGCACCGACTATCTGTGCTCCAAGTATCCTGCTCCCATCCGGTGTGAATATCACCTTGATAGTAAGAGGCTGCGCGCCCGGATAGTAACCTGCATGATGGTTCTGAGTGATGATTATGGTGTCGTAATCCTTGCCCTTTACTTTGCCGGCTGCGATCAAAGCCTTCTCGCTTTTTCCTGTCATGCCGACCGCAAGATCCCAGACCTTTGCAATGGATGTTCCCTGAGTTCCTTCGTATTCTTCAGAAGCACCGCAGATGTTGTTTGCTGCTATGCGGCCTTCCTTATTAGCCGGACCTGCCAGCTGGTACTGCATCCTGTCTCCGGTCGTAAAGTCCTCGATCTCAGCTATGTCTCCGACCGCGAAAATATTCTCGTCCGATGTACGCATGAGTCTGTCGACTCGAACGCCGCCTCTCTCATTCAGTTCAAGACCGGCATCCTTTGCAAGCTGACTGTTAGGGAGCAGCCCGATAGAAAGAACCACAAACTCAGTGACAACTGTCTTGCCGCTTGCGAGCGTGATACGGACTTTCTTCTTTCCGTCTTCCGTGATCTCCTCGAATGATGCTACTCCGTCTCCGAGGTGAAGTTCCACCCCCTGGTCGATTATATGCTCATGAAGAAGCTGAGCCAGTTCTCTGTCGACCGGAGGCATTACCTGATCAGCCGCTTCGACCAGCACCGTTCTAAGGCCTGCCCTGTGAAGATTCTCCGCTACCTCAAGTCCGATAAAGCCGCCGCCTATGACTGCAGCCGTCCCGATATTGCCTTTGAGCGCCATCCCGCGGATCCTGTCGGTATCCGGCACTGTCCAGAGTGTCTGTATGAGCTCCGATTCGATACCGGGTATCCCGGGTTTGAGCGGGGATGATCCTGTTGAGAGCACCAGCTCATCATAAGGTTCATCGTACTCCTGCCCGTCTCTTGCCTTTACCCTGACGGACTTACCTTTGCGGTCTATTGCAATGACCTCATTGCCTGTGCGGACATCTATCCTGAATCGGTTTTTCATCATCTCAGGTGTGGAGACCAGCAAAGAATCCCGGGACTTGATCACATCTCCGATATGATACGGCAACCCGCAGTTTGCGTACGAAATGTATTCTCCCCGTTCCAGAAGAACGATATGCGCTTCTTCATCGAGTCGTCTCAGTCTTGCAGCACAGCTTGCACCACCGGCAACGCCGCCTACTATCACTATCTTTTTCATGGCTTATCCTTTCCGGAGACAGGGTACGGTTCTCTGTCTCCTCTATAGCTGATTCATTCCCTGTTTATAAAATGGCTCTTATTTGCTCCCATTTTACACATCCACACGCAACCATACCGTGACAAAGTCACAAAAGCCCCGGGGTTTTCGAGGCATAAAAAAATCGGAGAGCCGTGTCTCCGATTTGCTTATGTCGTGCTCAGATCAGCGTTTTTTCCTCTCCGGAAGCTCTTCCCACATATTCTCAATCAGAGTACACAAAAAGTCCCGGTCATCCGCGATAGTACAAAATGTACTCTCCCATCATCGCCCTATAGCTTACATCATCCAGACCTGTTAACTGTTCCAGTATAAATTCCAGATACTCTTTTGTTGATGCCATGCTACTCCTCCATTGCTTTTATCAGCTTCAGGAACTTCTTATCGTTCATCTGCTCATTCACGGATTGATTCGTTCCCAACATTTCTGAAAATATGAAACGACTTTCTCTTAAATATCATTTCATAAAAAATATCGTTCAATGAAAATCACCTCCGCAATTCCCTGAATTTCAAGGCTTTTCAGGATTTTTTCTTTTGTATCCTTGCCACTACCTCGATGTGTGTCGTCCTTGATAGAAAAAACTTTTTTGACCGGGCAGAGGTATATGGAAAAAATACACGTTATTATGCATATTTTTGCGCCAATGTATATTGATGAATAAATATGCAAAGGGCTGAAAATCAGTCGTTTTTTGTCCTTCCTGTGAATAATTGCCTGCAGTTTGAGCGTCTTCCAAAAGTACTTACTGTACAAGCCCAAATGAGCAATTTATTTCAAATACAGATACTTTTCATCAAAGATAAGTTCAAAAGGTTTGTTATATAAAGTGTCAATCCTTGTACTTATCGGTACCTTTAATAGCAACATTTGTAACTGCACGTTCCTTTGTACGCAAGGACTTCTCTTGACTTCTGATCATCTCAATATCATAGAATCCAAAATCAGTAAGCTCTTTCTCTACCGCTTCGAAGTCCCTTCCAAGGAAATGTTTCTCTGTCCATGCAATTGGAAGATCCTTAATGTGTTTCGCCTCCGACTGCTACGATGTCGTAGTCATTGGCTGCAACAGCTTCGATGCCGGCCTCAAGCGCCTCTGCGATAGAAGCTGCAGACATACTTGGTGTGCCGTCCGGAAGTTCAAGTACCTGCTCTGGCAGATATGGTACATGAACGAATCCTCCACGCATGTCAGGATATTTCTTGTCGATCAGATACAGCAGTCTGTACATGATGTCATTGCATACATAAGTACCTGCTGAATATGACAGTCTTGCCGGAATTCCCTTGTCCTTCATGGCTTTGACCATTGCTTTGACAGGAAGCTTTGCAAAGTACGCATTCTCCCCGTCCCTGCAGATCAGCTCATCAAGTGGCTGCTGTCCCTTGTTGTCAGGGATCCTGGCATCCATCAGATTTACAGCTACCTTCTCAATTGTCATGCCGGAGCGGCCACCTGCCTGTCCGACGCAGATGACAACATCAGGATGATTCTCTTCGATTGCCTTTGAGAGAACGAGCCCATCATCAACGAATACTGTTGGTACTTCCAGCTTGATGATATCAAAACCTGCGATATGATCCGGAAGCAGCTTGACTGCTTCGTATGCCGGATTGATCACCGCACCGCCAAAGGGATCGAATCCTGTGATCAGTAATTTCATGATAATTCTCCTTTCAATAGACCTGAGGCTCAGGGATAATGACCCGGCCTTCTTCTATGATCTTGCGATTATCAACAAATATGTCTGGTTTGAAAGTAACCAGATCAAAGTGGCTGCATGCTTCCTGCACTCCGCCAAGTGCGACATTACGGCCAAATCCTATATGGAATGACCCATAGGACGATTCATCTTCAATATAGCAGTTTCCCTCACATTTGGACAGATAGTTGAGTCCTATGCCGAGCTCTGCAGCTATATACATACGCTCATCCTCAAAGCTCTCAAGGTACTCCTTGAGACGCTTGCCATCCGGAGTCTGCTCTATTTCAGTGATTTGTCCATTCCTAATCTCTATACGGAAAGGTTGCTCGACCTTGCCGATATACCCCAGCGATCCGTCGAGGATCAGTGTTCCCGTTGTTTCGGTTTCTTCTATTGCGACATATATCTCGATCGAAGCGGAAGAGAATCCTCTGCCTGCTTTGACATCGCCGTTGAAGAATCCGGCGTAGCGGTTGCGCTTGTAGAAGCGGAGATCTGTACCGAGCTTGGTTGTTACGTGTACGACCTGACCGCTGTCGATATATCTCTTGATAACATTGGCGATCATCTTGCTCTTCTTGGTATCCATCTTGATGAATTCAAATCCGAGCATCGACTTGCCATTGTTAGTTGAGAGCGGAAGGGACAGGAACTTGCTGCCCCTTCCGATTGCTCTCTTTGCCGCCTTAGTGGTTACGATTGAATAGTCCGCTGCGCCAACTATCACGTTGTAATCATCAAATATTGTCTCTTTCTCATCAAAGAATTCGCTGACTTTCTTGCCTTTCTCTTCCATGACCATGAGATCAACGCTTCTGGCACACAGTTCAAAGCGCTGTTTCATGAGGTGAGCTTCTTCTATGTGTGTGGTCGTGGTCACTATCAGGCAGCGTTCGCCTCTCTTGAGGTGAAGCCAGTCCTTGGCGATAATGTCTGCACCCTCACTCATCTTGACAATTTCCTGAATCTCATAACTCATAAGCGGGCCTTACTCTTCTTGAATTTATTACTTTGCAATGATCATATATGCGATCTGGAATGCAAGGAGAAGTGCAGCTGGAACGAGCTGGTTCTTGATAACGCCGAACTTATCCTTCATCTCGAGCATAGCTACCGGTACGATGTTGAAGTTAGCAGCCATAGGTGTGCTCAGTGTTCCGCAGTATCCGCAGGTAAGTGCTACCATTCCGATGATAACAGGATCTGCACCATATGCGAGTACGAATGGAGCTCCGATACCTACTGTGATAACTGTGATAGCTGCGAATCCGTTACCCATGATAACTGTGAACAGTGCCATAGCGATAGCGAATACGATGATTCCGACATTTACATTGCCCTGTGGGATTACCTTTCCTACAAGTCCTGCGATTACATCGCCAACTCCGGCAGCTGTGAAGATAGCACCGAGGGAAGCAAGCAGCATAGGGAGCATTGACAGAGGTCCTACCTGTGAGAGCAGTCTCTCTGAGTCTGTCAGGAATACAGCTGGCTTGTTGTCAGGGTTGAATACGATCAGCAGGATGATGGAGATGATAATTCCGGCGCCGATACCAACCATAGCTCCGAGCTGTGGCAGGAAAATAGCGAAACCTACTGCGCAGATACCGATTGACAGAGCCGGCAGGAAGATCTTCATTCCGATCTTGTCAAATACGCTCTTGGAGTACTCTTCTGTAGGGTTTGCAGTCTTACCAACGCTAACCTTGTGAAGAATAGCAGGGATTGTCATGATGATAATCAGAGCACCGTCTACCATTGGCGGGATCCAGCGTCCGAAAGCAAGTACAACACCGAGTGTGCACCAGAATACAGCTGTTCCTACTCTGTTAGGATTCTCTTTGTCTGTTGCGTTCTTGATACCTGTATATAATGTGATGAGACCGATTACGATGTAGATGATCTCCAGTAATTTCTGACCAGTTGTTACGTCAGCACTAGTGAAAAATGACATTGTACGAGCCTCCTTTCTTATTTCTCTTCTTCAACTGCAACCTTAGCGATGTCCTCGCCATAGTACTTCTTAGCGAGCTTCTTGTCTCTGATGTAGTAGTATACGATACCAACTATAACAGCGAAGATAGCTACAGGGATTTCAGCCTTAGCGAGGTCGATCAGTTCAACATGATATCCAAGTGGCTCGAGTGTGGACTGAACAAGCAGGCCGCCTGCTCCACCAACGAACAGTACCTGGCAGAAGAACCATGCAATGTTCTCCATACCTGATGCCATACCTTTGAGGTTGTCCATGTAATCCTCGTTAATCTTAAGTCCGCGGGACTCGATGGAACCTTCCATCATAGGCATGATAACCGGTCTTACGAATCCGGCTACACCACCGAAGCTTGCGTTGAATGCAGCGAATACAGCTCTCATAATTCCGTATGCGCCGATGATCTTGCCAGGGCTTGCGTTCTTGACCTTACCGATCAGTGCAGCAGCTGCATTACGCAGGCCGTTTCTCTCAAGAGTTCCGGTTACCAGCATGATCAGAATGAAGATAGCCATGCTGCGGTTTGCAACGAATGTTGTTCCAAGTGTCTCAAGAAGTCCTGTTACACCGAGGCCGCCTACAAGTGCTGTTACGATAGCAGCAGAGATTACGATGAGGATCGAATCCAGCTTCAGTGCGAATCCTACGATTACGATCAGAACTCCCAACAATTTGATTAGTGCCATTGTGTTCCTCCTTATAAAATCTTGTAGAGTTGTGATATTGATTTAGAAATAACGGATAGGATTATATGAACTCTGATCAATCCACAAAGATTGGTCTCTTCCTTGTCAGTTCAGCCCTGACATCAGAATCTGAGAAGTTCCACTCTTCACGATAGACCTTGTGAGCATTGCGCAGGCTGCCGATGATGGCTTTGTCATGCTCAAGATGTGCTCTTGCGCAGCGGTTGAGGTACTCACCCTGTGCCGTCTCGTCTGCAACCTCACTAACATAATCCAGGCTCAGGATCCATGGGAATCTGATCGAAGGATATCTGTGTTCAGGATTATACGGGCTAGGTATCCAGTAGTTGATCATGTTCTTATAGTAAGTAGCCGGGAACATCTTAGGCATCCAGCCGTGAGCGTATTTCTCGAACTGTCTTGCCCAGAGCTTGTTCTCGCGGGTTACTTCCTCGTTGTCCAGATAGTTGTCAGCGATAACATCCTGGATGCGTTCATTCAGCTTGATGTTGTATGCGTATTCATCTCCGGTGATGTGATAGAAATATCCATACAGGAGTGAACGCGGCAGCCAGAATCCTCTGAATGAAGGTGATGTATAGCCGGCGAACTGTTGCTCCCATTCATGGCTAGGAACGCCATGATTGTCGATAAGTGCATCAGGCAGAAGTGTCATGAACAGTCTTCTGAGACCAAGCGCCTCGGTATGGATAGTATCCATCTTGAAGTGATCATGATAGAACTCCTTGCCGATAGCATTGAATCTTGCGATATGAAGCTTCCAGGTCGGGTTGTCCTGCTGGAGTTCATAGTGCAGAGCCGCACCATCGACATTATCCATAGGGACGATCGTCAGGTTCATCTGCTCTGTCAGATCACTATACTTGTCATTGGTCAGGAGCTCTCTGAGCAGCATGAATGCCTCGTTGGTGCTCGAAACCTCATTAGCATGATGTCTGCAGATGATGAGTTCTGTCTGATGAGCTGTGATCCTCTTGGTTCTTGATATGTATCCGGTCCTGTCAGGTCTGAGTTCTATAGCATAGTGCTCCCTGCCTGTGTAGGATTTGGTAGTGCGGAATACATTGAGACCTTTGACGTGCTTGAGCTGGTCGATGATCTCCATGCACCTGTCATATCCGATAAGATCGAACTCAGAAATATCGATATCTCTGATATCTACGTCTTTAGGAATCTCTGCCGGTGCTGTGACCGGAATTACATATTCCTTGCCGCAGGCCTCAAGAACAACTTCACTGAAGTGCTCTATGCGCTCTGAGATATCAAGCACTCCGTCTGCAAAGAGCTTTGCATAACTCCCGATGAATTCCTCGGGAACTCCCTCTACGGCAATATGAATGCGGTTGCCTGCATCACCTCTTGAGATACCTGTAACATATACATCGACGTCTTCTCTTCCGAGTGTCGCACAAATCCGGCGACCCGCTGATTTGACGCAAGGCTCATCAGCCTTCCTTCCGAATACGGAAACCTTCATGTACGGCTTGCCAGTACGCTTGCGGATCTTAGGATATACAAGACCCGGAGCATCTGTAAGAACACCGCCCTTCTCGTTTCCGTAGTTCTTGAAGTAGTCAGTGATCATGAAGTAGATATCTTCATGAAGTGCATCAAGTGATGAGATCAGATCCTCTCTTGATGCGAGTCTCTCGTCAGGCTCACTCAGATCGAGATCAAACTGAAGTCTTCCGAAGAACGGCTGAGCAGCAATGAGGTCTTTGCCCTCTGTATGCTCATCCACATAAGCACGGAGCTCAGTCAGAACATCGCCCTGGATGATATCCCAGACCTTCTCTACATCAGACTCAACACGCTCATCTAAGGTCTCAGCGCCGTTGACTCTGACCCTGAGGTATCCAGTCATCGGATGAACTTTGCCCATGTCCTTGTACTGGTCGATGTAAGGTCTCTCTGAATAAGCGACCTTGTATGTATCTGTCAGAATCTCATTGCCATCAGTGTCAGTAACTCTGACGAGATATGTGATGTCCTGATCGCCCTCATAGGCTCTGAATACTACGTCATCTCCCTCAATGCCTGTAGTTGCAACGATAATATCCTCTACCGGATACAGCTCCTGCAGGAATCTGATCGGCATGTCGTACCAGTGGTCCGGATTGCCGCCGACATTGTTATAATTAGGAATAGCGCCATCTTCGTCCTTCCAGATGGTCTCTCCCGGTGCCAGGAAAGGCTTGAAGGATATCTCGAACTTGCCAACTTTCTTGCCTGCAAGTCTTGGCAGGATGTCTTCATCGATCCATGAGTAGCCCTGCTTGTAGGAGCAGAAAACACGTACATCAGTCGAAGCTGCACCTGCTGCTTCCAGAGACTTCGTGATCTTATCAGCGATCTCGGCTCTGACAGTCTTGTCTTCGCTTACAGCGATCCTTACCTCAACAGCATCTCCACTTTTAACTGACGGATAGACCTTCTCAGCAAGCATTCTGTCAAGGGTATCAACTTCCCATTCAATGTCATATTCCTTGGAATATCTGAGTTCATCATCCTTGTAGCTTACGAACTCTGCCTTAGGGAAAGCCTTCTCTGCGATGGCCTTCCTTGTCTTGATATCCGGATCAACATACGCAGTTGTCTCAGTATCACCCAGAATGCCGAGTGCAGCGAGCTGTCCGTCGAGAGTCCTCATCTGGAATGCGTCAGCAATCTCTGTTACACGGTCAGTCCATGTGTCAAAGCATCCCTGCTGCGGGAATGTCTCACAGATTTCAGCGACAAATCCGACAAGTTCATCACCACTGCCTGAGACTGTTACTCTTACTCCACCATCCTTGTTCTCCTGGACCATGCTGCAGATATCTGCGTTCCTGAAGACGATACAGTTGCCTGCAGGCTCTTCCTTGCAGAGAAGTCTTCCGCTGTATGCGGTAGTCTCCATGCCAAAGCGGAATGCAAGGTTGCATGCTGCAGCGACAATGCTGTCATCTGCATCCTCTGCCATGACGAAATGTACATTCATCTCATCCGGCAGCTGATCCATGTTGTTGTCTTCAAGAATCGCTCCCTTGGAGAAGACTCGCTCAAGGCCTCTCTTCCTGCGCCAGTCGAAGTCCTGGATAGGCTTTGCGGAGTCCGAAGATGCTACGTAATCAGCAGGTACTGTAACCTGACTTGTCTTGGGCTCTATAGCTGCGAAGTGCGCAAAGTCTGCCGGTACCGGAGTTCCTTCTGTATAAGAAGTTACCGGGAATTCAGCTGCCTCTGTCTGGAAGCCTGTTGCGCGTGCATATTCAACTGCCAGTTCCTTAGCATGCCAGTCCATGCCGCGCTCAAGTCTTATCTTGTCTTTAAGCTGCTTATTCGTAACTATTCCTCCTTCCTTCATTTGATGTCTGATCATGGATCAGACTGTTCAGTAATTGCAGACCGCACCGCATACTCTTGTACGGACTGCGGTCTGTTTTTCAAAATCATTGTATCTTTCAGCATCCAACTTGTCAATTATTGTATGGTTTGGAATCCAATATTGTTAACGTGCCCCTGCTTTGAAAAATGTTCTTTAAATGAAAGTGCAGAAATGTTATTTTTTTGTTAGAGCCTAATTGCCTGTAGCAATTATTCAAGGAGATTTGTACAAGATGGCGACTAAGAGAATCAGCACGAAAGAAAAGATAATTGAAGCCGCATGGGAGCTGTTCATGGAGAAGGGTTACGATAATACGACTCTGAATGAAATCATTGAGCGCGCAGGCACTTCTAAGGGAGCTTTCTATCACCACTTCCGTGCCAAGGAGGACCTGCTCTTCAGGATGGCATGGTACTTTGACAGGAACTATACTGACTGGACCGAGACACAGGACATGACGCGCAACAGAGTCGATCTTCTCCACGATTACGTCCTGTATTCAACAGAAGCTGTTGAGAATTCCAGGTATAAGTCCTTCCTCCCAGCACTGTACGGATTCCAGGTAATGACCGAAGGCAACAGATACATCATGGATGAGCGCCGTGAGTATTTCCAGTTTATGTACAAGCTTCTCAGAGAAGGGATACAGGCAGGACAGATCAGGGATAACCGTTCGCCGCTCGACTATGCAAGGAACATTGCCGCTTTGCACCGCGGTCTGACATACAACTGGCTGCTCTCACACTGCCAGTATTCATTGGTGGACAGTGTCGACGCACTATTGACACCATACCTTAACTCAATACGAATATAGAATCGAGTAGGGGCTAACTTGTAGCCCCTCTCACACCACCGTACGTGCCGTTCGGCATACGGCGGTTCAACCCAATAAGTAGTAATCTACACAGCTGAGA
>OMZI01000030.1:27965-51982 GCA_900315485.1 uncultured Eubacteriales bacterium | reverse complement strand
TGTCTCATACTCTACGTGTGCTGTTGAGATCGTGATTCCTCTAGCCTTTTCTTCCGGAGCCTTGTCGATCTGGTCGAATGCTACGTCTCCGCCGAGTCCGTACTTTCTGTTCAGTACGGATGTGATTGCAGCGGTAAGAGTTGTCTTGCCGTGGTCAACGTGGCCGATTGTTCCGATGTTAATGTGCGGCTTAGTTCTTTCATATTTCTGCTTAGCCATTTAACTTCCTCCTTCAACTAATAACGTTATTCTTTGAATTGATAAAAAATGATAGGGACAAGCGTCCCTGTCCCTATGCGTTTGATCGCTGGAGCTGTTGAGCAGACTCGAACTGCCGAACCTCATCCTTACCAAGGATGCGCTCTACCACCTGAGCTACAACAGCGCATAGCATTAAGAATATACAACAACGGAGCCCGCGTGTCAAGAATTTCAGTTGTTTCTGAGATAAACCAAAAGCCCGCGGCAGACCCTGCAAGGCCTCTGACGCGGGCGTTTATTCTGTACTGCTAAGTTCCCGTAAATGCCGCCGGAATCATCCGGTAAGCGCATCCGGTTATGGTTATGGTTCAGTTCTGGTTGTAGTTCTAGTACTTGTAGATCCTGGCGACCGCTTCTGCTGCCGGGTGGTTCGTTGTGCTGACCAGTTCCATGACCGCAGCCCTGCTCGTCGTCACCGTGCAGCCTGCATCGCGCAGTCTCTCTATAGCCATCTTGTGATCGTGGCCGTTCCTCGAAGCGCAGCAGTCCTCAATGACTGTCACCTCATATCCCTTCTTCACGAAGTCGAGCGCCGTCTGCAGCACTGCAGCATGGGTCTCAAGTCCCGCGATGAGGACACGGTGCGCCGATGTCGCTGCCATCATGTCCGCAAAATCACCTGACCCCCAGGCTGACAGTTCGCGTCTCACGGACGTCTCCGTTCTGTCCGAGCTGAGGATATCCGCGGCCTCGCTCATAAGCATGCCGCCGCCCGCCAGCTCAGTGACATATACCGGCAGGTCAAGCCGTCTCACGCAGGATGCGAACCTTGCTGTGTTTCCGGCAAAACGGTTTCTCATCTCGATGCCGGACGCGGCGTTCTCCTGGATGTCTACGAATACTGCGAGCACATCGTCCGACGAGAATCTGCCCTGGAGTTTTCTCAGGGCCACGTCATCCGAGTTGCCCGTGCTTAGAGGTGTGATAGCTGCAAAACCGTACCTCATGCAGTCGAGATCGTATTTAAGATCTGCCTCAGTTACCGGATCGCCCGTTCTGCTGAGCATTCCAGGCCCGATCTCGGAAGACTTCCCCGCCGACGGCTTGCCGTCGAGTGAGTGCTGCGCCAGCTGGAAATTCAGCGGACCGTCCCAGACGAGTTCGTCCGCGGTTTTGCCCTTGTTGTCGCCCGCAGGCGAGAAGGAGTATTCCTCTGCATAGCCAAAAGGCGCCACCTCTGCGAACCTGAGGCCTCTCACCTTCCACGGCGGCAGGTCAGGCGCGTTGACGCTGAGAAGAGTCGCCGGACTGAGAGTGTCGGAGATCTCTATAAGCTTTGGCACGAGGCTGATGATGTAGTCAAAATGAGTTGACTCATGCGTCCCGACCGAGAGCGCGATCGAGCGGACCCCGTTCAGTGCTCCTTCGCGGGCGGCCCCGATCGTCCCGGAGTAGTAGGCTGCGATGCCGACATTGGCTCCCAGATTGATGCCGCTGAAGAGATAATCGAACTCGATCCCCCTGCCCCGGAAGTATTTCAGCGCCCACTTGACGCAGTCGACCGGCGTCCCGTCAACGATGTATGCTTCGGCCGCCCCCGCGACTTCAGTCTTCTCGACGCTGACTTCGCGCAGGAATGTGATCGCCATCCCCTTGGCGCTCTGCTGCTCGGCCGGAGCCACCGCATAAACCTCGCATTTCTCGCCGATCTTCTCCACGAGTGTGGTCAGCCCCCTTGCAGTTATTCCGTCATCATTAGTCACAAGTACCTTTTTCATGATTCTTTCCTATTCTTTCTCGAACTTCGCACCCGAAGTCTGCTGTATGGTTCCATCGTGGAGGACGAAAACAGCTTCGACTCCGTCTGTCTGCTCTATCAGTTTGCTCGCCTCTTCATAGCCCTTGATAAGGCATATGGTGCTGAGCGCATCTGTATCCATTGAGTGGCCTTTTTCAGCGGTCAAAGTCACCGCGTCAAGGTCCGTGTCCGCGGAGTATCCGGTCTTCGTGCTGAGGATGTGGTGGTACAGCTTGCCGTCCACCTCTATCTTGCGCTCATAAACGCCGGAAGTCACCAGCGTCATGTCGCGCGCTCCGATTTTCCCGACGATCTCGGTCCTGTCGGAAAACGGCGCCTCGACACCTATCACAAAGTCGTCATCAGCCGTTTTGCCCCCGATGCAGATCACGTTGCCGCCAAGGTTCACGATGCCTGATGTCACGCCTCGCTCCTCGAGCAGGTCGGCCATCCTGTCGCCGATGTAGCCCTTGGCAATGCCGCCGAGATCTATCTTAGTCTCCGGATCGGTCAGGCGGACCTTGTTCCCGTCGAACTCGAGCTTGTCATAGCCGACGTGCTTCACGGCCTCGGCCAGAGCATCCGCATCCGGGAGCTTTGCGTCCTCAGGATCCGCGTGGAAGTCCCACAGCTCGGTCACGCCGCCGACGGTTATGTCAAAATCTCCGCCGGAGAGCTCCGAATACCGCACGCCTGCCTGCAGCAGATCGAGAGTGTAGTCTGACACCTCAGTCCACTCGCCGCCCGCACGGTTGATGCGGCTCACATCGGAAGCCTCCGCAGTACGGCTAAGCGTTTTGTCCAGCTCCGCGCACAGGTCGAACGCGTCTGCGATCGCCTTTTCGGCATCCTCCTGCACTTTGGAAGCCGGTTTTGCCTCGCCGTCTGCCGTCATCTCGTATATACTGATATTGCAGATGGTGTCGAGCAGATAGTCCTCGCCCGTGACCGGCTCGCTGTTGTCGCTGCTGCAGCCCGTCTGTGTTATAATGACCAGAGCAAGCAAAAGCGCAAGGCCAATGGCCCTGAGCATATGACGTATGCCGGTTGTCCTGTATGCAGTGTGCATCGGTGTGTCAGTAAACTCCTTGCCGCAGTGATCTATCAGGTGCTTTTTCTGAATGATCATCTGCACATTCTCAAATCAGTTATTGGTCATCACAACCGGATACATGTCATCCGGTTGCGCTGCAATTATATGTAGAATATACACGCAATGAAGCAATATATACGCAAAGCTGACATTATCCTGCTAATAGTGCTTGTTATCGCCGGGCTCGCTGCCTCGGCGGCTCTTAGCATGTCACGCTCTGCGGCCGGCTCTGATGCCAGAGTCATAATCGAATCGGGCGGTGAACTGTATGCGACCTACCCGCTGTCTGAGGACCGGACGGTCATTGTGCCGTCTCCGCAGGAAGGTGTTTCCGCGGCTGATGTCCCTGATGACAGCCGGCCGGCATCTGAGCAGTTCACCCATTACAATGTTGTAACGGTCAGCGGGGGCAAAGTCTCGGTGTCCGAGGCTTCCTGCAAGAATCAGGTCTGCGTGCATCACGGAGAGATCTCGCAGGGCGGAGAGAGCATCGTCTGTCTGCCTAACAGGCTTGTGGTCCGGATAGATCCGGGCAGCTCCGGGGAAGGAGGCGGCTATGACTCAGTCACCTCGTAACACGCGCCCTGCAGCTTCCGGTTCAGGCAGCCGTTCACCACAGCGCGGCGGATCTTCACCACAGCGCGGCGGATCTTCACCACAGCGCGCCGGATCATCACCGCAGCGCGGCGGTTCTTCTGCGCAGTTTGTAGCGCGGGTCGCCCTCATGGCCTCGCTGGCTCTCATATTCTCTTATATTGAGGCTATTATACCATATAATCCGGGCATACCTGGTATCAAACTTGGCATCGCCAATGTCGTCACAGTGATCGCGCTGTATAAATATGGATGGAAAGAGGCCGCCTCGGTCAGTGTCATACGTATCATCGTGGCCGGTCTGCTGTTCAATGGGGTTTTCGGCATGCTGTATTCGCTTGCCGGTGCCGTACTCAGCCTGATCGGGATGATCGGTCTAAAAAAGACCGGCCTCTTCTCAGCGATCGGTGTCAGCATGGCGGCCGGTGTGCTTCACAACATGGGCCAGCTCTTCGTGGCGGCCGCGCTCATCGAGGACCTCAGGATATTCTTCTACTTCCCGGTCCTCCTCTTCAGCGGCATCGCGGTCGGCATCCTCGTCGGCATCATTTCCACCATGGTGCTGCGCGTGGTGAAGTGAGTGATTGCATTGATCAGCTGCTCTCCGGTACGCAGGATACTCCTGATAATATGAAAACTAAATAAAAACTAAATTGGACGGCCTTGCGCCGTCTCTTTTTATTTTATGTCTCACGTATTGCTGCTGTTTTGGTCCTCCCCTTGGTCCCGTCCTGCCGTTTTGCGCATGATTTGCTGCCATTTTGGTCCTCCCTGTGGTCTCACTCTGCCGTTTTGCGCACGATTTGCTGCCGTTTTGGTCCTCGCTGTGGTCCTGCTCTGATGTTTTGCACGCGAATTGCTGCCATTTTGGTCCTCGCTGTGGTCCTGTTCTGCTGTTTTGCGCACGAATTGCTGCGGCGCTGCTCAGGCAGAAGGCCTACCAACTTTTACGAATACTATGACAGCATTAGGTTTTACGACATTTTGGCTCATTTTGGCAACTCTGCGTTTACCGATAATATTATTATTCCCTAATTCCTGCAATTAAATCCCTTTTTCCGACATGCCTGTTTAATCGTCAACTGCCGCCCTTTAGAATTGCACTATCAGCATAAAGTTTGCCGGTCTGCAAGGCTCATGCCGCGGCTTTATGGCACATCAATCATATTTAGAGGAAAGGAGACATCTGTATGCGTTACTCATGCAAGGAGTCTGTAGAATACGACCTGAAAAACCACTACCGTCTTCGCGACATATATATGAGCGAGGCTGGAGCCAGATCAGAATACGGGAACTGCCTGCTCAAACGGAAGGCTTCAAGAGGCAAGGAGTACTACTACATAGGACATTCCGGGCAAAAGAAGTTTGAGTACCGCGGGGCAGGTGCTGATTCTGATGTAACGATGGTAAAGGAATATGCATTCTATAAAAAAGCGCTGGAGGTTATTGAAGCAAACATCGTTGCTTTGGAGGGCATGCTCAGTGTATACAGGCAGACACATGCCGAGAATATCAACGAACTGCTCCCGCGCGCATATACATTGCCTCACAACAGCACCATTTTGCTCGATGACCGGGTGGCTTCTGAATGGCTGAAAGACCGGACGCAAACTAAATCGGCGTATCCGGTTTTTGATCCCGAAGGCCTTAAAGTCACTGCTTTTGACGGAATGAAAATGCGGTCCAGAGCTGAGGCCATACACTATGAAGCTTTCTACATTTACAATATCCCTGTTGTTTTTGAATTCCCGTATGATATCGGAACCGACATTCTTCGCCCGGACTTTACAGCCCTGGATATTTACAGGATGCGCGATATCATATGGGAGCATCTGGGCAACTGGTTCCATGAGAATGAGTATAAGCGTAAAAGATATCGCTCAGATTCTGTTCACCGCTGGGATGAGTTATACGAAATCGGATTCCGTCCGGAGGATAATCTGCTGCTTTCATACGGAACAGAAGACAACGTCTTTGACATCCAGTCACTGCACCGCAAAGTATTAGCACTCGCTCTACCTCCTCCTAATCCGGAAACGATTCGCTTTCTTAAGCGCGCCTGAACAGGCAAAACGGACGGCCATATGAGGCCGTCCATTTTTTAATGTCCGATGGTTTTTATTGGGTCTGCACGTGGACCTCATATCTACTTTTGCATGCGGTTTGCTGCCGAATTGGTCCTCCCCGTGGTCCTACGCTAACGTTTTGCACATGAGTTGCTGCCGAGTTGGTCCTCGCGATGGTCTTCCTCTAGCATTTTGCACACAATTAACTGCTGAATTGGTCCTTCCCGTGGTCCTGAGCATCACTTTTGCATACGGGTTGCTGAGGATCTTACTGCGCTTAAGGCTGTCACTGCGAGGAGCAGGAGCCCTGCGATCAGGTAGATCACGGTCAGGCTGTTGGGCCTGCCGCAGATCGCGAGGATGCCGTGCACTATGCTGCCGGCTGTGAGTGTTGCAAGCGCCAGATGGTAGATGGCTTCATGGTGTCCGGGTGCGATGGTCTCTGCGACCGCTCCGAAATATGCGGTGGCCTCTGCGGTTTCTCCGGAATACGCGGTGGCATCTGCTGCTCCGGAATATGCAGTGATCCCTGCGGCCGCTCCGGAATACGCGGAGACCTCTACTGCTCCGGAATATGCGTTTGCACCGCGCATGCCTTTCATGAATTTTGCCAGAAACGGCAGTGCCCCTCCGGCAAGTGGTATCGCAAAAGCGTATATCATGAAGTACGAGTAGACTCCGAAGCTGAAGTGCTCGTATACCGCGCCGGCGATCATCAGTACGATCGACACTATGAGGTATATGAATGATGTTTTCAGGTATCTGTTATCCGATGTAGACAATGTCACTCACGCTCCTTTCACTATTGCCCATTCCGCCTGTAGGGTTATTAACCACGCTGCCGTTGAAGTACATCGTGGACGATCCGCCGCCGTCAAGGTTGTAGGCTGTCTCGGCTCCCAGCGAGTCCATGAACTCGGCCAGCTCGTACAGCGAAAGCCCTTCGCTCTCGCTCGTCCTGCCGTCGGATACGACGAAAACGTAGTGGTTGTCGTCGATGATGCCGATCGCTGTACGCGGATTGCTGGCCATCGCCTGGCCGACCTCCTCATTCTGCGAGACAGTGATTTTGCCGTTTTGCACGAGGGCCGGTCCGAAGGACAAAGTCTGTACCACGCCCTTCTCGATGAGCTCCTGTGCCGTCACGTCGCTCTCGTTGATGATGCCGAATGAGCCGTCCTCGTAAATGACCAGATCCTCCTGGTTGGCGATAGCGGTATCTCTGTACAGCTTGCCGTTTCTGATGACATAACCCTTCTCCTGCGCGCCGTAGTAATCGCCGTTTACGGCCAGAACCGCATCGACGCTCTCAGCGATTTCCGAAGTCTTCTGCGTCACGTTTCTGCCGTACGAGCCCTGGGCCAGAGCAGTCTTGAGATACGACGAGTCGGTCAGCTGCACGTCGGCTACGTATATGGTCGAATCGTTCTCGCGGTATTCCTTGAGAGTGACTGTGATGTTGCCGTCTGAGTAAGTGGTGTCGGTCGATGTCACAGTGCCTGAAGCCGACTTTGCCGAGGATGAAGAACTGCCGGATGTTGAATTGGATGATGAGCTGCTTGCTGAACTGTTTGAAGAGCTGCTGCCGGATGAGGCAATTGTGTCTGAACTGCCCGAAGAGCTACCGTGTTTGCCCGGGCCCTTGCCGCTTCCGCTTCCAGGTCCGTGTCCTGAACCGCTTCCCGGGCCTCCGTGGCCGCCCGACCCGTTGCCGGACTGCCCGCTGTGCATGTTGCCGGCCTCCGAGTCATCTGCAGTGTCATCAGCCTGGTCAGCAGAGCCCTCTTCATCAGCCTGAAGCTCCTGCTGCACCTCCGTGCTGCCGTCAGATGCCTCCCCGTAGACCCTCGTTATTACGAAGGTATCGAGGAAAACGTAAGTGGTGAACATCGTCAGCAGCAGGACATATGCTAAATGGATTCTGTATTTTTTAAGCATTTTACCCTCCTGTCATGTTGGCTCACGCTTCCGCGCGGGTATCTTCCCTGCTGCGGACCGCCCTGAGCTTCTTAGGTCTGACTGCTGTGTATCCGATTTTGAACCGGCCGCTTTCGCTGCGGTCCGCCTCGCTGCTGCCGGCCTCGTTGCCGTCGTAGAAGACGACGTACCTCTGAACAGTCCAGCTGATCATAAAGAAGAGCACCTCAGTCAGCACCTTGGCGGCCATGCTGTTTATGCCGAGCGACGCGACCATGGTGTGCAGAACGAACGTGTTGCCCGCGAGTATGAATGCCGCAAGGGCAAAATACTGTACCGCTGAGGTCGCGACCTTCTTGCCGCTTCTGAAGACGAGCTTCCGGTTGATCGTGTAGTTGGCCGCAGAGCTGATGAGCCTCGCGCCGATGTTGGCGAAAACCAGCCCCGGCCCGATCATCAGGAGCAAAGCGTACATCGCATAGTCGATCAGGAACGACGCGAACGATGAAGAGGAGAATTTTGCCGCCTGCTTCGCGGTGCTCTTTATTCCGTTTGCTTTCTGACCGCCTGTTGCCGCGTATTTAGCGATTTCTTTATATATCCTGTACGAGTCGCGCACGGTGTTGAAGTGCGACGACTTGTTGCCTTCGAGGTAGACCGTCTCGATCTCGATCTCCCTGATTGGGATGCCCCTTCCGGCAAAATCCATGAGCACATTCAGCTCATATTCGTATCTGTCGCCGTTTACCGCGAGGAGCGACGGGATGAGGTCTGCCGTGAAGGCTCTGAGGCCGGTCTGTGTGTCATAGACCGGGACGCCTGTTGCAAGGCGGAAGACCTGCCTTGTGACCGCGTTTCCGAAGCGGCTTCTGAGAGGTACGTTCTGTGTATTGCCGGATGCATGATCCGCACTTTGAACGCCGGAAGATGCGGCGGCCTTATTACCAAGTATCCTGCTGCCGAGGACGAGCGTACCCGGGTTCCCCTGTGCGGTGTGCGCCGCCCTCAGCGCATCGACAGCGAGATGCTGACCGTCAGCATCCACAGCTACGATGACGTTTTGTGTCTCTTCGCCTCTGATGACCATGAAGTTGTTGATGAAGTCGAGTCCGGTCTTCAGGGCGGCGCCTTTGCCCCTGTTCACATCGTGGATCAGGAGTGTGACCCCGCGGCCTGATTTGCCCGGGAGCCTTTCTGCCGCCTGCTCAAAGAGCTCCGCGTATTCCGGCCCGCTGCCGTCGTCAACTACGACCACATCGAATCCTGTTTTGCCGAGGTCAGCTATGACACCCAGCATCTTCCGGTCCGGTTCATACGCCGGTATCAGTGCTATGTATCTTGAAGCCATCGCGGGCCTCCTTTCTGTATGTCTTTTCTTCTGCCCGTATTCGGGTCCGGCGGTAAAAGGCTGCTGGTTTTCCCGCAACTGATCGTCTCACCGCCTCATTGCTGATTATCTAAATTGCAGCATCGCCTGAGTTCTGTCCGGCTCCCGGGCCGCCCTGCATTCCGCCCTGCGGGCCTCCGCTCATACCGCTTTCCTGACTGCCGTTCTGCGGGCCTCCTGTCATTCCGCCCTGATCACCATTCTGCATGCCTCCATGGCCGCCCATCATTCCGCCGCCCATGCCGCCGGAAATAGTACTGTAGATCGAATCAGTCAGCTCGATGGTCTCGCTGTATGATCCGGCTGTCAGGGTATAAGTACCGCCCTGCTGCAGGTCGGATGTGCTGATGTAAACTACTGCATAGTCGAGTTCAGGTGTCTGCTCAGCGATCACGTTGCCGTCTGCATCTGCGAGTGTCACTTTCTGTCCTGCTGACTGGCTGCCCACGCTTACCGCGATGAGGCCCTGGTTCTCGGCGCTCGAGAAACTCTCTGCCATGCCTGCTCCGCCTGTTCCGATGAAAGTTCCGCCTGTGATGGTTCCGGTTCCGTTAAAATCGATGACGGATGTGTCGCCTGATGTCGGTCCTTCCACAATCGTGGTTCCGCCGCTGATGGTCACCGATCCGTTGGCATCGACACCGTCGCCGCCTGCTGTGATGTGCGTGTTGCCGCCGCTGATCTCGATCTTGCCGTCAGTTCCTCCGTCGCTGAAACCGCCGCCTCCCGGGAAGCCGCCCTTGCCGCCGGCCCAGTCGTCATCGCCGAAAGTGCCGCCCTGTGCAGCCGTGGTCTGGGCAGTATCTGAAGCGCTGCCGGTCTGGGCAGTATCTGAAGTGCTGCTCGACTGTGTTGTTGTCGTATTGCCGCCGGCGGCGTTGAGCCCGTCATCGCTCGCTGTCACGTCGATGTCGCCTCCGCTGATCTCGATCTCCAGAGCCTCGATGCCCTCATAGGACTCGCTCACCGTGATGCTTCCGCCCTCGATCAGAGCCTGCGCATCAGCGTGGATCCCGTCGTCCCCGGCATCGATTTTGACCGTCGCATCCGCGATGTAGAAGTAGCTGTCTGAAGCAGTTCCCTCCTCTGCATCAGCGCTGTCGGATACGTGGACCCCGTCAGTCCCCGCCGAGATATTCACCTCGGCTTCGGCAAAACGCGCACTGTCATTGGCCTGGACGCCGTGCTTTGCTGCCGTGATCCCGAGGGTTCCGCCTGCGATCTTGACGTCATCCTTTCCGACGATACCGTGACCTGCCGGCGAAGTTACGGTAAGGCTTCCGCTGCCGTTGAACGTGATGTCATCTTTCGCAAAAACCGCTCCGTCTATATTGCTGTCGTCGATGGCTGTGAATGTGCCGCCGTTTGCGAGAGTGTTCTTAGTGCCCTCAGCTGTTGTCACGAACACTTTGTCCGCTGACTTCACGTACAGGGCAGCGGATGTTTTGCTCGTTACCGAAGCCCCGTCGAGTACGATCTGGACTTTGGCTGCATCGTCTGCCTCGACGACGATCATGCCGTCATCGAGCGTACCGCTGAAGATGTATGTTCCCTCTGCCGTGATGCTGATCGTGCTGCCGTCGATAGTGACCGCAGACGCTTTGGTCTCGGTGCCCTCTTCAGTCACTTCTGCGGACGTGCCGTTCAGCGAGATTTTGAGAGCGGCCGCCTCGTCGTATTCACCGGAGAGATCTCTCTCGGTAAACATCTCGGATTTGCTCGCCGCGTCATATGTAACGGAAGTTGTCTGTGCGCTCGCATCGGAGCTGCCGGCCGCCGCCTGGGCCGCGCCGCATCCCGAGAGCATGATCATCATTGCTGTTGTTACTGCAAGTATTTTTCTGTATTTCATGTTCATAGCTGTATGCCTTTCTTCAATTCTTGAGTCCGCTTTGTTGTGTATATTCTTTCCGGCCTGCAGGTTCCTCTTTATCTTCCCGTCTTTCCGCCTGCAGGTTTCTGTTTCCCATGATTACAGCTCGGTTGCTGCGGTGGCCTGCCTGGATACGTTGATCTCGAGGTTGCCGTTCCTGCAGCGGATCCTGTCGATGAGCTCCTTCTCTCTTGCCGGGTCCTTCAGGACCACGTCGTAGGTGAGCCTGAACATGCTGCCCATGTTGACTGTCTTGACCTGAACGAGCTCGCATGAGCTGGTGTACTCCCTGAACACGTCCTCGAAGACTCCCGTGTAGTCGAGATCCTCCGGCACGACGATCCTGAACGACTTGTACTTGTCAGCGTTGCGCTTGCTGCCAAAATCGATTTTGCCCAGGATCAGGAAGGCCAGGCACATGACTGCGGTGAAGATGGCCGCGATGCCGAGGTAGCCGGTCCCTGTGATAAGGCCGCTTGCCATCGCGAGGAACAGCGTGCAGATCTCCTTGGCCGTTCCCGGCACCGAGCGGAATCTCACCAGGCTGAACGCTCCGGCCACAGCGATTCCTGTTCCGATGCTGCCGTTGACCATCATGATGATCACGCAGATGATCGCCGGGAGCAGGGCCAGTGTGATGACAAAACTCTTGGTGTACCTGGTTCCCTGCATGTATGCGGCTGCGATGACAAGTCCGAGCAGGAGCGAAACTCCTGTCGCCAGAGCGAACTGGCTCATGCTCACTGCCGCCGCAGCCTGTGTATAGTAAATGCTTGAAAGCAAAGATTCCATTTTCATTTCCTCCGTTTTCTGTTCTTAAGTGCCCCTATCTTAACGGGCCAAGCTAAAACGAAATTAAAAGCAACTTTAACTGGACTATAAATTTGCGGGCATTAAAAAAGAGATGCGGCCGGCACATTCTGTCGGTCGCATCTCTTCTCTTTTATTCATTTAACTGTTAGTCATGGGAGAGTCTTCCTCTGAAAGCTGAAGATCTCTGCCCCGCTCATGTGTATGACTATTCTGCAGCCACCCTACTTCATGAGCTCCATGCCTGCATCCCAGGCTGTTCCGACCTGCTCGCCTACTGTGAAGTAGCCGTGCTTGGAGTTGTCGAACATCAGGATCTGCAGCTTTGTGACGTCGAGCTTACCCTCTTCATCGAGAGCGGACTCTTCCGCCATAACGTTTACGATTTTGCCCACAACACCGTGGATGTTGCCGGTGTCGAGCTCTTCAAGGAACTCGCACTCGATGCAGACCGGGAACTCCTCGATGACCGGCGCGTTGACTTTGTCGCTCTTGACTGTGGTCAGACCTGATCTTGCGAACTTGTCATCCATTTTGTTGCCGGATGCGATGCCGAGGAAGTCGGCTTCCTTCATGTGTGCGAGGTCTGCAAGGCCTACTGTGAACGCGCCGCTCTCCTTGATGTTGGCGAGAGTCTTCTTGCCTTTGCCGATGCACAGGTAGATCTTGTCGGAACCTGCGATCTGTCCCCACGCAACGTTCATTGCATTGACTTTGCCCTCTGCATCATAAGCAGCGACCATGAGTACAGGCATCGGAAATACGGCCTGCTGAACACCGAGATCTTTCTTCATTACTAATTCCTCCTGAAAATTGTGTTTTTACAGATCAGTTGACACTGTCTGAAAATGATTGCGGGAATATTATATCAGATTGATCGCGTGATAATCACGCATAATTGTCAGCAGGCCTGAACCACCCGTCCACGATTCTCTGGATCGACTCGCCATCTACGCTGCCGTTCATCCCGTCATAGGTGAAGAAAATATTGACGTTGGGAACGTAGCCGGACAGATAATAGTTCTCAACACGCCATGCATGTTTATCTCTGTAGCCAGAATCCGCCATGCTCCCCTCGTGTTCAAGGAGGATCTCCGTTTTATAATCAATCGTCGACAGGATCGTAAAATCAGTATGGACAATTTTGCCGTTCTTCAGGACATGCGGCAGTTCATATACAAACGGGATCCCATTGCGCAGAAGGATCTCAGCGATGGCCATCTCAGACTTGGTCCTGACTTTGATACCATTGCTGACTGTGTGAATAAGCCCCTCCGGATGCCACGGCCCGTACTCCGCTTTCTCCGCCTCCTTCTTTCTCATCCACTCCTTGCCCGCATCAGGCAGATCCTCATAATAATCGAGAGACTGCAGTCTGTAAGTTCGCGGAATCACCGCATTTATTTCCGCAAACCCACTCAGCCGGTATCCTTTAAGCAGCTTTTCAAGAAGCTTAATATCTTTTTCTATTGTAACGAGCGCCTGCGAAAAATAACGAGCCTTCTTGATTTTTATTACCTCCTCAGAAGACTCCGCTCCTATGTATTTCCTATCTCCGGAATAATAGTATTTCCGACTGGCACCCTTTTTATGAGAGGGGTGAATTATAACATTCCTGTATGGATACAGCCTCTCATATTCCTGCTCGATTTTCTTCTGTCTTTCTTTCAACATTTTCAGCAGGGAATTGCTCAAATTCAACAGGTATTTTTCCATAAGAGAATTGTAGCTGATTACCTTAAAAAGCGAAAATCGGATCATCCCTTAAACATACATTTTCTGCATGTCATTCAAAAAAACATAAAAAATGCAAAATACACCCGCACCTTGAGGCCGTCCAAAGCGTTGCCTCATCACTCTCTTCATCAAAAAAACTATGAGGGGAGTGTTTTCTAATGATCAATAATCCTCTAACGTCATCTAATTCTCACTCCTATAGTAGCTCTTCTATGTAAAGGAGTGATTTCCATAGGATTCGGAATCTGTTATTCCTGACAAATGTCACTCCTACAGATTCTTTTGGTCTGAAAAGAGTGACTTCCATAGGATCCGGTACCTGTTATTTCTGACAAATGTCACTCCTGCTGATTCTTTTGGTCTGAAAAGAGTGACTTCCATAGGATCCGGTACCTGTTATTTCTGACGAATGTCACTCCTGCTGATTCTTTTGGCCTGAAAAGAGTGACTTCCATAGGATCCGGTACCTATTATTTCTGACGAATGTCACTCCTACCGATTACTTTTGTCTGAAAAGAGTTATTTCTGTGGATGCAGCTCCGTTGATTACTTGTTTCAATTCACTCTTATTACTCTCCTGTTCACTAGAAGAGTGAGCAGCTAATGCGTTTTGCCTCGTATCGAGTGATATGCATCAGATTCACTCTTCCAATAGCATTCCCGGAGAATGGTCAAAGTAGTGCATTCCGGCCTCATGGTGGTATAATTCATGCATAGTCTGGGTCTGCCGGGATGGATATGCATTATCGCGGTCTGGCAGCAGGCTGTTGCATTTTAATTCAGGAGGGGCGATATGCCGAATTTTGTTGTATTGCTGATTGTCGCGCTGATCGTGAGCGCGATTGGTTTTAAGAAGTATGTGTGGTTCATTTCGATCGGGTACGGGTTCTCGGTGTGCGCGATCGGGCTCGCGCTGACTATCATGTTCCGCGGGCAGATGGATGCGGGGCTGCTGGTGCAGTGCATCCTGTTCATGGTCTACGGGTTAAGGCTGGGCGGCTACCTGTCGTACAGGGAGCTGCGGATGGCTTCATATAATAAGAAGATGGTTGGCGAGATCAAGGATGGCAAAACCATGTCCATGGCCGCGAAGTGCGGGATATGGATTTCGGCCGCGCTGCTGTATGCGTGCGAGACTTCGCCGGTCCTGTTCAGGCTTGAGAGCGGCAAAGGCACGGGCACCGCTGTCATTATCGGGATCATCATCTCAGTGGCCGGGCTCGTTATCGAGTCGCTGGCGGATATCCAGAAGAGCCGTGCCAAGAAAGTCAATCCGGGCCGCTTTGTCGATACCGGCCTGTACAGAATAGTGCGGTGCCCGAACTACTTCGGCGAGATGCTGTTCTGGACCGGCGTGTTCGTGAGCGGTTTTGGCGCAGTCCATGGTGTATGGCAATGGGTCGCTGTGCTCACCGGTTATCTGGGCATCATATATGTAATGTTCGGCGGCGCAAGGCGTCTTGAGATCAGGCAGAACAGATCGTACGGCAAGGATCCTGAGTATCAGGCGTATGTTAAGAAGACGCCGATCATGATACCGCTGATCCCGCTGTATAGTGTGGAGAAGTATAAGTGGCTGGTGGCGTAACCCGGGAGAAGGTTGCGGACTGCGCAGTACGAATCCGGGTGGCCGCATAGTACCAGTGCAGAAAACAGATGTGGCTGGTTGCTTAAACTGCATTTAAGGTTCTGTGTATATTATTAGGGAAACAATTGAGATGCTGCGGGCTGCCGGATGCTATTCAGCAGTTTAGGATGATGCAAAGCGATTCTGCCAGTCATCATATACTGTTCAGCAATTCAGCTGTTAGCATCGTACTGGATTGAAACAAGCAAAGAGATAAAGGGGAGGTTGCACCTATGAGAATTCTGCTCGCTGAGGATGAGAAGGCTCTGTCAAGGGCTGTGGTCAAGATCTTCGAGAGGAATAATTATTCAATAGATGCGGTGTATGACGGTGAAGAGGCGCTGGATTATCTGGAGGCCGGCAACTATGACTGCGCGGTTCTGGATATCATGATGCCTAAGATGGACGGGATCACGGTGCTGCGGAAGCTGCGCGCGGGCGGGAGCAGCCTGCCGGTGCTGATGCTCACCGCCAAGGCCGAGATCGACGATAAGGTGCTCGGCCTTGACAGCGGCGCGAACTACTACCTGACCAAGCCGTTTGACGCGAAGGAACTGCTGGCCGCTGTCCGCGCGATCACGAGAAAGTCCGCCGAAGTCGACACCAAACTCACCTACGGAAATATCGCTTTGGACAGATCATCATTCGAACTGAGCTCACCGTCGGGCAGCATGCGCCTTGCCAACAAGGAATTCCAGATGCTCGAGATGCTCATGTCGAACCCGAAGAACATCATCTCGGTAGACACGTTCATGGATCACATCTGGGGATACGACACGGACACCGAGAGCAACGTGGTATGGGTGTACATATCGTACCTGCGCAAGAAGCTGGCGGCTCTGGATGCCAACGTGAAGATCAAGGCGACGAGGAACGCCGGTTACTCGCTTGAGATAGAGGAATAGGGCTTAGTTTGCAGGCCGCCCGCCCGAAGCAGAGAAACTGACCTTAGTGTGCAGGCCGCCCGCCTGAACAGAGGAACAGGCCTTGACGTGCAGGCCGCCCGGGGTTGAAGAATAAACTATATGATCAGGAAACTTAAACGCAGATTCATTGCCCTCGCGATGGCATCGCTGGTCGTGCTCATGACCGTGATCGTCGCCGGCATGAACATCATCAACTATAATACGGTCATCAATGAAGCGGATGACAAGCTGGCCGCCCTGTCCGTCAACGGCGGCATGCTTCCTTTTATGCAAAACGATTCTTTCGGGGGCATGCAGGACGATTCTGACTGGGCCGGCCCGCAGTCTGGCGGCAATGCTTCTGATGACGCTTTCGATGACGACGACTGGGATGCCTGGATCGACGATGATGACTATGATGATATCGACGCTGCGACGCGCGAGGGTCTTTACGGCCGCGGCAAGCCTTTCAGCTCGAGAGACGAAGCCGAGGAGACCAGGTTCTTCTCCGTTCTCCTCACCGCCGAGGAAAGCGTTGTCCGTGCCAACACCGACCGAATCTATGCGGTAGATGATTCAGCGGCGGCCGGGTACGCTAAAAAAGCCCTCGAGGCAGGCGGCGAAAGCGGCTGGGTAGACGAGTACAGATACGCGGTGACCGACGAAGGGACAATGACGCGCATCACCTTCCTCGACTGCTCGACATCGCTCGCGCAGTTCAGGCAGTTCCTGAGAGCCAGCATCATCATGTCGCTGGCCGGACTGCTGATCATCTTCGGTTTCATCTGCTATTTTGCCGGCCGCATCGTAAAGCCGGTCGCAGAGAGCTACGACAAGCAGAAGCGTTTTATCACCGACGCCGGCCACGAGATCAAGACACCGCTCGCCATCATCAAGGCCAACATCGATGTGATGCGCATGGACCTTGAGGACATAGAGGCAGCGGGCAAAACAATCGCTGCCGGAGATGGAACGCGTGACCCGCAGCCGGATTCTGCCGGTGCTGAGGCAACTGAGAACGCAGGTAATATAAGCGAGTATACCGCAAGCCTGAGCGAGAGCCTGGGCGACATCGACTCCCAGGTCGACCGCCTCACATCCCTGACCAACGACCTAGTCTACCTGTCGAGGATGGAGGAAGCCGACAACACTCTAACGATGACCGAGATCCCGGTTTCGGATATAGTGGCTGAGACCGCTGACTCCTTCGAAGCCCTGGCGGCCGAGAGGAAGAAGACTCTCAGCATCGATGTGGCGCCGATGCTCACTATGCAGGGCAGCATCAAGGAAATCGAGAAGCTCGTCTCCATCCTCACCGAGAACGCTCTGAAGTATTCGCCTGAGGGCGATGAGGTCAAAGTCTCTCTCCGCAAGGAGGGCAAAACGGTAGTGCTCGAGGTGCGCAACAAGGCGGTCGATCCGCTGAGCGACGAAGATCTCGCGCACGTATTCGACAGGTTCTACAGGAGTGACAAATCAAGGAATTCCGCAAGCGGCGGGCATGGCATCGGCCTGTCGATGGCGAGCGCCATCGTGACCGCCCACGGCGGTAAGATCCGCGCCCGCAGCGGTGACGGCAGCGAGTTCATAGTCACCGCCACCATGCCCGCATAAAATGCCACACCAGCCGGTCTCCGGGAGGCCGGCTTTTTTCTTGCCTCCTTTTAACTCTGCTTAAGTTTTGCACCCTACAATACAACTATAGAAGAGTGCGGGCAGCGCTGTACCCGGCAGCATTTGTTACTGATAACTCTTTACCAACCTATTCAATAAATCCGGAAACTGCCCGCTCTCCACACAATACAAGACCAGCTGCATAAGAGGTGACAAAATGGCATTTCAGACAGTTTTTAAAAGATACGAACTCAAATACATGATTACGCGCGAGCAGAAGGACAGGATCCTCAGGGCTATGGAGCCTTACATGGTGCAGGACAAGTTCGGCCGCTCCACGATCAGAAATATATACTTCGACACAGACGACTTCATCCTGGCGCGCCACTCGATCGCCAAGCCGGACTTCAAGGAGAAGCTCCGCATCAGAAGCTACGCGGCCGCTTCCCCTGACAGCACCGTCTTCGTCGAGCTCAAGCGCAAATTCGACCACGTCGTCTACAAGAGGAGAGTCGCTTTGCCCGAAAACTTCGCGATGAAGTGGACCCAGGGCTTTGCCGGCAGATTCAGCAGCAGCGGCACAGCTCCAGCCGGAACGGCCGGCAGCATTACTGCCAGCGCAACAGGCAGCAACGGCGCCAGAATCCTGCACAAAGAGCTTGCTGCCCTCCCGACTCAGATGACCAGCGAGATCAACTACTTCCTTAACTATTACGGCACCCTCAGGCCGACCGTCTTCCTCTCATACGACAGACTGGCTTACAGGATGCGCGATATTCCGGCAGCCGGCTCCCAGTCTGATATACACAGGAATGGAACCGGCACCGGCTCATCAATGCCGGCAGTACAGACCGCTCCCGACCTCCGCGTGACCTTCGATGAGAACATCCTGTTCCGAGACTACGACATGTCGCTCGGATCAGACATCTACGGAACGCCGCTCCTCGAGGATGGCAAAGTCCTGATGGAGATCAAGTGCTCAGGCGGCATCCCGCTCTGGATGACCCAGGTCCTGTCAGAGGAGCACATCTACAAGACGTCCTTCTCCAAGTACGGCACGGCCTACTCGAGATACATCCAGCCAGAGATGCAGCGCGAGGCAGTCACCCTCAGACAGATCGCGGCCGCTGCTAAGGCAGGGTCAGAGACCATTACCGGCGGCATGGGCACCTCAGCAGGCTCAGTCAGAAGAGCACCAGCCAATATAGGCCGCAGAACCTCCTCGTGGCTCCACTATCTCGGTGCATAAGGCAGCTCCGGTTCAGCTCTGCTTCAGTTCCATTACACCAATATTATTAGCACCTATGATTCCCGGCTCCCCGGAATGAGGGAAGCCGGCTTTTTATATATGCCGAGTGAAACTAATACCGCGCACAACCGCAGCCGAGGACCACGCGCAGGACCATTTTGGCAGCAAACTCGCCTTTTATCCATGCGATAGGACCACTGAAAGGACCAATTTAACAGCTTTTTGCTCGATTATCGGCTATTGAGGACCACACACAGGACCAACTTCCACGCAGATCATCATTAAGAATGCATCCGGATTGATCCAGCCCTTCTGCGCATCGCTCTTACCATACAATGCAGTTATTACTATGCAATTATTGGCACATGCAAAAAGGCGGAGTTGCCTCCACCTTAGTTCACGTTATTTATTTTGCCCGGATCAGTCTAGATATCCAGAATGTACATGCCGCCTACATTGATAAGGTGCGCGCCTGCCGGGTGCTCAAGTTCCTTGGGAAGGAGCACATTGTACTCCCTGTGCACGTGGCCGTAGCAGTGGTATGCCGGCCTGACCAGTTCGTGGAATCTGTTAAAACACTTGAATCCGGTGTGCGGCAGGTCCTCAAGGTCTCCATAGCCAAAACAAGGTGCGTGTGTCAGGAAGATATCCACAGGCCCGCGATCATTCGGAGCAGGCATCTCTTCAGCAGACACATATTCAGCAGGCACATCATCTCCCGGTCCCTTGCCGGCAGCCTGCGGTGCTGCTGTATTCACACGGCGCCGCTTGGTAAACGGGTTGATACCCATTGCGCGGGCCTGATCCGACAGTTCGCTGCTGCGGTAGGTCTTCTCATCTATTCCTGTTATGAGGCCGAGGCGGATGCGCCTCAGCAGTTTGCGGACGCGGTTTCTCATCTCGCGTTCGGTATACATGTCGCCGCCTTTGTGATAGCGCATGGAGCCGCCGAGCCCGGCGATCCTTATGGTTCTGTAGTCGGAGCCATCTGAGCCGGGGTCAGACGCCTGCGTCTGACCGGCTGCATCGCCGTTGCCTTCTTTGCCGCTATCACTTTCGCAATCTTCTTGTCCGCTGCTTGCTACAGGCACCTTAAGCTCAAACACCTTCCCGTCAATGTCGATGCAGCCCATCGGCGGCTTTTCATCATACATCCTGTCATGGTTGCCCCGCACATACAGGCAGGGAACGTTGAGCATGGTTACAAGAAACTCGAGATATTCAGGCTTGATATCTCCGGCCGAGAGGATCAGCTCTACCCCTTCCGTCCTCTTCTTTCCTGCAGTATCCCAGTAGTCCCACAGTTCTCTTAATTCGTAATCCGCTACAAGCAGTATCTTCATAATCAGGTTTTCTGGTTTTCAGCGTTTTCCGGCGCCCTTGTATCTGCTCAGCGCTCGCTTGTTGTTAAGCGCTTTTATTGCTCTCTATTCCGATGTCAGCTGGCGCTTTCCGGCGCTCGTGCATCTTCACTATTCCGGTTTTAAATGAGCGCCTCTCAGCAATTCATTTTCCGGCAGTCTATCCTCTTCCCTTGTCATTATCACGGCTGCCTATCCTCTTCCCTTGCCTCTGACTCCGCTGACAGTGACAGTCTCCTTCGCCTCGTCATTCAGAGTCTCCTTGGCCGGGATCTCGCCGATGATGTTCTCGTTGAGCCAGTCCATTGTGATGACATCCATGCTCGAAAGCGGGGCGTCATCAGCTTTGCGGACCAGGCCGTCCTGACTGCGGAGCTCGCCGTCGAACGGGTTCATCGAGCCGCAGATTATGTCCGTCCTGAGGATGTCGACCAGCTGCCTTGTTGACGGGAAGATCCTGTCGGCGAGCTCGATATCCACAACGCCGGACATCATGCCCCACCAGTAGTTGGTCGCCTGGTCCTTCTTGTCGACAGACTTGGACTTGTAGGTACCATCGATTATCGTTTTGACTATTATCTCATACAGCTTGCCCCATTTCCATATAGGCGCCGCGAGATTGGTTATTTTGCACTCGCCCGAGAGGTCCGTACCCTCGCCCGGAGCGACTTTGTCGACATAGCACACGCCGTAGGCATTGGAGCCGTCAGTGTTGTGCGTCGAGTCAATGGCCGAAATGACATGGATGCCCTGGTCAACCATCGACCACCACCAGTCGTGGTCCTGCTTGCCCGACCAGTCGAGGTAGATCTTCACATACGGATCGGTCATGGCTGCACCTATGGCAAAAGCATTGATGCTTGCTATCGTTCCGTATATCGGGTAGTCAGAGCAGTAGCCGATCTTGTGCGTTCCGTCCAGCGCGGCCGCAGAGCCTGCAACGATGCCCGCCAGGAATTTTGCCTCATACAGCTTGGCGTAATAAGTCCTTACAGCCTGGTGCGCCAGGTTGATCGAGCAGTTGAGGAAGATGACATCTTCATACCTGATGGCCGCGCGTAGGGTGTCATCACTCTGCCTTACCGAAGGCGTGAACACCACATCAGCGCCCCACTTGACCGCAGCTGCTGCCGCATCATCGAAAGTAGCATAGCGCTCCCTGGATGCCGCAGTCTTCCTGCCCGTACCCGAGCCGCCCGTGCTGCGGCCCTCAGCCTCAGCAGCAGCGTCCTGCGCAAGGCGCTCCTCCTCGCCGGCTGCCAGAGCAATGAACCTCTTCGTCTTCACCAGCCCGTTGTATGTCTTCTCCAGACGGATCCTGCCCGCCTCGTGATTGTATATCCAGTTGGAATCCTCAGGCAGCCTGTCGTAGATGAACGCCGCCTTCAGCGGGTGTCTCTTCGAGTACGCCAGATTCGGGATGACCATGCTCGCAAGAGAACCCGGCCCGGCGACAGCTTTCTCCGCCTTCTCGATCAGGTTGCCGGCGTGCAGAGCATCCTCCGACGACTCGACCAGCGACACCTTGTCCTCGTTCTGCGCCGTGTACAGCTCCTTGCGGATACGTTTTATCTTTTTGCCCGTCTCGTGCTCGCTCTCGCGCGCGCCGAGCGCATCGCCCCTGAAGATCCTGAGGTAAATAAGGAAAGCATCGCCCATCGTCATGCCGGTCAGCTTGCCGGATATCTCCGAAGTCGCGCGGGCAAAACGCCAGAATCCCAGCTTGAGAGCTTTCACGAGGTCGTCATTCCACGTCTCTCCCCACGGGACGCCCGCGATCTCGCATATCTCATGATACGCGCCCTTCTGGGTGCACTCGATCCCGTATACAGGCGCCGCTTTGAAGAACTGCATGAACTCAGCATACGCAGGCTCAGCCTCGAGCACCTCAGCCCTCGGCACCAGCCTCGTGACATCCGCAGCGATCACAGGCATCTCAAGGAACCTGCTGACCGAGACACGCTTGTTTCCCTCCAGCACATAGAACCTGTGCAGATACTCATACACCCTGATAGGGCTGTTGAACCCCTCAGCCATCTGAGCCTGGTACAGATTGCTCCACTTCGCAGCAAACTCAGTCTCCGGCGCCAGCAGCGGCATGAAATCGGGCGCGAAGGAATTCTGTCTCGCCCTCGTCTTCGTCCCGGCGATCAGATCCACCGGGATCTCCATCAGGCCGACCTGAACCTGCGACAGCGTCCCGTTGTCAGGCACGATGTCGTCAAGTGCCGGCACAAACGGATACTCACCGTCCGCCACCTTGGCCTTATATGCTTTTTCACCCATCTTGCGGGCCTTCAGATATTCGTCAATCAAGATTACTCCTGCCCCTCTTTCTATTAATCAGTTATGCTCCTGACCCAACAGTCCCGTCCGGTCAGCACACCTTTCTTTTTTATATACTGTTGTGCGCGACAGTGCCCGAAGCCCCGTCAGCACAACTCATTTTCTTATACTCGCAGTATACTATTTACACTACCCCTGCATGTCAAGTACTTTCATTCAGGCTTCACAAATTCTTTTCATTTCCATGCAGCCTGCACCCAGTCTCCTGCAGTCTCATGCGGCTGTCTTCCTGCCACCCGATTACCTGCAGTCTCATGCGGCTGTCATCTTACCACCCGACCGCTGCGCATATCTTCCTGAAGTCGATTTTGCATTCACCTCCTGAAATGCTCACCGGAACCTTATCAGAGAAAGTGAACACCTCCGGCAATACATCTTCCTTAAAGTCATATGCGAATATCTTCCTTGTGCGCGGATCCACGATCCAGTATTCATGCACCCCCGCCTGCTTATACTTGTTCAGCTTGAGCAGACAGTCCTTGCTGCGAGTCGAATCAGACAGCACCTCCAGCACGAATTCCGGCGCGCCCTCGATCCTCATCTCATTATTATCTTCATGGCACAGCACAATAAGATCCGGCTCGAACATATTCCTGTCGTCTCTGAACAGCCTGACATCCACCGGTGCAAAATACACTTTACACTTGCTCCCGTGCCGCTTGTTATGCTTCTCAATACAGCCGGAAAACTCCAGATACAGCTGCCCCAGAATTTCCTGATGGATACGCCGCGGCGCCGTCATGTCATAGATGACGCCGTCGATCAGCTCCGCCCGGACATCATCCGGTAACGCATAGTAGTCCTCCAGCGTATATTCACCCTGTCTCGGCCACCGCTCATTACGATTATCCTTCAGCTTCTTTTCATAGGATGGATCATATTCCGCAAGCACTTCCCTGACGACCTCCGTCTGCGGTGACAGCGTATACTCATACAAAACCTTCTCGATGGCAGCCAGCGTCTCCCACCTCGGATTCTTAGTCGCACCGCTGAAAACCTTCTGCACCGTAGCAAGCGGCACCTTCGACTTCTCTGCGATCACAGCATTCGTATATCCCAGCTGCTTCTTCCTTCCCTTCAGTTCATCCAGCGTCCTCATCTATATCACCCGTTTCTGTTATCCGGAGTCCTCATCCTTGTCTCACCAGCTTATTCTTTATACTATGGTTATATCGTACACCATATTCGGTCATTATTCAATATATTTGTTCGTTATATGACCAAATATGGATATTTATGCTCGCTTTTTCCTTTCTCTTCTCAACGCCCGATCACCTTGCCGCGACTGCAACTCCGCCATAATTCCTCGCCTCAGGACCACATATAGGACCAATCTGTTTGCAAGCTCGTATTTCTGCCGCACTTCAGGACCACACTCAGGACCAATTCTGCAGCAAATTTCGTGCAAAACGGCTGCTCAGGGCCAAGCGCAGGACCAA
>OMZI01000030.1:0-27958 GCA_900315485.1 uncultured Eubacteriales bacterium | reverse complement strand
TTTCTGCCGCACTTCAGGACCACACTCAGGACCAATTCTGCAGCAAATTTCGTGCAAAACGGCTGCTCAGGGCCAAGCGCAGGACCAATTCCGCAGCAAACTCGTATTTCTGCCACACCTCAGGTCCACAAGGAGGACCATTTAGTTTGCAAATCGCGTGCAAAATTGCTGCATGGTACCACTCACAGGACCACGGCTCGCCATACTTTTTATGGCCTTACATGCAAAACAAAAGAGAGCCGCGATCCGCGGCTCCCGTATTGCATTGTGTGCGATGTGTCAAAAAGGACCGTCCCTATTGAAACATTATGCCTTGGCTTCAGCGGCTGCCTTTTCAGCTGCCTTCTTAGCCTTGAGCTCTTCGATCTGCTCCGGTGTCAGCTTTGGTGCTGCAGGCTTAGCTGCGGCAGCCTTTGCCTTCTTAGCTGCAGCGACCTTCTCTGCCTGCTCCTTGCTAGGCAGCTTCTTGAAGCTGTTGATAGCTCCGGTCGGGCATACAGCAGCGCAGAGTCCGCAGGACTTGCACTTTGCCGGGTCGATCTTGGCGAGGTTGTCCTCAACGTGGATCGCATCGAAGTTGCAGACTGTTGTGCACTTCATGCAGCCGATGCAGGCATTGTCGCAGTTCTTGCGTGCAACAGCACCCTTGTCTGTGGATGAGCACAGAACGTGTACCATGTTCTTCTGCGGTACGAGGTTGATGATCTTCTGCGGGCAGGCGCTTGCGCAGGCGCCGCATGCCACGCAGTTCTCTCTGTTGACCTTTGCAATGCCGTCTACGATGCCGATAGCATCGAACTGGCAGGCGTTCACGCAGTCTCCGAGACCGATACATCCGTACATGCAGGCATTAGGGGATGAGAACCAACCCTTAGCGCCCTTGCAGGACTGCATTCCCTGCCACTCGAGGACAGTACGTCTTGCTCCGCAAGTTCCGTTGCACATAACCTGTGCTACCTGAGGCTCGGTTGCGCCTGCAGCTCTGCCGAGGATCTCAGCGATCTGAGCTGCTACAGCTGCTCCGCCAGGTGAGCACTTTGTGCAAGGAAGCTCTTCGTCAGCTACCAGGTTGGAAGCGTAGTCATCGCATCCGGCGAATCCGCATCCGCCGCAGTTAGCGCCAGGAAGGCACTCTCTTACCTGAGTAACTCTTTCATCTACTGCTACATGGAACACCTTGGAAGCGAATACCAGGAGTCCGGCGCAGATAAGTCCGATAACTGCTACTAACAGTACAGGTGTCATAACATTAGCCATTAGTACACCTCCTTACTGGAACATACCGGTGAAGCCCATGAAGGAAAGAGCCATGATGGAAGCTGCAACGAGGATGATTCCAACGCCCTTGAAAGGAGTAGGAACACCTTCTGTGTTGTACAGCTTTTCCTCACGGATGCCTGCAAACAGGATCATAGCTACCATGTAGCCGACACCTGCGCCGAAGGCATAAACCACGGACTGCACGTATGTATAGCCAAAACTGATTGCGTTGATCGTAGCACCGAGAATAGCACAGTTAGTAGTGATGAGCGGGAGGAAGATACCGAGGGCCTTCTGGAGAGCCGGCAGGTACTTCTTCATGAACATCTCTACGAACTGAACGAGTGCTGCGATTACGAGAATGAATACTACAGTCTGCAGATATCCGATCTCGAATTTGTTAAGGAGCTGCATTACAGGCCATGTTACGAGCTCAGCGATAACCATTACGAAGACTACCGCACCGCCCATACCAACTGCAGAGCTCATCTTGTTTGATACACCAAGGAATGAACAGATTCCGAGGAACTGCGACAGTACGAAGTTGTTAACGAGGACTATCGCCATAAAGATTACTATAAGGTTTACCATTATGTCTGTCCTCCTTTCTATACTGCCGGTGCAGCCTTAGCTGCTTTCTCAGCCTCGAGCTCTTCGTTAGCCTCTGCAGTGTTGCACGAATTGTACATCGGGCAGAGTCCGCAGCTGAAGCCCTTAGCCTTGAGTGCCTTACCCTTGGTAGCTGCCTGGATGATAGCGATCAGCACACCGAATACGAAGAATCCGCCAGGAGGCAGGTTGAAGAATCCGATGGAGAAGTTCGGGATGATAGTGAAGCCGAGGAGGCATCCTGTACCGAAGAACTCTCTGATAGCGCCCATTGCAGCGAGGGCAAGTGTGAATCCGAGGCCCATTCCGATTCCGTCGAGAGCAGAGTCGACAACAGTGTTCTTGTTGGCGAATGCCTCAGCTCTTCCGAGGATGATGCAGTTAACAACGATCAGCGGAATGAATACTCCAAGTGCTTTGTTGATGTCCGGTGCGTAAGCCTGGAGTACGAACTGTACCAGGGTTACGAAGCCGGCGATAACTACGATGTAGCAAGGGATTCTGACCTTGTCAGGAATAACCTTACGCAGCATCGAGATTACGATATTGGAACAGATCAGTACGGCTGTAGCTGAAAGTCCCATTCCGAGCGCATTGATCAGTGATGAAGATGTAGCAAGGAACGGGCATGTTCCGAGGAGAAGTACCAGTGTAGGGTTCTCCTTGATGATTCCGTTAGTCAGAATCGCGAGTTTGCTTTTCTTTTCCATTACTTTACACCTCCCATAGCCTTGTACTGTTCAAGTGCGCAGTAAACAGCTTTGTGGATAGCTCCGGAGGATACGGAAGCACCTGTTACCTCGACGATGTCGTCAGCATGTGCCTTGATGGTATCACTTCCGAGCTCTGTGTGGCCCTTGTACTGGTCGAGGTGACCAGGGGCCTGTGCCTTGGTTCCTACACCCGGGGTGTCGGCATGCTCAGTTACCTTGACGCCTGTGATAGCTCCGTCCTTGTCGATACCTACCATAGCTGTCAGAAGACCGCCGTAGGAGTTGGACTTGACTGTAACTACCATGCCTGCGCCGTTGTCAGCTGTGTAAGCATCAACAGCATAAACCTTGCCCGGCTCATACTCAACGAGATCAGCGCCGCTGTCAGTGAAGTTGTCAGCGTCAGGGAGCAGCTCCAGTCTTGCTTCGCTTGCTGCCTTGGCTGTGTTCTCATCGATGATTGGCTTCGTGATGCCGTATACATATGCAAGAGCAAATGTTACTACGAAGCAGATTACTACGAGTACCAGAATAGGCGAGATGAATTCCTTGAATGCACTGTTCTTATTTTCCATTCTTAGCACCTCCCTCCTTCAGGTAGAACTTGTAGGACAGGTTGTTCAGCAGCGGTGTGCAGATGTTCATCAGCAGGATCGAGAAGGATACGCCTTCAGGATATGATCCGAAGAGTCTGATGCTCATTGTGATGATACCGCAGCCGATACCGAAGATCAGCTGTCCGAGAGGCAGCTTTGGCGATGTGACATAGTCAGTTGCCATGAAGAATGCTCCGAGGAGCACGCCGCCTGCAAGTACGTGGAACAGAGCCATGTGGAGGCTGCCTGTTGCGATAAGTGCAAAGACGAATACTGTTCCGATGAATGCGCATGGGATGATCGGGCTGATTACCTTGCGGATGATCAGATAAACACCGCCGATGATCAGTGCGAGTGCGCAAACTTCTCCGGTTGAACCGCCGTGGAATCCGAGGAACAGAGTTCCGAGGCTAGGAAGCTGATCGGTGCTGCCCTCTGCGAGGATAGCGAGCGGTGTAGGACCTGTTACAGCGTCTGTTGCATCAAGTCTTGTTACAGGCCATGTGGACATGTTGCCTGCGAACGAGATGAACAGGAAGATTCTTGCTGTAATAGCAGGGTTACTGAAGTTCCTTCCGATACCGCCGAAGAGCTGCTTTACTACGATGATCGCGAAAGCGCATCCGATGATCGCCTGCCACAGAGGGAAGGTCGAAGGAACGTTGAAGGCTATCAGAAGACCTGTCAGTGCAGCCGAGAGGTCGCCGATGGTCTGTGTCTTGTGCATGATCTTGTTGTAGCAGAACTCGAAGAGTACGCTTGCTGCAACGCAGACGATGGACAGGAGCAGTGCTCTGAAGCCGAAGATATAGATACTTGCGACCCATGCAGGAGCCAGTGCGAGAATGACTGTGCCCATGAGTCTGGTAGTATCCGATTCCGTTACGATATGTGGTGCGGAGGATACTATCAAATTCGTATGAAACTTATTAGCCATATTACTTCGATGCCTCCTTTACCATGAATTTTGCAAGCTTGTTCGTGAGAGCAAGCGGACGTCTTGCCGGGCATGTGTATGAGCAGCTGCCGCATTCCATGCACTGCATTACGTTGAATCTGTTGAGTTTTTCTACATCCTTGTCAGCATATGCGTCTGCGAAAATGCTTGGCATGAGTCCGAACGGACATGCTGTGTGGCAGCGCTGGCAGTTGAGACAAGCTGTCTCTTCCTTGACCTCTGCCATGTCCTGGCTGAAGCACAGGATAGCGGATGTGTTCTTCATTGTAGGGGACTCGTCTGACTTGGTAGCTCTACCCATCATAGGTCCGCCCATGACGATCTTGCGAGGCTCCTTCTTGTAGCCGCCACAGAACTCTACTACGTCAGCGATCCTTGTTCCGATCGGTACGAATACGTTCTTAGGCTCAGCAACTGCATCTCCGTCAACGGTGACTCTTCTTCTTACGATCGGCATACCGGTCTTGATGTACTCAGCCATGACACCGATGGTCGAAACGTTGTCGAGGATGACACCCAGCTGTGCAGGGAGAACGCCTGCATTCATTGTCTGGCCTGTGACTTCGTAAACGAGAACACGCTCAGCTCCCTTAGGATAGCTGGATGGCAGTGGAACTACTTCCATGTCCTTGATCTCGTTCTGCTCGATCAGCTTCTTCATGTTTGCGATAGCGTCCGGCTTGTTGGTCTCGATTCCGATGTATCCTCTCTCGAGGTTCAGCCACTGCATGATCATCTTCATGCCGTCGAGTACGTCCTGGCCATTCTCTACCATTTCTCTGTTGTCGGTTGTGATGAATGGCTCGCACTCAGCAGCGTTAACTACGAGATACTTACACTCATCAAGGTTCTTAGGATTCAGCTTGACGTGAGTCGGGAATGACGCACCGCCGAGACCTACCATTCCGCTGTCTCTTGCAGCCTTGATGAAATCCTCAAAGCTGTTGATCTCAGGAACTTTGACCTCTTCGCTGATCTCCTGCTTCTTGTCCGTCTCGATGACGATGTGTGTCTCGAATCCACCCATCGAACCACGGACCTGCTCGATAGCCTTGACAGTCCCGCTGACACTCGAGAAGATAGGTGCGCTTACAAAGGCCTCGACGTCGCCGATCCTCTGTCCTACCTTGACGTAATCCCCTTTCTCAACAAGAGGCTTACACGGAGCGCCAATGTTCTGGGACATGCTGATGCTAACCTCGTCCGGTACCGGCATCGTTACGGTCTCAGCTGCGGCCGTATTCTTGTGATGCGGTACGTGGATGCTCGGTAAATGTTTCCTTTGGCTCATCCCTTTTAGAAACTCCTTTCGTATACCACCAATATCTTACTTACAGGCACGTACGCCGATGCTCTTCTCCCCTGCTTCAGTCGGTGTTCTGCACCAGTTATCCGGTGCCTCCGGTCTGAATCGATCCGCATTCAGGATCCATGCAGACGCGCCTCCCCCAAGAAGCGCGCAAAAAGCGAGACGTACTACGCCCTTATAACTCAGCCATTATATAATATTTTCCTTCAAAAATCACACTTGTGAATAAAAGAACAGGCTCCCCGGTGTCTATTTTTGCGTGCAATCACGTTATTTTATTCACTCTCCCCCGTTTCCGGGGGATCATCTCTCGATTCAGGCAAAACGCCTGAGGCTGCTGCCTGTATGGTCGAACCACTTAGCAGCTGGCTCATTTTAGACGCGATGAGAAGCACGTGGCGTTTTTGACCTCTGAGAGCTCTTTTTTACGCCAATCATTTCCCGGCAGCTGGTGCTTATGCATGTTGAAATTGGCGTAACTCTTACGGTATCAGTTTGTTCTACGCCAATTCCAGCCCGTCCTGCCGGTTACAGCCGGGTTTCAGTTGGCGTAGATTGAACTGTTTCAGTGTGTCTTACGCCAATTTTGGTCCGACCTATCGAGAGAAAGCTCGGTATTGTTGGCGTAAGATGAACGGTCCTGGTCGCTTTTACGCCAACTCCGGTCTTTTTCGGTAATGGTTGTTGACAGTTAATGGCAATGCGGTTTTGAGCGCGCACGAGATATTGATGTTCGTAGTGTACGGTGCTCTCGTGCGTGCTATGAGAGCCTCCGGCTATTCAGCTGTAAGCCGGACAGAAAGCCCGTAAGGTTGCGATTCGGACGTCAATTCCTTATTATATGAGGTGAAGGAATCGATTGGGACTGGCTGTCTGATGCCAGGAGGATCTGTCATCGGGATGCTGCAAGCTGACCCGATGGCAATTTGACATAAAGGAGCAATTAAGAAATGGATACAAATATGGAGAAACCAAGACTTTTAGACAGGCTGCGGCCTAATCTGATATGGATCATATTCGTCACGCTCGGATGGTACATGTTCATCGCTGGAATCGGGCACCTCGCATGGGAAAGTCTGATGGAGTCTATCAAGGGCAGCGTCAGCCCGGAAATGTTTTTCACGCTGGACCTGTATGCCGCCACGATAGTCGATATCCTCACGCTGTTCATCCTGTGCTGGCTGTTTGTCAAAAACAGGTACATATGGAAGTCGTTTCTCATCAAGCGTGGCGGAAATAACTATGCGGCCGGTGACATCCTCACAGAGGACGATGCTTATGCGGACCTCTACGGACGCAGACGCAACGGTTTAAAGATGCTCGGCTGGGGACTCCTGCTCGGATTCCTCACGAACTTCTTCTGCATCGCATGCGCTCTTCTTCACGGAGACATCAAACTGTATTTTGACTGCGCGGCATCGCAGATCCCGTACTTCCTCTTCTCGCTCTTCTGCGTATGCATCCAGAGCTCGGCCGAAGAGCTGTGGTGCAGAGGTTTCATGTACGAGAGACTCCATGAGCGGTATCCGCTGTGGGTCGCAGTTGCAGTGAACGGCGTCCTGTTCGGACTGCTGCACATATTCAATCCGGGCGCGGATGTGATCCCGATCGTCGGTATCATAATCACAGGACTTTCGTACTCGCTGCTGCGCTGGTACTCAGGCAGCATCTGGATCGCAATGGGCATCCACACAGGATGGAACTTCACGCAGAATTACCTCTTCGGACTGCCTAACAGCGGACTGGTCTCCGAGGCTTCTGTCTTCCATCTGGGAGCTGCCAACGGCAACACGACCTGGGTCTATGACTGGATATTCGGTGTTGAAGGCGGGATCCCGGCGCTCTTCATCGATGGCCTGCTCGGAGTAACCATCATCTATCTTGCATGCAGGAACGGCAGGATCAAAGAGCTTGGCATGAACAGGGTCAAAACTCTTGAGGCACACGGTCTGAAGATGCGCGTGACAGAGGCAGAACCTGTTGATCCGGCGCCTGTGGAAGTTGCGCCAGTGGAACCTGAGGAGCCGGAAGTCAGTGCTGTTGTTACTGACGCGGATGCTGCAAACGCATATACAGTTGAAGAAGAGTATACTGAAGAATAGCGGACAGCCCGGATAAGGCGCAGAAAACAGCCAATAAACGCAATAAAAGCCTATGGAAAAGACAATAATAGATTTCCTGAATGACTATATGAAGAAAGCTGACGGCGGCATTGCTGCCGGCGGCGCTGACAGGGGATCAGACGGCAGCGGCCGCCTGATCTCGTTTCACATGCCGGGCCACAAGGGCCGCAGCGACATATACGAGAAAACAGGATACGGAGACTTTCTTAAGAATATAGTGACCTGCGATATAACCGAGATACCGGGCGCGGATGCTCTGTTCTGCCCTGAGACTACGCTGCGGGCCGTCATGGACAACTATGCTGACCTGTACGGCGTCAGGCACTCCGAGCTTCTTGTGAACGGATCGAGCGCCGGCGTCATGGCCGCCATCATGGGAACTGTCCCTGTGGGCGGCAAGCTGATACTCGGCCGCAATTCACACCACTCAGCTTTCAGTGCACTGAGGCTGGGCGGCATCAATCCGGTATACGTAAGGCCTAAGACGGACCTAAGGTCGGGGCTTGTCGGCGAGATACTGCCAGCGGACCTGGAGGCCGCCTGTGAGGCGAATCCTGACGCGCAGGCTGTGCTGGTGACGAGTCCTAATTACTATGGGATGCTCTCGGATATCGCCGCTCTGGCGGCCGTTGCCCACGAGTATGACATGTTCCTCATAGTCGACCAGGCTCACGGCGCGCACCTTAAGTTCTTCGATAACGATGCCGAAGAGCTGCTCGGCGAAGGTGCACACGTTCCTTTCCCGAGGCATTCAGCTGAGGACCTCGGTGCTGACATAGTCATCAACAGCACCCACAAGACACTTCTCAGCTTCACCGGAAGCGGCATCCTGAACATATGCAGCGACAACGTTGACATTGGCGCTGTGAGCGATGCTCTGAAAATGGTGCAGACGACAAGTCCGTCATACATCCTGATGGCGAGCCTGGATATAAATGAAAAGATAATGCAAAAGCATGGCGGCAGCATAGTCAAGGCCTGGCGCGATGACCTCACCACATTCTACAGAAGAGTCATGCGCATCCCGGGCGTTGAGATAGTAGGCGGGCCGGCAGCTGCTGAGGTCACCGAAAAAGTGATGCGTAACTATAAGCCTCAGGAAAGCGATCAGGCTGAACATGCTGACGCCGGCAGAACTCCTGACAGCGATCCTGCAGCCAGAAACCCGATGCCTAACTTCCTCAGCATGGAGCCTCAGAAGCATCAGCATAAAGAGGCAGGCCATGGCCTTGATGAGATCACAAGAGGAACTCTGTGCCCTATGTATCACAGCAGGGCTGGACTCGATTACACCAAGATCAACATAAGCCTGGCATCTCTCGGCATGAGCGGTGCAAGGCTTGATAAGGAGCTCCGTCAGAGGGGTATCATATCTGAGATGGTGCACGGCGACTATGTCATGCTGATGACAGGCGCCGGAAACAGGTCGCATGATTATGCAAGGCTTCTCGATGCACTTAAGGAGATCTCGGAGAACTACGGGGTATTGGACAGACAGAGGACATCAGATCCGCGCCCGGCCGCCGAGTTCGAACTAGAGGTGGCCGGCGTGCCGTACGAGGCCGAGTCCGTACCTCTGTATGAAGCCGACGGCAGAGTCCTGTATGATCCGGTCATCATATACCCGCCGGGCACGCCGGTCGCATGCCCGGGTGAGATCCTCACCGTCGAGGTCATCAGCTACATCTCTGATGCGATCGGGCGCGGCGAGAAGGTCACCGGCGTCGATGATGAAGGTCTAGTAAGAGTAGAACTTAACCACGCTAAATAACAACTAAGGAGACCTCACGGAGGTCTCCTGTTCTATTTATTCTTATTGAATTCTTCCTGTGTAGTACAGAGTTGCTGCTTCAGGATCCTGTTCCACAATCCTACAGGTATTTCTCCTGAGCCCCGTGATACCTTAGTTCTCAGAACAACACCATTCTCTTCGATTTTTCTAAAATAATCATGATCAGTGCTCTTGTACAGTTCCCATCCGGTATTGATGCAATACCGTCTTAATTCTTTCCATCGTGGCATAGCATCTCCTCCTTGATTCTCTCAGCATCATCAAGGAGAAAAGCTTTCGTAACATATGGAAGATGACCGCTCCGATTAGGCGATCTGCTATACAGCTGGTAATTATCGTAATACTCAATGGCATACTCCAGTATTGACGCAGCCAGATTCATCAACGCCTGATTTTCGGTATCTGCATTTTCCGCAAGGTCCATCTCATCTGTAGCCAGTGTATATGATCCGTCATTCTCGTGTATTGTGCTAACAGTGCACTTTACGCCTGAAAGCATTGCAAGAATATCTTCCCTGGTAGAGAGGAACAGATAATCTCTTGTACGCTTGATAACATTCGGCCGTACTCTGACGACATTATCGCATATGCTGCTCCAGTTCTTTCGGACTTCTGTAGCGCCAATTGTCTGCATAATATCCACCTTCCTTTCCTCCTTTCCTAGTTTATCAACAAAGTGTACATAGTGTCAACTATGTACACTTTATCTCTATTCTTATTTTGCCATGATAATCAACACTAATGCAAATCAATCTATTCCCTCTTTTCCGGCCTGAAATTCTAATGGTTTCAGCCGCTGCACCCCGAAAATGAATTCTTTATTAGTCGACTATCATTCCGCTTTTGCATGAAATAGAGCTGCAGTCTTTTGAGATAGGTTTAGAATACGGCTAGACTTGTCAGGATAATGAATTCTACTCAAATCAAAAGCGCCCGAATATGCGTGATCTTCGCACACATATCCTGGCGCTCTCATATCCGTGATCCAGGTAAATCAGATCGTCTCTATCTTGATGAGGTTGGTATTGCCGGACTTTCCGGTCGTCCCGCCTCCGGTGATCACGATCTTCTCGCCCTTCTTAAGGTCCATCGCTTCCTCAGCGGCCTTCTTGGCCATGTAGAAGAGGACCTCAGTCGAAGGCACCACCTCGCACATCATAGGAGTGACCGCCCAGGACAATGCCAGCGACCTCCAGGTCTTCTCGCTCGTAGTCAGTCCGATGATATCAATAGGTGAGCGGAATCTGGATACCATCCTCGCCACCCTTCCGGACATGGTGCAGGCAACGATTGTCCTCGCCCCTACATCCATGGCCATGCCGCACGTAGCATGGGAAATAGCATCCATGTCACTGTTTATCTTGAAATCATACTGATAGAATCTCGTCTTGTAATCTATATGCTTCTCCGCCTCTTCAGCGATGCGCGCCATCGCCATGACAGCCTGCACCGGATAGGAACCGGCAGCCGTCTCGCCCGACAGCATCACCGCGCTCGTGCCGTCATACACCGCATTGGCGACATCCGAAGTCTCCGCCCTTGTCGGACGCGGATTGTATATCATCGACTCGAGCATCTCCGTAGCAGTGATGACCCTTTTGCCCAGCATGCGGCACCTCGAGATCAGATCCTTCTGCATTGCCGGCAGCCTCTCGAACGGCACCTCGACACCCATGTCGCCCCTTGCGACCATGATGCCGCCGCACTCGTTGCATATCTCGTCGATATTGTCGTATCCCGACTGGTTCTCTATCTTGGCAATGAGCTCCACAGAGTCATCCTTACCGAGCGACCTGAGGAAATCATGTACATCGATAAGATCCTGCCTCACCGACACGAACGAGCACGCGATGAAGTCGACATCGTTCTCGACGCCGAACTGAATATCCGACTTATCCTGCTCGGACAGGTATATCTGCTGCAGGTGCTTTCCGGGAAAACTCATGGATTTGCGGTTCGAAAGCTCTCCGCCTGCGAGCACCTTAGTCATGATCCGCACACCGTCCGTGCTGATGACCTCGAACTCGAGAAGAGCGTTGTTCAGGAGTATCCTGTCGCCCGCCTTCAGCTCATTGGCAAGGTTGTGGTAGCTGACCGAGACGATGTGCTCATCGCCCTCGACCTCTTCAGTCGTGAAGACAAAATCATCGCCTTCATTGAGTGTGACTTTGCCATCCCTGAAAGTGCCTATACGGAACTCCGGCCCCTTGGTATCGAGCATGATAGCTATCGGCAGCCCGAGCTCTTCCCTGACCTTCTTTATCCTGTTTATACGCTCCAGATGCTCCTCGTGCGTGCCGTGCGAGAAGTTCAGCCTCGCAACGTTCATGCCCGCCAGGCACAGCTCCTTCAGCGTCTCTTCCGACTCACTCGCCGGCCCTATCGTACATACTATCTTCGTCTTACGCATTTGATCCCCCTATCCTTCTCTGTTCCACTCATTCCTTGCATGATACTTCGTATCGCTCTTCATGCAGGTATGGTTTCCTATGATTCACGGCTTGAATTCTTATATGCAATATAGTCTTCAACAGATATCCCTGCAAAGACACAGGCATCCTCTGCCGTATATCCCAGTTCTGTTATGAGTTTATCCGCTATCTCAGCGGCTTTGGCATCGCGGCCTTCCTTGCGGCCTTTTGCCCTGCCAATCTCCATTCCCTCTGCGATCGTCTCCTCACGCAGCTCCTCTAGCATCAGCTTCATCTGTTTCTCTTTGTCGATGAAAGTGTACATTATGTCAGCCACCTCCTCATTTCTGAGATATTCCCTTAGAATATCCTCATCCCTGCATATACGCAGAGTCTCCTCAACAGCTTTTCTTGTGCTGCCGGCCGCCTTGATCTGCATGTCCAGTATCTTGGTGAAAGTAATATACTGGTCGAGAATATCTCCCGGGATGCTGCTGCGCAGCACCTTTGCCCTGACCTCTATGTCAGACCCTGCAGACCTGAATATGTCATCACGCAGGCTTATGATCTCCGGACAGTTCTTTCTGTTCCCCGTATATACAACGTACAGTTCAGGCACAGGCAGTTCTGCTATCTTGCTGTTGAACAGGTTGATATTATTATGCTCAATATATCTGCTGTAAGTATCTGCAATATATAGCAGGAATCTGACTACGATATTGACGCTCCACGTCGACTGAGCCTCAACAAGTATCATCAGCCGGTTTCCTACCATGAAGCCAAGATCATTATACTTCTCTCTCAGCAGCAGATTCTCAAGAGTCACTATCGTCAGGTCTTCCATCTGAGAGACTGTATCCTCAGGATGCAGGACCCTGTACAGCTGAATAAGATATTCCGGCTTCCCGAACAGGTCTATGAAAACACTGTCCTTCGCCTTGTGATTTACTGTTTCTCTGTGCTCTTCCAGCACACTTTCTGCCATCCTCTTCCCGGCAGATCCGTAATAAGTATCAGTAACCATAATTACCTCCTTTCTTCTATGAATCATAGAACCCTACAGTCAGCAAACCTGCTGTATGGAGATAATTATGTATCGGATCAAGCGTTATCCGTCATATCGATATGGTTATCACGTTTGTGTCGTTTGAGAGTGCAAAACCGCTTGATTTCATTGTATTTATGTAATGCAAAATGCCGGCAGCTGCTACAGCGGCAGCCGTGTCCCGGTGCCTGTCTCAAGCGCCTTGTGAAGTATCGCGTGCCCCATGGCAATGTCATTGACCGAGATGCCGATATTGGAGCATACGATCAGCTCATCCGCCGACTCCCTGCCCGGATTGTCGCCCGCCAGTATCTCTCCCGTCTGCGCGTACACCTCAGGCAGCCCCTTGTCCGCAGGGAAGTACCCCATGTCGGCAAAGAGCTGGTGCTCTTCTATGCTGTCCACGATGTACTTGTCCGCCCTGTACTGCGTCTTAAGGTCAAAATACGTATTCATGTCGCACGGCACTATCGTCTGGCCCGGACTGATCCATTCGTCCTTCACGACGCACAGCGGATCCCTGAGGATGATGGTCGCAGAAGACATCGTTTCGCACTTCTCAGCGATCTCCTGCGGAGACGATACCGGCACCAGCTCGACATCGATCTCAGGCTGCACCTCCTCAATCGCCCTCTTGACTGCATCCTCATGGATATCGTAGATGAATATCTTCTTGAGATGCCTGAGAGTCCTCGGGATGTATCTCATGTGCGCTTTGCCCTGCACGCCGCAGCCGTACATGCCAAAATATTCAGTGTCCGGTCTCAGCGCTGCTGCCGAGAGCGCAGTCACGGCCGGCGTCCTCATCTCCGTGAGCCATGTGCAGTCCATCACTGCGACAGGTATGCCCGTAGCGATGTCATTCATGACCTGCAGACCCGTGGTCTGCGGCAGATCATACTGGCGCGGGTTGCGCGGAAAACACTCGATCCACTTGATCCCGAGCGCGTTCTGCCCCGGGACATACGCAGGCATCGCGTGGAAGAAAACGTCCTCATATGGATGCACCCCTATCTTGGCCGGCATCTCATATTCACCGCGGCCGTGCGCGATCATCGTCTCCCTGACGAGCTTCAGCACTTCGTCCTTGTCAGGCCCGCACTCAATGCACTGGTCCTTGGTCAGCCAGAGCACCTCTTTCCCCAGCTCAAGATGTGACTTAAGGTAATCATGCTCTCTATCGAAAGCCGCCATCTGTTCAACAGTTGCTGTGTACATAATAACCCTCCTGCAAAACAATCGCTGATCCCCGAATATTCTCTTCTATGAGCTAATTCTATTATCCCGCCACGTGAAAGGTCAAGCCCGCCCGCCTTTTCGCGCAAAACAACAGGAGCTGCAAAACTGCAGCCCCTGAAGTCGTGTTATTCATTACGTTTCCGTACTGCTACTTCATCGCTCTCCTGCGCGAGATGAAGTAGATGCCGCCGCCGATCACGAGAATCGAACCGAGTACGTAGAAGATCACAGTGCCGATACCGCCGGTGTGAGGAAGCTCGACAGCGTCTTCCGGCTTGTTGACTATCTTGCCATTATTATAAGCAGCATCGCTGTCTGCAGATCCCTGCTTATAGGAGATAGTAAAGTCACCTGACGATTCTACTTCTGTAGCAAAATATGTATACTCAGCTCCAGTTGTATCAGCTGCCTTCAGGCTTCCCAATGTGAACTGATATGATGGAACTTCATCATTTGCTACACATTGCAGATGCGGCTTAGTTTCGCCCTCAGGTGCCTTTGAAGCTGTATCCGGCGCAACCGATCCAGTGGTGAAGCTTGACTGGTCGATATCGTATATCAGCTCAAAATCAGCATCTACTGAATCGCCAAGTTTACGCTGAACCTTGACCTTGATAGAACCATCTTCTGGCCATGCAACAGGCTGTGAGCCCTGATCCTGCCATTCCTTTTCGAACTTGAATTCCGTCGGAGTTGGCTCATACCTATTAGTAATCTCGACCTCTGATTCTTTTGAATCCTCTACAGTAACATTTCCGGTTTCAGGTGTAACCTCTGCACTTACATACTGATAACCATCCGGTATTGACTCGTCCTTGACAATCTCTGATACAGAGTATTCTCCGACCGGCAAATTATCTATCGTTTTTTCACCATTAGTCATTTCAGCGTATGTAAAGGTCGATTCATAACCATTCGGACCTGTTACAGTAAATTCAATCGCTTCCTTTTGTGCAGCTGTCAGCTCTGTTCCTGCTGCCAGCCCTACAATGTTCTTCTTGATCTTAAGGCTGCCGCGAAGCGAGTTTGTTACTGTGATGGTACCCTCCGAAACACCTTCACTGTTGTCTGAGTATGTAACAATGTAGTTATATCCTGAAGGAACAGTTTCCTTTACTGTATACGTCAGATATCCCGTCTCGCTCCTGGTAGGCAGATTCTTGAAAGTATATTTCCAGTCGTTACTGTCAGAAAGTGCAACTGAGTATCCTGTATTCTCAGGCGCTTCTGCACTTCCTCCAATCGGAGTATTGATGCTGTAAAGCGTTACGAGTATCTGATCCGGCTTATCCTGTCCATCTGGATTGAACACCTTCTCTACAGAGATGTCTGTCTTGGTAGGGATAAGCTTGTTAGTAATAGTGATTCCGCCACTATTTATCCCTTCTCCATTGTCTGAGTATGTTGTTGTGTAATCCGCAACAGCGTCCTCCGTTACAGTGTACTTATATTCTTTCTGGACCCCATCTTCTTCGTAGTATTTTGGAAGATCGTACCATGTGTATACAGGCCATTCGCCAGTATCAGGATCCGCATTGATCGGTACAGGATTTCCTACCTGCATACGATCACTTCCGTCCTCCTTAGTCCTGTACAAACGAAGCTGAATTCCGGCTTCAGGTCTTGTATCAAACAGATTGTCTGAATCTCCTTCCCAGACCTTGGTTCCTTCAATTGTCGTCTTATCGGATTTAATATTAGTTGCGGTCCAAGTGGTACCAGTTGCCATACTTGCAACGACTATATTAGAACCATTCTCATCGGTATTTGCTTTCTGAGAAGCGTTGTCAAGCGCCCAGGCGATACTCTGTGCAATGTACTCGTTACTATCTGCCCAAGGGAAATTCGCATGGGAATAGGTAGCATCCTGAGCATCATATTCAGGATATACAACAAAGTAGTGCTTAATATTCAGCTCTCCTGTATACCCATCCGGAGCATATACTTCCTCCCAGCAGTATAACTTCATATCATAGAGGTGTTCGTCCCAGGAAATGAAACCTTCGTTATCAGTAATATAGACATTGCCATTACCGTGAGGACTTTCTGTTGAGCCGTCAGTGATTTCCCTATAATTTGCTATACTGAATATCTCAGGAATATATGAGTAATCTTTATCTGGATTGCTGAAATAGTTATCAGTCTTCCAGTCGCGCATCAATTTGTTAAGTTTTTCATAATTATTGGCAGCGACATCCTGACTCCATACGCATTCATACAGTTTGAACTCTGCGCCTTTAAGCTGCGTCTTGATGTTATTTTCATCTATCTTACGCAGATTGATAACTACTTTATCTCCACCCATCGTAGCATAGCTTGTTGATATATTGTGCTGCTTTGTTACTGATGAGCTATGACTTCCTCCGCCTATAATTGTTGCTGTATTGCTATAAGTATCAGTTCCCTGAGCTCTTGATATAGCAGCAAATGTCATAACTATATATTCCTTATCCGGAATGTTTCTGGCCGATAATAGACGTGTGTTATCGTTATAAGATATAGCAAGGTCATTTGTTATATCTGTTTCTGTTCCATCACTGGCAACCTTTACAAACTTCACAGACTGTGTATCGAGCTCCATGTTTGTAGCAATGTAGTCTGTAAGTTCTAGGTAAGGATTGTCAGCTGAGTTCAGCTGCTCCCTATTCTTATTAATATCTACTTTATAAGTAATAGTAGCACTTCTCTCGCCATCTCCATCTACTACAAATCCGTCCGATTCCTGAGTCGTATCATACTTCTTTATATACTCATCACCTGAAACTCTTGTAGTTGTATGACCCTGATATTCCTCATCTCCTGCAGTAAACTTAGCAGTATTCTCATAGTCTTTATAGCCAGTAGGTGAGCTTGTTATCGAGCTCCAATCATCTTCCACGCTTACTTTATATTCTACTGTATATCTTGTTTCAGTTAGCGTGACCGGATTGCTTGAATAGGTTGGAATAATATTATCTACTTTAAATTTGTTCCCATTTTGCTGAACATCAAAGCTTACAGTTGCCCTATTCCAATTATCTTTAAACGGTGTAACCCGAATCGTAGGATTCTCTGTCGTCTCTGTATCCCAATTTAGAAGCTCTAGCCCATCATCCAAAAGATCTTCGAATTTAAGTGTATTCTGATCAGGAGTAACCGGCAAGCAGCCTGGATTCAGAATGACAGTATACGTTATTATCTTTGTAGACGGATCATAAGTAGATTTTTTTGTAGCATAAACCTCTTCACTTTTATACTTAGCTTCAGCATCATCTGCATCCCCGCCATCATCTGTTGTAACACTAGCAACGTTACGCATAAAGTAATTATCTGCAATCGTTTGCTGCTGACCAGTAGTACTATTAATCGGAGAATCAACAGCCAACAAAATCTCAATTCCTTCATCTAACTGATCAAAATGGAATGATGCGTTAGACTTATCTACAGTATAGTCAACTCCAGGTTGTAATACTAAACCTGATTCTGTTGTAATCGTTGCATGTGCTACATCGAATATGCTATACGGTATTTCATCCCCTTGCATACCATGCTCAGGTTGATGATTTGGCCATTCTGTATCGTACCCTATACGCATTTCTCCTGGATTAACAGCTTTATTAGCAAACGCCGTATACGGCATGTTTCTCTGTTCGGAAACTGTAACATTTGTGAGCGGATATGCTGAGGTATCCTCTTTTGAGACAACTAACTTCCAATACAATTTGTTGTTTTCTATATCCCAATGATCAAATTCTTTTTCAATCTTAGGATAATGAGTCACTTGTTCTTTAAATGGTACAGTTACATCTGTCTCATCAGAAACATTCTCAGCAGAAGCCGTGTTCTTTGCATGCTGGCTGCCTACTATGCCGTTATTATCCGCCTCAGCTTGTGAAATCATCTGGGCCTGGAATTCAACTGTAATATTGTTTACGCCTAATCCAGTAGGTAATGTATACCAGAACACTCGAACATTTCTATTGGCGGCATAAGAATCATCATCTTCATATGGCCACGAGTAACCATCCTGGCCCCATTGCCCTGAAGCTTTTGGCATGAAGAAGTATTTTGTACCACTCTCCCATGCAGCCTGTGACAGCAATACATTGCCCTGGCTATCCTTTATATCTGCCTCCGGTCTTTCATTGACCGTAATCTTTATAGAAGCATCCCCATTTTCATCTAACACAAGCTTCTGGATGTCTGTCATCTCATCTTTAATGAGTATTCCATCCAGTTTCTTTTCTTTGTCATATCCATACTTAACTGTATATGTAACTATTTCGCCAGGATTTGCAGTGGTTCTTTCTGATCCATTTACGAGTTTCTCTATCTTCATCTGAGGAGATGGTTCAAACTCACCCGTTCCATGTGTCCCGTCAGAGCCATTGCCACCGTGTCCTGTATTATTAATGTTGACAACATCCCTGATTCCCTGTGCTTTTGCGATCTCAGCATCAGGTATCTGAGTATTATATGTAATTGTGAGCTGTCCTGATCCAGCATCTGCCGGCAGGTAGAAGTCAAATGCATTGATTGTATTTTTACTGTACGTATCATCTGTTGCCGCTGCTTTTATAGCCTGGCTGACTGGTACAGTCTGTCCATCTACTACGACATTTGTGATGGTGCTGGTCGTGCCATTCGGATGAGTGACTGTCAAAGTAACACTACTTGGGTCGAGCTTCTGAACATCAGTCATATCGTCCCAGATATGCATGTTGCTCAGTTTTGTGCTTTCATCCTCGCTACCAGAGACTACTGTTCCTATGGTTAATTCATAAGACACCTGTGATCCTGGCACCCAATTGCCATTTGCATTAACGTTGCTTGCAGAAGCAGTTTTTGATACTACAACCTTCTCCTGCTCTTTAAACGGAACAGGATGCTGTGTGCTCTTCCACTGATTGTCATTTACAAGATGAGCATTGTTCCCGACATTTACAGTGCCAAAAATGCCCTTTTCAGTTGCTTTAGCCTGATCTATTGCTGTGGTCGTATAAATGATATACGCCGGCCCGATTCCGTCGCTGAACGTGTAATCGAAAACCTGTGACATGTTCTGACTATAATTATCATCATTTGTCCACTTTACACTGCTCGAAGGCATTTCTGTACGAGCTGCATCAGGGCTTCCATATGCGATATAGACTTTGCCGCCATTAAGCGTCTGGAGGTCTGTCATCTGGTCCGTCACCTGCAAACCTGTAAGATTAGTGCCTTCTTCACCTACTTTTATTACGTATGTAATTTCTTCGCCATTTGTTGAAAGTTGTGTTCCGCTCGCTGGGGTAGATGTCTTCTCAAATGGTGTAGGAGGAGCAGGCGGCTCTTCATACTTAAGGTGAGTTCCTTCATCGTCTTGTTTGTCTATTCCGTCTGCGGTCCACTTTGCTATATTGTTTTCATCTGAGCCGGAGTCTCCAGCAGTCTTCAAGTCTTCAGCACTGACAGTGGTTGTGTACTCTACCCTATATGTACCAGCTGGTATTTTCTCATCCGCACCAATATTAAGGGCAGCTCTCAGATTATCATTGCTGATGCTGAAGCTATTGGTCCCCTGAGATATTGATACTGAGTGACCATTGATTTTTACACTCTCTGCATTCAGTGTCTGAAGACCAGAGTATGTATCATTAAATACAAGAGTGTTTAATGCCTGATTGGCCTTTATATTAGCTGTGTAGTGCAGAATATAGCTTCCATCATCCTTCTTTTCGGCCCAGAGTGTTTTCTCAGCCTCTTCTACTTTCTTTTTGTATGTAACCTCTATGTCACCTGCACCAGGGAAGTGGAAAGTGTCTCCATCATGATTCTCTACTGCATCTTCGTCTATAGCTATGCTGAGGCCGAATGTACCACTCAGATTAGTTCTTCCTGCCAGCCAGCTATGGCTTGTTACAGTGAGTGTTAATTTACCATCCTTAATCGTATATGTACCAATCTGGCGGGATCCCACCATGATCATGCCGTTCTTTACCTCATCTGCGCGTGCAATGATGTTGTTTTGATCATCTTTAAGAGCAGAATTAAAGTCATACACGAGCACTACGTCTTCGCCTGCTGCAGCTTGAGCTTTCATCTGTGCGAGATCCTCGGTATTGATTGTGTATGTGAAATCAAGCGCAAGTGATGCACTTCTGTCAATATCGTTTGTTTCGCTTTTTGTTGATACTGTAAACGAAGATGTGCTGGTTGCCAGATCCCATGTTCCGTCCGGATTCTGACTATCTGTTACGTTGATTATGATTTCCTTACCGTTTTCCAGTGTAATATTCAGTACTTCATGGCTCTTGAAAGCAGCCTTACTTTCGAAAATCCATGTGCCAGCTTCATACTTTTCAACAGCATATTCGTCTTCAATTGGCTGAACATTGCTCAGCTTTTCTTGTACAGCTATCATTGGCAGGCTGCTGGAGTCTGAGCCGGCTACTATAACCTTGCGCTTAGTGTCCTTGCTCAGTTTGTATACCTGTGCAAGGTCTTCATCCGTAAACGAAGCCTTCGTGATCTGTTCATCAGTTGCTTTAACTCCTACCTGACTAAGGATATCGGTCAGCTTAACAGTAGATCCTCCAGGGATGCTGAATGAGTATCCTTCGTACTCAAAATCAACAGTATAGCTCAGTACAAACTCGCTGAAATTCTCCGTTTCAAATGTGAATCCGAATGCAATCTCATTACCCTTTGTGTTTGCCTTGATAGTATCGATATCCATATCAAGCTCAGTTACTTCTCCATCATGTATGTGGAAAAGTCTGAAGTCCTTACCCTGAATGATTGAAGGAAGAGTAACATCAACCTTGAATCCATCCTTATACATTTCAGGATTTACATTTTCAAGCTCAATATCAAACACTTCATACTTAGCATTAGTCGTATCAAGATCATCTACCGATTTCTTGACAGTTCTAATAGCTTTTCTTCCGGAAACTGCATCGGCATGTCCATCAACATTGCCAGGCAGATCCGATCCGTCTACGGTTGATACAACTGCAGTTCCAAGATCTATGCTTGAATTGTCAGCTTTTGCTTCTTCTTTTACAGCTTCAGTTGCTTCTTCTTTAGCCTCTTCCTTGGCCTCCTCTTTTGCTGCGGTCTCCTCAGTCTTCTCCTCTGCCTGTGCTGCTTCTTCCTCTGCTTCCTTCACGTATACGAGGCCGTATACTGAGAAGCTCTCTGCGTCGAATGCTGCTTCCTTGAGCAGGTTGTCTTCTGTTGTCTCTGCGGTTACCTTCGCTTCCTTGTTATCCAGTACTTCCGCTTCCACCTTGCCGGTGTCCTTGTTCTCCGCGAAGTGGATGATGCGGATGTTGTCCTTGTTCTCTACACCCAGGGCTTTTCTGAGTTCCTTGTCGTATTCGATGTTTACGCTGACCTTATCGCCATTGCCGAGAGTTACTTCTTTGCCGTCTGACACGAGGGAAATGTCATAGAATCTGGCAAATTCAAGATCAGAGACGTTCTCGCCGTCCTTCTCTTCCTGTATTGCTGCAAGGGCATCGTCGAAGTGCTTCTGGTACTCCTTCTCGTCCTTGGCCTTATCGATCTCTTCTACCTTGATCTCGGTGTTTTCAGGCAAAACAGAGTCCTTGTCGTCCACCGCGATCGTGTAGTGCTCATCTTTGAAGGTCAGAGGGTCTTCTGCGGAAGCACCTGCATTGGCCTCGTCTGAATCCTTGCTCTGTGAGCCGGAATCCTCCGCCTTGCCGTCTTCCGTTTTGCCCGACTCGGACTGAACATCCTGTACGTCAGCCTGACCGTCATTCGCGTCAGCATCTTCTTCGCTCACGTCCTCTGCCGTCGTCGTTATGCCCGGCACGTCAATACCGCCCTGCTCTGCTGCTTTGGTCTTCTCCAAAGTGAAAGCCGGCAGGATCAGCATGTAGGTGGTCACGAAGACTACTACACACGATAGTGCGAGTACTACTCTTCTCCTCTTGTGGATGTTCTCGGCGAGCATCCGGAGTAAGTCTTTGATCTTGTCGATAATAGTCATTTCTACAACCCTATCCTTATTGTTCCCTCTTGCAGCCCAGTACGAACTGCGTATTATCGTCAGTCGGGTAGCACAGCATGAGGTCCTGGTCGGCCTCGTCCCAGTCCTTGAGATGGAACTGAGTCGTGACTGTGTAGTTGTACCTCACCCCGTCGATGTCCGTAAAAGCCACGGTGTCGCCGGGTCTGGCCTTAGCTATCTTCCTGAAAACGTCTTTGCGGCCCCCTGTGAGCCTCAGATTGCCCTTGACGGGCGATCCGCTTACTATCGTGGCAAAGCCCTCTTCCTCGTATCCCTCTGCTGTTACGGGGGCCATCAGGTCGATGGAAGGTGCTTCTATGCATCCCACGATGTCTATCTCGTCGATGGATAGAGCCGCAAGCGGGTCGCGGCCCTGTCCGGTCGAAATCCCTGTGTCGACGCCCAGATTCGGTACGAGCGTCTTCATCACTTCCAACACTTCGCTCGAGTGCTTCATCGACTGCTGTATCTGCAGCCATGTGTATCCGCCAAATGCCAGAGCTGCTATGATCAGCAGCGCCAGCACTTTCTTAGCGATCTTCATCTCTTAATCCCTTTTCTGTCTCTTTCTCCAGATGAATATGAGCAGTACGCATGCGCATACAAGTCCTGCTGCCCAGGCTGCAAGATGTGCATAGTCACCCGTCTTGACTCCCTTTTTAGGCTTCTCCGGTGTTGGAGGTGGATTGTATGGATTGTTGATCTCAAGTTCTTCGATTTCTACAGTCTTGCCGTCGCTTCCTGCTACCTCTACAGTCTTCGGATCACTGTACTTCGGCGTAAAGCTCTTTCCGAGTTCGTCGATCTCTTTCTTCTCTGCGTCAGTGAGGTCCCATCCCGTTACCTTCGAGGAATCGAGGATCTCATCGACTGACCAGTACGGCTTACTCTTGTCCGGTGTGAAGGTGATCTCTGTCTTATTGCCGTCGACATCATGGCCTATATACTTGTACTCATCTCCATCTTCTTCAGATGTCCAGTCATATGTCCAAGCACTGGCGCTTGTCAGTTTGACTACGTCGATGACCTGACCGCCGTATCTGATGTTGACATATATAGCGCTTGGCTTGACGTCACCTGCGGCATTAGGAATGACCCATGTCTTGACGACCCTGTGCTTCAGCTGTACAGGCGTCCTCAGGATCTTAACAACAACGTCGTTACTGATAGTTACAGAACTATCTCCGTTCAGAACCATTACGTATACAGGCTGTGGAGTCCAGTTGTAGTTGGCTCCCGAAGCATCTCTTACAGTGTTGCTGCGAACGAGGTACAGACCATTCTCCGTTACAGCCTGAGTGAACGATTCACCAGGCTTGAGAGTATGTGTCCCAACTGCTTTCAGAGAAATACCATTGTCGTCGATATACTTCGCAAGCTGGCTTGCACTCTTAACCATTCTCTTGGACTTTGCTGAATCGTTCTCATCGCTGTCCGCTGGGAAGTCCACATCTGCCTTGGAATCTTTCAGATTGTCTTCAAGGACAAGTCCCGGTCCGTCAAAATGCCCGACCTTGTACATCTCAAAGCTGAACTCTGTGTTCGCATCAAGTCCATCAGCATTTGCAAGCTTGACTGTGGCCTTGCCGCCTTCCGCCAGAGCTGTCTGCGGCACATAGCCGATCATTGTGACCGACATAGCCACTGTCAGCAGCATGGATCCTATTAACTTTAGCGTCCTGTGTCTGTTCATCTTCATTTCTTCAGCCCCTTCTTCTCGAGGTACATTGTTCTGTAATCTTCTGAATTCAGACGTTTTGCCCGTCTGGTAGTTATAAGCATCAGTATTATAAGGAGTATCAGCACCGGAACTGCCAGGAACGGTGCGATGAACACCGGCTCGATCTGGATGGCATCCGCTGTGAGGTCTGCAAGTCCGTCTACGTTCGGGATCCTGTGTCCTCTGACAAGCAGCCTGTGCGTGTTGATACCGTATGGTGTACATGTGATCAATGTGCAGAGGTCCTTGCCATCTTCGATCTTGAGATCTGACAGGTCATCAGGAAGGACCACACGTATCTGATCGCATTCATATGTCAAAGTTTCGTTCAGCACTGTGATCGTCCACACATCACCTTCCTTGATCTTGGCGATATCTGTAAACAACCTTGCTGATGGAAGCCCTCGGTGTCCGGAAATCAGCGTATGTGTGCTCTCTCCTCCGACAGGAAGCGAGGATGATTCGAGATGCCCAACTGCTACCTGAAGGACCGCTTCATCAGTTCCGTGGTATATAGGACACTTGATGTGGAACTTCGGCATGCTCACATAGCCCATTAGCTCGGTCCCTTCGATATTAAGCTGACGGTTGTACTCTTCGCGCTGTATGTCGTCCATGTTCCAGCGCATGCCTGTCTCAGCCAGTCTCTCATTGTACTTATGAGCCTCATTGAGGATCTTCTTATAATCCTCTTTACTCATGTGGCTCACCGTCTCGGCGTACCCTGCAATCGCTTGCGTCTGGTGGAACGAATTCCAGTAGTTCGCTACCGATGGGTACAGAAGCAGAAACACACCTATGAACATTCCGGCCGCCATGACGACCGTCAATAGATTTTTCCTGATCCAATTACCCATTGCGTAGTTTACAAATGCTCCTGTTTATTGTTCTGCGAGCTTCCGGAAGCAGATCCGTCTGATCCGTCACTGGAGGCGGATCGGTCTCCGCAGGCCCGCATGTCCTGCATGGCTGTTTGATCATTCTGACCTTGTGATTCAAGGAAGAAACAACTGAGGGGATATCCTCGAACCCGGCGCATCAGCCTGTGCGCCGATAATTGAATTGTCCCGGAGCCGGGAGCCTTACGGCCCCCGTGCTCCAACGTTTAGTCACAATACTTTTAAGTCGATAATCTTAAAGACTATCTGCTCTCCATTCTTCTCTTCGAGATCAGAACGATTCCGCATCCAACTACGAGGAGTGAACCGAGAACGTAGAAGATGATAGTACCGATGCCACCGGTTGATGGGAGAACAGAACCTTCATTATTTACGATTTCTGTCTTCAGACCTACAGTTTTGCTGTCCCTCGTAAGTGGTCCGAGAGTTATAGTTGAACCTTCAGCTGCTGCTCCAGTTACACTGCCAAATGATGGCGTGTCTCCATCATTATGAGTAGCAGTTACTGTAAACTTAGCTGGCTCGATTGAATTGTATCCAGCAGGTGTAGCTGTCTCTACAAGCAGATAAGTACCATCGTCTACTCCAGAGAATGTGAACTCAGATACATTAGCGCCAGGCTGCTTCTGTTCAACGAGAACCCAGTTCTCACCTTCAGCTATTGTGTAATCCTTGCTGCCGTTATCATACTTAATGGATGTTACTGCTGTCTTTCCTGCTGGAACTGTTGCATACAGCTTATAGAGAGCGAATCCTGCATTTCCAAGAGCTGTTTTCGCATTGCCTGTTCCTGTAACCTTGTCCACTTCGATGTCATATGTGAAAACAATATTTACATCATCAGGTGTGTGGCCTGTACCCGTTCCATTAGGGTTGTTTGAATAATCAACATGGTATTTGTTCGGGTTTCCTGCTTCACCAATAACAGCATCATTATTAAGTGTAGCTGTATACTTGATAGTAATAACATCGCCAGCTACAAGATTAGGAGCGGCTGTCTTCAGGTTCGCTACGGATGCCTTATATACTTTTCCGCCTGTATAAGAAGATGTTGCGCTTGTATCCTGCGTGAAAGTAATGTCAGCACCTGTTTTGTCTGTAGCACCATAATAAATCTTGGCATCTCTGTTATATGTCAGGCCCTTCGACATATCATCTACAAATGTTGCAGCATATGTAGTGTAGTCTGCATAGTTGCTAGGAAGAGTGAATGTCAGAGTATAAGGAATCGTATCGCCGATATCGTAGTCTGCAGAATCCTTAAGTGTTACTGCCTCGCCTGTAGAGTCATTGACGTCATCAACTTTCTTTTCAGACTTAACAGTATTGGATTTTGCACCTACTGTAACATCGCCAACTACCTGAAGAATGTATCTAGTTTCAGCATCACCTTTGTGTTCTGCCGCTCCATCGTTATCAGTTGGAAGTGTGCCAGCTTTATCCTTCACAAAATAGTAACCATCGCCGGTAACAGAAATAGTAGTTCCTGTATCACCTGTCGTGGACGTTCCCGCTACAGTTGCAAGATGCTCACCAACAATTGCTGCGAACTTCTTTGCCTGTGGGTTGTCAGCAGCAGTTCCAAGTAAAGCAGCAACGTCTTCTGCAGTAGCTGCATTAGCTGCAGCTGCACCAAATGTAGTAGTATCAGCTTTTACCGCATTAAGAATCGCGTCGCCATCAACTCCAGTTCCCCAGCTGATATTCGACAATTTGCCATTTGCATAATCACCCTTAAACACCTGATAGGCTTCATATGTATGATCGCCTACTTTATCTTCAGTAGTGATTGTGATCGTGTGCTGCGTTGTTGCGCCCGCAAACGACACTGCGCTGCTTACGATCAGCATTGACATAGCGAGTGCCAGTGTCATGAAGATCGCAAAAATACGTTTTGTTCTTTTCATAAATACCTTCCTTTCTTGCCCTCTAGAGGCTGTTTGTACTATGGCCCCTCGGCCCATTTGTTCATGGCCATAACGGCCATAGTTGTTGCCCCGGAGGGCACCTCTTTTCCCGCTTTCGCGGTTGCTGCTGCCCCCACAGCAGCTATTATGACTCTTCCGGCCTCCCCTCGGAGTCGAAGAGTAATAATCTAATGTAATGGTCCAATTCTCGTCAGCGGCCAGACGCGGAAAACGATTTTGCCCACTATCTGTTCTGACGAAACACATCCTACGGACTTGTACCTCGAGTCTATAGATACATCACGGTTGTCACCGAGGACGAATACTCTGTCATCCGGCACCTGATACGGAAAATCGATGTCAGGCTCGCCGAAGGATTTCTCTTCCAGGTACGGCTCGTCTATCTGCTGCTGATTAACGAAGACGTTGCCGTCGAGATCGATGTCCACCCAGTCGCCCGGGTTCGCGATGACTCTCTTGACCAGGATGTTGTTGTTATAGTAGAAAGCGATGATGTCGCCGGTCTTGAAGCTCGAGCCCTTGACCGAGACGACCAGTTCGCCGGAGTTCAGGGTTGCGTTCATCGAGTTGCCGTAGATCCTCAGCACCGGCAGAAACAGCATCGCTACCAGGATTGCGACAGCCGCTACTACGATGAGAATGTTGGTCGTGCTGATGATTGACTTCTTCAGCTTGTCAGCGTAGGAGACCTTCTCATAGGCTTCTCTTATGTCCTGTGTATCAGGGAGACTGGTAAGCGTCCGTGCTGCAGAATCTGACCTTGCTTCGTTTGCGGCCGGTTCTCCCAGGTTCACCGGTTCACTCGCTTCTGTCTGCTTATAACGGTCTGACCTCATTACTTCATGCCTCCCTCGGCTATGCGCTTGAGGTTGGTCAGATATGTCATCGCTGCCTTGTCTGCTTCCTTGAATATCTCTGTGACAGCCAGCGAAGCCTCAGCCAGCGAACCGACTCTGTTGATATCTATCTCGCGTGCCTCGAGCTTGTCCTTCAGCTCCTGCACCTCTGCCCTCAGAGCATCGATCTCCTCGCCCTGCCTCAGCATGATCTCCAGAAGATCCTTCTTGCTCAGCTTGGTGAGATCATCATTTAACTCGTTTTGGCCGTTTTCTTTCCTTTTACCCAGTTTCATGTAAAATGCTCTTTACCTAATCTCCTCAATCGTTTTCGTACGCGAAAAAAGGCGTCCTGCGCCACTTCCTCATGAAAATTTTAGCAATCATAAACAAGCGCTCACAATTTACTTTTTGGTGATTTACGGGAGTTTGACACTTGTGTGAAATAGAAATCGCTGTGAGCATTGAAAAATGCTCATTTTTTGTGTCAAATATTATCTATTCTTCTTGCACAATGTCTC
>OMZI01000028.1 GCA_900315485.1 uncultured Eubacteriales bacterium | reverse complement strand
GATCGCGTTGTTCAGCTCCTCAAGAGCCGCAGTATCATCCCGCTTTACAGCATCGATAACACATGTAGAGAGATGTTCCTTGAGGATGACTCTGCTGACGGAGTTGATCGCCGATTCTATGGCGGATAGCTGGATCAGGACCTCTGAACAGTCTCTTCCGTCTTCGACCATTCTCTTGGTAGATTCCATATGCCCGATGATCCTCGACATCCTGTTCAGGACTTTTCTGGTGTGCTCTGCCGAATGTATGTGACCGTGATCGTGCTCGTGTGAGCCGTCCGCGTGTGTATGTGTGTGCGTGTAAACGTGACCATTCTCATCTACATGTGAATGCTCGTGTATATGATCATGAGAGTGGCTGTGGCCGTGCGCGTGTTCATGATTATCAGCCATTGTGTTGCCTGCCTTTCTGTGAGTTCTTTTCCAGTATTTTAGCAGAATAAGATGGCCTGTGGAACCCCTGCAGGGGGATGACGGCCGCATATACACTTGCGGCCTGCATCATCTGGTGCACCTAAATGCGACCTGCGGTCTATTTCAATGGATGAAGTTTTGCTGTATAATGAATTATCTATGCAAAAGCACAAACCCCCTAATCAATATACACAGAAGAGGTGCAATAATGAGTGAAGTTGTTAAGGACAAAAAGCATGAAGACGTGACTATCGACAGGCATTACCAGATGCTCGATACCGCCAAAGCCACGGAGATAATCCAGAAGGCTATGGACCTTGCAAGAGAGGAGATACCTAACGGACATGTTGCTACATACATCCCGGAGCTCAGCAAGGTCGATCCTCACCAGCTCGGGATCTGTCTGTATCCTCTTAAGGGAGACAAGATCTGCCTCGGAGACTATGATGTGCGTTTCACTATGCAGTCGGTTTCCAAAGTACTGATGCTGATCGTCGCTCTGGAAATATGCGGCCTCAAGAACGTTTTCAGAAAGGTCGGAGCTGAACCTTCAGGCGAAGCTTTTGACTCTCTGGTCGAGCTGGATGTTAACGACTCGAGACCATACAATCCTCTGATCAACTCGGGAGCTCTCGCAGTATGCGGACTTCTGCTGCCTGAGGTTTCATTCCAGGATATGCTCAGATATGCAAGAGAGATATGCTCGGATCCTGAGATCACTCTCAATCAGACAGTGTTTGATTCGGAGATGAAGACATGCTCAAGGAACCGTTCGATAGCATATCTTCTGGAGAGCAAGGGCGTCATAACAACTGACGTAGAGGATACGCTGAGATTCTATACCAAGATGTGCTCACTGGACATCACTGCCGAGTCTCTTGCCAACCTCGGCAAGAAGCTCGCCAACGACGGTGTATGCATGCTCACAGGCAAGAGATTCATGTCATCACAGACTGCACGTATCGTCAAGACACTCATGCTGACATGCGGAATGTATGACGGATCGGGCACTTTTGCCATCAAGGTCGGTATCCCTACAAAGTCAGGAGTAGGCGGCGGCCTTCTTTCAGTATCCGACAAGAGAGCCGGGATCGGCGTGTTCGGACCTGCACTGGACGCTCGGGGCAACAGTATTGCCGGCTGCAAGCTCCTCAGGGAGATTTCCAACGTACTTAGACTCAACCTGTTCTATGACCCTGAGTGGAACAGAGAAGATCATGATGATACTGTCCTGACTCACATGATGGACAATTCGGTAGGAATATAGATGAACATTACAGTTTACTGCGGGGCGCAGACAGGAAAGGACCCTGAATTCAGGAAGAGGGCTGCAGAGCTCGGAACCTGGATGGCTGAAAACGGCCACGCGCTCGTGTACGGTGCCGGCGATGTGGGGATGATGGGCGTCATTTCCAACGCTGTCATGGAAGCAGGCGGCGAGGTGATCGGCGTCACACCCGAATACTTTATCTTCGCTGAGGAGATACACAAGCAGATCAAGGACCTCAGGATCACAGAGGACCTTTCCGAGAGAAGAAAGATCATGATAAATGAAGGAGATGCCTTCATAGCTCTGCCTGGCGGCACGGGAACTCTTGATGAGATCAGTGAGGTCATGAGTCTTAAAAGACTCGGAAGGCTCGGAAGCGAAGTGCGCCCTGTAATGATCTACAACATCAACGGGTATTATGACCATTTCCTCAGGTTCCTTGACAGGATGACCGCTGAGGGATTCAACCGGGAAATCGACAGAGCGGGCATACTTGAGGTCCGCTCCATCGGGGACATAGAGAAAGCGCTCATGACAGCAGGGACTGCTGATACTGAGCGGATAACAGCATACGATAAATAAAACTGCATGAAGAATCTCTTCAGAACACTATTACCGCATAAGATGACCGCACTGCTTGTCCTGCTTCTGATGGCAGGGCAGGCTTATTGTGAGATGAATCTGCCGCAGTATACGCAGAACATCATAGATACCGGCATAATCAATCACGGTATAGAGCATGTCCTTCCCGAAGCGGTAACTTCTGATGAGTATTCTGAACTCACTTCATACATGACTGCTGAGCAGGCTGCCGTGACGGAATCGTTCTATGATGCGGATGAAGACGGAATATACAGGCTGAATGAGACAGACTCGGACAGGCTGAAGGAGCTCGATGAAGAGCTGACGGTTCCTGTAGCAAAAAGATATGCGGATAAGATAGGGGAAAAACTCCCGTCAGACCCTGATGAGTCAGATCAGAACCTCAGGTCGATGGGACTCCAGTATGCCGCGGAGTGTGACGAAGAAGCAGGCATAGACATTCTCACCGTACAGAACAGATACATGTGGAAATGCGGCGGGATGATGCTGCTCATGTCTCTGATAGTCCTTGTGTTCACGACAGGTATTTCTTTCCTTGCAGCACGCGTCGGAGCCACAATCGGAAGAGACCTGAGGTCGAGCCTTTTCGAAAACGTCATGTCCTTCTCAAGCGCCGAGATCAGCAGGTTCCAGACTTCCTCTCTTATTACACGTGCGACCAATGATATACAGCAGGTCCAGATGACAGCGACAATGATGCTGAGGATGATGCTGTTCGCACCGTGTATCTGCACATGGTCAATTATCAAGGTATGGCAGACACATGCACATATGAATTTTGTCATAGTGACAGGCGTAACAGCGATCCTTCTCATGGTGCTGCTCCTGTTCGTTATTGCAATGCCAAAATTCAAGGTCATGCAGTCTCTCGTTGACGCTCTGAATGCTGTTTCGAGAGAGATCCTTACCGGTATCCAGGTGATCAGGGCATTCGGAAGAGAAGAAACAGAAGAGAAGAGATTCGACAAGGCCAACAAGGACCTTTACAGGAACCAGTTATTCGTTAACAGAACCATGATATCCATGACTCCGGTCCTCATGATCATCATGTACGGGCTGAGCGTATGGATCACATGGGTAGCTGCAGGCAAAATCGACATGGGAGAGCTGCAGGTCGGCACAATGACCGCATTCATCGCTTACTCGATGGAAATAGTTTTCTCTTTCCTCATGATAGCGAGCATGGCGATATTCCTTCCGAGAGCGGGCATTGCTGCGGACAGAATATATGAGGTCATCAACACCGAATCATCCATCAAAGACAGGGACGGAGCTGAGGCCATAAACGGTAAGACGGACGGGACGGTCAGGTTCGAGCATGTAAGCTTCATGTATCCTGACGCAGAAGAGAATGTCCTGACGGATATAGATTTTGAGGCAAGACCGGGTGAGACTACCGCCATCATCGGATCTACCGGATGCGGCAAGACAACGCTCATAAGCCTCATACCGAGGTTCTTCGATGTTACTGAAGGCAGAGTTACTGTGGGCGGCAGGGACGTAAGAGACATAACACTCCGCTCCCTGAGAGACTCGATAGGCTATGTCCCTCAGAAAGGAATACTCTTCTCAGGCACTATCGGGGAAAACATACGCTGGGGCGATGAGGATGCGACTGATGAGGAAGTCCGCCTCGCTGCGGAGATATCTCAGGCGACAGGATTCATTGATGAGCGTCCTGAAGGATATGATAGCGTCATTTCACAGGGCGGTGCCAACGTATCCGGAGGTCAGAAGCAGAGGCTTGCTATTGCAAGAGCGGTCATCAAGAAGCCTGAAATCATGATCTTCGATGATTCATTCTCGGCTCTGGACATGAAGACTGATGCAGCTTTGAGAAAGGCACTCGAGAAGAATATTGCTGATTCGGTCAGGATAATCGTGGCTCAGAGGGTCGGTACGATACTCAATGCTGAGCAGATCATCGTGCTCGATGAGGGCAGGATAGCAGGAAAAGGCACACATGCAGAGCTCATGAAGAGCTGCAGCATATATCAGGATATAGCGAGGTCACAGCTCTCTGAGCGTGAGCTTGAGGCAGTATAAGCAGCAGTATAACTGGAACAGAAGAAACGCAAATGGCGGAAAACGAAAACAGCCAGCAGAATAACACGCGGAGAAAGCGCAGAGGCGGAGGCCCGAGCGCGATACTGGCCGGTGCGGAGAAGCCTAAGAACTTCCGCAAGGCGGTGAGCGATACCCTCAGTTACATGGGAGGGTATAAGCTTGCTGTAGTTTTCGTTGTCTTCATCGCCGCACTTGCTACCATATTTGAGACAGTCGGCCCTAAGGTGATGGGACGTGCGACTACGCTTATCGCTGAAGGTGTCATGGCCAGGCTCAGAGGAACCGGCGGCATAGACTTTGAAGCAGTCGGCAAAGTCCTGATGCTCACGATGTTCCTGTACGCCGTAGGCGCTTTTGCACAGTGGCTGCAGGCATTCATCATGACCAACATCACGCAGAAGATCGTCTACCGCATGAGACGCGATATCTCGGAGAAGATAAGCCGCATGCCTGTCGGGTATTTTGAACGCGTACAGACAGGAGAGATACTTTCCAGGATCACCAACGATGTAGATACGCTCGGTCAGGCACTCAGCCAGAGCATATCCAATTTCATATGGGCGATAGTAAGCATGGCCGGTATAGTGATAGTCATGCTGACGATCAATGTCACAATGACGATCATAGCCCTTCTGGTCATACCTCTGTCCGCTATCGTAATGGCCGTGCTCATAAAGGTGTCACAGCCTCACTTCAAGGCTCAGCAGGAATACCTCGGAATAATTGACGGACAGGTCGAGGAGAACTTCTCAGGTCATCTTGTCATAAAGGCGTTCAACCGCGAGCAGGAGATGACTGAAGAATTCAGCAAGGCCAATGAGAAGCTCTATGAATCCGCATGGAAATCACAGTTCCTGTCGGGCATGATGAGACCTCTTATGAGGATCGTAAGCAACCTCGGATATGCAGGCGTAGCCATTGCCGGAGGCATCCTCTGTGTACGCGGCGCAATAGGTGTCGGAGACATCCAGGCGTTCGTACAGTATGTCAAGAACATAGGGCAGCCTATCCAGGAGATCGCTCAGATAATGAATCAGGTGCAGTCGATGGCAGCCGCTGCCGAGAGAGTATTTGAATTCCTCGGCGAGGAAGAAGAGACTGACAGTCCGGATGCCATAGATGATGCCGGTGAGATCAGAGGCGCAGTTGAGTTCGAGCATGTGACATTCGGGTATGATCCCGAGCACATCGTCATCCATGATTTCAGCGCAAAGGTGGAGCCGGGACAGAAGATCGCCATCGTCGGTCATACGGGCGCAGGCAAAACCACTATTGTCAAGCTGCTCATGAGGTTTTATGATGTAAACAGCGGGACTATAAAGGTCGACGGAAGAGACATAAGAGACCTTACCAGGAAAGAGCACAGAGACAGCTTCGCGATGGTCCTGCAGGATACATGGCTCTTCAAGGGCACTATCAAGGATAATATAAAGTTCGGAAGAGAAGATGCTACCAACGAGGAGATAATCGCGGCTGCAAAGGCTGCGAAGGCGCACCACTTTATCAGGACTCTGCCGGGAGGCTACAGGATGGTCCTCAATGAGGATGCGACCAACATCTCCGAAGGGCAGAGGCAGCTTCTTACCATTGCAAGAGCAATACTTGCAGACAAGAGGCTGCTGATCCTGGACGAGGCGACTTCTTCGGTAGATACGAGGACTGAGGAAGAGATCCAGAAGGCTATGGATGCACTGACTCATGACAGGACGAGCTTCATTATCGCGCACAGGCTTTCGACAATCAAAAACGCAGATCTGATCCTGGTAATGGATCACGGAGATATAGTAGAACAGGGAACGCATGAAGAACTCCTTGCGAGGGGAGGTGCGTATGCAGACCTGTATAACTCACAGTTTGAAAACGTTGGTTAAATACAGCTGAAGGGAGAAGGAACACATGAGAACTTACATGGAAGAGTACAAGTACTGGCTGGATTCAGATACTGTTGACAGCGCAACCAAGGCAGAGCTTATGGACATCGCCGGAAACGAAGCCGAGATCGAGGGCAGATTCAAGGCCATGCTCTCATTCGGTACAGCAGGACTCAGGGGAACAATGAAAGCCGGTATCGGCAACATGAATGTATACACGGTAAGGTATGCGACCCAGGGCCTTGCCAATCTCATTATCGAGAAGGGCGGACAGATAGGAGGCAGCTCCACAGAGGGACATGGAGTCGCTATTGCTCATGATTCAAGAAACAACTCCAGGCTGTTTGCAGAGGAAGCCGCAAGAGTCCTCGCCGCAAACGGCATCAAAGTATATCTTTTCGATGACATGAGACCTACTCCTGAGCTTTCATTCGCTGTCAGGCAGACAGGTTCGATTGCCGGAATCAACATCACTGCAAGCCACAATCCTAAGGAGTATAACGGATATAAGGCATACTGGGCAGACGGAGCACAGCTCGGACCTGAGCATGCAGATGTCGTATCCGCTGAGATCGCCAAGATAGATATATTCAAGGATGTAAAACTTACAGACTACCTCAAGGCGCGCGAGGAAGGCATCATTGAGATCCTCGGAAAGGACATGGACGAGGTATACATCAGGAAGGTAATGGAGACCTCCATCACCCGCAAGTATATCGAGCAGGTAGGACCTGAGATGAAGATCGTCTTCACTCCGTTCCACGGAGCAGGCTACAAACTGGTTCCTGAGATCCTTAAGAGACAGGGCTACGGAGCTATCATCCCTGTAGAGGAGCAGATGGTACCTGACGGAAACTTCCCGACTGTAAAATCACCTAACCCTGAGAACACCGAGGGTTTTGCACTCGCTATCGAGTATGCTGAGAAGAACGGTGCGGAGCTCGTCATCGGAGTTGACCCTGACAGTGACAGATGCGGAGCTGTAGTCAAGGACGGGGACAGCTATAAGGTCCTGACAGGAAACCAGATAGCATGCCTGATGCTGGATTACATCATCACGATGAGAAAAGAACTCGGAACTATGCCGTACAAGCCTTTTGTATGCAAATCCATCGTATCGACCGTAATGGCAAACAGGATCTGCGAGATGAACGATGTCAAGATGTACGAAGTTCTTACAGGATTCAAGTTCATCGGTGAGAAGATCAAGCAGTACGATGAGGGCGGAGATGAGAACTTTATCTTCGGATTCGAGGAGAGTATCGGATTCCTGGGCGGCACATATGCAAGAGACAAGGATGCCGTATTCGCTGCAATGATGATGGCTGAGGTAGGATGCTACTACAAGGCCAAGGGAATGTCCGTATATGAAGGTCTGCAGGAGCTGTATAAGAAGTACGGATACTACATCGAGAACACCGAGTCAGCTGTATTCGAGGGCTATGACGCTCAGGACAAGATGAAGGCTGTAATGAGCAACATCAGAGCTGACCAGCCTGAGAAGATCGGACTTAAGGTCACAGGGCTCAAGGACTACATGACAGATATCCCGGGCTTCACCAGGAGCAACGTGCTCTTCTACGATCTCGAGGACGGATGCGCTGTTGCAGTAAGGCCGTCGGGAACTGAGCCTAAGGTCAAGACCTATGTAATGGCCAAGGGCGACACAGCAGAAGAAGCAGAAAAGCGCCGCAAGGCGATCCGCAATGCGGTGGACAAGCTCCTCAAAGCATAAGACAGTAAAACACACAGAAGGATCATTGTATTTATGAAGCAGGACAGAGCTATGAAATGGGTGGGGATCCTCGCTGCTGTAAGCGGACTCCTCGCCATATCGGTAGGCAGATTCATCATGGGAGGAATTATCCTGCTGCTCTCATTCGGTATATTCTGGAACAGGGGCGGCGGAAAGTTCAATGACCGCAGTGTATATGAGAAGGTCATCAAGACAGACCTGACCATTGCGCAGCTGTACAGCAGGATCAAGGATATGGATACTCCTCTCGGCAGGGCATGGATCGCAGGGCACAAGGGATTTGAAGGGGACAGCATAGTCTTCGGACCTAACAGATTCAAGGACTGCATAGTCATTTCGCATAAGAAGGACTATCTCGATGTCAAGCACATCACGCTGGTGGATAATATTATAAGAGAGCCTGAGGACGAGTACAGATTCAGGGATTTTATAAGCGTATCCGAGACCGAGGTCACGCCTGAAAGATATGCCGGGTTTGCCGGCCTCAAGATGGGCTGCATCATGATGATCAATCACCTGCAGGATGTGATCGAAAAGCTTGACCTTGACAGGAACGCAGAGATCCCTGCATCATTGGATGAATACAATTTCTACTATCACAACTCGACTGAAGGTCACTTCAGAGATGAGGACGGGGATGATATCCTCAGGGTCGAGAACTCATATTACCCGTTCACCGCTAAGATATTCGATGAAGAGGGTGATGAGATGGCTTCTGTCGTGCCGCACTCCGTCAATGCCAAAGGAGTCGTGAACGACGGGGCAGGATTCGAGATGTTCGCAGACGGAGGCCATTTCGGAGAGATCACAGGGAACAAGGCCATCAACGGCTATACCGCAGAGACTGATGCCGGCACATTCACCGTCAGGCTGTTCCCGGCCAACCTGAGAGCTAATGTCTCGTTCAACTACATGATTGAAAAGGATGGGGAACTCAAGGCGGTCATCGGAGGCTCGCCTAACATCCTGTTCGATACAGTCGGAAGGTGCCAGAGCGACCTTATACTGTCTTATGATGATGACTATCTCGTGCTGTATGCTGCACTTGAAATATTCATCATGACGCTCAACAAGAAGTTTATTAAATAGTCAAATTGTAGTATACTAATCGGTGAAGCTGATACCGGATGGGCCGGTTGAATAATTGATAGAATCGGAGGAACGTATGAAAAAGATTCTCCTGCCACTGGAAGAAACAGACAGAAGTCTCAAGGCTCTCCACTATGTCACCAGGAACTATTCTCCTGACGAGGCAGAAGTGGTGGTCATGATGGTAGATGATACACTCGGATACTCGGTAAGGTCCGATGCAGAGGCTGCAGCTCTTGCGGCACTCGATGAGAAGCTCGAAGTTATCAAGGCATCCCTGGAGGGATACAAGGTCACGACAAAGTCGGCTGTAGGCAAGACCGGAGTAAGGATAACAAGAGCTGCCCGCGAAACCGGAGCAGACATGATAGTCATGACCAAGTCGTCCAAGGATGACATGCTCAGCAGCATCGGTTCAACGACTGAATATGTTCTTAATAATGCACCATGTGATGTTGTCATCGTATGCGAGGCTGTCAACTCCAGAGATGAGTACAGAGGCCTTATATACAGGACAGCAACAGCTGTAGTCAATCTCAGAGGTCTTCTCGGTGACAAGCAGAGCGAGTGCCTGCTTCCGAGCGTCAATGTAGACTGCAATTACCATTTCGATGTAACAGTCGGAAAAGTGCGCTTCTATCATACTGCATACAACCCTGAGACAAGGAACTGGGATCTGCCTCCTATGGAAGGCCAGGAAGTGGCAAGAGACATGGTCGCAGGCGAGTCCGTCGACATCCTCGTCAAGGCGGACAGCACTGACGGCAAGGCTGACAGGATCAGGATCGTGAACAGGGACATGAAGAAGGAAGCTGTATTCACTTTCAGGATCACTGCAGCACCTAAGGAGCAGTAGAATATAAGCGTTTATTTGACATAAAGGGTGCCGGATGGTATTCTAACAACCGTGAAAAGATCATGGAAAGACGACATGATAACATACAGGAGGAGAACACAATGAAGAGAATCAACACGATCACTACAAGAGACATGGCTAAGTCCCAGGTTACCGGCGGATGCGGTGAGTGCCAGACATCATGCCAGTCCGCAAGCAAGACTTCCTGCAGCGTAGCTAATCAGCACTGCGAGCAGAAGAAGGAGAAGTAGCTGACCATGAGGGCGCTGCTTTAAAGGCAGCGCCTTTTTTAGTGATAAGTGAATTATGATACATCAATATAAATTAAACGGTTACAACATAGTAATAGATGCAAACAGCGCCTCGGTCCACACAGTGGACGAGGTCGCTTATGATATGATCGGGATCATTGACAATGCAGTTTCTTCAGGAAGACCTGCGATCGTGGCACTGAATGACGAGGCCCTCAGGGCTGAGCTCGTGCTGACAATGAAGATGAGATACGGTGTCAGCGAAGATGACGTGCTCGAGACTGCAGAGGATCTTCTCAGCCTTTATGAGGAAGGGCTCCTGTGGTCGGATGACATCTACGAGGCATCAGCTGACCAGCTCAAGATCAAACAGTCCGTACTCAAGGCGATATGCCTTCATGTTGCGCATGGCTGCAATATGGACTGCGAGTACTGTTTTGCCGGCAAAGGCGAGTATTCGGGCAAAAGTGGTATAATGAGTCTGGAAGTAGGCAAGAGGGCGCTTGATTACCTCGTTGAGAATTCCGGCAGCAGAAGGCACCTCGAAGTGGACTTCTTCGGCGGTGAGCCACTGATCAACTGGGATGTCTGCAAGGAACTCGTGAAATACGGCAGAGAGCTCGAGAAGAAGCATGACAAGATATTCAACTTCACGCTCACGACCAACGGAGTGCTGATAGATGACGATGTCATAGATTTTACCAACCGTGAGATGGGCAATGTCGTTCTCAGCATGGACGGCAGGAGAGAGACTCATGACAGGATGCGGCACAGCAAGTCCGGAGGCGGCACTTATGACAGCATCATGGACAACTTCAGGGCTCTTGTGGATTCAAGAACTGAGGAAGGTGCTGAGAGACGCTCGAAAGAGTACTACATGAGGGGCACATATACAGCCTACAACAAGGACTTCTCGCGTGATGTCATCGCAATGGCAGACCTGGGATTCAGGGAGACCTCGATCGAGCCTGTAGTCTCAGATCCTGATGTACCTTACGCACTTCACGAGGAGGATCTGCCCCAGCTGTTCGAAGAATACGAAAAGCTGGCGCTTGAGATGCTCGAAAGGGAGAAGCGCGGCGAAGGATTCAACTTCTACCACTATACTGTCGATCTGACAGGCGGACCATGCATCTACAAGAGAGTCTCCGGCTGCGGTGTCTCAACTGAGTACCTTGCTGTAACGCCGACAGGAGACCTGTATCCATGCCATCAGTTCGTCGGAGACGATGAGATGATAGTCGGAAACATCTATGAGGGCATCACTCATCCTGAGACAGTGGATATGTTCAGGGGAAACAACAATCTGTACACCCGTGATGAGTGCAGGAACTGCTGGGCGAAGCTGTACTGCGCAGGCGGATGCGCTGCAAACAACTACCATTCAAACGGGGACATCAATAAAGTGTATAAATTCGGCTGTGAGCTCCAGCGCAAGAGGATAGAATGCGCGATCATGCTCGCTGCTGCCAGAAGGGACATATAGGAGAAGAAGATGCGTACAGCTATACTGGCTTCACAGAATAAGAACAAGATCAAAGAGATCAAGGCAATTCTTGAAAAATACGGTCTTGATGTCATATCAAGAGATGACGCGGGTATCCCTACGGATGATATCGAGGAGACCGGCGAAACATTCGAGGAAAACTCATATCTCAAGGCACGCACGATATTCGACATGATCAGGCAGGATGCTTCGCTGGCAAAATATATGGACAGCCCGGTCATTGCAGATGATTCGGGTCTGATGGTAGATGCAATGGGCGGTGCTCCGGGAGTCTACAGCGCAAGATATGCCGGTGAAGGCTGCACATATGATGACAATAATGTCAAAATGCTCGGTGAACTCAAAGGGGTTCCTTTTGAGGAGCGCGGAGCGGGTTTTGTCACTGTCATCACGCTGATATATCCTGAAGGAAAGGATATTCCGGCGGCGGCAGTTAAGGACGGGGATGTCTATGTCCTTACTGCAAGAGGAGAACTCAGAGGACACATTGCAGAGGAAAGAAGAGGTTCTGAGGGATTCGGATACGATCCTCTGTTTATTCCTGAAGGTATGGACAGGACTTTTGCCGAACTCGGCACTGAGTTCAAGAATACGATCAGCCACAGAGCAAGGGCTCTTCAGGAGCTTGAAAGGCTGCTTGAAGGGTAAAGGGATTATGCCTTCGGCTCTGAACTGTGTATAATTACAGCAGATGAGTGATTTCTGGAGAAACACGGTAAGTGAATCGGAGGAGGATAAAGGCAAGCTGCCTCTGACCTGGGTCAGGGCCCGCAAGATAGGGTTCCACCTGTGGAGACAGTTCGACGATCCTTATTATGCGGGATTTGCTGCACAGATCGCGTATTTCTTTTTCATGTCTTCAGTGCCTATCCTCATCGTACTTACGCAGGTCCTGGGTATATTCGATATATCCATGGATTTCATAAGAGTATGGCTTGAGGAGCATCTGTCGCAGGAAATGAGCAGTTTTCTGGAAAGCCTTCTGACCGCATCATCATCGGCAGCACTTTCCAACTTCATTCTCATTTTGCTGGCTGTATGGGCGAGCTCTTCGCTTGCATTTTCTCTTTCCAGACTCACTACTTATACGCTCAGCTACGGCAGATACAGGTTCAACTTCTTTACTGAGAGAGTCAAGATCATACCTGTGAGTCTCATGTTTATACTTGTTGTGGCATTCTCGCTGATCGTATATGTATACGGTGAGATCATTGCCGGAAGGGTATTTCACAGTCAGTTTGTAGCTGAGGTCATCAGCTCTCTGAGGACGCCTATACTCGGCCTTCTGTTCTTCCTTGTCATCCTGACGAGCTACTACATGCTGCCGAGGATCAGGGTGCCTATGAGGGCGGTGCTTCCGGGCGCTGTGTTTGCGACTATCGGCATCATGACTGTAACATGGATTTATTCACTGTATACAGCCAGAGCGACCCATCAGAACCTTCTGTACGGGGCTTTCTCGACGATCGTAGCGATGATGCTGTGGTTCTATCTCATAAGCTGGGTGCTCTGCATCGGCATGATGTTCAATAAGTCGTGGGACATTCACATGAGGAGGGGCAGACTGACGCCTGCCAAGATCAAGGCTTATCTTATGGACCAGTATCCTGCCAACGGTGAGGAGATGTTCAACAAGCTTATCATCGGCGAATATGACATGGCCGACAGAAGCCTTGACAGTCTCGCTGTAAAGTTCTCAAGGAAGTTCGACCCGGGCTATGAAGAAAAGCGCGAGCGTGAGATAAGTGAGCTTAAGGAAGAGAGACGTATAAGACTCAGGATAGAGAAAGAGATACAGGATGAGATAGAGGAAGGCACCTTTATAGATGCTGACCCGGACAATAACGACGATTCACTCCTCAAGGAGGACCTCGTCCCTGATTTTGACTACATCAACCGTAACCCGGCCGTTAACAAGGTAGTCGAGAGAGAATCTGAAAAAAGCAAAAAGGAATAACAGAAATGCACGACAGAAAAAAACTTCTGCTGATCATGAATCCGAAGTCAGGTGTGATGCTGGCGCCGAAATATCTTTCCGAACTTGTGGAGAGATTCTCGCGCGGAGGCTTCCTGACACAGATACTTATGACAACTGCGAGAGGCGATGCCAGAGACTTTGCTGCCGAATACGGCGGAGAGGCAGATGTCGTTGCCGTATCAGGCGGAGACGGAACGCTGAATGAGGTCATAGACGGAATGATCACTTCAGGTCACAATACCAGCATAGGATACATCCCGTCGGGTTCCACCAATGATTTTGCCAATTCCATCGGACTGACCGGATCTATTTTCGACTGCGTCGATACGATAATAAAGGGGAAAGCACAGCCACTGGATATAGGATGCTTCAACGGCAGGTATTTCAGCTATGTTGCCAGCTTCGGAGCCTTCACATCCACGAGCTATTCTGTACCGCAGACGGTCAAGAACATGCTGGGACATACGGCTTACATACTGGGCGGCATCAAGGATATACTGACGATCAGACCTATCCATGCGAGGATCACAACAGACAGAGGAACGGAAACAGAATACACCTGTGAGGGTGATTACCTGTTCGGAGCTGTCTGCAATTCAAGATCCGTGGCAGGCATCCTCAAGCTCGACAAGCAGGACATAGATATGAATGACGGGCTCATGGAGGTCCTTCTTGTAAAAATGCCGCATGATATCATCAAGCTCAACGATATCGCTTTCAACATGCTTAACGGCACGCTGCACTCTGACCAGATAGAGTTCTTCTCAGCGAAGAGAATTGAAGTCGATATCCAGAAGGGAACACACTGGACGCTTGACGGCGAATATGAAGAGGGTGCAGAGCACTGTGAGATATCCACTATGGACTCTGCTATCTCGCTGATACTGTAAGGAGGCGGAAATGCTGATCAAATATACCGGACACTCCTGCTTTAAGGTAAGGGACAATGAAACAGGTTACTCAATAGTCTTCGATCCGTATGAACCGGACTCGATACCTGGCCTTCGCAAGGTCGTTGACTCTGCAAGCGAGGTCATCTGCTCTCATGAACATTTTGACCACAACAGCAGGGACTCTGTAAAACTGTACCCGTCAGAGGAGAGCCCGTATGAAGTGACTTATATCGACACCTGGCACGATCCTGAAAAAGGCGCTCTCAGAGGTCCCAACCGCATACACATAGTGACTGACAGAAAGACAGGGGAAAAGCTGATACACTACGGTGACATCGGGGAGGTCATGGATGATCTTCTGACTGATGACAACCTTAAGATCCTGAAGGATGCTGACGTTGCCCTGATCCCGGTAGGCGGAAAATATACATATGATGCTGAAGAGGCGATCGAGCTCATTAAGAGGACAACACCTAAGGTCGCTGTTCCTATGCACTTCCGTTCCGAACCGGGCGGATTCGGGCTTTCAGATATAGGCACAATCGAAGACTTTCTTATGAAAGCACATAATTCAGGCATGGCAGTCAAGCTTGCAAATGTATGGTTCTACGATACTTCCGGGGTCGATCTGGGAGAATGCGTACTGGCGATAAAGCCGGAGAACATGTAGGTTTTTCTTATTTTTTCCTGATTTTGCTTGTCTGCAACAAGGATGCAGCATTACAATAATAAGGTATATGTTACCGGCTGTGTATCTGTGCAGCCGGTATAAATGAATAATATAAAGAAAGAGGTATATGGAAATGTTAAAGGAATTCAAAGAGTTTATCAGCAAAGGCAATGTAATGGACATGGCTGTCGGTATCATCATCGGCGGAGCTTTCACAGCTATCGTAACGGCTCTCGTTGACAGCATCCTGATGCCGGTCATCGGAGCTCTCTGCGGCGGCCTCAGCGTAGCAGACATGTCGATCACAGTAGGAAATGCAGCTATCGGATACGGAGCTTTCATTCAGGCGATCATCGATTTCCTGCTCGTAGCGTGGGTTCTCTTCATGATCATCAAGGCTCTCAACAAGGCTAAGGCAGCTGTAGCCGAGGAAGAAGAACCTGCACCTGAAGAACCTGAAGAAAAGCCTGCAGACATCGTTCTTCTTGAGGAGATCAGAGACCTGCTGAAGAAATAGGCAGATGAAACTGTACCTGGACGACAGAAGAACGCCGCCGCGCGATGAGGGGTATCTGGCGGCTGACAACTACGCTGATTTTCTGGCTCTGCTGGATAAATACAGGGATTGTCTGGAAACAGTGGATCTTGACTATGATCTCGGATGGGACAGCATGTTCAACGGATACCATGCTCTTACTTACATGAAAAAGCACGGGATCTGTCCGAAGCACATCAATATCCATTCCACGCATATAAGCGGACGCGACAAGATGCTCAGGTATGCACTGACCAATTTTCCTGATTCTCTTGTGACCGGATGGGCAAGCGATTATTAGACCGGCAGCTGTGCACTGATATAACTTACGGAGGATAATCACATGATAACTTTTGCATTACTTGTAATCCTGGCTGTAGCATATGTATTTCTGAAAGTCAGCAATGTGAGAGCTGAGTTCGCAAGAAAGGATGCAGAGATGCTCAGGGAGGAGCAGGCTGCCCGGGAGGCTATGGAAGAAGCAGAGGAGGAAGCAGAGATGCGCGCTTCTGCTGTTGATGTGGAGGCCGAGACAATAGAGGTCGATGAAGAATCTGAATAGAGCTTCAGATCCTATGATCTGACCGTAATTGATCCTGCTCTTAAAAAGAGCAGGATTTTATATTGCATACAAGAAAATACAATAGTAAAATAACACGCAGTGCGGTTCTGAGCACTGGAAATAAAGGGATTAGAAGAATAAAAAAGGAATATTAACAAATGAAAAATGATTATCTTGAAAAAATGAATCTGCCTGCTGATCTCAGAACAGCTCTGGCAGGATGCCCGAACATCGTTTTTCCTGAAAGCAAGGATGAACTGTATGAGCTTTGCTTCGGAACATCCGGAGGAAGCGTTCATATCGTGGGATATACGGTACCGGGACACGGATATATACAGGAGGCTGAAGTCGTAAGATGCAAGAACGGATCATCCGTCAATTTCAGTGAGGAATACATGAGGAGGAGAGATCCTAACTGCATGTACATCGGAGATGACCTTCCGACAGACAAGCCGAGATTCTCCGAAGTATGGGGAATGAATTTCGGAGATCTCAGAGCAGCTACTATGAACTGGCTTTCAGAGCAGCCGCTTATTGTAATGCCTGTCAGCATCGGAGGTAAGTACCACGGCTATACATGCCTGGTTGTATGCCCTGTGAACGCAGCATTCTTCGCTTATGCGCTCGCCAACATCCAGGATTTTGTCAGCATCAATGACATTGAGGATGGCTATACACCTCGCTCGATCATATACGTTGCGCCGCCGTTCAGACATACACACTTTGGCGGCAAGCAGGCTGTAGTCCACTGCAGATCTGAAGAGCTGCACGAGGTGTTCTCCTACAACCTGTATCCGGGACCAAGCGCCAAGAAGGGCGTATTTTCGATTCTTCTGGATATCGGAGAACATGAAGGATGGATCACTAACCATGCTTCAGCTGCACTTCTGCAGACACCGTATGAAAACGAGATCGTATTCATGCATGAAGGTGCATCGGGCGGCGGAAAGAGCGAGATGCTCGAGCAGATCAGAAGAGAGGGAGACAACAGAGTACTTCTGGCAACACATACGATCACAGGCGAGGAATTCTATCTCAACATAGGTGATACATGCGAGATATTCCCGATTGCTGATGACATGGTCATGGCTCATAAGGATATGCAGTCCACATCCGGCAAGCTTGCAATAACAGATGCCGAGAACGGATGGTTCCTCAGAGTGGACGGCGATAATTACTATGGCAATATTCCTCTTTATGAGAGGATCAGCATACATCCTGATGAACCGCTTGAGTTCTTCAATATTGACGGTACTCCGGGAGCAACATGCCTCATATGGGAGCATACACTCGAGAAGGACGGCAAGCCTTGCTCAAATCCGAGAGTCATAATCCCGCGTGACATGATAGACAACATCATTCCGGGAGATGAGGCTCTTGATGTAGATATCCGTTCATTCGGTGTAAGAATGCCGCCTAGCTCCAAGGAGAATCCTAACTACGGTATCATGGGATTCGTTCAGATCGTTCCGCCTGCGCTGGCCTGGCTGTGGAGACTTATCTCGCCTCGCGGATTCAAGAATCCTTCGATCGCAGATAACTCATCCGGCAGCGGCCTCAAGGCAGAAGGCGTCGGATCCTACTGGCCGTTCGCTACAGGACAGAAGGTCAAGCAGGCCAACATGCTCCTTCACCAGATCGTTGATACACCTAACACTCTGAACATCCTTATCCCTAACCAGCATATCGGTGTGTACAACATCGGTTTCAAGGCTGAATGGATCACCAGAGAGTATCTTGCAAGAAGAAGCGGAACGGTCAAGGCTTCACACCTTGTTCCTGCAAGATGTCCGCTGTTCGGATATTCTCTTGATGAGATGAAGATAGACGGACAGTATATCAGAAAGACATTCCTCAGACCTGAGATGATGTCGAGAGTAGGCGAGGACGGATATGATGAGTGCGCCAAGATCCTGACTGACTTCTTCAAGGAAGAACTGAAGGAATTCCTCGTTCCTGAACTCGATCCGCTGGGCAGACAGATCATTGAACTGTGCATGAATGATGCTCCTCTTGAAGAGTATCTCAAGCTGACTCCAATCAATTCTATCAAGGGCAGACACGAGAGAAGCAACTGATATCCGGGATATACAGCTGAACTTTAAATATTTACAGAGGGGCCGATTCAATGATGATCCGGCCCCTATGTTTTTTCTGAAATAATACCTGCCTGCGGTTCTATCTGCTATAATGTCAGACAGAAAGGCATCAGCGATGAGCAACAAATGGAACGAGATATATCCGCGGCCTCAGCTGGTCAGGGAAGAATGGACCGGACTTAACGGTGAATGGAGATTCAGGACCGTCAGGACCGGACAGGAGACTGATGCTGAAGCTGCGTGGGAGACTATAAATGTGCCGTTCTGCCCAGAGAGCAGGCTCAGCGGTATATGCAGAAGAATAGCTCCCGGCGAAAAGATGATATATGAACGGGATATTATCGTACCCGGTGAATGGGATGGCAGAAAAGTCATCCTGCATTTCGGTGCAGTCGATCAGAAGGCCAGGGTATTTATTGACGGGGAAGAGGCCGGATACCACGAGGGCGGATACCTTCCTTTCAGCCTGGATATCACACATCTGATAAGACCGGAGAAGGAAGAATCAGAAGCCTCTGAAGAGCCTGACTGGTCGGATGATGCTCTTCCTGAAGAGACTGTAAGGCCGCATGTCCTCAGAGTTGAGGTGACCGATGACCTTGATCATAAATATCCATGGGGCAAGCAGAAACGCAAAAACGGGGGCATGTGGTATACACCTGTTTCCGGCATCTGGCAGAGCGTATGGATGGAACCGGTACCGGATGATCATATCGAACGCCTTAAGATAGACTGCGGTGCTGACTGGGTCGAGATAAGGGCTTACGGTATAGAGAGAGGCTCGATAAGCCTGATGGGGGAAAAGTACCGTCTGGCATCAGCAGAGTCTGAGGGGGCAAAGTGTGCGGCGATACATATCAATATCAACAATCCGCATTTATGGACACCCGAAGATCCTTATCTGTATGAGTTCGCACTTGAATCGGACTCCGGCGACAGGGTCAGCTCCTATTTTGCACTCCGGACGCTTACGATAGAAAAGCACGGGGACTATCAGAGACTTTGCCTTAACGGAAAGCCGTACTTCTTCAACGGACTTCTTGATCAGGGCTACTGGCAGGACGGGATATACACTCCTGAGAGTCCGGACAAATTCGCCGGCGACATACTCGCCATGAAGAGCCTCGGCTTCAATACGCTGAGGAAGCACATAAAGGTAGAGGCGGACCGCTACTACTACGACTGTGACAGGCTGGGAATGGCGGTTTTCCAGGACATGGTCAACAATGCTGAGTATTCATTCATCCATGACACCGCTCTTCCTACAATAGGAATAAAGAATCTCAGTGATGAGAACAGACATAAGGGAGATTCAAGGAAGATATTCCTTGAAACTATGGATGAAACGGTAAAACAGCTGTATAATCATCCGAGCATATGCTACTGGACCATTTTCAACGAAGGCTGGGGACAGTTCTGTGCCGATGCTGCATATGAGAGGCTCAGAGAGACTGACAGCAGCCGGTTCATCGACAGCACTTCAGGGTGGTTCCATCAGAGTAAAAGCGATGTTGACAGCTACCATGTGTATTTCAAGCCGGTCGAGCTGACAGCGGGGAACAGACCGCTGGTCCTCTCGGAATTCGGAGGATATGCGTGCAAGCTTCCTGACCACTGCTGGAACAGGGACAAGACATACGGATACAAAAAATGTGAAAACGAGGCGGCACTGCTTCGCGACATGAGTAAATTATATGAAAAGGAGATACTTCCAATGATTGACAAGGGCCTGTGTGCTGCGATCTATACGCAGCTTTCAGATGTTGAAGAGGAAACCAACGGTATCCTGACCTATGACAGAGAGATCCTTAAGTTCAGGTCATATATAGGAACCGGAAGGATAGAGGTTCTCGGAAACCATACCGACCATCAGGGCGGAAAGGTAATGGTAATGCCGACACCGTATCAGATCAAGGCTTATGTAGCCGAGAATCACAGTGATGTGATCAGAATAATCTCTGAGGGATATGAACCGTTTGAAGTAAGCATCACGAACACCAACGAATATAAGAGCGGCACCACCGCGGCTCTCGTTACAGGGATCCTTGCCGGATTCGCTGATCTGTTCGGACAGTTCGACGGCAGCGGGAACGGCTTTGATGCATACATCAAGAGTGAGGTAGCTGTAGGCAGCGGTCTGAGCTCTTCTGCAGCCTTTGAAATTCTCGTGTGCCGTATAATCAACGACAGGTATTACGACGGCAAGGCGGATGCTGTCCAGCTCGCCAAGATAGCGATGTTTGCAGAGAGAGAATTTTTCGGAAAGCCGTGCGGCATGATGGATCAGCTGGCGATCAGCCTCGGCAAGCTCGCAATGATCGACTTCAACGGCCGTGAGCCTGAAATCGAGCTTCTCGACTATGATTTCAGCAAGTCAGGTTATGAGATCAAAATCGTGACAACAGAGTCAGATCACGCAGGCCTCGACGCTGAATATGCTTCGGTTCCTGATGACATGTTCAAAGTAGCGGCTGCACTGGGCGTAGGAAGGCTCGGGGACATCAATGAAGAGCAGTTCAGAAGGGCTATGCCTATTCTTGAGGAGAAGGTAAGGAAGGGCAAGCTCACACAGCTTCAGGTAGACCGTGCAAGACACTTCTATGATGAGAACGAGAGAGTACTGGCTGCATCAGTAGCACTCAAGACCGGGAACATAGAGAGATTCCTCGACTGCATCAACGGATCGGGTCTCAGTTCTGAAAATCTCCTGCGCAATGTAGTTCCGCCGGGGGTCAAGGAAAACGGACTGTCAAGAGCTCTGAAGGAGTACCGTGCAAAGCCGGATACAGCTGCTGTAAGGCTGATCGGCGGAGGCTTCGGAGGAAGTATCTTAGTCTTCCGTAAAAAGTAAACAGTGATATCATAGAGCGCACAGCTTACATATCTCACGTCCTCGAAGAGCGGCACGCACGTGATGCTCTTCTGCGGAATATTCGATATGCAAGCTGTGCGCTCTAACGATAATGCACAATACTTTTTACACAAGATCTGCAAACAACGGAAAAAGCGGCGTTTCCGCCGCTTTTTATGTGTAATGATTTACAGTACTCTTGTTCTGATGATGCAGTCACAGCTGAATGGCTCTGCTGATTCCTTGACATCAACGATGAAGTAACCGAATTCGCCGTTTCTGACCTTAGCACCTGCGATTGCTGCGAGGTTGTCGCCGTAGAACTCCTTCATCTTTGCTTCTACTTCTTCAGCTGTCTTGTCATTCTTAAGTACGAAGCAATGTCTCTCTGCACCGCTCTTCTCAAGTGTAACTCTAGGGAAGTTTACTGAGTTTACGATGTTTCCGTTCTCAAGGTAATCCATGAGTTCGTCTACTGCCATCTCAGCACAGTTCTCTTCAGCTTCAGCTGTGGATGCTCCAAGGTGAGGTGTGGCAACGATACCCTTCTTGCCGATGTATTCAGGCTCGAGAAGGTCTGTCATGTACTTTCTCATCTTTCCGGATTCAAGAGCCTCAACAATGTCGTCTACTACTACGAGGTCAGGTCTTGCATAGTTCATGAAGATGACTCCGTCCTTCATCTTAGCGATGAGGTCCTTGTTTATCATTCCCTTGGTTGTAGGGAGTGATGGAACGTGGATGGAGATGAAGTCGCACATAGGAACCATTTCCTCAACGCTGTCGCAGAGCTTGACGTCTGCTGTCAGGCATGGATGCGGTTTGAATGCTTCGTATCCTACAACGTTCATTCCGAGTGCTTCTGCAGCGTTTGCGATCTTGGCACCGATAGCTCCGAGTCCGATGATACCTAAAGTCTTTCCTGCGATCTCAGTTCCTGCGAACTGCTTCTTGCCTTTTTCAACGTTGGCAGCTACATCGCCCTCGAGAGTCTGGCCCCAGGAGATACCCTCATACATGTTGCGGGCTCCCATGATCATTCCTGCGATAGCGAGCTCCTTAACTGCGTTGGAGTTTGCTCCAGGTGTATTGAATACAACGATTCCCTGCTCAGCACATCTGTCAAGAGGAATGTTGTTGACTCCTGCACCGGCTCTGCCGATTGCAAGAAGATTGTCGGAGAAATCCATCTCGTGCATCTTGAAAGATCTGACGATGATTCCGTTTGCCTTGTCTACATCCTCGGTAAGCTCATAATTGTCTGTGAGTCTGCAGAGGCCCTTAGGGGAAATGTTGTTAAGAGTACCGATATAAAACTTGTCCATAACGATTACGTCCTCCGTTTTGAAATTGATAAAGTTAAGGGTTATTGTTCCGGATTGTCCGCATTCTGTCCGGCGCTGTCCCGGGCACAATAAAAGAAGTGCGGATTTTCGCAAGTCACATTATATCACTTAAGAAATGAGCCTTTCAACAATTGATAAAAGAGAGGCATTGAAGTATAATTTATCTGGCATAAATGGTTCTGAGAAACACGGAGCTGTTTTGCACGCACAAAACAATTAACCCTATTAATTCAAACGGAGGTACAGACCAATGGCTGATGATTATCGCGTATATAATTTCTCCGCAGGTCCATCCACACTTCCTGTAGAAGTACTGAAGAAGTGTGCTGATGAAATGCTCAACTATGAAGGAACAGGCGAGTCCGTAATGGAGATGAGCCACAGATCCCCTGAGTTCCAGAAGATCATAGATGATGCGGAGGCTAATCTGCGCAAACTTATGAATATTCCTGATGATTACTATGTATTGTTCCTTCAGGGCGGCGGCACACTGCAGTTCTCAATGGTTCCTATCAACCTGATGACAGGAACAGGCAAAGCTGACTACATCGTAGCAGGTCAGTGGGGCAAGAAGGCTTATGAAGAAGCATGCAAGTTCGGCGATGCAAGATGCGTTGCTTCATCAGAGGATGACAAGTATTCATACATCCCTAAAGTTACAAAGGAAGACATCAGAGACGATGTTGACTATGTATACATCTGCTATAACAACACCGTATTCGGAACTCACTACAATGAGCTCCCTGACTTCGGTGACCACCTGCTCGTAGCTGATATGTCATCCTGCATCCTCTCAGAGGAAATCGACGTAACAAAGTTCGGACTTATCTATGCCGGCGCACAGAAGAACGTTGCTCCTGCAGGAATGACTATCGTAATCGTAAGAAAGGACCTCGTAGGACACGCTCCTGCAAACACTCCTATCTATCTTGATTACAAGACACATGCTGAGAAGGGATCAATGTACAATACTCCTCCTTGCTACACAATCTATGTTGCAGGCGAAGTATTCAAGTATCTCCTCGCTACAGGCGGCGTAGCTGCTATGCATGAGAAGGATGTACGCAAGGCTAAGAAGCTGTATGACTGCCTTGATGAGTCTGACTTCTTCCACGGCACAGTTGCAAAGGAAGACAGATCCCTCATGAACGTTACATTCGTAACTCCAAGTCCTGAACTCGATAAGGAATTCGTAGCAGGCGCTAAGGAGAGAGGAATGATCAACCTCAAGGGACACAGAATCGTAGGCGGATGCAGAGCTTCCATCTACAATGCTATGCCTGAGGAAGGCGTAGACGCTCTTGTTGCATACATGAAGGAATTCGAAGCTGCACACAAGTAATCACTAACTGAAAAGAACTCGATTTGACTCACGGAGCAATTAGGAATTGTCAACTAACAACGAAAAATTGAGAATAAGAGTTAAGAGAGTAATGGTGGCCATCATGTCAGTGCTTTTGGTGCTGACACTGGTGACCACCATCAGTTTTGACGTTGCTTTATCCCCTGCATTTGCAGAAGGGGAGGAAGAAGCGGCTGCAGAGACTGCTCCTGCTGAGGGAGAGGCCGCGGCAGAAGGTGAAGCTGCAGCAGAAGGCGAAGCGGCGGCAGAAGGCGGCGGAGAGGCTGCAGCTGCTGAAGGAGAAGCCGCTGAGGCGGAGCAGACGGAAGAGGAGGAACCTGTTTCCAGCGATCCGCTCGACACGGGACTGAGAAGGCAGACAGAGGCTCCTGAGATCACGGCAAGTTCTGCTATCGTGATGTCAGGATCAACAAGCGAAGTCGTCTATGAAAAGCATTCAGAGCGCAAAATGTCTCCGGGCAAGATCACAATGCTCATGAACGCCATGGTTGTCATTGACAATATGTACAATGACGCAGAGCTTTCCAATACCGTAGAAATAACAGAAGACCTGATGCAGTATGGTGATACTGTCCAGGTCGGAGAGAGTATATCTGTAGGAGACCTTCTTAAGGCGATGCTCGTCGGAGGCTCCGATCAGGCAGCTGAAGCACTGGCAACATACAGCGCTTCATCAAGAAAGATATTCATCAAGGAGATGAATTCCAAGGCTATGGAGCTCGGCCTTATGGACACACAGTTCAGCAATCCTAAGGGCTCATATAACGCAAAGACATATTCCACTGCCAGGGACTGTGCTGTCATAGCCCAGGCAGCGATGAGATACCAGCTCATCAAAGACTATTTTGCAATGAGAACTGTCGAAGTGACAGCTGTTTCGTCAGCCGGTGAAAGGACGGTATCCTTGAGAAATACCAACCCGCTTCTCACCGGAACAAAGCAGTCTGAACTTTATAATCTCACAAAAGGCGGTATTCTCGGCAAAGTCGGTGACCCGGTCGAGGGAGTGCAGTATGCGGGAGTGGCAACTGTTGATGACATGCAGTTGATAGTTGTACTCATGGACTCCAAGGAAAAGAAGGTGGCTTATGAAGCAAAATCGCTGCTTCAGTACGGAGACACCAAGGTCACCAGAAATACGATCGTAAAGGCCGGCAAGAAAGTCGGCAAGGCCAGAGTCAGAGGCGGAAATATCACACACGTCAAGGCATATACAGAGACAAAAGGTTTTGCATATGTGCCGCCGGAAGGCAGCAACGACCTGGTTCAGACCGAAGTGGTAATGTATGACGACCTCAAGGCACCTCTCAAGGAAGGCTCAAAGGTCGGAGAATTCAGGATCTATGTGGCAGATGAACTCAAAGGTACCGTAGATCTTGTAACAAAAACGGACGTCAAGCGGGGGTGGTGGCCTTCGCGTTACTATATATCCAATTTTGCAACAGTTGTCATATGCCTCGTACTGCTTGCAATTGCAGCACTCATCATGAGGATCCTGTATGTAAGAAAACGCAGGGAGCAGATAAAGGCTGCAAGAAGGGAAAGAAGACTGCGGGAGATGGCACGCCAGCAGCTTGCCATGGAGGAAGACCGCAGAAGAAGAAACTGGACTGACAGGACCGGCGTTGCCGGTGAGCAGATCGGTCCGCGCACCGGGGATCTCAGAGCGATGGCTAAAAGGGAGACCAGACGCGAGGAACTTATCGCTGAGGCTGCCAGGACCGGAGCTTCGCCGAAGACTATAGTCAAGAGGAAGGCAAAGACGGAAAAGAAGAGAGAGGCCGCAAGAGAGAAAGCCAAGAAGAAGAATACAAGTACTGATGTTCATAATTGAGGAGGAACTAAGTAAGCTTCCTACATGTCCGGGAGTATATATGCATAAAGACAGCCTCGGAGAGGTCATATATGTCGGTAAGGCGATCAACCTCAGAAACAGGGTGAGATCGTATTTCCGGAAGACCTCCCAGGCTGACCCTAAAGTAAGAGCTCTTGTCTCCAATATCGCAGAATTTGAATACATAACCTGCGCAACGGAGATGGAAGCTCTTGTTTTGGAATGCAACCTTATCAAGAAGTTCATGCCGAAATATAACATCCTGCTCAAGGACGGCAAATCGTACCCGTACATAGAGGTAACGACTGCGGAGAAGTGGCCGAGGGTCATCCGTACAAGAGAACTTAAAAGGGACGGGAACCGCTATTTCGGGCCGTATACGGACGGGACTGCAGTATGGCGTATCCTCAAGATGATAGATGAGCTTTATCCTCTGAAGAAATGCAGGCAGCAGGAGTTCCGCCCCGGAGTGCGGCCATGCCTCAATTACTTCATCGGTAAGTGTGCCGGAATATGCATCGGAGAGGCTGATGAAGCTGAGTATGCAGGCATGATAACTGAGATAACCGATGTGCTCAGCGGACATGATGCCGGAATGATAGCCGGACTTGAGAAGAGAATGATGGAGGCTTCCGAAAACCTTGAATATGAGGAGGCTGCAAAGTACAGGGATTATATAAAATCTCTCCGCACTCTCGGAGAGACGCAGCGTGCTTCGATGGTAAGGGACCGCGATGTGGACATACTTATTCCGGTCATTACTGACAGAAGCAGCGTTATCGCTCAGTATAAGGTAAGAGACGGCAAGATGATCGGCCGTGAGATAACGTATATCAAGGACGGACCGGCTGAAGGATCGGACAACGCATCCGTTATCCTGTCTTCATTTATCACGCAGTACTATCCTTCAATGTCGATGCTTCCTCGTGAGATCATCCTTCCTCTGCATATAGAAGATGAAGCTCTTATCGAGGAATTCCTCAATACCGTCAATTCCTCAAATGCCGAAGGCAAATCCGATGTGATGCACAAGACCCGCATCGTGATACCGGAGCGCGGTGACAAGAAAGCCCTTCTGAGGATGGCTTCTGAGGATTCGGTCGAGCTCTCGAAATCTCTTGACGAAAGAGCTGAGAGGGAGCAGGAAAGAAAGGATGCTCTCAGAAATGAGATTTCTGCTGTTATTGAATACGCAAGCATGATCAACGGACAGGCGCCTGTACTGATCCCTGAAGGCGATGACAGGGAGTACAGGATCGAGGCCTATGATATATCCAACTTCAACGGACTCGACACTGTCGGGGCCATGGTCGTATATGAGGGCAGGAAACCCGTAAGGTCTGACTACCGTAAATTCAAGGTCAGAACAGCTGAAGGCGATGACTACGGCAGCCTCAGAGAAGTTATATACAGAAGACTCAAGCGTGCAAGGAAGGGCGATGAAGGCTTCAGCACATATCCGGACATCATGTTCATAGACGGAGGACTCGGGCAGGTGCATGCGGTCAAAGCCGTCGTCGATGCGTTCCGCATCGCGATCCCGGTCGTCGGGCTCGCAAAAGACGATGCCCACCGCACAAGAGCCATCGTCTTTGACGATGGACGCGAAATAGAGCTCAAGGGAAACAGACTCCTGTTCAGCTACTGCGGCAACATCCAGGAGGAGGTCCACAGATTCGCAATAACATATATGTCAGGAGTCAAGGGTAAGAAGATGATCAGGTCTGTCCTTGAGGATATTCCGGGGATCGGACCAAAGAGGAGAGCGATGCTGCTTGAACACTTCGGCAGTATAGATGCCATCAGGAAAGCGAGCTATGAAGACCTGATGTCACTTGACGGAATGAATTCAAAGGCAGCAGAAAGTGTAATGGGATTCTTTGCAGAGAGAAATAATGAAGAGCAGGCGGAAAGCCCTGAACAGTAAGAAGTCCTCCCCTTGAAATATGTATAATTCCATGTTATATTGAAGGAGATTTCAGGAAAGGAGATTCCGATATGGCAGAAGATATCAAGAATGTTAACATCGAGGAAGAAGAGGAAGATATCATCACTCTGGAATTTGACGATGATACAGCAGTAGACTGCTACGTCATGGGCACATTCGAGCTGAACGGCAAGGAATATATCGCACTTGAGCCTGAAGACGGCACAGGCGATGTATATATCTACGGATATAAGCAGGTCAGCGATGATGAGTTCGAGATCCTCGAGATCGAGTCTGAAGAGGAATTCGATGCTGCAGCAGCAGAATTCGATGCTATTATGGCAGAGGAAGAAGATAATTAAAAAAATCTGAATTTCTACTCGACAGAGGCAGATCCATAGTGTATAATACAGGGCGTGCTGTGAAAGTAGCACGCCACAAAAATGTATATGCGGATGTGGCGGAATTGGCAGACGCGCACGGTTCAGGTCCGTGTGAGTAACATCGTGAAGGTTCGAATCCTTTCATCCGCACCACTTTAGCAGACTGTTGTCTGCTTTTTTTATTGTCTTTATTGTGATGCGGGCAAAAAGGCGCTAAAATCAATAAAAGGCGATTTATTGCAAGGAGAAAACAATGAGAAAGAAACTGCTGGCATTGTTAATAATTTCAGCAATGATGATATGCACGTTTGAATCCTGTTCGGAATCTTCGGTATCTTCGTCTGCGAAGAACACATTCAGATATGCAGTCACTACACTTCCAACGACGCTTGATCCTACGATGTGCAACAGTCTGACTGACAATGAGCTTCAGCATCCTGTAACAGAAGGACTGACCAGAACTACCGGCGGAAAAGTTGCTCCGGGAATAGCTGAGAGCTGGGATGTTTCTGATGACGGACTTGTATATACATTCCATCTGAGAGATGCAAAGTGGAGTGACGGGCAGCCGATAACTGCTGATGACTTTGTTTACAGCTGGAGAAGGCTTGCAGACCCTGCAACAGGGAGCGCCTATGCTTTTGCAATATGGATGGTAGAGAACGGCAAGAAGATCAACCTTGAAGGAGCGGATCCTGAAACTCTGGGAATAAAAGCTCTTGACGATAAAACAGTCCAGGTAACCCTTGTCAACCCTACAGCTTATTTCATCAGCTACATCGGAAACCAGCCAAGCTTCGCGCCGCTGCGCAGGGATATTGTTGAGAAGTACGGCAAGGATTTTGCCACATCGGCAGAGACAAATGTATATTCAGGACCTTTCGTTTTCTCTGAAACTACTGACGACAGCTGGTCATTTGAGAAGAATCCGGAATTCTGGGATGCAGAGAATATAAGGATAGATGCAGCAAAAGTGCTGTATATGAAAGATGAGCACGACCAGATCGAGATGTTCGAAAAGGGAGAGCTGGATTTTGCATACCTTCCTAATGATGCTGTAGTCGAATACAAGAACGAAAAGAATGTTAACCACTATCTCAACGGAAATGTGGACTTCTGCTACATAAATGATAAAAGTGACAACAAAGTCCTCGCCAACACAGAGTTCAGGCTTGCTCTGAATTACGCTCTCAACAGAAAGCTTTACAACCACAATGCCAATGATGATGCCTATAAGCCGTATAACGGACTTGTGTTCCCGGGACTCAGCGGAAAAGGAGGGGTCACATATGGCGAGGCTTACAATGTGGATATGTATGCTTTCCCTATGGAGGGTGATGTCGATCTGGCCAGATCATGCCTTGATCTTGCTATGGAGCAGATGGAGATAGCTTCTCCTGATGATATAACAGTTGAACTGGTCACTATTGACAGAGATGCAGAGATCCGGATCGCTGAGGAACTGAAGTCCCAGTGGGAATCTGTTCTCGGGATCAATATAAAGATCAGACCGGAAGATCATACCGATATATACAGTACTATTTACCCTTCAGGTGACTATGAGATCGGATACGGAGGGTGGATACCGGATTACAATGATCCGTATACATACCTTGAATTATGGAGAAGTGACAATACATCATACAATCAATACTCCAATGAAGATTTTGATGCTCTGCTTGATGAATCTGTCACCGAAACAGACCCTGACTCGCGGATGGATATGCTGAACAATGCAGAGATACATCTTCTTGCTGAAGGTGCTCTTATACCGCTTCAGGCCAAGGATAAGTATTATATGCTCAACCCGAGGGTAAGCGACCTTACGCTGTCATTTTTCAACATTACTATCGACTGGGCATATGCAGGACTGGAAGAGAGCAAGGCGATACAGGGGAGTAACATATGAGATCTATCAGGTCGCGGTTTACATATCTGACTACCTTCGCGGTCATAATAAGCGTACTCGCTACTATTATGATCTTCTGTTTTCCTGTGGTCAGATATATAAGCGCGAGGACTGATGACACTCTCAGACTGGTATGTTCCGAAAAACAGGAGTCCCTTGACAACTATTTCAGCAGTATCGAACAGTCGGTGGATACGGTTGCCAACTATGCTCAGAATGACCTTACTGAAGAGGATGACATCGATGCGCATATATCCAAAACAGAAAAGCTGTTCTCCACAGTCGCGCCGAACACAAAAGGAACTCTGACATACTACTACCGCGTAGCCCCTGAGATCGCAGATGGCGAGAAGGGGTTCTGGTACCAGAACTCCGGTATGGACGGAAAGGTATTTCAGAGCAGTGAACTGACTGAAATCGGCAAGTATGATCCGGATAATATTTCCCGTGTCGGCTGGTATTACATTCCGAAGGCGACAGGGGAGCCTGTATGGATCGAGCCGTATTTCAATGAAAATATGGGTGTCAGAATGATATCCTATGTAGTCCCTGTTTACAGGGGCGGGGAATTCTTCGGTGTTGTGGGCATAGACTTCAGCTATGACAGTCTGGTAGCCAACATGGAGGATATCGATGAATTCGATTCAGGATATGCTTTTCTGGCGAACAGAGACGGAGAGATAATCTACCACAGAGATCTTGAAACAGGCACACAGATAAGTGACTCAGTACCGGCCGAACTTCTTGCTTCTGCCGAAGACGGGAACGATTCAGTAATCAGGTACACTTACAAAGGTATCGAGAAGAGGGCGGCATCTGCAGAACTTGGCAATGACATGAAGCTCGTCGTGACTATAGATGAGTCGGAAGCCAGTGAAGGCCTGGACAGACTGCTCTCGATAGTTCTCGTATCAGCGGGAATCCTTGTTCTTGTATTTGTTTTTATCACTTCATGGCTTGTAAAACACATAACCAGACCGCTCAGCAATCTGACAGCAGCTGCTGCGTCTTTTGATGCAGGGGACTATAATGTTGAGCTCAAATACGATACGAATGATGAGATAGGAATACTCACTCATGCTTTCATGCAGATGAGAGACCACATCGTATCCCAGATAGGAAGTCTCAACACGATAGCGTATAAGGATGCCCTTACTTCCGTCAGAAACAAGAGTGCCATGGACGATTATATGGCACAGCTCGACACGCAGATAGAATCATGTACGGATGAGGAAAGACCGCATTTTGCCATCTGCATGCTGGACTGCAATAACCTCAAGGAGATAAACGATACATACGGACACGACAAGGGCGATCTGTATCTCAAGGCTTCATGCAGACTGATATGCGAAGTGTTCAGACACAGCGCAGTATTCAGAGCCGGCGGTGATGAATTCGTAGCTGTAATGCATAATACTGATTATGAAGCACGTGATGAGGTTTGCAGGACATTCGATGCAAGAGCAGCAGAGACTGACAGGGACGGAGCAGCGCCATGGGAAAGGATAAGTATTGCCAGAGGCCTCGCTGTATATGATCCGCAGACAGACACCTGCGCGGCCGATGTGCTGAAGCGTGCGGATGCAGAGATGTACGAATACAAGAAACACATGAAGGGAAATCACACTGAAGCTTGATTAAGCATGCATGCAGATGCTATAATCCCTTCAGAAATGGGGCGTTAGCGCAGCTGGGAGCGCGTCTGACTGGCAGTCAGGAGGTCACGAGTTCGAGCCTCGTACGCTCCACCATTCAAACCCTTGGAATTCCACAATGCCGTTAACTTAACAAAACAGGAAAGCATAGTTTTCTTTTGTTTCAAGGAATCGGTGCTATGGATTTCAGGCAAACGAAAAACGGAAGCACAT
>OMZI01000025.1 GCA_900315485.1 uncultured Eubacteriales bacterium | reverse complement strand
CCAAGCATTTTCAAGGCTTTCCGCTGCTTGCGCAAAAATAGCCCGCCGACAGGCGGGTAAGTTAAGAGGCTGCCACACTTTTTATTGTGCGACAGCCCCATTGTATTGCTCTTTTTGTGCCGGTTCCTGCTATTCAACAGGTTCGTCAAATGTGAAGTCCACATCGCTCTCTTCAGGCTTGACCTCTTCTACTACAGGCTCCTTGTACTGCGGTGCAGGCTCGTCTTTTCTGTTTTCCATGACTTCAAAGTTTACTGTCTTTGCAGACTTTGCCTGTGAAGTTCTTCTGTCCCCTGCTCCCATAGGACCGTAGTATTCGGCATCACCGAATCCCAGCATGCAGAAGAATACCGGTGTAAGGAACAGGAGCCCCCATGCCCATGTCTCAGGCTTGCCGTACGAAACAGCTACAGCCTTATACATCTGATATGCAAAGTACAGCGCAGCGATCCATCCCACGAACGGGACGACCACAACAAGCAGTCTCAGCCAGTACCATGGATTTCCCATCGTGATCTCACACATCTTATATGTGTCATAGAACGGGATGATCGCAGGCCATCCCGGCTGTGATGCCTTCTCAAACATCTTCCACAGACCGACAACAGATGCTATCCACCATACTGATTCCATGAAGGAAGTACCTGTATTCTGTGATTCCTGCGCAAATGTTAAGATACTATCAAACATTTCTGAACTCTCCTCCTTATCACCTACTCATCAGCCTCAGGCTGAAGTGATTCATCCTTTTCCTCTGAAGCGAATTCCATCTCACTGTCAGCAATCTGTCTTACCGCCTGCTTCTGAGCTTCCCTCTCAGCCTCGATTCTCTCATATGCTTTGACCTGAAGATCCAGTATCTTCTCTCCCAGCTTGATAGCACCTCCGATAAGCGCTATCCCTCCTGCGAGTCCGACACCTACAAGTGTGAGCAGTGCCTGTCCCAGCTCGGCGTCAGGCTTCCTGCCCGAATTGTTGAGTCCCGGTCTCATCCCTGACTTACTCATAATCCTCCTCCTTTCTGCTGCCGGTGCAGCAGTTACCCTGTAAAATTGAGAGCATTTCCGCATGCCTGAACAGCGAAAACGTTTTCTCATTTATTAATTACACCACATTCCGCAGGAATGCAAGTATTTTCTTTCTTATTCTACACCCTTAAGCTCGTACACATCGGTCCTGCGCGCTGACATCAGAGGGAGTTTTGCCCTTATGGTGTCTATGTAGTCAAGGTCGATCTCAGTCACCTCGACGCCCGGCTTCTCATCCATCTGCATCACGACATTGCCCCACGGGTCGGTTATGATCGAATGTCCGTATGAGACATATCCGACTGACGGATCCTGTGCATCTGCTGTTCCTACCATATATATCTGGTTCTCTATCGCTCTCTGTCTGAATCCGAGTTCCCAGTGAGCCGGACCTGTGGTCATGTTGAATGACGCAGGGTTGAAAATGACTCTGGCTCCCGCGAGCGCAGGCAGTCTCGAGCTCTCAGGGAATCTGATGTCAAAACATATATTGACTGCCATTTTGCACCACTCGGTGTCGAAGGTCGTGAAGCTGTCTCCGCCTGTCAGAGTATCGGACTCCTTGAATACCTGCTCTCCGTGAGCGTAAATATCGAAGAGGTGCACTTTGCGGTGCTTGCCGATCTGATTGCCCTGCCTGTCGAACACATAGCAGGTATTGTATGTATGCCCTTCACTGTCGCTCTCAGGGATCGAGCCTCCGACGATATATACATTGTGCTTTCTTGCAAGTGTGGACATCGCAAGCCAGGCATCACCCTGCTGTTCAGGCTCGGCATATACAGGGAAAAGGTCTGTCTGATAAGGGCAGCACCACATCTCGCCGAGGCTGATGATGTCAGCTCCGTCTGTCTTCCCGCTTGCGAGGATCTCGGCAAGCTGTTCTATGTTGTCGTATTTATCCTGCAGCACGTTCATCTGCAGACTTGCTATCCTGATCTTACTCATCTTTTCTGTCCCCCTTCGTTGCCGGCTGACTGCGGCCTGCTGCCGCGCTTCTGCCGTGTTCAAGCTATAACAGTGATATAAGTGCCGAGCCTCCTGTCATGAGGAGCATTCCGGCGATCTTCACAAGTGTTACCGGTTTTTTCTCTATTCCCAAAAATCCCGTGGCATCTATGGCGAGCCCCGCTGCCATCATGCCCACAAGGTTGAGTATGGTGACAATGCCTGTGCCCAGGACCGGAGCAGCAATGGCATTGCTTGCCACGATCACTATCGCGAGCGCACCGCCGATTGGCATCCATGCTCTGAATCTTAATGGTCCGTGGTCGGCTCCCCCGTCGTATATACCGTACCTGCCCTTCAGCACTATCACTATCAGCGTCAGTATGATTATGGATATCAGGCCCACGGCCATGGATATGAAGGTCGCCCTTACCGCAGATCCGGCATACTCCTTCAGCGTTCCGTTCAGCGCCACCTGGGATGCACATGAGAATCCGCACAATACAGATAGCATCATGTACATGATCAGGCTGCCGCCCTTTGCACCGCCGGCATTCTCAGTGCGGTCTTTGCCCGCCGGAATGTTGACAAGCGCGATCCCCGCAAGTACGAGCGCTCCTCCGGCGATCCTCTTCATGTCCACCGGTATCTGTGCCGATCCGAAGAGCCCGAAGTTATCTATCAGAAGCCCTGTCATCGTCTGGCCGAAGCACAGGAGCATGACGTTTCGCGCGCTTCCGAGTTTTGGCAGGCAGATTATATTTAGGAAGACGATGAAAGTACCGCATGTTCCTCCCAGCCATATCCAGAAAGGCTGCTCAGCTATCCTGCCCACCGGGATATACAGCGACTTCTCTATTACAAGCATGGCGACAGCCATAATAACTGCCGCACAGATGAAATTATATATTGAAGTTATATAAGGTGATCTTAAGTCTTCTCTGATCCTTGCGTTGACACTGGCCTGAGTCGGCGAGGCCACACCGGCCAGAAGTCCGAGTAAAAATGAAATCATTTAGTCTTTCTGTCCCGGTTCCCTTTCTTTATTTCTGTGTGATCCAGCTCTCATCGGACGGGTCGTTCCTGAAAGCGATCAGCCTTGCTATGTCATCACTGCTGATATAGTTCTGCTCAGCAGCTACCTCAGCAACAGTGTCAAAGTTGGTCAGCGACACCCACTCGATGCCTGCTTCTGCCATTCTGTCGATGCCCTTCTTCATTCCGTAGGTCATGATGGATACGACTCCGAGAACATCAGCTCCTGCATCTCTGAGAACGTTGACTGCATCGATGCAGCTGCCGCCTGTTGAAATGAGGTCCTCAACAACTACGACCTTCTGGCCCTTCTCAAGCTTTCCTTCGATCTGGTTGCCTCTGCCGTGATCCTTGGCTCCGGATCTTACGTATCCCATCGGAAGATCCATGAGATGGGCTGTGATGGCAGCATGGGCGATCCCTGCAGTTGCGGTTCCCATCAGTACTTCAGCCTCAGGGAAAACAGCAGCTATCGTCTCTGCGAGGCTCTGCTCAACGTCGTTTCTTACCTCAGGAGCTGTCAGTGTGAGCCTGTTGTCACAGTAAACAGGGCTCTTGATCCCGCTCGCCCATGTGAACGGTTCCTCCGGTCTGAGGAAAACAGCCTTGATGCTGAGGAGATCATTGGCGATCAGTCTTCTAATAGTCTCTGCGTTGTACATTTCTTATATACCCAATGCCTTTCCGCTGCACCCCTGTGCAGCTCTTCTTATGAAAATGCAGCGAGACGAAAGGCCCGCCGCATCTGCTTTCAGTTATATGATCTGTTGTCTGCCTTTGAAGGCTCACTATCCGATAAAGTCCACTCTGCACTTTGTGTATGCATCGATCGGCTTCGGTTCGCCTGTGATGGATCTGCCTACTACTATGTAGTCTGATCCGACGGTCTTCGCATCAGCAGGTGTCATTACCCTCTTCTGGTCTCCGGCGCTGTCTCCGGCCAGTCTGATTCCCGGTGTTACAGTCAGGAAATCGCTGCCGCATGCAGCGTGGATATCTGCAGCCTCGTGTGCCGAGCATACGACTCCGTCAAGTCCTGCCGCCTTTGCGTTCAGGGCATACTGTCTTACGACCTGATCGAGAGGCTTGTCGATGAGCAGTTCTCTGTGCATCGTTTCCTCATCAGTTGAGGTAAGCTGTGTTACGGCGATCAGTTTAGGCTTATCCGCATATCTTACAGCTCCGAGCATGAGTCCTTCCTTTGCAGCCTTCATCATTTCGATGCCGCCTGCAGCGTGGACATTTACCATATCGACACCATATTCTCCAAGCACCTGCATGGTCTTCTTTACTGTGTTAGGGATGTCGTGCAGCTTGAGATCAAGGAACACCTTGTGTCCTCTCTCCTTGAGAGTCTTCACGATCTGCGGTCCCTCTGCATAGAACAGCTCCATGCCGATCTTGACGAAAGGTCTGCTGACACTGATGCTGACATGATCGCAGCTGACAACTTCATCTCTGATCTTGTTGAACTTGTCAAGGAATCTTATCGTCTCTTCTGCGCTTGCAAAATCACATGCTATGATTACGTCTTTGCCCATTTTTATCCTCCGGTATTACTGATGTGTCTTGCCTCAATGAGGCCGGCGTACTTATCAGCCCCTTCTTTGGTATAAGTATACAACAAATCAGTGTGCCGCGCCTATAATCTCTTTCAGCGAAGTTATACCGAATTTTTCCATAACACGCGGAAGGTCGTTTATGATGTCTCTCGATGCGAACGGCTCTGTCAGATTGGCAGCTCCGATCTCGACTGCAGTCGCTCCGGCCATCATCATCTCAATGACATTCTCAGCAGATGATACGCCGCCCATACCGACGACCGGGATGCTGACCGCACCTGATACCTGATACACCATTCTCAGCGCGACCGGGAATACCGCAGGTCCCGAGTAGCCGCCGGTGACATTGGCCAGAATCGGCTTTCTCTTCTTAAGGTCAAGTCTCATTCCCATCAGGGTATTGATGAGGCTTATTCCGTCAGCACCTGCATCCTCGCACGCCTTTGCGATCGACACAATGTCCGTCACGTTAGGAGACAGCTTGACGATCAGAGGCTTGTCTGTCGTTTTGCGCACCGCCTTAACAACGTCTGCCGCCATGCACGGATCGGTACCGAACGACATCCCGCCGCCGTGAACGTTAGGACAGCTGATGTTGATCTCAAGCCATCCGACCTGCTCCTCGGCAGCAAGCTTCTCAGTCGTGTATACGTATTCGTCTACAGAGAATCCGCTGACATTGGCCATTACAGGCTTGCTGAATACCTTTGCCAGTTTAGGAAGCTCTTCCGAGATGACCTTCTCCACGCCCGGGTTCTGAAGTCCGACGGAATTGAGCATTCCCGAAGGGCACTCTGCGATCCTCGGAGTATCATTGCCGAATCTCGGATCCTTCGTTGTCCCCTTGAAGGAGAACGTTCCGAGGCAGTTGATATCATAGAGCTCTGCGAACTCATAGCCGTAACCGAATGTGCCCGAAGCCGGTATCACCGGATTGTCCAGTTCTATGCCGCAGAGATTGACTTTAGTATCTACCATAGTATCTCCTCCGTTCTGAGCACCGGCCCGTCCTTGCATATCCTCTTGTAGCCCGTGACTGTCCTGCAGCTGCATCCCATGCACGCTCCGAATCCGCATCCCATGCGCTCTTCAAAGCTCATCTGCCCGGATATCCCGGCTCCCTTATATACCTCTTCATACACAGCCTTCAGCATCGGCTCAGGACCGCAGGTATAGAAATGAGTGAAATTCCAGATCGGTGACAGCACTCTGAAGGCATCTGTAACGAAGCCTTTCACGCCTTCGCTTCCATCAGCAGTAGCAACAGTCACCCTGCATCCGAGCTCCTCGAATTCGTCCGCGTAGTATATCTCTTCGGAAGAATTGAATCCCAGGATCACGGTCACTTCCCTGTCCATTCCGCGGGACTTCGCTTCCTTAATAAGTTCCTTAGCTGCGAGGTAGAGCGGCGGTATGCCGACTCCTCCTCCGATAAGCAGCGGACGGTCACCTGCATCGCTCAGATCATATCCGTTTCCGAGCCCCGTCAGCACATCCAGCTTAGTACCGGCCGGCATCTTAGTCATTTCTTCAGTTCCCTGTCCGAGCACCTTGTATATGATGGTGACAGCACCCTCATCATTCCCGGTCCCGAGACCCTCGCCCGTATAAGGCTCGGCATGCTTCACATCGTTGACGCTGACAGGCCTTCTGAGAAAATGCCCGTCAAGCCTGATGTTGATGAACTGGCCGGGCGCAGTTACCGCAGAAGTATCTCCTGCCAGTACCATGCGCCATGTGGTCGGCGTCAGCTGCGTATTCTCTTTTATACTAAATATTCCTTGCTTCATTATGCGTCTATAGTTGAAATCGTCTGAGTAGTCTCCTCGAGTACATCGAGCAGGACCCTTACTGTATCCAGCGAAGTGAAGAGTGTCGCGTTGTTCTCGCTTGCGCACTGGCGGATCAGCTGTCCGTCATTTGCTGTAACGTGGTCGCCTACCTTCCTTGTATTGATGATGTAAGCGATGTGTCCGTTTCTGATGGCCTCGAGGATCTCATCAGATCCGTCGCTGATTTTCTTCATCGATCTTGTCCTGATACCGTTCTCCTTGAGATACTTCGCCGTTCCCGGAGTTCCCTCGATGTTGAATCCGAGGTTGTAGAATCTTCTGATCAGAGGAAGAGCCTCAGCCTTGTCATCTCCTGCGAGTGTTGCGAAGACCGTTCCGTAGTTACGGAGCTTGGTCCCCGATGCTGTCAGAGCCTTGTACAGAGCTCTGTTGAGCTTGTCGTCATATCCTATAGCCTCTCCTGTCGACTTCATCTCAGGTGAGAGGTATGTGTCCAGACCCTTGATCTTGTTGAAGCTGAATACCGGCACCTTTACGTAGTATCTCTTCTTCTCTTCAGGATATATGTCGAAGATGCCCTGCTCCTTGAGAGTCTTTCCGAGGATGACCTCTGTAGCTATGTCAGCAAGGCTGTATCCTGTTGCCTTGGACAGGAAAGGTACTGTTCTCGATGATCTCGGGTTGACCTCAATGATGAATACATTCTCATCATCATCAACGATGAACTGGATGTTGTACAGTCCGACGATGCCTATTCCGAGTCCGAGCTTCTTTGCATACTGCAGGATGATGCCCTTGACCTTGTTGCTGATGGAGAAAGTCGGATATACGGATATAGAGTCGCCTGAATGGACTCCCGTCCTCTCAACGAGCTCCATGATACCAGGTACGAATACATTGTATCCGTCGCAGATGGCGTCTACTTCGACTTCCTTGCCCTGGATGTACTTGTCTACAAGTACAGGCTTGTCCTCGTCGATCTCTACAGCGGTCTTGAGGTAATGCCTGAGCTGCTCCTCATCGCCTACGATCTGCATCGCACGTCCGCCGAGTACGAAAGAAGGTCTTACGAGCACCGGATATCCGATCTCAGCTGCTGCCCTTACACCGTCCTCGATTCTGGTGACTGCACGCCCCGGTGGCTGCGGGATGCCAAGCTCTTCGAGCACTTTCTCGAATCTGTCTCTGTTCTCAGCTCTGTCGATCGCTTCGCAGTCGGTTCCGATGAGCTTTACACCTCTGTCTCTCAGAGGCTCTGCGAGGTTGATGGCTGTCTGGCCGCCGAGTGTAGCGATAACGCCCTCAGGCTGCTCGAAATCGATGATAGCCATTACATCCTCGACTGTCAGAGGCTCAAAGTACAGCTTGTCAGCTGTAGTGTAGTCTGTCGAAACAGTCTCAGGGTTGTTGTTTATGATGATTGCCTCGTAGCCGGCGCGCTTGATGGTCTGTACTGCGTGTACTGTCGAGTAGTCGAACTCTACACCCTGACCGATCCTGATAGGGCCTGCTCCGAGAACGATGATCTTCTTCTTGTCAGTAAGTCTCGATTCGTTCTCACCTGTGTATGAGGAGTAGAGATAAGCGATGTACTTTCCTGTGTGGAGAGTATCTACCATCCTGAAGATAGGAACGATGCCGTTCTGCTTTCTCTTGTTGTATATCTCTGTCTCAGTGAGGTTCCAGATGGCCGCAATCTCCTTGTCAGAGAATCCGAGGACCTTCGCAGCCTTAAGTGTCTTCACGTCGTTGACTCTGTCCTTGAGAGTCTTCTCCATGTCGACGATCTCTTTGAAGGCCTGAAGGAAGATATCCGTGATCATGGTGACCTTGTGGATCTCATCTATGCTGATGCCCCTTCTCAGAAGCTCAGCGATAGCATACATATTGTCATCTCTGAACTCGGAGATGTACTCCATGAGCTTGTTGCGGCTCATGCCGTCGAATTTTGCAAGATGGAGATGGCATACACCGGTCTCGAGCGATCTGATGGACTTGAGGAAGCTCTCTGTCAGAGTAGCGCCTATGCCCATGACCTCTCCGGTAGCCTTCATCTGTGTTCCGAGCTTGTTGGAAGCGTCCGCGAACTTGTCGAACGGGAATCTCGGGAATTTTGCAACTATATAGTCAAGGCTAGGCTCAGTGCTGCCCTTGCCGCCTGCTACCTCGATCTCGTCGAGTGTCATGCCTACAGCAATCTTGGCTGTTACTCTTGCGATAGGATAGCCGGAAGCCTTGGATGCGAGCGCAGATGATCTCGAAACTCTAGGGTTTACCTCGATCAGATAATACTCGCTTGTCTCTGGATGCAGAGCGAACTGGACGTTGCATCCACCCTCGATCCTGAGTTCTCTGATGATCTTGATGGCTGAGTCGTTCAGCATCCTGAGATCGTGTTCATTGAGGGAAAGTATTGGCGCAACTACGATGGAGTCACCTGTGTGCACTCCGACAGGGTCGACGTTCTCCATGCCGCAGATGGTGATCGCCTTGTCTGTTCCGTCGCGCATTACCTCGAACTCGATCTCTTTATATCCCTTGACCGACTTCTCTACGAGAACCTGGTGTACAGGTGAGAGGTTGAACGCATTGATGGCGATATCTTCGAGTTCCTTCTCATCGTTGGCAAAACCGCCGCCTGTTCCTCCGAGTGTGAACGCAGGCCTCAGAACGACCGGATATCCGATGTCCTCAGCAGCCTTTTTGGCTTCTTCGATGCTGTATGTGATCTCGCTCGGGATGACCGGCTCGCCGATCGACTGGCACATCTCCTTGAAGAGCTCTCTGTCCTCAGCTCTCTCGATGGATTCGCTCGGTGTACCCAGAAGCTTGACTCGGCACTCGTCGAGAACGCCCTTCTTCTCAAGCTGCATTGCCAGATTGAGTCCTGTCTGTCCGCCGATACCCGGAACGATAGCGTCCGGTCTCTCGTATCTGAGGATCTTGGCTATATATTCAAGTGTCAGAGGCTCCATGTACACCTTGTCTGCAATAGTGGTGTCTGTCATGATCGTTGCAGGATTGGAGTTGCACAGGATAACTTCATACCCCTCTTCCTTGAGTGCGAGACACGCCTGTGTTCCGGCGTAGTCAAACTCCGCTGCCTGACCGATAACGATCGGGCCCGAACCGATGATAAGTACTTTCTTGATGTCTTTTCTCTTTGCCATACTGCCCTCCTTCTATCTGTGAATGTATGCCGGCTTGCCGTCGCATACAGTGAGTACGTTTATTCCGCTGACTCTCCATCCTTCGAATGGTGTTGCCTTTCCCTTCGAGAGGAAGTCAAGGTCAGGTGTTATAGTCCACTCAACTCCGAGGTCCCATACTGAGTAGTCGTTGCCGAGAGGTATGCCGAATCTCCTGCGCGGGTTGTAGACCAGCAGTTCCTCGAGCTTCTCCATGCTTATGATGCCCGGGATCACCAGGTATGTATACAGGAGCGGGAACGCTGTCTCTATCCCTACTATTCCGAAAGCAGACTTCTCAAGTCCGCGTGATTTCTCTTCAGCTGAGTGCGGCGCGTGGTCTGTCGCGATGCAGTCTATCGTACCGTCGATGATGCCTTCTATGAGTGCCTCTCTGTCAGATGCATCCCTGAGAGGCGGATTCATCTTCCACTTTCCGTCCTCTTCGAGCATGCTGTCATCCAGGAGGAGATAGTGCGGTGCTGTCTCACATGTTACGTCCACACCTTCAGCCTTGGCCTTTCTTATTATGTCCACGCTCTCCTTCGTCGAAATGTGGCACACATGGTAGGCGCAGCCTGTCTCCCTGGCCAGCTCAAGGTCTCTTGCTATCTGTCCCCATTCGGACTCAGAGCAGATGCCCCTGTGGCCGTGCTCTGCGGCATACTTTCCGTCATGGATGTAACCGCCCTTAAGAAGGTCGTTCACCTCGCAGTGGGCTACGATCATTTTGCCCAGCGACTTCGCCCTGATCATCGCCTCTCTCATCATGTCATCGGACTGGACACCGTGACCGTCGTCAGAGAAGGCTATGCACTTGTCCGCCATGCTCTCAAGGTCAGCGAGCTCTTCGCCCTTCTGACCCATCGTGATGGCCGCATAAGGATATACGTGGATGCACGCATCCTTTTCGATGATCACAAGCTGTTCGTCCAGATGCTCTTCCGTATCCGCGACCGGATTCAGGTTAGGCATCGTGCATACTGCAGTGTAGCCCCCGTGTGCTGCAGCCTCAGCGCCTGTTTTTATTGTCTCCTTATAAGAAAAACCCGGTTCTCTGAAGTGCACATGCACGTCGCAAAAACCGGGAATAATAGTGTATTGAGAAGATAAATCGACACCCGCCTTTCGGAGCAAGCTTATGTCTACAGTCGGGCTGAATTCGATTCTCGAAGTCTTCATTTTATCCATCAAATATCTCCTTTAATCTCAAATCGCCATATGTTAACAAGAATCCAAAGTGATGTCAAGGCAGCAAAGTGTGAATCTTTTTTTCACACAAAAAATACATCCGGAGCAGCTCAAAAATCCGAACGTTGAGCCCCTCAACTCTATTTTCTTTCAGATGATGACAACAGAAACGGTCTTCTCTGTCATAACAGTATCATCACAGGTCCATTATAAGAAGAAGTCTTCCCTCTTTAATGGTTATCTCTGCTGTCTGTCCCGGCAGCACCTCGTTGCTTACGGCATACTGGTATCCGCTTGTGATCTCGGCACCGTCGAGCGTATACTTTGCGCCTTTAATAGATATTCCTCTTGCAGTTCCGGTCATGTTCAGAAGAGAGAAAAACGGGTATCTGTCGCTGACGCGGGCCGCCCCGCCTTCAGATATGACCGTAAACTCGGAATAGTCATCCGCCGCAAGGACCGTGCAGCCCTTTGACTCCAGGTCGAACATCTGATACACATTTGCAAGTGTATGGTCCATCCTGCCCCCGAATACGCCCAGCATCAGGAAGTCTCTGAACCCCCTTCTCATGCCCTCCTTTGCTGCATATACGGTGTCTGTGTCATCCTTGACTACAGGCAGCACGATGGTCTCTGTATCCGCATGCGGATTCTCATATGAATCAAAGTCCCCAACTATAAGAGAAGGCTTTCTTCCGAGCCCCTCTGCATGTCTGAGACCGCTGTCACAGTATATTACAAAATCATCTTCTTTTAGATATGAGCGGATGCGGTCATATTCCTTAATTTCTGCACCGCCGATAATCACACATCTTCTGTCTTTCATAACCGTTTGATCACTATATATCAGCTCTTGTACCGGCAACGTCCGTGACCTTAAGGACATCACCGTCTACTGCAAATTTTATATCCCATTTCCCGAACGACATGCCGTATGTATATCCGGGCTGCTTTTCATACGCTCCGCGCGGATCGGACTCAAGAACGCATATCAGTCCTTCCCGCTTGTCCGCGTCTATCAGCCCGAGAAGTTCCTCCGGGAACTCGACTCTGAGCCTCCTGAATTCAGCTGTGTCGGTAAAACCTCCGCCCGCTTCGGGATGGCAGTCTGAATACGGGATGTAAGGCTTGATATCATATACAGGTGTGCCGTTCATCATATCCGCACCGGATACTATTATCGCCAGTTCTTCCTGTGTCTCGCCGATCCCTTCCGTACTGCTCACAGGTCTGCCGCCGTGCTCGATCCGCACGAGCCTGACGCATGACATGCCAAGCGAATTGGGACGGTACGGGGATCTTGTCGCCCATACGCCCTTTCTGATTTTGCCCCCCAGCCTCGGAGGCCTTACAGTCGGCGACCACTTCACCGGGTCCGCTTCCATGTTGACCTCATTCGCACTGAAGCCCCAGATGAGCCAGATGTGGGTAAAATCCTCAAGCCCTCTCAGCGCATCAGCGTTTCTGAACTCAGGGTCTATGACGACCGCCTGCTCGAGGCTGACCAGTCCCGGCTGCCTCGGGATGCCGAATTTTTCATTGTAGTCTGACCGGATGTGAGCGACCGGTCTCAGAGTGTATTTTTCCATGAGAAAATGTTAGCTGATTTTCCGGCTCAGATCATCAGTCAGTGATATCGATGTCCGGAGCGATAGTGATCTTGTATCCCGGGAAGGCTTCGCTGACTTCCTTGTACAGTGTCTCAAGGCCTTCATGGTGGTCGATGTCAAAACTCATGACCACATCGAATCTCATGTCCTTCTCCTCCTGATCAAGATAGAAGCCATGCATCTGAAGCGCCCAGTCATGATCAAGGACTATCTTCTGCACTTTATTCCTGATCTTTGACGCCTCATTATCCGTAGTATTGTGAGAATAAACTCCTACGCCCGTCATGATAACGCCGGTCTCCTTATATATCTTTGCCTGCACCCTTCTGGTGAGAACATCGACTTCTCTTACTGTCATATTGTCAGGGAGCTCGATATGCACAGATCCGTAGAACTTGTCCGGGCCGTAGTTGTGGAGGAAGAGGTCATATGCTCCGAAGACCTCAGGCTCTTCTGTCAGCAGATGCTTGATGGTTTTGCTCACCTCTTCATCTGCGCGCTTTCCGAGAATGTCGCTTACTGTATCGCTGATCATTTCAATACCGGCCTTGATGATGAATATGGAGATGATAACGCCGACATAAGCCTCAAGTGATACTCCTGTGAAAGTGAAGATTAGGGCTGTTACAAGTACGGCAAAAGAAAGTATCGCATCGGACATCGCATCCGTTCCGGAAGCTATAAGTGCACCCGAGCCTACGGACTCTCCTTTTGTCTTGACATATCTTCCGAGGAAGATCTTCGCAACGACTGCTACAGCTATTATTACAAGAGATATCGTCGAGTAGGACACCTCATCCGGATGGAGAATCTTTTTGACCGACTCTACGAGTGATGTGATTCCCGCATACAGTACGATGGCTGAAACCAGCATGGCACTGATGTATTCTATCCTGCCGTGTCCGAGTGGATGCTTGCGGTCAGGCTTTTTGCCTGCCAGCTTGGCTCCAAGTATTGTAATAACCGATGAAAGCGCATCGGACAGATTGTTGACTGCGTCCAGGACTACTGCAATGGAGTGCGAAGCGAGTCCTACGATGGCTTTGAAAGCCGCCAGCAGGATGTTTACCGCTATGCCTACACAGCTCGTCCTTACTATGATCTTTTCGCGATCTGTGTTCATTTTATCTCCCGCTCTCTGCAATGTGATGCTGAGATTTTATCGTGTACTTAATAATAATATTTCTATATCACATCTATTGAGTATAATTAATATAGTCTGATCGTTCAACTTTTTTGTGAATGTCAGTAAACTATCATATTGCGAGGTCAGATCATGGGCAGACACACGATAGCACTCCTGAATGATTCCTTTCCGCCTGTCATAGACGGTGTAGCCAACGCCGTAGTCAACTACGGCAGATACATCGAGAAGAATCACGGACATGCCATAGTCGTCACGCCTGAGGTACCGGGCTCTGATGACAGCGTATACGATTTCCCTGTCGTAAGATATCCGAGCATCGATACCCGTAAGCTCATGGGATATGTCACGGGATATCCGTTCTCACCTGAGGCGGCATACAGGCTTAAGGAAGAGAATGCTGAGCTTCTGCACATCCACTGTCCGATAATGTCCGCACTGCTCGCCAGACAGCTGCATGAATCCATGGACCTTCCACTCGTACTGACATGGCATACCAAGTATGACATCGACATCGCAAATGCGATCAAGAGCAAAGCGCTTCAGGAAGGCGCTCTTCAGGCTCTGCTGCATAATGTGAACGCATGCAATGAGGTATGGACCGTAAGTCACGGAGCCGGAGAGAACCTCAGATCCATCGGCTATGAAGGCGAATACATCGTCATGCCTAACGGCGTCGATCTGCCGCATGAACGTGTGTCTGAAGAACTCATCTCTGAAGTGACAGCAGGATATGATCTTCCGGAGAATGTTCCGTGCTACCTCTTCATAGGAAGGCTGATGTGGTACAAAGGGCTCCGCATCATTCTTGACGCTCTCGCGCAGCTTGACTCGCAGGGCATCGACTTCCGCATGGTTTTTGTAGGTGCGGGCGGAGATGAAGCAGAGGTGAAAGAATACACGCAGAAGCTCGGTCTCGGATGTAAAGTCTTCTTTACAGGAGCCATCTCGGAACGTGACCTTCTGAGGGCATGGTATTCGCGTGCAGATCTGTTCCTCTTCCCTTCCACCTTTGATACCAACGGACTTGTAGTACGGGAAGCCGCAGCCAGCGATACTGCTTCGGTCATCATAGCCGGCAGCTGTGCATCTGAGGGCATCACCGACGGCAGGAACGGTTTTCTCATAGATAAAAATGCTCATGCCCTTGCTGCAAAGCTTACAGAGCTCTCGCATCTTCCGGGCAAAACAAAAGAGGTCGGAGAGACTGCCGGAAGAGAGATATACATTTCATGGGAAGATGCCGTTGCGAACGCTTACGGCAGATATGAGGTGGTCATAGACAGGTACAGGAGCGGATACTATAAGACCCGCCTCCCTTATGATTACGACTTCTTCAGAGCTCAGGGTGAGCTCATGGAAACCCTCGGTAACATCGATGCTGCAAGACACAGCATCATAAAGGATGCAGAAGAGCTGCGCGGAGATATGGACCGCAAGGCCAGAAGCATCAGGAACAAGGCTCTTACAGACATAATAACAGCCGGGTACGAGACCCGGCAGGGAATAAATGCTATTCGTAAGGATATGCATAATGAGCTCAGTTCGATCGGATCGGATATCAAAACCCAGATCCGTGAAACCGCAGATGAATTCTGGGAGGTCCTTGACCGCTATCTGTAATATTTCAGCTCAAAATAAAAGCGGCTTTCAAGCCGCTTTTTTGTAGTGCTGTATTAAGAGTCAGTTATGGAATGTGACGATCAGAACCGTCTCCCATGTTATTACTTCGCGAACTTCTTTGCTACCTTGCTGCCCTTGAGTCTGATCTTGATCTCTCTTGGCAGTGCGTACGGCAGGATAGCCTTGAGCTTGCCGTCCTCTGCGGAGAACATTCTGGATGCCTTCGGATGGTCTCTTTCGAGCTTGATAGCATCGAATTCGCACCTTGTGGTGCAGAGTCCGCAGCCGATACATCTGTTGACGTCGACTGTTGTCGCTCCGCACTTCAGGCATCTGTTGGCCTCGGCTCTGATCTGTGTTTCTGTGAGAGGCTCTCTCAGGTCATGCCATGTCTTGGTCGGATCGCCGTCTCTGTGACCCGGCTTCTGTCTTGGCATGTTGTCATAGCTCTCTACCAGGATATCGTCTCTGTCGAGCTCGATGATCTCTCTGAGGTCACGGCCTACTGTCAGTCTGTTAGCTCCCTGATCCTTGTGTACGTATCTGTGGAGCGAGTCTGCGATAGGTCTGCCGCATGCGATCGCGTCGATAGCGAACTTCTGTCCTGTTACGATGTCGCCGCCTGCGAAGATGTCTTCTTCTGCTGTCTGCAGTGTTACAGGGTCAGCAACGATCATTCCTCTCGGGCTGATCTCGACCTTGGTGCCTTCGAGCATCTTTCCGAGGTCAGGCTTCTGGCCTGTGCAGTAGAGTACTGTTGAGCACTCGAGTTCAGTTGTCTCGCTGTCGTCGAACTTAGGGTCGAATCTGCCCTCAGCATTCTTGACGCTTACGCACTTATGGAACTTGATTCCTGTGACCTTGCCGCTCTTTGTCTTGATCTCTACAGGACCCCAGCCGCCGTTTACGCTGATGCCTTCTTCTTCGCACTCTGTACGGTCTTCAATGCCCATAGGGAGTTCGTCATATCCCTCAAGAGCATACATGAATACGCTTTCAGCTCCGGCTCTTACTGCTGATCTTGCTACGTCAGCACCGATGTTTCCTCCGCCGATAACTACTACGTTGCCGCTGAGCTTGCCTGCCTTAGGCAGCTTGTCATTCATGAGAGCAACTTCGTCTTCATTGATGATCCTCATAAAGTCGATACCGCTCATTACGCCCTTGGCGTCTGCTCCAGGTACGTCGAGCCTGCCGCCGCTCTGGAGACCTGCTGCGATGTAGAATGCTGCATAGCCCTGATCTCTCAGCTGCTGGATGGTGACGTCCTTACCGACTTCGCATCCTGTTACGAACTCAACGCCCATCTCCTTCATGACTTCGATCTCAGCGTCTACGACGTCCTTCTCGAGTCTGAATGAAGGGATTCCGTATCTCAGCATTCCGCCGAGTGCCTTCTGCTTCTCAAATACAGTTACAGGATAGCCTCTCTTACGGAGATAATATGCTGCGGAAAGTCCGCCAGGACCGGCTCCGATGATAGCCATCTTGTACTCATCGCCCCAGAATCCGCCGTATTCCTTGCCGCATTCAGGGATGAATCTGCCTTCTGCCTTGAGCTCCTGTGCAGCGATGAACTTCTTGATCTCATCGATAGCTACCGGCTGATCGATGGTTCTTCTTGTACATCTGTCCTCGCATCTTCTGTTGCAGACAGCACCGCATACTGCAGGCAGCGGGTTGTCCTGCTTTATGAGCTCGAGAGCTTCTCTGTATCTGCCCTGATCTGCCATGTTGATGTAGCCCTGTACTGACAGGTTTGCAGGACATGCAGCCTTACATGGCGATGTACCTGTCTCATAGCAGTTGATCTTGGCATCTTCTCTATAGTTCTTGTTCCACTTTTCAGGTCCCCACTTGACTTCGTTAGGAAGCTCTGTCAGCGGATATTCAACAGCCTGGCCGTTCTTTCTGCACAGCTTCTGTCCGAGCTTTGCCGCGCCTACCGGGCAGACCTCTACGCACTTGCCGCATGCTACGCACTTGTTGTGGTCAACGTGTGCTCTGTATGAGGAAGCGGACATGTTAGGTGTATTGAAGAGCTGTGATGTCTTGATAGCGTTGCAGACTGTAGCCGAGCAGTTGCAGATACCGACGATCTTGCCCTCACCGTCGAGGTTGGTGATCTGGTGTACGTATCCGGCCTTCTCAGCCTTCATCAGCACTTCCATAACCTCATCATATGAAGCGTAGTATGCGTCCTTGCCTGTTTCAACGATGTACTCAGCCATGTCGCCGACAGCGATGCACCAGTAATCTTCGATCTCGCCGCCGCCTTCGCCTCTGATCCTCTGCTGTCTTCTGCAGGAGCATACCATGAGAGCCAGCTTGCCTTCATATTTCTTCAGCCAGTATGAGAGCTTTTCGATGGAAACAGCCTCATTGTTGGCCTCGATTGCCTTTTCAACAGGGACTACATGCATTCCGAGTCCGCCGCCGCCTTCAGGTACCATGTGGGCTACCTTGCCTACAGGGACCATTGAAGCATAGTGGAAGAATGTAGCGATCTCAGGATGTTCTTCCATGAGCTTGCCTGTCATCAGCATGTACTCGCCGGAGCCTACTACCCACTTCGGTACAAAGTACTGCTTTTCATGCTTTTCATTCTCGCGGTCAAACTCAAGAAGACCCTTTGCGCAGATGCCCTCAGCCATGTTGAGAGCCTCTGTCACGGACATGTTGTTTCTCTTTGCCAGCTCAGCAACTGTAAGCTTGACAGTTCTCTTCTTCTTGAAGCTGAGCATAAATCTGATCTCATCTGTAGTCAGAAGTCTGTCGAGCAGCCAGAAATCCGGCTCGTCGTTTGAGATCTTATCCGGCTTGCCGTTCATGCCAAGATCGTCGGTGATCATAGCAGCAAGCTTTCTGACCATCTCTTCGCGTTCCTTGTCTGCCACTTCATATGTTTCCGGCAGATAATCGTTGTCATTGAAGAAATAATGCTGAAATCTTTCAGGTACCATAATATTCTCCCTCTCTTATACAATTCATCCTTTTATATAACGGGTGAAGGGCGCTATATCCCCCTCCCCCGCATTATTGTTTTTATTTTATCACTTTGCACATATCAATCCAATTGATGTTTTACAAACGGTCAGAAAAGTACATGGAAAAGCATATTCCTTCAGCTCTGAAAAAGAATAAAAGATCTCTGCGACGCAATATGTCTTGCAGAGATCTTTTTATATTATCATATTGAAGTGCAGATGCTACATTTCCGTGTTCAGAAGGTCTGTGTCGATCGGATATCTTCCGAAGATTCTTGCTGCATCCATCATGGCCTGAAGGTTCTCAGCCGGTGTATCCATCGGTGTCTGGCAGCCTGATGTCAGTGTGAATCCGTTAGGCGAATCCCATGCCTTGCGGATGCACTCCTTGCTTGCTCTCAGTACGTCCTGAGGTGTGCCGAGCCTGATCACATCTACAGGAGGAACATTGCCCTGGATAGCCATGTGAGGTCCGAGGACTTCCTTGGCTTCTTCGAGATCCTCAATGTTGTCGAGTCCGAAGCATCCGATGCCTGTATTGTTGAGGTCTTCCCACAGCTTGCGGGAACCGCCGCAGATGTGAAGTCCGCATCCGCCGCCGTTCTTCTTGATGAAGTCAACATTGTGCTGGAAGTACGGCAGTGAGAACTCGCGGTACTGCTTGACTCTCAGAAGTGAAGTGGTGCTGACAGGATCAGCGAATCCTACGCCTACTCCCATCTCGAGCATCCTTGCGATGTATCTCTCGTTGTTCTCTGTGATGACCTCCATCAGCTGCTTGACCTTGTCAGGCTTCTTGATCATTCCGATCAGAAGGTTCTCTGTTCCTACTACCATTGCAGCGATGGTGAAAGGACCGGTAACGGTTCCGCTTACAGGGACCTTGTCGCCGAGGTTCTCCTTGACCATCTTGAGACCCTTGAGGATGATCGGAAGTCTTCCGTCCTTGTCAACATCTACGAGCTTTGCCTGATCGACGTCATCGAGACTTGCAAGAGCCGGTGTCTCAAGCTGTGCGATGTTGTGATCGTAGTACTTGATCTTGGATCCCATAGCCTCTGCCATTCCGCGGAGAGTTGTCGAAAGTCCTGCTCCGTCTGAATGGAAAGTGTCATATATGTACTGCTCGAGTTCGAGCATCTTCTCTGATGAAAAATAGTAGTCCTTTACCTTGAGTCCGATCATCGGAGCGAGCGTCTCTCCTGTATCGATGCAGCACATGATGCGGTCTACTTCCTTGCCCTCGCTCAGAAGTCTGTCTCTTTCGATCGCGGTCAGCTCATCCTTAGGTATCTCAAGTCCGTGACCATACTGTTCAATAATATTCATATTTACCTTTTACCTCTTGATAGTTTTATTCTGCTGCAGAGAACCTGTATCCCTGCATAATCAACCAATCGATTATACAACTGAGTGATGCCGGACGCTACACGCCCGGCACCACTATAATTATTATTAATGAGGAGGTATATTAGTCGTTTACTACCTTGTTCTGCTTCCAGTCCCACTTGCCCTTGAGAGTGATTTTCTCATACCAAGGAACGAAGTATGAAAGGATAGCGAATCCTGCGAGCAGGAAGAGGTACCAGTTCTTCGGGATGATATCCAGAGGGCTTACTCTTCCCTCACACATGCTTGCAACCACCAGGAACTGAGCTCCGTAAGGGATGAGTCCCTGCATGATGCATGTGAACATGTCGAGGATGGAAGCTGTCTTTCTAGGGTCGATGTCATACTTCTCACTGATCTCTCTTGCCATAGGTCCGTCAACGATGATAGCAACAGTGTTGTTGGCTGTAGCCATATCTGTCAGAGCTGCAAGTACGGAGAGTCCGACCTGTGCTGACTTCTTGCCCTTGAATGTCTTGGACAGCTTGTCGATGAGCCAGTTGAGTCCGCCGTAGTGCTTAGCCATCTCAGCGATACCACCGCAGAGCATGGACAGGAGGAATACTTCGATCATTCCCTGGAAACCAGCCCAGATCTGTCCTGCGAAATCCATGAATGTGATGTCACCATAGCACATTCCGATGATTCCTGCAGCGAAGATGCCGATTGTCAGTACCAGGAATACGTTCATGCCGATAAGAGCAAGAACGAGTACGAGGATGTATGGGATAACCTTGATGATATCATATCCGCCAACCTCGAGAGCCTGAGCTGTTTCAGGTCTTCCGAAGATGATGAGCAGTACGATTGTAACTACTGCTGCAGGAAGTGAGATCCAGAAGTTTGTTCTGAACTTATCCTTGAGCTCAACCTTCTGAGTTCTTGTTGCTGCGATAGTTGTATCTGAGATCATGGACAGGTTGTCTCCGAACATAGCGCCGGAAACTACTGCTGCCATTACGAGCGGAAGGCTGAGTCCAGCCTTGTCAACAACACCCAGAGCGATAGGAACGAGAGCTCCGATGGTACCCATTGATGTACCTGTTGCTGTTGCGAGGAATGCTGCGATTACGAAAAGGCCTGCTGTGAGGAGTGAAGCCGGGATGATTGAAACGCCAAGATTAACTGTTGCGTCAACTCCACCCATAGCTCCTGCTACTGCTGAGAAAGCACCTGCGAGCAGGTAGATCATGAGCATAGCCATAACGTCTTCGTTGGCTGCTCCTCTTGCAAAAATTGAGAAATTCTCATTGATTCCTGCCTTGTAGTTCATAGCGAAAGCTACAAGTACTGCGATAAACATTGCTACTACTGCAGGGAACTGATAGAATGCCATCTCTACGCCCTTGGACTGTAGAATGATTCCTGCTCCGAGGTAGATCACGATGAACACTGCGAATGGCACCAAAGCCAGACCGCTGCTTCTTCTCTGTTCTTCCATGATAAAAACTCCTTTTCAAAAAATAAGTACCTGTAAAACCAGACGTTTTACACGCGTACCATGGTATTATAACGCAGACGGCGGCAGTTTGTTATTTATTTTGCAAAGGTCTTGCAAGGTCTGAAATAGGCAAAAGCTATAATTGTATTTTTTACCAACTGTAAATAAAAAAAGTGGTGAACCTGCATTAATTCACCACTCTTCCTTTCACATATTCTTAAAGCCGGTTAACAAATCATTGATACCGCCTGTCGGAATAATTGTCTGTCTTCATAGCGACTTTCACAGTGATCCGGCTATCCTTCTGACCATTTCCTCGATATTCTCTCTCGATGTTGCGAGATTGATTCTTATGAAAGATCCGCTCCTGTCTCCGCCGAACCACGGGCCGTAGTCAAATGCAAGCTTACACTTGTCCTGCATGAACGGCTGGAGTTCTTCCGGTGAGAGATAGGCTCCGAAGTCGGCCCAGGCGAGATAAGTGCCCTCAAGAGGTGTCATCACGACCCCCGGTGCCGATTCCCTGAACGCCTCACATATGTAATCGTAATTGCCTTTGATGATCTCCCTGACTTCCTCAAGCCATCCCTTGCCGTACCTGAGCGCAGCCTCTGCTGCTACATATCCCATAGCATTGCCCTGGGTAATTCTGAGGCCGGCAATGAATCTGTCCCACTCTCCTCTGAGCTCTTCATCAGGGATCACGACGAATGAGTTCTGCAGACCTGCGATGTTGAATGTCTTCGATGCTGCAGCAAACATGATTATCCGGTCCCCTTTCTCTGATACGCTCAGAGCAGGGACATGCCTGTTGTCACCGAATACCAGGTCATGATGGATCTCATCGGCGATGACTGCCACATTGTGTTTCCTGCATATGTCCAGCATCCTCCTCAGTTCGTCCTCCGACCACACCCTGGAGACAGGGTTGTGCGGCGAGCAGAGAATGAACGCACGGACATCATTATCGCGGATCTTAGACTCAAAATCGTCAAAATCTATATAGTAACGCCCTTCTCTGTTGATTAGTTCAGAGGCGATAAGTTTCCTGTCATTATTATTAATCGCGTTGCTGAAAGGATAGTATACAGGTGTGGAGATCAGCACGCCGTTACCCGGCTCAGTAAGGACCTGCAGCGCCATGTGAAAGCCGGAAACTATGCCGGGAGAAAACCTGATCCATTCCCTGCTTACCTCAAATCCATGTTCTTCACGTTCCCAGTCGATGAATGCCTGGTAATAGCTGTCCGGCACCTTGTAATATCCTGGGATCCCCATTTCAATGTAATCATGCATCGCCTGAATGATATGCTCATCGATGCGGAAATCCATGTCAGCCACCCACAGAGGGAGCAGCCCGTCAGCGCCGAATGTGCCCTCAAGAGAGTCCCACTTGTTGCAGTTAGTATTTTTTCTGTCTACGTATTTAACCATTTTTCTTTCCTTCTCATAAAACAGGCGGGCTGGATTGCCCGCCTGAATTATAACTTACTTGCCAATCAATTCATAGTCCATCTCAGGACGTATCTCTTGATCCTTTCGAACGTGAGCATCACCACCACAAGTACAAAGGCCATGAATATGAATCCTGCCCATGTGTTGGCAAACACTCCGGAAGTGGAATACTTCTTGACGAAAAAACCCATTCCCTTCTGCACACCGCTCATCTCCGCAAATACCAGCATGACGAAAGAGCTTCTCATCGAATTGGTAAAGCCTGCGAAGATAGCAGGAGATGCCGCAGGAAGGATTACTTTAAAGAACCGTCTGAATCCTGTAAGTTCCAGTGTCTTTGCCTTCTCCAGGTACCTTTTGTCTACTGTCATCACACCTGTGATGGTAGCAAACATGGTAGCCCAAACCGTACCGTATACGATCAGAAAGATCGCAGCGGCAGTGATCGTCGGTGCGAGCAGCAGCACGAACGGCGACAGCATAATCGCTGGTATGCAGCTGAACGTATAGATGATAGGATGCAGGGCATCCCTCAGTCTTGCGTTCATTCCCACAAGCGTTCCGACAGCAAGCGCTATGGCCGCGGAGATACAGATAGCCGGAATAATCAGTTTGAAGGAAGCGACCATGTTCTCGAGCATTCTGTATCTGAATTCCCAGAACGCGCTGATGATATCCTTAGCAGGCGGGAAGAAGAACGGATTTGCCAGCTTATTATCGGTGACAAATACATATCCTCCGACCATCATGGCGATGATAAGGAACGTTATCCAGTATTTCCGAAAGAAATCAGTGATCTTATTCATACAAGTATGTCTGTTTCAGAATGATTATTCCTTAGCTGTTCCGGTGTTGTTGCTTGCAAAGAATTCCTGCTGAGCCTTGTAGAAGTCAGGAGCTTCCTCACCGTATGTAGCCTCTGCATAGTCAAGAGCTTCCTTGTAGAGTGCAGTGTTGATGTGATCTTCGATCTTTACACTGTCATCCTTATCCTTGAAGAATCCTGTTGCATCGAGGATGTTCCATGCACGGAGTACGGAATCTTCCAGTGGGTCAACATTTACCTTGTAGTGCTCGTCAAGCATGAATGCAGCTACATAGTCCTCTGTCTGCTCTGTTGCAGCAGCGTGGAGCTTAACAGCCTCTTCCTTGTTTGCTTCGTAGTAAGCCTGAGCTCTCAGAAGAGCTACCATTACGTGCTTCAGTGTGTTAGGGTTGTTCTTTACGAAATCAGTCTGAGCTACCATTCTGCAGCAGGAGTAGTCAGGCATGATATCTCCCTGCCAGCTTACGATGTCAACTGTTCCGGATTCCTTGCAGGTCTGAACGTTTCCTGTTCCCTGAAGAGCGTAGTCAGCCTCGCCTCTCTCTACCATAGCAAGAGCATCAGGATAATCCATTCCTTCGATCCACTCAACAGCCTCAAGCGGCTTTTCCTCTCCGGTGTTCATAACGCCACCTGTAAGAGCGAAGTAGCTTGTGTTAGCAACTACCTTCTTGCCTATGAAGTCCTGAACGCCGTTCCACTGTGTTCCCTTCTTTGCGATAATTGGCATAGCACCCTGTACCATGTGTCCGCCGAAGATCGTCAGGTCAACGCCCTGGGAGATCTGGTCAAGCGGGTTACTTGTTCCTGCGTTGGATACTACGTCAACCTTTCCGGATGCGAGCAGTGCCATAGCGCTGTTGTTCTCATCTGCAGGTACCTCTTCGATTGTGATGCCTTCATCCTCGAAGTATCCCTTTTCATTAGCGATAGTGATAAGAACGTTCTTGGATGTACCCGAGTTCCACTTTACTGTGGTTACCTCAGGTGCTCCGAGCTCACCGGCTTCTGCTGTTTCTTCTGTAGGCTCTTCTGCAGGCGCCTCTTCCTGACTTCCGCATGCTGCCATCATTGACAGCACCATGAGAAGAGAGATCAGAAGAGCTAAAATCTTGCTGCTTTTTCTCATCTTTAGAATTCCTCCGTTAACTTATATTAGGTAATACTATATGTGATCCGGGTAAAATCCCGGTTATCACCGAATTGCGGCAAGTAAATGTCTTTACTTGAGCTTTTCCGCGACATCGCGGTTGATGTATCCGATCAGTTCATTCCTCATCTTAAGAAATTCCGGGTTTGTAAACTGATTCTCCCTTGTCGGCCTGTTGTCCTTATCGATCTCACAGGTATATATGATACGGCTTGGTGACTGTCCGAGTACGATGATCCTGCTCCCGAGCAGCAGGGCCTCATCAACATCATGGGTTACGAAGAATACTGTCTTGCGGTTCTCTCCTTCAAGCAGGTTTCTGATCATATCCTGCAGAGCCGCCCTCGTCACTGCATCCAGAGCACCGAAAGGCTCATCCATCAGAAGCAGCGGAGACTCTATACTCAGAGCCTGAGCTATCGCGCATCTCTGCTGCATGCCCCCGGAAAGCTCCCTCGGATACTTGCTGTAGACCGACCTATCCAGCCCGACCTCTCCGAGCTTTTCGTAAACTATATTCTTCAGTTCACTCTTCCTGCGCTTTGGGTATTTCTGCTCAAGCGCTAGCAGGATGTTCTTTCCGGCCGTCATCCACGGAAAGAGGCCATAGTCCTGGAACACCACGCCCCGGTCGAGGCTTGCTCCTTTTACCTCCTCTCCGTCAACAAAGACCGTGCCGGAAGTCGGCATCTCAAGACCTGCGATCAGTCTGAGCAGCGTGCTTTTCCCGCAGCCGGATTGTCCGAGAATACAGATGAATTCCCCCTTCTCAACCCGGAGATCAATATTGTCGAGTATTGTTTTTCCTTCTTCGTATGCGAAGGACACATTGTTGATTGCTACGTAATTCATTTTGTCTCCCATGTGTACCCTTACTATTCTAAAATTCCTTTGCGTCTCATGCTAATTGGGATTCCCAATTGTTAACGGCCTTAGTATTTTATTTATTTATATCGTACGGAGATGCACGAAAAAAGGCACCACCGGGTGGCGCCTTTTGAGCGTTTCTGATCCAAAAGGACAGAAAAATACGTCAGTCTTTTTTCTGTCCGATGCTGACCGGTCCGTATTCTCTTACGGCATCCATGAATGCGTAAATATTCTCTAGAGGCGCATCGACAGGAATGTCGCAGCCGGTGCTGACAATGTATCCGTTAGGTGAGTCCGCGCAGTCGGCTATATCTCTCATGACTTCCTCACGCACCTCCTCCGGTGTTCCCAGCATCATGGTGTTGATCGGATCTACGTTGCCTATAATAGGAACCTTATCTCCGCCGAGTTCCTTGGCTCTGAGAAGAGGCACCTTGACATCGACACTCAGCATGTCGCATCCTGATTCAAGCATGGCTTCAGTGATCTTGTTTGTATTGCCGCAGATGTGATAGCCCATAGCTACACCGTGCTTATGGATCGCAGGTGCAAGCTCCTTGGTGTAAGGCAAAACGAGTTCTCTGTACGCCTTCTCGCTCATGATATCGCCCGATGCCACAGGGTCGCAGATGAAAATGTCCACGCCGCACTTAGCGAACTCCTCGCTGACAGCTATAAGAGCGTCAGTCGAGAATCTCAGCAGCTTGTGAACGAGCTCAGGCTGTTTTCTCGTTGCTATGAGGAGCTTGGAGATAGGATAAATGCTGGAAGCTGCAGTCATAGGGCCAGTGAGGCTGGCGCTTGTTCCGACCACATCTCCGATCTGCTCGACCAGCATCTCGCATGCAGTGCAGCAGAGATCGATCCACGGATCGTTCTTCCTGAGCACGCATTCAGGATCAAGGTTATCTACATCTTTAAGGTCTTTCAGAACATGCTCCACTACAGGCGGAGCTGTGTTCTCAGGGTCTCCAAGGATCGTTCCGGCGGCCTGTCCTATTCCGTGAAGACCGTATTCGATCGAAAGACCGTCAAGTCCGAGCAGCTCATATGCCCTCTTCTGCACCAGAACCTGATTCTCAGCTGAAAGTCTCTTGAATCTGTTCTTCTCGCCTATAAGCCTTGGTCCTACCGAGTCGATCATCGGCATAGCAGGCAGACGGTCGACTTCCTTTCCGTCGAAATATGCCGCCATACGCTCATTTGAAGTCATCTGGTCTTTTCTAACTGTCATTTTTTCCTCCTGCCCCTATAAGGTCTTTCTCCACAGCTGATCAGACTGGCTTCCGGTCTCTCCGCCGAAATCAAAGTCTTCGTCCCTTACCGGTTCTCCCGGCTCCTTAACTATTATGTCTTCATCCCATTCGCCTGAGATGAGTTTTCTCATTATTTCATTGCTTCCCGGCACTTTGCACAGTTCCAGGCCAAGAAGGTCCGCGCACTTCTCAGCGTATTCCTCAACAGGCTGAAGTTCATAGCATCCGGTATCGATCACGGTGACCTTGGTGTACGAGTCAAACATCAGCTTCATGACCTTGAGGCCCCTTCGTCGCCCTTTCGAGCATCGAGAGAAGCGCCCCCTCGTCCTTCGACCACCCTTTGGTCAGGTACATATTCCCTGCTTCGAGGAGATTGCGCTTCTGCCTCTTCCCGGTGCAGAGCATCATGTTGCAGCAGTCATCGAACCTCGGCATCGCAAGCGCAGCATGCTCTGTGTGCCATCCGCTCGCTCCCTTGCCGCAGAATCCGTACGCCAGCATGACAGTGTCCGCACCGTCTGCTTCGGCCCTGCTGATCTCGTTCTGTATCACTTCGCGCAGCTCATCCGGGTCATTGTGATACCCTCTCTCCATCCAGCGGACCTCGATATCCCCGTATACGAAACAGTCGAAGACAGCATTTATCTCATCTTCGATCATCGAGCATGCTATGAGTATCTTCTTTCCCTGATACAGTCTGTGCATCCTTCTTACTTCATCACGATCTCGCGGAACTTTCCGTGGGACAGCTTGACACCGACATTCTTGATGCATACCTGTCCGCCGATCTTCGCTTTGCCCTTCATCTCCAGCATGGCCTCAAGGAAGTCAATGCCTGGTTCCAGCTGATACTCCTTAAGCTCGGCATGACCTGTGTCAACAAGAGCATATGTGAACTTAGGGCACAGCAGGAATATGCACGAATCATCCATGATCTCGCTGACTTTTCTCATGAACGGATCATAGAAGTCCTCTACCGCATTAGCAAGGAACTTCGGTCCGAGTATGTCAAGCGCACCTGCTGAATCGGAGAAAATGAAAACATCAACTCCGGCCTTCTTTCCGTTCTCAATATATCTTAGAAGCTGCTCCGAGAATTTATCGAAGACCAGCTTCATCTTCTCTCTGTCCTTACGGTACGCCTTGAATACAAGTCTAGGCTCCATCAGCGCATTGAGAATCGTGAATGGGCCTGTTACCTCGAGGCATACGGTCTCTCCCTCACCCTTCATTGCTGCACAGGCGTCGAGCACCTCGTGTATGCGCATTTTGCCGAAATCAATATCCGGCAGAGCCAGCACTTCATCCATGTTTGAGCAGATCGGGTCCTTGGCTCTCGGTCCTGTATTGGAATCTCCGTAGTTAAGGACTGCTCCCATGGCCTCAGCCTCAACGGTCCTGCAGAAAGGAAGGAGCACAAAATCCGAGTTGTCATGCTTCTTGATGGCCTTGGCCAGAGTCTGCATCGTGCCGCTGTGCATGTATGCATCCGGGAACTCAAGTCCGAGTCCCTCAGTCACCTCAGCGCTTACGCCTACCGAGTTTGAATAAGTGCATTTGTATTCTCTTATATCTGCCATTATATCCACCCCTCCGGTTTCACTGACTGAAATCGCTGCAGCACTCAATGCTGCTGTTTATCTGAAAGGGTCCTCGTCAAAGAGGTCCCTCTTGTTATCTTTTTTCTGTCCGTATTCGAGCATCAGCGCAGTGATCTCGACACGGTTCCTCTCGGCTGACTTCTCGAGGTAATCAGCCAGGGCATCAGCTTCAATAAGTCCGCGCTTCAGCATGTATCTCACAGCCTCTGCATTCCGCCTGTTGATCGCAAGGTCAAGAAGATTGCCCTGCCTTTCGCGGGCAAAATCATCAATGATGCTGCGTTCTGTCATCTCAGTTTCTTCCTGTGATGCGTCATCCGCGTTCTCCGCGCGCCGCTCCATATATGTAAGTACGGCGGCGTATCTTGCAGCAGGCGGCAGCATCCTGAGTTTTGCCGGACTGATGACGATGTCTCTGAGGTTCCTGCACCCGGAGAAAGCTGTTCTGTCGATCTTCTCTACTGAATCTGGTATCTCGAGTGTCTGAAGAGCATGGCAGCTTTCGAACATCTCGCCGCCGATCATAAGGATGCCCTCAGGCAGACTTATCTTCTTAAGCTTCCAGCAGTGCTGGAAGAGCCCGGCACCGGCTTCTGCTACTTTCTGAGGCAGCTTTATCTCCTCCAGAGAGTAGCACATCCTGAAGGCATAATTGCCTATGTGCTCCACGCCGTCAGGGATCTCAAGCACGGCAAGATGATCGGCACCCGAGAAAGCAAGGTCCTCTATATACCGGACATGCTGCGGCACAACATAATGCACCGCAGCATCCTCATATCTTATAAGTCTGTCACCGTCAACGATTACTGACATGCACAGTCTCCTCTGTATCTGACTTTTCAGTCATGATGCCATTTACTTACTCCTGAGCCCCGAATGTCTTTACAGTCTTCAGAACTTCCTGAACGTTGCCAAGCGGCGAGCCCATTCCGAGTCCGCAGGCCGGTGAGATGATGTCTGAGCCCTGGTTGTAGCAGTTCTTCGTAAGTTTCTCAACCGTTTTTCCATCCTGCATCTCGATAGCGAATGTGCTGACATTGCCCATGATCACCTTATCCGGAAGCTGCTTCTTCGCCTCACGGATTGATACAACAGCATCGAAACTGAATGCATCGCTGTGTATCTTGGCGACCTTGTCATATACCGACTTCATCTGGCCGCAGATGTGGACGATGGTCCTTGCGCCTGCTGCAGCAACAGCATCAACTACCTTGTTGATGTATGTTACAGCGTATTCGTCGAAGAACTTAGGTCCGAGGATCTCGCCTGTGCCGCTCGGATCCGAGATAACGATGACATTGGCACCGGCCTCGACCTCGGCAACACCGAATCTTATCAGCTGCTCTGTAACGAACTCCATGTACTCATGAGCCAGCTCTCTCTTCTGGCGGAGCTGCTTGTAATATCTTGTCGGCTCCATTACCGAGCTTGCTACGCTGACAGGTCCTACGAGGTTTCCGATGATAGGAACATCGTGAGTCTCCTCCTTGAGGATCTTAATTGCATCGAGAACGACTTTGGCCCTTCCCGAATTCAGGTCCATCGGGCTCAGCTTCTTATAGTCCTCGACAGTGTCAATTGCATATCCTGTGATATGCGGCTCGAAGAGCTGCGAACCCATCGTGCAGGTCGCGCCGAGAGCCTCAGCCTCAACGGACATGCAGAACGGAACGCCGTAGTTCTCAAAGCATCCCTGATCAACGATGGCCTTCGCGAGGTCAGCCATCATCCTAGCATCAGTGTGAGCCTCAGGAAGGTATACACCCGCAACATCCTGCAGCTCCTTGGTGACCATGTTCATCATGCCGCCCGGGCAGATGCATGCAGGCCTGTCGACCCTCTCACCCTTAAGTATCTTTATAAGTCTTTCATTAGCAGTAGTCATATTTATATCCTTTACTTAAAGCTAGGGAAAATAAGGCACTCAGAGAGCAGTCTCTCATAGTTCTCAGTCGCACCCAGCTCAAGATAATCCATTTCATGCGCCAGCTCTTCCATCTCTCTCTTGACATCCGACGACATCAGAGCCATATACGCTCCTGTCTTGGATGTGTTGCCGACGTACTCTATCTTGTCCTCGACCTCGAACGGCAGTATTCCCGTTCCTGTGATGCTGTCTGCAGGCAGATGTGCACCGAACTGTCCTGCGATCAGGACGCTGTCCAGGTCCTCCATTCCGATGCCGGCCTTCTTCATGAGAGCCATGAATCCGGAAAGGATAGCACCCTTGGCAAGCTGCACCTGCCTTACATCGCCCATCGTGATGCAGAGTGGCTCATCGCCGTCAGTCATCTTAAACGACCTCTTGCCCTCTTCATCGACAAGGATGTATTTCGATCTGTAGTCATCCGGTCCGAACTTGTCAGCCTTGACGAAAGCACCGGTCTTGCGGACGATGCCTGTCCTCAGAAGCTCTTTGGTTACCGTAAGGATACCGCTGCCGCAGATGCCTGCAGGCTCGCAGTCACCGATGATCTTAAGATCCAGTCCGTCCTCACCGATGTGGATGTCTTCGATGGCTCCTTCAGCAGCACGCATTCCCGAGCTTATGTTCATACCCTCGAGCGCCGGTCCCGCAGCGCATGAGCATGACATAAGTCTGCCGTTTGCTGCAAGTACGATCTCTCCGTTGGTACCGATATCGATGAAAATGGTATTGCCCTTGCGGTGCTTGAGGTCGCAGACGTAAGCGCCTGCAACGATATCTGCTCCGATGTATGCGGAGACCGACGGCAGGCAGTACAGCCTTGCGCCCGGTGCGGCTTTGAGCCCGATGTCCGAAGCCCTCATATCCTTCGCCTTCGCGAATACAGGGGCAAAAGGAGCTTTGCCTATAGGCGTGGCGTCAACGCCGACGAGCATGTGCATCATCGTGCAGTTGGCGCCGACTGTGATCTCGTAGATCTCATCAGTGCTGACTGAGAATCTCTCGCATATGGAGCCGACCATCTTGTTGATCGATCCTACGATAGCCTTTCTCAGCTTGATGATGCCGTCTTCAGGATGTTCGATCTCATAAGTGATCCTTGTCAGAACATCGAGGCCAAAATGCTTCTGAGCGTTGATCTCGGAAGCATGACCGAGTTCTTCGCCGGTGTTCATGTCGACAAGCGAGCATACGACGGTGGTCGTTCCGATATCGATGGCGACACCGAATCTCCTGCCTGTGGTATCCCCATGCTCGAGCCCTACTACTCTTTCCTTATGAAGGATCGCAGTATACTCGCCCGGCTTCATCGAATCGATGCCGAGTGCTGTGTAGTCCATTCCTTCGGCGCCTGTCTGCTCGAGGATCTGATCCTCGAACGGAGTCTGGTCATCGAGTGTCGGCTTGTGGATGGTTACAGGCATCTTGGTGATGTCTGTTTTGAAATCAAAGTCAGGAAGATAGCCGGATGCGAGTACATCGTGCTTCTTCTCCTTCTGGAGAGACTCGACTTTGAGGTCTCCTTCAGGATTGACAAGACAGCCGAGCCTGATGCCAGACTCGACTTCTTCCTGCTTGAGTATTCTGAGTTCCGTTTCCGTTATATCACCGGCATCGCCTTCAATGATCCTGACTTTGCACTTTCCGCAGATGCCTTTGCCTCCGCATGCATTGTCAACGAAGATCCCGGCGCCGAGCATGAGATCAGCGAGCGACTGTCCCGGTGTATAGTCGATAGTTTTGCCTTCCGGCATTACCGTAATAAGCGGCATTATGACTTTTCCTCCCAGGTGATGGTTTATTATTCTAATCCGCAGAGCTTCTTGGCTACTTCTACAGCCTCAACAGCGTTTCTTGAATAGCCGTCAGCGCCGATGTCCTCAGCATACTTCATGGAGATCGGGCTTCCGCCTACCATTACCTTGAAGTTGTCTCTGATGCCCTGCTCTTTGAGCTTCTCGATGACAGTTCTCATGCCAGGCATGGTTGTTGTCATCAGTGTGGACATCATGATGAGGTCAGCGTCGACTTCCTTCGCCTTCTCAATGAAGCTGTCGATAGGAACGTCTCTTCCGAGGTCGTACATCTCGAATCCTGCAGTCTCCATCATGATCTTGACGAGGTTCTTGCCGATATCGTGTGTGTCGCCCTCGATAACGCCGATTACAGCCTTCTTCGAGTCGCCCATGCTTGCATCTTCAGGAAGGTGCGGTCTCAGAACGTCGAGTCCTGCGTACATCGCATCAGAGCAGAGCAGCAGGTCGGTTACGAAGTACTCTTCCTGATCGTACATGTCACTTGCGCGGTTCATTCCGTCAACAAGACCGTGAAGGATTCCGTCGAGAGGATCATATCCTGCTTCGATGTACTCTTCACATACATCAGCGATCTCTTCGTCTTCCATCTCGAAGACGTAGTCAGACATTTTCTGCAGTAATTCTTCTTTAGTTGCCATAAGTTACTTTCTCCTGTTTCTTAATAATAACTTCAATTGCTTCCTTGTAACAATAGAATTCAGTTTATTTCTCGCAGCCTATTCTTTGGTCTCGATCACGTCGGTCAGTGCTTCTTCAGCGATCCCGAGCGGCAGGCAGCCCTTTCTTGCGCCTCTGCCGTACTTGCGTGTTGCAAAGATAAATGCGTCAAAGTTCTCTCTCGGTGTTCCGATAGGTACCTGGCATCCTGTGCCGAGTGTATATCCGTTCTCTGCCTCGGATCCCTTGATGATGCAGGTCTTGCATGTCTCGATGACATCGTCTATGGTCCCGTTGAGCATAACATCTACAGGTGCCACGTTGCCCATGAGTCCGAAGTGAGGTCCCATGATGTCTCTTGCAGCTGCGAGGTCTTCCATGTTGTCTACGCTGAAGTTGGCTACCTTGAGCTGGCTCATCTCATCCCACAGAGGTGAAGTCTTTCCGCAGATGTGGATTCCAGGCTTCCTTCCGAGAGCCTGTGTCAGTCCCTCGATGAGCTCGATCAGATGAGGCTCTGAGAACTTCTTGTAGTTTCTCTTGCCGAGGATGTCAGAGCAGCTGACCGGGTCGCAGATGGTGCATCCGCCGCCGCCGAATTCATCAGCGAACATCTCAGCATATGCTACTGTATAGTCAACGCACCACTTCAGAAGGTCGTGAAGTTCTTCAGGGTGCCTTACTGTATCTCTCAGGATCTTCTCTACCGGTCTGATGCAGGAAGCGTTGGTGAAAGGACCTGCTACCGGCATCGCGATACCCATCTCAGGGAATGCTGCCTTGAGGTCTATACCTCTCTGCAGGACTGACAGGAAGACCGGATTCTTCTTAGGGTTGTCCTTCATGAGAGTCTTCAGCTGGTCATAGTCCTCAAGAACAGGCTTGATTACACGGTCGATACCTACTTCAGGGAAGTAGATCTCAGAACCGACAGCCTGCGCCATTGTTCTCAGTCTCAGTCCGGAAGCGAGTCCGCCGATGTTGAACTCTTCCTTTCTTCTCTTTATGACATCGATATGTACCTTGACGTCATTTCTCCACTGAGCAGTAGTATATCCGAAAATGTTGGCCATAGCCTCTTCATTACTCTGGATCGAGAATGGTATATGGTCTACCTCTTCACCTGCAGCGTATTTCTGCATTCTCTCCCCGTCCGTCATGGTCTCGGGATACAGTTCCATTTCTTTTTTCAGTTCTTCGTAAGTCATATAAACACCTCTTACATCCCGCAAGCATCAAAAAACATACGGCTGACGCCGTTATTCATGGAATTATTATATCTGATTATTCTCAGCGCAATTATTGATATCGTCTATGCAAAATGTTCAGTGTATTTGATGAAATAATAGTGCCGCAAGAAAAAGCGCATACGGGTAATTATTCTCCCATATGCGCGTTGCTTTTGCGTTGCTGTTTCCTGCTGTTTCTTACAGCTCCAGCTGGTCGATCTTGCGGTCGATCTCTATCTGTCTCTCGCTGAACAGAAGCTCCTTGTTGTGTCTGAAGTACTCCTCGCATCCGTATTTGTTTATGAATGCTGCACTTGAGGCATCGGCGGTAAGCTCTGTCACGATCATCAGCATCTCTCTGCCCTCGCCCCAGCAGCTTTCGGCGAATCTGAACAGCCCTGTCAACTTGTCCTGAGTCCTGCCCACCTGCGCTGCATGTGCCTTCACGATAGTGCTGAACTTGTCGCGTATTATGTCGAAGGACTCATTGAAATCCTTCACGCCTGCTGTCTCCGATGCGAATCTGTCCAGGATGTCCGCCGTCCTCAGCATGACCCTGCGCCTGTTCTGATCAACTGAGCCTGACTTTCTTCCGGCCTCGAGCCTGCTTCTCATATCTCCCGCGATCTCAAGAAGCCTCTCCTGCGGAGTCTTCTCGCCCGGATCTTCCTCTGCATAAGCCTTGAGGCATGCCCTCAGCTCATCTATTACCTTTTCCTCGGTATTGCATGCGCGGATGTCTGTCCTCACGTTGCTGAGAAGGAGTCCGATGAGTGTGTATACCTCATCGAATCCGGCATCGGCAGCCTGGCCGATCATCTCTCCCGTAGCCTTGCCGAGGAGGATGTCCTCGACCGGATACTCCGTCCTGTACTTGTTGAAGAGGTCGTAATATACAGCGAATTCCTTGGCGGCCGCCTGATCCTGCAGGTACTGGATGATCAGGTCCTCGTCGACCTCAAGGCTGTTCTGCTCGTACAGATACAGCATCTTGCTGAGGTCTTCCCAGCCTCTCGGCGTTACAATGCTGCGGCCGCTTACGGTCGTCTCTACCGAGTAGAATCTGTTCCTCTTGCTCTGGAGGAAGGTCGTGACTGCCGGGTGGATATCAGCCTTCAGCGCGTATTCCTTCCATGTGTCGTAGTCGGCCTCGACATCGATCTTCTTGAGTCTGTCGAGTGTGACGATGTCAAAATCCCTGACGGAATCGTTGTATTCCGGAGGGTTTCCGGCGCATGCGATGATCCAGCCGTCAGGAATGCGGTGTCTTCCGAATACCTTGTACTGAAGGAACTGGAGCATCAGAGGCGACAGGGTCTCCGACACGCAGTTGATCTCGTCGAGGAAGAGGATGCCCTCCTTCACTCCGGTCTCTTCCATGAGCTCGTATATGGATGAGATGATCTCGCTCATCGTGTACTCGGTGACGTCGTACTCTTTTCCGTCATATACCTTGTGGCTTATGAACGGAAGTCCGATGGCGCTTTGCCTCGTGTGATGAGTCATGGAATACGAAATGATGCCGATGCCGAGCTCTGCGGCTATCTGCTCCATTATAGCGGTCTTGCCTATCCCCGGAGGTCCGATCAGAAGGACCGGTCTCTGCTTCTCGACCGGGATGGCGTATGCCCCGAACTCATCCTTCGTGAGATACGCTTTGACTGCATTTCTTATCTGTGTCTTGGCTTTGCTGATATTCATTGTCTGCTCCTGCGTTCAGTAGTTCAGCTTTTCTGCTATTCTCTATATCCCCTCATGCAGCTCGTCCTGCTGCAGCAATACTCTTATCGCCCACACCGGCACTGCAGGCAGATGGTAGCCGTCGTCAACGAAGACGAACGCCGTCCTGTACGGCGGTTTTGCCTCAGGATACGTCCCGAGTCCGTCCGTGAAATATATAAGTCCCTTGAGGTCTGAAAACGCACCCTCTTTTATGAGCCTGTCCACATAGGTGAAGACCGGTCTGAAGTCGGTGCCTCCGAGGCCTCTAATCTCCATCGTCTCAAGGTATCTGTCAAAATCCTCTGTGCAGGTGATCACGGTGTCGTCCTGGATCTCCGCGTCGCACTGGATGATGTGGACGTTGATGTCGCGGAAGAATGACCCCTGTTGATTCAGTATACCATATGTCCTGCGGAGGAAGGTCTGCACCTCTTCTCCCGCCACAGAGCCCGAGGTATCTATCGCTATGACAAAATCCCTGATCCTGTGGTCCTCTCTGTATTCGAGCGGCTCTATGAGCGGCATGTTCCCGTAATGCGTCAGGCCGTAGGTGTAGTAGATGTAGTCGAACTCATCCTCGGAAGTCTTTATCTCTTCTCCCATGGCCGCGAACTTTCTGAGAAAATCCGTGTAGTCATATCTCTCGCGTGTCACGGCTCTTATGTTCTGGACGAGAGTCCCCGCGGACTCGCCGCGGACTTTGCCGAATATCTCAAGCTCCATCTCGATCTGCTTTGCGATGTTCTTCCACTGATCCTCATCGGTCAGGTTCACATCCTGAGACGGGCCGGATATGTGCTCGCGTGCCTGAGGAGCTGTGCCCTGTTTATGCTCAGGCGCATACCAGACGCTGTGGTCATCCGGCGAGAACATGTCTCTCATGTATGCGAGCCTCTCTTCAGAGTACTGCATCTCTCCGAGCCACGCATATATCTTCTCAGCGGTCAGGTTTTTTACCGCAGCCCTTATCTCTCTCAGGTATTTGTTCTGCCTGTCCTCCCTGTCAGATCTTGTGCATGTGAGGCCGAGGTCGTTTATGGATGCCTCGACTGCTATGTCGCAGGCCAGGTCCCATCTCTTCCTGTCGATCCTGGTGCCCACGAACGGATGCAGGAAGATGCAGTGCAGGATAAGGTGCAGATAGTTTCTTGTGATCTCCTCACGCGAATCCCTGTAGACTCTCAGTACGTGCTCAGGCGAATAGTATATCCTGTCCCCGTCGGTCGAAAAGGTCCCATCATAAACAGACCTCCTGTGCATGCTCAGCGCCACATCCATGTAGCGCAGATTCACAAGGAGCCTGTTTCTTGATATATCAAGCACATCATTCGCAAGATTCAGGATCTCTTCGTTAGCCATACAGTCAATTACCGGTCTGTTTTATCTTCCGGCATCGGTGTCTTCCGGAATATCTATGTAGTCGAGCAGCTTTTTGATCTTGCCTGTCGTCTCGGCAGCCAGGCTGTGGTTTTCCCCGCTCGCGGTCACGCCCACTACGACAGGTCCCTTGCGCGCGATGCCCGGGAAGTAGAAATCGCAAAGCGACTGGTCGCCTGCGGCATTGACGAGGATGCCTCTTCTCCTGCACATGCCTGCGATTCTCACATCAGTTCCCGCATGTCCGGTCGAGATGAAGGCTATGTCCATGCCTTCGAGGTCGTTCTCGTCGAATCTCCTGCGGTGGTATGTGATGTATCCCGAATCCGCAAGCTTCTGAATGATCGGCTCGCAGTCAGGCGCGACGACCGTGACCGAACCGACAAAATCGAAAATATTCACAAGCCTTCTCGCAGAGATCTTGCCCGCCCCGATGAAGAGGACGTTCTTCTGCGACAGATCTACAAACATTGGGAAATATAGACTCATTTTCTCTGCTCCTATCTAAATAGCGAACTTTCCGGGTGTGTGTAAAGTTCGCTATGCATTGCTGATTACCTGTTTAAGATTGTACCATATCCCGCTACTCATAGAAGCGCTTCTTGATAAAGTGATTGAGTATCCCGCCGATGATTATGATGGCGAGCGCTATGTAAATGACTTTGACCGCGGCTTCCTGCGTGTCAGCGATGGTGCCGCCGTCTGCCGAGAGCTCTACGTGGAGGTTTTCCTGAGGCAGGCTCTCCGCGATAAATGCGATATCTCTGTCATACCATTTTGCCTTCTTCTTGCTGTATGCAGCGCACGGCATCTCCTTGTTCAGCGCCTCGACGTCAAGCGTGAACTCTCCGAATCCGCTCGACTCGTCGGCCGGTATCCACTTGCTCTGATCTGCAGCCTCTGCCTCCGCCGCAGTCCCCGGATACACGTATGCGTAGCTGGTACTCGAGATGCGGATGACGGCCTCTATGCTGCCTCCGTCATTCGTGAGTTTTGCCTGCGTGATCTTGAAAAACTGCGAGCTCGAGAGCGCATCGACATCGTATGTCCCCTCGTCAAAGTCTTCGGGATATACCGGTGTCATGCTGTAGATAAGAGTCCCGTCCTGGAGCGAGCGGTCGCGCTCTTCGGTCTCAACGCCGATGCCCTTTTCCTTGTCCTTGATGACCACCGGCTCCGCAGACACAGTAATACATGATGCTGCAGTCAGCATCATTATGAACAGTATTACCAGTGCTTTTCTGTGTGCGTTGATCATTACAGGTTCTTCTTCTTATAGATAAAATATACGGATATGCTGCCGAGGATCACGAGGTATGCAAGGAGCACTATGAATCCGTATGCTCCCGGTGCCTCCCCGTTTGCTATGCTTCTTATCATACCGCTCGTCTGAGACAGCGGCAGTATCTCAATGATCTGCCTGAAGCCGTCCGGCATCTCTTCAGTCGAAAAGAATGTATTGCACAGGAACGACATCGGCATGATTATGTACGTATTGAATCTCGGTGCGTCCGAGTATGTCTTCGCAAGGAATGACAATACCAGCGCCAGCGTTGCAAACACCATCCCGTTCAGGAGCATTATGAAAAATGACAGCCCGTTGAAGATGAGTCCGTGCCTTACAGGTATCGTGAGGATGAGTATGACGCATGCAGCATACAGGCCTCTCAGGCTGCCGCCTATCACCTGCCCCAGTATGAACTGCCACAGAGGCGTAGGCGATACCATCACCTGGTCGAGCGCCTTTTCATACAGCCTCTGAACGCTCATGCTCTGGGCTATCGCGCCGAAGCTGCCGGTCATCGTGACCATCGCGACGAGTCCCGGCACGAGGAAGTGTATGTACGGCTCGCCGTGTGAAGTCGTACGGATGCCCAGGCCGAAGATAATCAGGTACATCAAAGGAGAGATCATCGCCGCGACGGTGATCTTATAGAAGTCTCGTCTGAACTCGACCCATTTTTCCCAAAGTACCGTAATAATTCCCATAGTTATATCAGCTTGCGTCCGGCGACGTCGACGAAGACGTCCTCGAGTGTGGTCTGCCTGAGTGTTGAGTCTGAAGGTGCTGTCTCAAGATATCTGATCGCTTCTTCTCTTGTGGTGAAGTGCGTGCTCTTGAGGTCGCCTTCTCCGGTCTCGTCTACTGTGAATTCGCCGAGCTCCTGTATGAGTGCACGTGGTGAATCCAGCTTCTGGAGCCGGCCTCTGTTGATCATGGCCACTCTGTCGCAGAGTGCCTCTGCCTCTTCAATGTAATGCGTGGTAAGGAGGATGGTCATGTTCTGACCGGATACCTGTCTCAAGAGGTTCCACATCTGCCGCCTCGAGAGTGCGTCCATGCCTGCGGTCGGCTCATCAAGGAGGAGTATCTCCGGCTCTATAAGCAGGGCGCGGCATATCATGAGCTTTCTCTTCATTCCGCCAGACAGGTGACGCACCACTCTCCTGTGGTAGTCCCCGAGCCCTGCGAACTCGAGAAGCTCGTCCGACCTCTTCTTTATCTCCTTTTTCGGCATAAAATAAAGGCGCCCCTGATACTCCATGACTTCATCCATGGTCATATCCTGGCGCATCGAATATTCCTGAGTGATGACAGCGAGCTTCCTCTTCTGCTCGGAAGCAGCTCTTGTCAGTTTAACCCCGTCTATATATATCTCGCCCGAAGTAGGAAGCAGGACAGTCGACAGCATGCTGATGGTCGTCGTCTTGCCTGCGCCGTTAGGTCCGAGCAGCCCAAAGAACTCGCCGGTCCCGATCTCGAAGGAGAGACCGTCGACAGCGGTAAAGTTACCGAATTTCTTGGTGAGTTCTTTCAGTTCTATCATGTTCTATTTATTTTCCTTAGCTATTATGAGCGAGAAGTATCCGGCTTCATCCGGTATCTCCTCAAGCGAGCGGTACACCTTCTCTGTCTCCATGCTGCAGTTCTCTACTGCCTGCGCATCGTATCCCGATCTTGCAAGCATTGCCTTGACCTGAGGCATTTTGCTTGCGGACTTCATGATGGCATAGTTGCCCGGCCACTCAAGTGTCCCTTCGGTGTTGTGAAGACCCGGTATTACATGCAGCGGCTCATTCCACTCTGTCAGGGATATTCCAAGCCTTGCAGCTGCTGCGCAGAAAGACGGGATGCCGCTGACGAGCTCTACTTCATAACCTTCATCTTCCAGAATTTGCTGGATGTAGCTGAAAGTGCAGTAGATGGTGGAGTCTCCGAGAGTAAGGTATACTACGTTCTTGCCCTCATCGAGATACTTCTCTATGGTGTCTGCAGCTTCCCTGTGGCTCTTTGCGATCAGCTCGCGGTCCCTGACCATCGGCATGTATATCGGGATCAGAGTCTTGTCTGCGAGCTCTGGTACCGCTGCAGCTGCGATCTTGTATGCGACTGCGTCCTGCGGCACCTTGCCCGGAACTGCCATAACTTCATTTTCTCTGATAAGCCTGCAGGCCTTGAGTGTCATCAGCTCGGGATCTCCCGGGCCTACGCCTACTCCGTATGCTTTTCCTCTTGCCATTGTATTTGTCCTTTTCTGCCGGTTATTTTACAGCTTTGCTCACTTCTTCAAGTTTCACGCAAAGCGATTCAAGTGTCGCCTCGTCGGAAACGCACACACCCATGCCGCAGCGTTTTGCCTCAGCAGCTGTCTGCTTTCCGATGCACACGGCTCTCACCTTTCTGAAGTTCATGCCCTTGTATGCATTCACGAATCCTCTTACAGTCGATGCGCTGGTGAAAAGCGCGAATGTATGAGGATCGTCGAATTCCGTATCTGCGTCGAACCACTCCTGTGTCACGTATTTCGTGTCGTATGTGGTGACGTCATCAATGTGGACTCCCCTTACGCGTGAAAGCTCTTCGACCAGCTCAGGGTTGCCGAGTCTTGCCCTCGGGATGAGGACTCTGTCGCCCTTCCTGAGGAGGACTGCAAGCTGTGCGCCAAGCGTCCTTCCGTCATATACGGTCGGGATCATGTCCGGTCGGATGCCGTACTTGAGAAGCTCTCTCTCGGTCCCTTTTCCTATCGCAGCTATGCTGCAGTACGCCAGCATCCTGAGATCATACTTCTCAAGCAGTCTGTCCATAAATACCCTGACGCCGCTCGGGCTGGTGAAAACGACCCATTCGTAGCCGCTCTTCCTGAGGCCCTTGATCGCTTCGTCGATGACAGGGTTCTCCTCCGCAGCCTCGATCCTGATGGTCGGGAGCTCTATCGCTTCAGCGCCCTTTTCTCTCAGCATCTTCGCAAGGCCTGAACTCAGTTCTCTCGGCCTCGTCACGACCGCCCTTACACCTGCAAGCGGCAGATCTTCAAGCCAGCTGAAGTCTTCAGACAGCGCTGCGACCTCGCCGACAACTATGATGGCAGGCATGACGACTTTGGCCTTCTTCGCTGCCTCAGCGAGCCCCTCAACTGTTGAAGAGATGATCCTCTGCGCAGCGGTGGTGCCCTTTTCGATGACTGCAGCCGGAGTCTCCGGATCGATGCCTCCGCCCATGAGGCCGTTCATCAGTACCGGAAGCGAAGATATCCCCATCAGGAACACTATCGTCCCGCCGGCTTCTGCAAGTGCGGCAAAATCTATGTCGTATGTGTGGTCCTTTCTCCTGTGGCCGGTAACGACGTGCACGCTCGAGCAGTGATCCCTGTGAGTCACCGGTATCCCTGCATATGCAGGTACGGCAAAAGCGCTGGTGACACCCGGCACGACCTCGTACGGTATCCCGTTTTTCTTAAGAAGCTCAAGTTCCTCGCCGCCGCGTCCGAAGACGAACGGGTCACCGCCCTTGAGGCGGACCACCTTAAGGCCCTGCTGGGCCTTCTCAAGCAGCAGCTTGTTGATCTCGCTCTGCTTCATCGTGTGAAGGCCGGATCTCTTACCGACGTATATCTTCTCAGCTTCTTCAGGGATGAGCGAGAGGATGCTGCTTCCGACGAGTGCGTCATACACTACGACATCAGCCGCCTCTATGACGTCTCTGGCCTTCAGCGTCAGGAGCCTGTAGTCTCCCGGGCCTGCTCCGACAAGCCAGACTTTGCCTTTTCTGTTATGCTTTATTTTTTCCTTATCCATGCGTAAGACTTATGTATCCTTTGCCCTTTTCTTTTTTGTTTATTTCGCGAGAAGGCGCTCTGCGAGCTCCCTCCCGAGTTCTGCAGCGTTCTCCGGATCACCGCTGATCCTGTCGCGGATGATCCTGCCGTGCTCGGCATCGTATCTTAATCCTATTATATACATTTTGCCGTCTTCTACCCACGAAAAAGATGTATCTGCCGAACCGCAGTCTGCTCCGATGGTTCTGACAAAACTTCTCTCCGCGGCTGCCGAGAGCTCCGACTCCCTGCAGTTTATCGCCGGCAGCACCGTATCCATAAGATAGCCGTCGTCCGCTCTCGCCTGCATGCCCATTATGCCCTGGCATGATGCAGGCACCAGCTCATCAGGCTCAAAAGTCCTGCTGATCCTGTGCTCAAGGCCGAGCCTGATGATCCCGGCAGCCGCCATGACCAGCGCCGAATACTGCCCTTCATCCAGCTTCCTGAGCCTTGTCTCGACATTTCCGCGGACCGGCGCTGTCTCCGCGCCCGGATACAGCTCTTTGATCTGAAGCGCGCGCCTCTTGCTCGAAGTCCCTACCGGGAGAGACATGTCCAGCTCCGCCTTTCCCTCCGGCAGAATGAGCACATCCCTCGGATCCTCCCTGACCGAAAAAGCAGCCAGCGGGATATCCTCAGGCACATCCATCGGGAGGTCCTTCAGGCTGTGCACCGTGAGATCCGCTTCGCCACGTCTCAGAGCCTCGTCGAGCTCCTTGACAAACAGCCCTTTTCCGCCGATCTGGTCCAGCGTCTTATCCAGGATCTTATCGCCCGTCGTCTTCATGGTGACGAGGCTCAGCTCCGCCTCCGGGAAGGCGGAGCCTATCTCCTTCATTACAAGCTCCGACTGGATGACTGCCAGCCTGCTCGCCCTGCTACCTATTACTATTCTATTTCCGTTACGTTCCATTATTTCCTTAATAGAGAGTTTTATATAGTGAATTCACTTATAATACTAACCTATTCTTCCTTCTTTGATGCACTCCGCGAGTTCCTTCGCATAGTATGTCTCATATATCGATGCGCCTGCTCTGAACGCAGCAACAGCCATCTCGCACATGATCGACTTCTCATCGATCCAGCCCTGGGCAGCAGCCGCTTTGACCATAGCATATTCGCCGCTGACGCTGTATGTAGCGACAGGAACATCGGTAGTCTCATATACCTCTCTGATGACATCGAGGTAAGCAGTTGCCGGCTTGACCATGATGATGTCAGCGCCTTCCTCAACATCGAGGAGAGCCTCCTTGACGCCCTCTCTTCTGTTGTGGTAGTCCATCTGATAGCTCCTGCGGTCGCCGAACGAAGGCGCAGAACCTGCAGCCTCTCTGAACGGGCCGTAGAACGATGAAGCGTACTTTACAGCGTAGGACATGATCGGAGTGTTGGTAAGTCCGTTAGCGTCCAGCGCCTCTCTGATAGCTCCTACTCTTCCGTCCATCATATCTGACGGAGCGACCATGTCGGCACCTGCCAGAGCCTGCGAAACTGCCGTTTTGCTCAGAAGCTCGAGTGTGCTGTCATTGTCAACGTCGTGGTGCCCGCCGCACTCGCAGATGAGTCCGCAGTGGCCGTGCGAAGTGTACTCGCAGAGGCATACATCAGCGATGACATACATCTCAGGATACTTCTCCTTGATGTATCTGACGGCTCTCTGGATGATGCCGTCCTCTGCATAAGCCTGGCTGCCGATCTCGTCCTTGTGATCAGGAATGCCGAACAGCATGATGCTGTTTACGCCCGCCCTGAGCATCTCTTCGATCTTGGCGTCGACCATATCTACAGTATATCTGTACTGACCCGGAAGAGCTTTGATCTCATCCGTTTTGCCTGTGCCGTCCATAACGAACATCGGGTAAACCAGCGATGATGCATCGACTCTGGTCTCTCTGACCATCTTGCGGAGTCCGGGAGTTGTGCGAAGTCTTCTCGGTCTTGAAATAAGTTCCATTAATACTTTCTCTCTTTCCGCACCGGTTGCTTTTTCTAAAGTACCGGCGCTCTTAAATATTGGGTATGAAATCCAGACTCTAGTCCTGACCCTGTTTTTATCTTTTATCTGGATGCACGGATAAGTTCTATGATCTTATCGTAGTTCTCCGCCCTGTGCGGGAATGTGCAGTCCGTGCAGACTTTGATAGTCCTGCCTTCCTTCTCGTGAAAGCGGGGATTGCCCGGGCAGTGCTCGAGATGGTACAACGGGCAGTAGCAGAAGAGACAGTTCATCTCATCAATGCCTTCGTGGCATGGGTAGTATTTGCAGTCTCTATTCTCGAAATATTTATGCGAGTTCTCCATGATCCGGTCCTACCTTTCTGCCTTGTCCGTAGCATCAGCGCCTGTGCAGGCTCTCTGGTGCTCAAGCATCCTGTCCTTCAGCCTCTCTATGAGCTCAGGACATGAAGGATAATACAGATGCGGATAGCCTGCAAGCATCGTGCTGCCCGCATGCATGCACTCCCACGACCTGCCTGTTCCCGGCTTGACGGCAACAGCATCTTCCCCGTTGTTGTCGCTGTCGTAGTAGTGGAATTCGTGTCCCTTTATGCTGAGGCCGCTCAGGAGCGAGTCTTCAGGGGCAAAACCGGTTTCGTCCCCGCGGGATCCCGCGCAGTCGCCGGCATCGCTCTTCCCGCTGACTGTGATGTATCCGAATCGTCCGAGCTTTCCCGTATTGTGAGAACTGCCTTCGAGCACGCCGCACATCGGATACGTCTTTCCGTCTGCAGCAGTCATCTCTTCAAGGAGATACATGAACCCGCCGCACTCTGCCAGGCAAGGCATGCCGCCTTTGATCGCCTCGCGGATTGACTCCTTCATGCTTTCGTTGTCACTCAGGTCCTCTGCGTACAGCTCCGGATATCCGCCGCCGAGCAGTATCCCGTCAGCATCTTCAGGGAGCCGCCTGTCGTACACCGGCGAGAACTCCTCTATCCTTATGCCGCACTTCTCAAGCATCCTGAGGTTCTCTTCGTAGTAGAAGCAGAAAGCCTCATCGCGTGCGACCGCCAGGGTCAGCTGCGCTCCTGTATCTTCAGCATCGTTTTGCCCGGCTGATCCGGCTCCGGCGTGCGTGCCGTCAGCCTTCCCGGCCGGCGCGTTCAAGTCTTCCGCCTGAGCCATTATCTCAAGCAGCTTCACTGTATCTATGTTCTCTGCAATGAGGTTCCTGGCTGCGGTGACCTGCTCCTCGAGGTCATCTATCTCGTCAGGCATCATGAGCCCGAGGTGTCTGCTCTCGAGCTTTATATCCTTCACATCAGGTATCCCGCCGAGCAGGCAGACTTCCGTGCTCCTCTCTGCAGATATCTTCTCAAGCGCGCTCTCTATCTGCGGACTGATCTCGCCATAGTACCTTCCGGATATCCTGTTCAGGACTATGCCGCGGATGAGGCAGGCTTCATCGTCTGCCAGGATGCCCTTGATGACTGAGATCATGGTAGCGCCCATGCCCTTGACGTCTATGACGAGCACTGCAGGTGTCCCTGTTGCTCTTGCGACATCGTAGCAGGATCCTCTGCCCGCGGCGCCCGTGATGCCGTCGTATATCCCCATCACTCCTTCGATCACAGCACAGTCGCAGTCAGACTCAGCGATCTGCCTGCGGATGGCTTCGTCATCGGAGAAGAAAGTGTCGAGGTTGCCTCCCGGCACGCCTATGACGCGCCTGTGGAACATCGGATCTATGTAGTCGGGCCCGCACTTGTATGCGCGGACATTATATCTTCTGTCCTTCAGGAATGAGAGAAGTCCGCACGTTATTATCGTTTTGCCGCTGCCGCTTTTCGGCGCGGTCATCATGATGCGTCCGTACTTCATGCTCTGCTCCCTGCCTTAACGGCGTCCGTTCCGTCATCGCATGCAGACGCTCCCACGAGGTCAAAAGCCGCGATCATCACCGGATTCTCCGCTGTCAGGAGGTGATAGCTTCCGAGCTCTCTCGCCCTGCTGACAGACACCTGTTCTACGGTCAGGTTGCTTACATCCATGTCCGCGATGACGCCGGTTATCTCCGCCATCGTCTCGAGACTGACAGCGTTGATGACCACCTTTATCCCAGGGCAGCTGCTGCCGAGCTGTGCGAGTATCTCTCTGAGGTTGCCCGAGCTGCCGCCGATGAAGGCATGTGTCGCCCTCTCAAGTCCTCTCATAGCTTTAGGAGCCGTGCCCCTTACCACTTCTATGTTGCAAAGTCCGAGGTTGTCCGCGTTCTGCTGTATGAGGTCGCAGGCCTCATCCTTCATTTCTATCGCATATACTTTGCCGGCCGGGTCGAGCCGTGCGATCTCGCATGCCACCGATCCCGTGCCGCTTCCGATGTCGTATACCACCGAGCCCTCGGTCAGCCCCAGCTTCAGGACGCTGAGGTGCCTTACGCTCTCCTTGGTCATCGGGACTCTGGCTCTTATCATCTCATCGTCAGCTATGACAGGTGCCGCCGGTTTTGCCTCGCACTCCCTGTTGATGACAGCTGCGATGTACAGTCCCGGCTCAGTGATCTGAGCACAGTCAGCGCAGGTTATGAGCCCGACCTTCTCCTCAGGGTACGAAAGCTGCATCCCGAGGATTATCGCAACATGTCCAAGGCCCGCGCCTGCGAGCGTTTTGCCCATCAGTCTGACGTCTTCAGGTCCGGAGAGCAAAACAAAAGTCTTGCCGCTGTATCTCACTTTGCGCGCCAGTTCGGCAGCAGCACTTCTGTCGCCCCTGCTCCCGTGGATGCTCATGAGCTCCGCATCCTGGTAGCTGATGCCGGCCTTCGCCGCGAGGTATGCAAAAGACGAGATGCCCGGGTGCACCGCGACCCTGCAGTCGACGTCTTCTTCGTACGCCCAGTCTGCGATCTTAGGTGTGAGCAAAGCCGCTCCGCTGTAGAACCCGGTATCTCCCGAGAAGAGCACGGCAGCTCTCTCAGGGCGCCTCTCTTCGAGGACCGGGATGATGTCCTCAGCTCTGTAATATGGATAGGTTTCCCTTCCGTCGTAGTCTTCTATCATACGGGAGGCGCCGAAAAGTATGTCGGCCTTCCTGATGGCTTCCTCTGCCTCGCCGGTCAGAAGCGCCCTGTCTCCCGGGCCCGTTCCGACAAGATCAAGGCGCAGCCTTCTTCCTATGCCGAAATACTGTCTGAGTGCCTTGGCAACAGAGATGCCTGTCTCCTCTGCCGGTCTGCCTATAAGGTATACAGGGATGCCCGCCTCGGCTGCGGCCCTGATCTTGTCAGGCGCTCCTCCGGCCCTGCCGCTCGCCTTGGTCACCAGCACCTTGATATCGAACTGGCGGATGAGCGCCGCATCAGTTTCCCTGATGAACGGGCCCTGCATCGCTATTATCTGCTTGCCGCTTAAACCGGCCGCCTCGCACAGGCTGATGCTCTCATGTGACGGCAGAACCCTCGCATAGAGCCTGCTCCTCACACCTTCATCAGCCGCATATATACTTAGCTCCTTACTGCCCGTAGTCAGCAGGATATTTCCCTCAGTCTCCTTAAGAGCCTCCGCGCATGACGCCGCATCCCCGAAAACATGCAGCTCGGCGTCCTCAGGCATCATGGCGGCATCCTCAGGTCTCAGTATCCGCACGTACTCCCTGGCCGCCGCTTTGCACGCCGTCAGAATATTGTGAGATACCTCAGCAGCATAAGGATGAGTGGCATCGAAAACCATGCTGCCTTCATCCTTAATGAGGTCATACATCTGCAGCGCTGTGAGCCTTCCCCTGCGCACATCCGCATACCTGCTCGGCTCCATGACAAGCTCGCCGTACTCGGTCGCCACGCACACGATGTGCGCGATGCCGGATGCGGTCAGCTTCTCAGAGAGCGTCCTTCCTTCAGTTGTCCCGGAAAAAATAATAGGTTTCATATCTTTACCTCAGATGTGTCAATGGAGACAGTCCTTCTGGCACACTTACTTCTTATATCCCCTAGGCGTCACGAGCCGGTCTCCTATGATCCTGCTCTGTGAGTTACCAACGAAAACAGTCGTGAACATGTCGACCTGTGTATCTCTCAGCTCTGCCAGAGTGCACACGTGCGACTCTGTCCCGTCGCGCCCGATGTTCCTGACATAGCCGCATGCCCTCTCAGGATCGGCCTTCTCCATCAGGATGTCGCATGCCTTCTGCAGATAGTCGTGCCTCTTGCGGCTCGACGGATTGTATATGGCTATCGCAAAATCCCCGTCCGCTGCAGCCCTGAGTCTCTTCTCGATGAGCTCCCACGGAGTCAGAAGGTCCGACAGGCTGATCACGCAGAAGTCGTGATTCAGCGGCGCCCCGAGTACTGCCGCTCCGCTCGAAGCCGCAGTGATCCCTGGGATCACGCATATATCCGTCAGCATCGACGCGCCCGGATGCTCAGCATCGTATTCCTCGCCCAGCTCGAACATGAGAGACGCCATACCGTATATTCCGGCGTCTCCGCTGCATATCATGGCGACCTCTTTGCCCATCGCCGCCTGCTCAAAGCACATCCTGCAGCGCTCGACCTCCTGCTTCATCGGCGTCGACAGATATTCTTTCCCCGCGAATCTGTCCCCGAGCAGCTCTAGGTACACCGTATATCCGATGATCACGTCCGCCCTGTCGAGTGCCGCCAGAGCCTCCTCCGTCATCATCGCTTCTTTTCCCGGTCCCATTCCGACTACTGTGATCATGTTCTATCCGCCTTTTTTATCATATTATCTGCAGCTAAATCTGCATCTGTCAGCACACTACCTGATCTCATCGTCCGCAGTCTGCTTTATCTCTAATTACATATATGGCTCAGCGCTTTTCGGCTACCGCGATCGTCATCCCGTTTTCCGCCTGCTTGCGTACGATCAACTTTGAGCCGCTCCCCGCAGCAAGCACCGCCGACCGCTCCGCCACGCTGTCCACTCCGACCGTCTTCTTTACGAATTCTGATGAGGCAAAATCTCCCTGCACCTTCTCGAGAAGTGTCGCTTCGTATGTGATCAGAGGCACCTTCCAGTATTCCGCCAGAGCCTTTATTCCCGGCTCCTCCGCCTTTATGTCTATAGTTGCGACCGCCCCAACCTCAGCAGCATCTAAGCCGTTTTCCGCCAGAACACGCTCCGCAAACTCTCTTATCTCCTCAGAACTTTTGCCCTTCCTGCAGCCAATGCCTACCGCATACCTGCCCGTACACAGCCTGATCGTCGCCAGGTTCTCAGCCGCAGGACTTTCTGCCTGCGCTCCTTCATCCGCACCAGCCTTGTCCATAGCGTCCAAAGCATCAGCAATCAGCACATCCACAGGCTCCTGCGGCGGATAGTCCTTGATAGATATAGTGACCGGCTTGCCCTTAAGCGCCGAAGCCGACACCTTCGCGATGCCGTCCCTGTTCACTATCCTGAGCCCGTTCTCCTTAGCGAACAGGTCAACTGAAAACGCCTCATTTATATCTGTCGCCGTAGTGATCACCGGATCCGCCCCGGTCGCTTCAGCTATCTCGAGTGCCAGACTGTTCGCTCCGCCCATGTGCCCCGACAGCACCGGTATGACATGCAGTCCCAGCTCATCCATCACTATCACCGGCGGATCCGTCAGTTTGTCCTTAACAAAAGGCGCAACTGATCTGACCGCGATTCCCATCGCGCTTATGAACACGAGCGCCGTCTCCTGCTCAAAAGCTTCCCTGCAGAGTTCATCCAGAGGCACTTCAGACGCAGCACCGCCATTAGCGCCCGCAGCAGCTTCTTGCACACCGGCACCCTGACCGCTCACAGCCGGATCACGCGCACTAACGCCCTGGGCTTTGCCCCTCAGGCACAGCTCAGTCTCATGTCCGCCGAGAGCCACCTTCAGTCCGGCAGCCAGCTCCGCTCCTTTTTCAGTAAAAGTGATTATTTTTATCTTCATGGATCTATTATTTCAACTCAGGACCACATGCAGGACCAATCTGGCAGCAAATTCACTTTTCTTCTGCACTTTAGGTCCACGCCCGGGACCAATTCCGCAGCACATTTGCCAGATTACCTCATCTCAGGACCACACAGAGGACCATTTTAGCAGCATTTTGCGGGATTAACTCTTCTCAAGGCCACACGCAGGACCAATTTTGCCCATCAGCTACTCTTCGGCAGCCCTGAATTCCGTCGAGAAGGTCTTGTCGTACAGCTTCGATTTCCCGTATCCGGCCATGCTCTTGGCGAGAACATCGCCCACGAGCACCAGAGCTGTCTTCGTTATTCCATGCGCTGCCGCTGTGGCTGCCAGCTCATCGACTCTGCAGTAATAGAATTCCTCTTCAGGCCAGGTCGCTTTGTAAATAATGGCTGCCGGCGTATCCGCCTCGTAGCCGCCCGCGATCAGCCTGCGCGACAGCTCTTCGAGCATTCCCGTGCTGAGATATATTGCCATGCTCGCTCTGTGAGCCGCCCAGCTCTCTATGCTCTCCTTCTCTGGCACGTCGGTGCGGCCTGCCATTCTCGTAAAGATGAGTGACTGGGATATTCCGGGCAAAGTGTACTCAATGTCCATCGAAGCTGCCGCTCCGAATGCCGCGGTGACGCCTGGGCACGATTCATAAGTGATGCCCATCTCGTCGAGGGCGTCCATCTGCTCTCTCACTGCACCGTACAGACTCGGATCGCCGGTATGAAGGCGGCATACTGTTTTGCCCGCTGCTGCTGCATCCTTCATCACATCGAGGACCTGCTCGAGGGTCATGTGCGCGCTGTTGTGGATCTCAGCTCCTTCATGCGCATAGTCAAGCAGAGCAGGGTTGACGAGAGAGCCCGCATAGATGACTATGTCAGCCTGTCCGATCAGCTTCATGCCTCTTACCGTGATGAGGTCGGCCGCTCCCGGGCCGGCGCCTACGAAATATACCTGTGCTGTATTCTGCATCTTATCCATTCCACTTATTCCTGTTCTCTTCTATCATTCCGGCGGCTCTGTCCGAAGCCGCAAGCTGCCCGTACTCCTTCGAATACACGATGCAGCCAATGTCGAGCCTCCCGCCGGCCCTTCTGTCAAGGTTATACATTATGCGGTCCATGATCCGCTGAGACACCTTCTCAGCCAGGCCCACCTCATAGAGAATTCCGTAGGCCTCCTCCGTCGTCAGGCAGTCGAATATCCGCCCGAGCACCTCTGTGTCCGCGCCCTCTCTGACCGCGGCCGCAGCGATTATCTCCATCCTGCAGTCAGCCTCGCGCGAGTGAGTGTTCATGATGCCGCCCGCGACTTTGACCAGCTTGCCGATGTGTCCCGTCAGCAGCATCCCGCTGAACCCGAGCTCGCATATCATGTCGATGGTCTCGCCGACAAAATTGCTGCACTTGACGCTCCTGTCGAGGTCGACGTCGTAAGTCTCTTTCATGAAATCGAGTCCGTAATTGCCCGGGGATATGAAAGCGATGTCGTGCCCCTCGGCCCTCTTCTGCCTCAGCTCGACCTTTATCGTATCGAGGATCGCCTGCCTGCTCATCGGCTCTACCACGCCGGATGTCCCGATTATGGATATCCCGCCTTCGATCCCGAGCCTCGGGTTGAATGTGTGCAAAGCGAGCTCCTCTCCCTCAGGTACCGATATTGTCACAGTTACTGCCTCACTGCAGTCGAACATGTCGAGAACCTCAGTGACTTCGCGCGTGATCATTTCCCGCGGGACCGAGTTGATGGCGGCTTCTCCCACAGGCTGGTCGAGGCCCGGCCTTGTGACACGGCCGACACCCTTGCCGCCCTTTATGATGACGCGCGGTGCTGCTTCTGATCCGGCGCACTCAGCCTTCTTGTTCGCATCCGCCCCGGTACATTCAGCTTGAGTGCACTCTTCCGCGCCTGCGAATCTCACCTCTGCCTCTATAAGTGCCCCTGTCGTGATATCCGGGTCATCGCCCCCGTCCTTACGCACCGCGCACTTTACATATCCTGCAGTCCTCTCAGTATTCAGGATCTCAGCATCAAAAGTCGGCCCCTTAGGCGTGATGACGGATATCCTGTCCACTTCACTTCCCGAGAGGAGCATCCTGCATGCAGCCTTCGCAGCGGCCGCCGCACAGCTTCCTGTTGTGAATCCTTTTCTGAGTTCTGCCATTATGTTTCCTTATATTTAGGAGCTGAGCCCCTTCATAGTCTGCCAACTACATCCCGTATACAAGAGCATTCACGATTGCGGCGGCCACATTGCTTCCGCCCTTTCTGCCCCTGTTGACTATATGCGGGATCTCCGCTTCAAGTATCAGCTCCTTGGCTTCGACTACGTTGACAAATCCCACAGGCACGCCGATGATGAAGTCCGGTGTGAACCTTCCCTCGTCATACATGTTTCTCAGCGTTATGAGAGCCGTCGGAGCATTGCCGACAGCGAAAACCGTTTTGCGTCCGCTCGCCAGAATATCCGCAGCAGCGTGCTCCATGCTTACAGAAGCCCTTGTGATACCGCGCTCCTTAGCTTCGCGCGCCACATCCTCGTCCGCCATATAGCACCTGACCTCTCCGCCGAACGCCGCGATCCTCTTCTTGTTGATCCCGGTCAGAGCCATGTTGGTGTCAGTCACGATGAGCGCACCGGCTCTGATGAGATCGCGCGCTTTGCCCACTGCACCTTCCGAAAAAGTCAGCGTCTCCGCGTAGTCAAAATCCGCCGATGTATGTATAGCCCTTCTGATCACCGGGTCCTGCTCCGGATCGAGAGTGATGCCTCTCGCCGCAAGCTCCTCGCCAATGATCTCCATGCTCCTCTTCTCAATGTCGCCCGGAAGTACGTGTTCTATCATTTTATTCCCTCAATTATATGGACGCCTTTCCCTCAGGCTCATGTCCTGAGTGCAGTTTCCCGCCCGTTATTACTGTGTTTTTCTATCTGAGTATCTCCTCGAGCGCCGCCAGCAGCTTCTCATTATCTTCGTGCCGTCTGACAGCGATCCTGAAATAGCTCTCATCCAGCCCGTGGTAATTAGCACATCTTCTGACGAGAATGCCCTTCTCAAGCAGCCTGTCATACAGTCCGTTTCCTGACCCCGGCAGCTTGTCGCCTATTTCGTTCTCCTGTCTCAGAAGCAGGTAGTTCGTGTCACTCGGATACACCCTGATCCCGAGCTCTCTGATCCCCTTTTCCAGGTAGCTCCGTTCCCTTGCGATCGCAGCATTGGACTTCTCAAGATATCCCGTGCCGCTTATGACCTTCGCCGCCGCGATCCCTATCCTCTCAGCGATCGCCGAAATATTCCACTCCGGCAGATGCTTCCTGACCTCAGCCGTCAGCTCCATGTCGCCGCACACCATGTATCCCATGCGTATGCCCGGTATGGCAAAAGTCTTGGTGAAAGCTCTCAGGTGCACCGCCCCGTCCGAAGTATCCGGCTGCTCCGCATACCTCTCCGTCAGCTGCAGAAAGCACTCGTCGATCACAAGCACTGTGCCTGTCTCAGCGCACTTTCTCTTAATGCCATTCAGCACCTCCGGCTCGATCAGCCTTCCGTTCGGGTTGTTCGGATTCGCGATGAAAACAATGTCCGTGTCCTCGGTGATGCAGTCAGCGAATCCCGCATCAAGAGCAAAATCCTTTTCTTCTCTGAGCGCATACTCGGTCACATCAGCTCCCGAAGCCCTCAGTGCATATCCGTATCCAGCATAGCACGGCGCAGCAATGAGCGCCTTCTTCGGCTGCACGGCATGCACCGTCGCCATCATGAGTTCAGAAGCCCCGCAGCCGCATACTACATCCTCCGCCGCTGCGCCTGTCATCTCTCCGATAGCCGCCCTCAGTTCCTCCTGCAGAGGATCCGGGTAGTTGTGCATCAGCTCGAGCCCCCTGAGAGCCGCAGTCATTATCTCTTCAGGTGCCGGCTCCGGATTCAGATTCACGGAAAAGTCGAGCGTGACATTATTTCTGTAGATGTCACCACCATGAACTATGCCGCTGCATCCGGCCCCGTTATTCATGACCACTTTTTCTTTTCCGCTCCCCATTTTCTATGTGTTTATTATCTATTGTCATTGAGGATCTTTCGAAGTCAGTACCGTTCACCGTTTTACAAAGCGTTGACCAGCACCATCACTCCCAGGCATACGATCATGCCCATGAACGAAGCGATCACCATCAGCTTATTTACTCTCTTTATATCCTCAAACTCGATCGGCCTCACCGCGTCCCCGATCGTCTTTTTGTGCACTATCTTTCCGAAGTACTGCGCATCACCTGCCAGCTGCAGCCCCAGCGAACCGGCGGCCGCGCTCTCAGTCTGAGCCGCATTCGGGCTCTTGTGGTTGAACCTGTCGCGCTTCCAGATGCGGTAAGCCCCCGGCGCGCTGAATTCCTTTCCGGCAATGGCGCTCGCAGCTATCAGGAGCAAAGCGCTTATCCTCGCCGGAATGTAGTTGACTATGTCATCAAGGTGCGCGGCCGGAGCCCCGAACCACATATACCTGTCGTTCCTGTAGCCGACCATCGAATCCATCGTATTTATCGCTTTGTACGTAAGCCCCAGAATCGGCCCGCCGATCGCCGCGTATATCATCGGCGCCATGACACCATCCGAGAAGTTCTCAGCGACCGTCTCGACTGCCGCTTTGGTCACTCCCTCTTCATCGAGCACAGCCACATTCCTTCCGACGATCATGGACACAGCCTGCCTCGACGCCGTCGGATTGCCCGTGAGCAAAGCCTTGTAGACATGCATGCTCTCGCGCCTCAGGCTCGTCATCGCCAGGAGGTAGCATGTCAGCACCGCCTCGACGACGATACCGCAGACAATGTGCGCTTTATACGCAAAACCCATGACGATCAGTGTAACGAGTGCTGTGACAACGACCACGCAGAGCACCAGCATCGTTCCGGCGCGCTTCTCATCGGCCGGATTCCTGAGCTCGCTGTTGGGGTCATCTGCAGGCAGCCTGCCGAGCAGGATGCTGTCGAGCGCGCCTATCAGGTTCCCGATCCACCTGACCGGATGCGGCATCCAGTGCGGGTCGCCTATTATGAGATCAAGCACGAACCCTGCCGCAAAAGCGATCATATGTGCCTGCAGCAGTGATATCTCCTGCATCGTCTACCTCCAGTCTGAATGTATATCCTTCACCGTTTCCGGTGTAATAGTCATAATAATCTCCTCCGAAGAGGCTGCTCATCACCGACATCACCGTGCCGCCGTGAGCTACAATAATGAGCGCGCATTCTTCCGCGGCATCTCCACTGCCGCCTTCGGTCACTGCATCCCTGCGTCCGGCTTTCCATTTCCCGAACGCCGCCATGACCGCCTTCCTGAAACCATCGACACTTCTTGCGCGGGCCTCCTCCATACTCTCGCCGCCCGGGATCTTCGCCAGCCCGCCGCTGTCGATCCACGCCTGATACGCATCACGGCGCTCCGGATCGCTGCTGAGTTCCTCGTACGTTTTGCCCTCGAAGATGCCGAAGTCCGTCTCGCGGAGCTCATCAACTGTCACACGATCAGTACACCACGGGAACATGATCTCAGCAGTCTCTACAGCCCTCTTCATCGGACTCGTGACGATAAGCACTTTGCCCGAGCAGCTCACATCATCTATGCATCCGGGCACCTCTTCCGCACAGCCGAACACAGCGAGCTCCGCCCTTCCTTCAGCCGACAGGCCCTCATCCGTCCTCGCGCCCGCATACCTGCGCTCCGTATTCCCTTGTGTCCTGCCATGCCTGATTACAGTTACTATCATTTTATCCCATCAACACTGCCGCTAATGCCGCAGCAACTGTCATTGCAACCTCGCACACGGTCACGAACCACCCTGCCGTGTCGCCCGTGATACCGCCGAATTCCTTATAGCTCTTATACTTGTACCAGGCAAAAGCCGCGATGGCGGCAAGCACCATCAGCGTCCCAGCCGGAAATCCTATGTATGTCATGATCGCGGCAGCGGCAGCTATCTGCAGCCCCGTTATCACGAGATTGGAAGTCCTGTCACCGCCGGCCGTCGTCGCTTCATAGAAGAGCATGCCTTCATTTCTTGCAGACCTGAACGTGAGGACCCCAAGCGCACTGAGTGCCCTCGCCAGGAAGAACCCTGCCGCCAGACATATCACCAGACGGCCGGCATTCTCCGACTCCAGCACGACCGCAAGCGACGCGAGATATATGAGACCCGCGATGCACAGCCTGATCACTGCAAATGCCCCGATGTGCGGGTCCTTCAGTATCTCAAGCTTCTGCTCCCTCGTCTTAAAAGAGCTGAGAGCATCCGACACATCCATGAACCCGTCAACATGAAAGCCGCCCGTCAGTATCAGCGGCACAGCAGTCATCAGCATGCATACCGCGACCATCGGCAGCCCAAGCACCACGCCGAGATAGAACACCGCCCAGTAAGCAAGACCGATCACAGCTCCGACCCACGGAAAGACAGACATGCTGTATTTCATGTCTTCGTCCCGCCATTCAAAGTGCGGCATCGGTATTCTCGAGTACAGCGCGAAAGTCACCGCGATAGTTCTTAGTAGTTTCATAACCTAATAGTATTATCTGCGAATTTGCTGAGCTTCTCATTCAGCACATCGAGAGTCTCCGCGTACATCCTTGTCTCCTCGTCGAATCCTTCCTCGATCGCAAAGTGGTTGGACACGATGACCAGGTTCCTCACCTGCTCAGCTATGTGGCGGATGTCCGTGTACAGCCTCTCGACCATCTCGTCCCTGTCCGCATGCCTCTCAAACAGCTCGTTCGCAACGAGGTTGGATACGCATTCGAGCAAAACAGTCGAGTCCTCAAGCCTGATAGTTTCATCGTCCCGCAGAGCAGCAACCGCATCGCAGATATCGTATGGCGCTTCTATCGTCCTGAAGCCCTTGCCCGCTCTCATCTTGCGGTGCCTCTCGATCCTGTTCCGGCCTTCCTGTCCGTACGGGATCATGGTAGCCAGGTAGATACGCTCATCAGGATCTGACATCTCAGTGACCATCTTCTCCGCGATCGCTGACTTGCCGCTGTCAGGATATCCGATGATGAGAGCCGTCATTTTGCCCTCCGGATTTTCTTCGAAGTCATAGTATTGTGTGACAGTTGTCTCGGCAAAATTCAGCCCGTCCGTGTACAGCGACAGCGCCGTATCCAGCATCGGCATCAGCATCACAGCGCCGGTGCCCTCGCCGAGAGCCAGCATCCCGTCGATCACAGGATCCAGCCCGAGCATCCCGAGGATGAACTTCATTCCCGGCTCTTTGCCCATGTGCGAAGCGATCATGTAGTTCTTAGTTCCCGGCACGAGCCTCTCCGCGACCAGAGCCGCGACCGCACTTATAAAACCGTCAATAATGACCGGAATGTGGTAAATAGCGCCGCCGATAAAGACTCCCGCCATACCGGCAATATCCAGCCCGCCTACGCACGCAAGCATCTGCGATGTATACTCCGGGCTCTCTATGTCCACGTCATCCTCAGGGCAGTATCTGTCGAGAGCGTCCTGGATGACCTGCATCTTCTTCCTGAGGCCGGCTGTGCTGAGCCCTGCGCCCCTTCCGGTGACCTCGCTGACCTCGAGTCCGAGCAAAGCCGCCGCCAGAGCCGAGCTGGTAGTCGTATTTCCGATGCCCATCTCACCCGTCGCGAGCAGCTTGTAGCCCTTCGCACTGCATTCGCAGACGACATCGATGCCCGCATCGATAGCCTGCATGCACTCGTCCTCCGTCATCGCAGGCTCAAGTGCAAAATTCCTGGTGCCCTTCATGACTTTGCGGTCGAGCACACCTTTCGGGCTCCCGTCCATGTTGATGCCCACGTCGACAGGTATCGTATCCGCATGAGCGACTCTGGCCATTTTGCAGACCGAGCTCTCTCCTCTGCCCATCCATCCGGCGACCGCCGCCGTGACATCCTGCCCCGACTGGCTGATACCTTCCTCGACGACACCATTGTCGGCGCACATCATGATCACAGCGCGCTTCCTGATATCCAGCTTCGTCGTATCCTGGATAGCCCCGATCCTGGCCGTTATGTCCTCGAACCTTCCGAGGCTGTTAAGAGGCTTGGCAACGCTGTCCCATTTCGCGCGCACCTCGTCATATCTTTCTTTGTTAAAAGGATCGATATTGATCACTGTTTATACTCCTGAAATCTTTATATAGTCGCACGCACCGTTCGCGATGACAATGCGTGTCCTTTATCCGCTAGAACGCCGCGTCACTCAGCATCGCATATATCCTGTCCATGTCGAGCGACTGTCTGAGGATATCCGCGAGCCTGTCGTACTCCTTCTCTTTGAAGTCCATGTGGTCCACGGCATCATATCCGCTGAGAGTGATGCCCTTTCTGTCCGCCAGAGCCTTTACCACAGTCTCAGCCACTTCACCTCTGTCGAAAATGCCGTGTACATATGAGCCGTAGACATTACCGCATGAAGTTCCGGTGCCTCCGGATGTGAAACCGGAAAGAGTCTCTGTCCTGCCCATGTGTATCTCGTATCCCTCGATCTCAATGCCGGACAGGTCTGCAAATACTCCTTCGGTCTTTCCGAATCTCCCCGTGTACTGCTCGGTCCTCTTGTCACCTGCCAGGACAGTCCTGACCGGCAGCAGCCCGATACCTTCGATACTTCCGCCGCCCTCGACGCCTTCAGGATCGGAGACTTCCTCTCCGAGCATCTGGTATCCGCCGCAGATCCCGAAGACCGGTATATCTTCGCGGCAGCATCTCCTGATCTCATCTTCGAGTCCTGTATCTCTCAGCCATCTGAGGTCTGCAATAGTGCTCTTCGATCCCGGTATGATGACGAGATCAGGGCTTCCTACCTCGTCTGCCCTGCTGACATATCTGACAGCTACATCAGGGAACTGCTCGAACACATCCATGTCTGAGAAGTTTGATATCTTCGGCAGCCTCATTACTGCTATATCTATATACCCGCCGGCCTGCTGTCCATCGCCTGCACCTGCAGTCCTGTTCTTTCTTCTGTTGCTCAGTCTCTCCGACAGCGAGTCCTCATCCTCGACCTTTATATCCATATACGGCACGACGCCCGCGACCGGGATGCCTCCCTTTTCCTCGAGCATCTCGATGCCGCTGTCGAGAAGTGACGCATCACCCCTGAACTTGTTTATGATCAGCCCGCCGATCCTTGCTTTCTCGTTTTCCTCAAGCAGCATCACAGTGCCGAGCAGCTGCGCGAACACACCGCCCCTGTCGATGTCACCGACAAGCAGCACAGGCGCGTCCACCATCTCAGCAAGGCCCATGTTGACAATGTCGTTTTCCTTGAGATTGATCTCAGCAGGCGAACCCGCCCCCTCGATCACGATGATGTCCGCCATCTCCTCGAGCTTACGGAAAGCATCTTTGATTACAGGTATCAGCTGAGTCTTATATGCAAAATAGTCTCTGGCTTTCATGTTGCCTATCGACCGTCCGTTGACGATGACCTGCGAGCCCTCGTCATCCGTCGGCTTCAGAAGGATCGGGTTCATGCACACCATCGGCTCGATACCCGCGGCCTCAGCCTGCACGACCTGCGCTCTTCCCATCTCAAGGCCCTCCTTCGTGGCGAAGGAGTTGAGAGCCATATTCTGAGACTTGAACGGAGCGATCCTGTAGCCGTCCTGCCTGAATATCCGGCAGAGGCCCGCAGCAAGAAGACTTTTGCCTGCATTCGACATGGTGCCCTGAATCATTATCACTTTAGCCATTATCTTTACTCCGCTTTGATGCTTCTCAGGAACCCTGAGTACAGCTTATGGCGTATAATCTGCATTTTCCGTATATCTACGCCATGAAAATTTCAGTTTAGATTGAAAATGTATCTATACATGGCGTTTTTGCAGCCATTTCTAGGTATTTACGTCACACTATCGTCGTTAAAATCGACAATTCACTATATTTATTGGCGTAAATCGACGATTTTTCTCTTGGATTACGCCAACTTTTCTATAAATACTCTGATTATTCCAGTTTTGCTTGGCGTAGTTCGAGGATTATTCCAAAAAGTACGCCATCTTACCGCAGCTGATCCGCCGGAAGGCTATTTACTTCTGATGCTGTCAAGAAATCCTGAGTACAGCTCCGTAAGCCTGCCCTCTTCCATTCCATACAGCCTACTTATCGCGTCATCTGCAAAGACTTCATCAGGAGTTCCTGTCATTTCCACTCTTCCCTCGGAAGAAATGCATATCACTTTATCTGCAACCATGTGTGCGAGCTCCAGCTCATGCATCGACATGATGACTCCTATCTGCCTCTCCTCAACTAGCGACCTCAGCAGGTCAAGGAATTCGAGCTTATGCCGTATGTCCAGATACGACGTAGGCTCGTCGAGTATCATGATCTCAGGCTCCTGGCAGATGGCTCTTGCGAGCAAAACGCGCTGACGCTGGCCGTCACTTATCGCATTGTAGTCACGGTCCGCAAGCTCTTCGACATGCACAAGCTCCATCGACTCCCTGACGATGCGCCTGTCTTCCGCCGAGAGTATCCCGAGCCTTCCGGTGTACGGGTAGCGGCCGAGCGACACAGCTTCCTCGCATGTCATCTTCTCAGCCGGCATCCTGTCAGTCAGCATCACAGCCTGCATACGGGCGATCTCACTCTGATTGTATTCGCCCCTCGCCCGGCCTTCTATATATACTGTTCCGCCAAGCGGGTCAAGTTGCCCTGCTATCGTCTTGAGGACAGTCGACTTTCCTGCACCGTTAGGACCTATCAGGGCAGCGATCTCGCCCCTTCTTATCTCTATCTCAACGCCGCTGACAACGACCTTCTTCTCGTATCCCGTGTCGAGGGCGCTGGTGCTTATCACTGTGCCCGTTGTTCCGCTATTCATATTGTTGTTCGCATCAGCCATTTTCTCTGAAGCATATGCGCCAGCTGATGCTGCACTATTCTTCTTTTCAGTACTCACAGCATCACCTCTTCTTTCTGTCGAGCAGCATGAATATGACGACCGGCGCACCGAACACAGCAGTCATCGTACTGATGCTCATCTCAGTCGGCGCGAACAGATTCCTCGCAAGCAGGTCGCAGAACAGGCAGAACACAGCGCCCCCGAGGAAGCACTGCGGCACCATCACGATCGGCTTCGAAGTCTTCGTTATCGACCTCACCAGATGCGGGACAGCTATGCCAACGAAGGATATAGGGCCGGCAAAAGCAGTGACCGTTGCCGACAGCAGGCTCGAAAGCGTAATGAGCCCGATCCTGAACGATCTTATGTTGACGCCGACACTCCTCGCGTACTGCTCACCCATCTGAAAAGCGGTCATAGGTTTTGACAGCATAAAAGCTGCAATAACAGCCAGCACAACGACAACCGTAAGAGTCTTCACATTGTCCCAGCTGACAGCCGAGAAGCTTCCCATCGACCAGTTGTGCAGGTTGACTATGTTTGAATCATCAGCGAAAGTCACCAGGAATTCAGTGACCGCTGAGCATATGTATCCCACCATCACGCCGCAGACTATGAGGACCGCCATGCTTCTTATGCGCCTCGAGATCACGAGTATCACTGCCGTAACAGCGAGCGATCCCGCGAAGGCAGCGATGATCATCATCAGCGAGCTCGTCATCATCCCCTCGCGCAAAGCGTATATCATGGCAGTCGCGACGCAGAGTTTTGCGCCTGACGAGATTCCGAGGATGTACGGGCCTGCGATAGGATTTGCGAAGAACGTCTGCAGCAGGAATCCGGATACGGAAAGAGCGCCTCCGAGGAAAACAGCCGCCAGGATCCTCGGCATGCGGATGTCCCATACTATCCTGCCGAACTTGCTCACAGTGTCATGCGAGAAAAGTATCCTGACCGCCTCTCCGGCGCTCATCGACGAGCTTCCCGTCAGTATATTTGCGATTATGAGCACGGCAAGAAGCAGCGCAAGCGCCGCATAGGTTACCATTATCCTCGATTTCCTGCCTTCTCCCATTTTCACTTCCCAATTTCTCATATCTTGCAGATAATGACTAGCGGCATGCATATATTCTGAATGGTGATCTCATATATACATGACGCTGCGCACTTATCTAGCAAGCTTATGGAAATACTCCATATCGCTGTCATCCTCTTCGCCTGCGAATATCCTGTTCATCTCGACAGTCATATCCGCAACGCCTGTTGTCTTCTGGAAGGTGCTCGCATCTGTGCACCACACGCGGCCCTCCTTCACAGCCCTGAAGTCAGCGAACTTGTCAGACAGCGCCGTCAGGTCGCTTATGCTTTCAAGGCTTCCCTCGATGGTGCTGTTATAGATGAGTATATCAGCATCCACCGCTTTATCATAGAACGCTTCCATCTGCATGTTCATGGTGGAAAGCGCATTGTCCTCTTCTTCAGTTATGCCGTCAAGCGCGTATGTCCCGCCGGCAGTTTCTATCATTTTTGTCACGTAATCCCCCGGCTTTCTCACGACCACGGAGCCGTTCGAATTGACCGAGAAGAATGCCACGGAAGGCGCCTCAGAGACCGCATCCGTGTCAACGGACTTTATCTTTTCTACTGCCGCATTGAAGAAGGACTCAGCCTCTTCGCTCTTTCCGAGCAGCAGTCCGTACAGCTTGATCCATTCAAGCCTTCCCAGAGGGTCTGCTTCGTAGCTCGACCTCTCGACCAGCACAGGTATCCCGACCTCCTCTATCTCCTCCTTGATCTGAGGATTGTGGTATATCATCGTGGACTCGATCGCAAGGTCGATATCTCCTTCGAGCAAAGCTTCATAGTCAGGCGCGCGGTACTTTCCGATGTACTGTATCGTGCCGTCTTCCACAAGTTTTCTTATCTTGTCGATGCCCCAGTCCTTGGCCTGGGTGCTTGCCATTTTGACAGAATCGAGCGCGCCCGCTGCATCTATAAGGTCCATCGCGGACGATGCCGCAAGGTAGACAGACTGTGCCGGTGCGCAGATGATCGTCATCTCTCCGATCTCTTCGTCAGGAAGCCACTCAGGCAGCTCGTCCGAGCCCTCGATCACCAGGTACTGCAGGCCGTCTTCGATAGTTACAACAGCTATGCCGTCCTCGTAATAGTCGACATGGAACTGGTCAGCATACTCGAGCTCCATTGATCCCGTCTTGTGCTCCTCGAGGATGCTGTCTGCTTTCTCCTCGATAGTTTCAGCTGCCTTATCCCTGCTGCCGCAACCTGCACACAGCAAAACAGCCAGCATCGCCATCAGGACAAGCAAAATCTTTGCAGTTTTGCCAGCCTTTCCGGTTATTGCAGTCATTGCAGTTGTTGCGCCTGCTCTGTCGTTATTATGTAATTCTCCTGTACTCGTAAACTTATTCTTCAAATGTCTGATTTCCCGTTATTTATCTTTCTGCACTTCATCGGTGCAGCATTTCTAATAAATGAACACAGAGATCCTGCCTTCCGGCAGGGTCTCTGCGCAGTTGTAACTATTATTTTACCGATGATGAGTCGAATGTAAGTGTATATTCGATCTCATGCGGCTCGCTCATTGCCGTGGTATCGGCGATCACGGTCATCGGCTTGTCGAAGGTGAGGACAGGGATCTCAAACACCGAGTTTCCGTCCTCGTTCACAGGCAGATACTTCTCGCCTTCTACGATCATGTAGTCGTAGTGCGGACTGCTCCATTCGATCACAGCCGTGACGCTGTCGCCGGATACTTTAATGGTAGCAGGCGAAGTGACTGACGCTTTGCCCGTACCTCCTTCAAGAGCTACATCTACTGTATGCTCTCCTTCGGCGATATCTGGCGCAGCAGCTTCTTCCCCATTGTCTGAGGTTTCAGCGTCACCGGAAGCTTCTTTCTCACCGCCGATAACCGCCTGAATGTCATCTCCGGGAACTGGGTCAGATACGACTACCTTGTGGTCATACCAGGTTCCCTTGGTCCCGAGCAGTGCGAGGTCGAATTCCTCGTCAAGCGCAGGCACCGGAACATCGAATCCGTATACCTCATCAGTGTAGCCGTCGCTGTAAGTTACAGTGTCTGTTGTCGGCTCCAGGAGCTCTGCCCCGTCCTTCTGAGCATCCTCAGCAAGGCCGGGATACAGGTTGACTATCTTCTTCGACTGGAGGCTGACATGGATCGTCATCTTCCCGTCCTCGACAGTCAGGATTCCCTTGTCCTGATTGGCCTCGTTCACATGGAACATCGAGTTGTCCGTGGTGAAGGTCGCGACGTAAGTGCCATCCTCGATTCCAGGATCAGCGGCCTGTCCTCCGCCGCAGCCTGCAAGCGCAAGCATGGCGAACGCAAGCACAGCACATGCGATTAGTTTGATTATTTTTGACTTTTTCATTCTTTTTTTCCTGTAATGCTGTGCAAGGGGCCTGCTCAGCAGCAGCCCCCTGCATCGCTATTCAGATTTACTGAGCCATTGCCTCAGCAGTGTGTGCAATGTAGATCTTCTGGATGTCTGCGATCCTTCCGAGTCCTTCGATCTGGCTGCTTACGTTATCAGCTCCGAGCCCGGCGCCTGTATCAACAGGCTTGTCAGCGCCTTCAACCTCGAACTCGCCGCCGTTGACGAATCCGTAGTACCATGCGCCCTCTTCATCGCCGGCCATGTCGTTGTTGGCGTGGTCGCCTGCTACTACCATCAGAGGTCTCAGGATGACCTTTGTGTATCCGGCATCCTCAACAGCCTTCTTGACTGCAGGGAATGCTGTATCTTCAGGGTTGCCCTCAACAGTTCCGATGAATACGTTCTTGTATCCGAGCTGCTTCATCTGCTCCTGCATCTGGTCATATGAAATGCTTGCCTCGTGGGAAGTACCGTGTCCCATGAATACGAATGCAGTACCGTCTGCTGCTGCAGCGTCAAGTGAATCGAATCCGCCTGCCTTTACAGCCTCAGCAACTACAGCCTTTGCAACAGCTTCCTTGTCAGCGTTGATGACTGTTGCATCCTCGCCTACAGTACCGAGAAGCGGCTCAGCTACCTTTACAGAATCGAACTTATCCTTGTATCCATCGAGTGCAGAGATGAGCTCATCATACTCAGCTCCGTGCATCAGGTGTGTAGGCTGTACAACGAGGTTCTTGACGCCGTTGTCTACAGCTCTCTGGAGTGCCTGATCAACGTTGTCGATCTTCTCTCCGTCACGTGCATATACGTGGTTGATGATGATCTGTGCTGTGAAAGCTCTTCTTACAGACCAGTCAGGATTAGCTTCCTGCAGAGCCTTCTCGATGCCGCCGATGTCCTCTGCACGGCTCTCGTTGAAGGATGTACCAAAGCTTACAACGAGCAGCTCGTTCTCGCCGATCTCATCCTGGTTCAGAGGATCATCCTTCGATGCATCACCTGTGTCTCTTCCGAAGTAATCAGGATCAGCGAACTCGCCCTCTACCTGTTCCTTCTGCTCATCAGTCAGAGCATCCCATGCCTTCTTGGCAGCTTCGCACTGAGCATAAGTATCATCTGTATACTCCTGAACGTAGATAGCGTCGATCAGAGCAGCGCATTCTGCAGCAGGGTCATCAGACTTTGCCTCCTCAGCTTCACCGCTTCCGCCTCCGCATGCTGTCATGAGTGACAATGAGAAAATCATGGTGATTCCCAGCAGCATTACCAGTAACTTCTTCTTCATTTTTCTTCTCTCCTTTTCCATCAAGAAAATATTTCGGGCTTAACATAAAAAAAGCCTTCTTACTTCTCACGGTAAAAAAGGTGACAGAAATAAGGAGCAAGGCTCCATTAAACTGTACGACCAATTCCTCGTGATCTCGGAAACTTTCCGGTCTGCCGGTTGCACTGCAGGCAGCGGACGGAAGTCTCCTGTACTTAAGTACCGGCAGGTCTCCTGGCTGAAGAACATATCATGTCGGTTCGCCTTCCCGGATCATCCGGTCCTGCTGTTAACAGGACGGATCCTTTCCAGTGACATAATGAACTGACACGCTCTATCACAGTGACGGGATCGCGCGGGATTCTCACCCGCTTCCCTATTCTCCCCGGCTGAAACGGGGCACCGTATACTTCATGTTATTAATTATTCCGCAGTGCCAAGTAATTGTAACACCGCATAGTTACTGCATCAAGAGAACGGGCGGCCTATAGATAATCTCGATACAAGTGCACCGGGTTATCTCGTAATTTGCATATATACTGCCGTGCCTGAATCCCGGCACGAGTCAGAGTATTTCAGATTGAATCAATTGCTCCCAGTGCATGATCTGCATAAATATCCCGCACCGCAGGTATCTGTCCGAGTCCTTCTATCACACATACCGTCTCATATCCGGCAGCTGTGAACCTTGAATACCACGAGTCCGGATCATCCGGGTCGGCCATGTCATTCACTGCGTGGTTTCCCGCAACGAGCATCAGCGGCCTCAGGACGACTCTTCTGTAATCTCCCTTCCCGGTTGCAGCGATCACATCATCAAGAGACGGGCTGGCTTCAACCGTTCCGACGAAGAAGTTCTTCTTTCCCATACGGGCAAAAGTCTCCTGCATTCTGTCGTATATCCCGTTTGCCGCCGCTTCGGTCCCGTGGCCCATCAGCACGACAGCGGTCTCCCCATCGTCATACTCAGCGCATGCCCCGACCAGAGCACCGGCGACTCCGGCAAAATCCTCATCGCCTGTCAGAAGAGGCGCTCCCAGTGCAGTACTCTCAAAATGCCCCAGGTACTCATCCAGTATTCCCTTCAGCTTGTCATACTCAAGGCCACTCATGAGATGAGTAGGCTGTACGACAAGAGTATTTATTCCGTCCCGTACAGCTCTGTCCAGGGCTTCCCTGACATTGTCGATCCTGACGCCCTCCCTCTTTGCGATGATATTGATGATCATCTGCGAGGTGAATGCCCTGCGCACGGTCAATCCGCATGCATCCTCTATTGCCTGCTCGACTGCCCCTATATTAAGTCTACGGCTCTCTTCCGAAGTCGTCCCAAAGCTGACAACAAGTATTTCTCTCTTCATATTATTAGTCCGTATTTTCTTACCATCGGCGCCAGTTCATCTGTGCTGAGCGATCCTGCATATATCGCTCTGCCCTGATACAGCCTCAGCGCCTCTTCGAGCAGCTTCGCATCTTCGCACGCTATGCAAAGCGGTTTTCTTATTGCGTACTGTGCCGCCCCGAACTCGTCAAGATCTGCATCCTTCGCTATCTCAATTGCGATGACATCAGCATCGCCCCTGTTTTCCTTCTTTATCTTAGTCTCAAGGTCAGCATCACATGAGAGAACTGTGTCCACACTGATCCCGCCTGCAGCGTCCATGTCCAGAACGAAAGCGTCCTTCTCGGTCGCGCATACTACCTGGTTTCTGTCCGTGTGCTGAGGGCATGGCTTCTTCAGGCTGAATCCGCCGAGCGAACCCTTCAGAGCGGCTATGTGATCAGGTCCCGTGCCACAGCATCCGCCGAACATGGCAGCTCCTGCTCCGTTGAACCTGTCTGTGTAGCTCGCGAGCTCTTCAGGTGTGCAGCTGTAGACAGTCTTCCCATCCACGACCTCAGGGAGGCCGGCATTAGGCTTGACCGCGAGAGGCACTTCAGCGAACTCGCCGAGTCTCTTAAACTGTGCAAGCATCTCCTCAGGCCCTGTGCTGCAGTTGAGCCCGAAAGCATCGATGCCCATACCCTGCATGATCACAAGAGCAGCACACACATCAGTACCTGTCAGAGTCCTGCCATTCTCATCGCATGTGAAAGATACGAGCACAGGCTTGTCGCTTACGTCTTTGACTGCGAGCAAAGCGGCTCTCGCATCCGGCACAGTCATGATCGTCTCGACCACGAACATGTCGACGCCCGCCTCTTCAAGCGCCTCAGCCTGCTCATGATAGATGTCATAGAGCTCATCGAAAGTGAGGTCCCCGAGAGGCGCGAGGAATTTGCCCGTAGTCGCGATGTCACCTGCGATAAGAGCATCCTTTCCGGCACTTTCGACAGCCTTCTTCGAGATCTCTACAAGCCTCCTGTTGAAATCCCCGACCTGGTTGAATATGCCGTTTTCCTCGAGCTTGACCCTGTTGGCTCCGAAAGTCGGCGCATATACGACGTCGCTCCCGGCCTCGATATATTCTCTCTGCAGCTGCACCATCACCTCAGGATGCTCGAGCACCCATGCCTCTGTGCACTTGCTGCTGTCATATCCTCTCTTCTGGAGCTCAGTCCCGTTGGCTCCGTCCAGTACAAGCGGAAAATACAGTTCCATAATACCCTCCGGTCTTCTTATATATAGTCAGTTTACGTGTGTTTGCCCAATAAATAACTGCATGTTAAATATACCAAAAAATAATGGTAAAATGAATTCGGAGGTACGTATGATTTTCAATGACCCGCAGAACATAACGATCGAAGAACTGATGCAGCTCGCAGAGGAAGCCGGCTTCACGGCCTCAGCGCCTCTCAACATGGACGCACTCATATTCCGTCAGGAAGTACGTGACATGTGCTCTGCCGATCAGTGCCGCAGCTACGGCCGCAGCTGGAGCTGCCCTCCTGCAGTTGGCTCACTTGAGCACTCTGCAGAGAGAGCGGGCAGGTATCACCGCGGCATCATCGTTCAGACGACCGGACAGATGCGGAGAGAGATCGACTACCACTCTATCTTTAAATACAATGATCAGCATGTCAGGAATTTTGCCTCATACGCAAGACAGGTACGGACACTCTTCCCGGGCTGCCTTCCGATGGGCGCCGGCGCGTGCCGCATATGCAGGAAGTGCACATATCCCGACCGCCCGTGCCGCCACCCGGACAAGCTGATAATTTCCATGGAGGCTTACGGCCTGGTGGTCAACGACGTCTGCAAGGCATCGGGCCTCGAATACAACTACGGTGACAGGACTATGACATTCACATCGTGCATACTGCTCGATTAATGTGACATCGGGTACATTAAAAAAAGGGGGATAAGACATGATGACAGCAAGAGAAATTTTCCTTGAACTTCTCAAACCGGATGGCAGGCCTGAGCGCCAGCTCGTCCAGTATGAGGCCCTCGAGATGGTAGTTGCGCACCCTATCGGCGCATATATCAGTCCGGGCTTCAGGCCGGGTGCATCCATAACGGACCGCTGGGGCGTCAGGACCGACTGGCCCCTTGATGCACCGGGAGCCATGCCGCATGTAACTCAGGAAAACAAGGTCATCAAGGATATAACTCACTGGCGGGACTATGTCCATGCGCCGGATATCCTCGCCAACTGCAGCGATGATGCTCTGTGGGAGCCGTTCCGCACCAGGGCAAGAGACAACGCCGGTGATGACAAGCTCGTAACAGGATTCATCCCGACGGGTATCTTTGAGCAGTGCCACAACCTGATGCCTTTCCAGGAGGTCCTGACCAGTCTGTACGATCATCCGCAGGAAATGCATGAGCTGATCGCATACATCAATGAGTACAGGATGAAATATGTCAAGCTCATGATCGACAGGCTGCAGCCTGATGCAATATTTGCCCATGATGACTGGGGAACCAAGGATGCCCTCTTCATGAAGCCTGACATGTGGCGCGAATTCTTCAAGGAGCCTTACAGGGAGTTCTACGAGTACATCCGCTCGCGCGGCGTCATAGCCATCCACCACGCGGATTCCTACCTCGTCCCTATAGTCGAGGACATGGCCGAGATCGGCATCCAGGTATGGCAGGGAACACTTCCGGAGAATGACATCCCTGCTCTCCAGGAGCGTCTGCAGGGCAAAATGGTCCTGATGGGCGGCATCGGGGCGTCGATCGACCGTGCTGATGCCGGCGAGGAAGAAGTCCGCGCATATGTAAGAGAAGCGCTTGAAACATACTGTCCGGGAGGACACTTCATCCCGTGCATCACCTACGGACTGGCCGGAGCAGTATTCAGACACATAGATCCGTGGATAGACGATGAGATCGCAAAATACAACAGCGAATACCATCTGCCTCGGTACATAGCAAGAAAGGACTCTGAGCGAAGGAATCCGGTCATCCTGTCAAGAGCTTCCGCATCCGCAGCCGCTGAAATGACTGCTCCATCTGATGCAGCCCCGGCAGCAGGATCAGCAAAACCTGCTTCTGACATACACCCTCTTCTCGAAGAGGTATCCGAAAACCTTCAGGACGGCTCGGTCGACCTGACAGTTGAGTCAGTTAAGGCAGCACTAGCCGCAGGTCTGGACGCTGCGGACATCCTGAACGACGGTCTTGTAAGAGGAATGAATGAGCTGGGAGAAGACTTCTCAAGGGGCGAGGTATTCGTACCTGAGATGCTCCGTGCGGCTGCATGCATGTCAGCAGCCACAGAGGTCCTCAAGCCTCTTCTTGCAGCCGGCAATACAGGAGGCCCTTCAGGCAAAGTCGTCCTCGGCACAGTCAGGGGCGACCTCCACGACATAGGCAAGAACCTCGTCAAGATAATGATGGAAGGCGCAGGCCTCGAAGTCATCGACCTCGGCTGCGACATCCCTGCAGAAGACTTTGTCCAGGCAGCGATAGACAACGACTGCAGGATAATCGCCTGCTCCACCCTTCTCACCACATGCATGGATGAGATAAGGACAGTAGTGCAGCTTGCCAGGGAACGCGGCATACGCGACAATGTGAAGATCCTCATCGGCGGCGCACCTGTATCGCCTGAGTTCTGCGAAAGCGCCGGAGCCGACCTGTATACTCCTGACGCAGCCGCAGCAGCCCGCGCCGCAGTGCAGATGCTCGCCGATTAGACGATTTACTGAAAACAAAATGAAACATCGAAAAACCATCCCCGCGTCAAACGCGGGGTTGTTGTTTTTACGGGCATAGCCCTTACACTCCTCGCGTGACGCGTACAACGCGTAAACTGGTCTGCCAAC
>OMZI01000026.1 GCA_900315485.1 uncultured Eubacteriales bacterium | reverse complement strand
GCTATCGCCTGCTCAATGATTCTATCCACCACACTCGGTATTCCGAGGTTACGCACTCCGCCGTTTGGCTTGGGTATCTCTACCCTGCGCACCGGCTGGGGTTTGTACTTGCGGTTTCGGATCTGTTCGCGGATCTCCTCCCAATGTTCGATGAGATATTCCCTGACCTCCTCGGTCGTTATCCCATCCACTCCGCTCGCGCCTTTATTCGCGACTACCCGCTTGTACGCTCGCATCATGTTTTCCCTTGCGAGTATCTCCTCCAAGAGTTGCGACATAGATTGCCTCCTTTCTTTCCTTCGCTCTCGCATCCTTTATCCTACCTCCTGTGGACTGTTCGCTCCGTTACGTCTTCGCTGCTTCAGTCCTCGTCGGATACAGATACTTGCCTTGAGAGTTCCATTTGGCTATTAGGTTGTTCGGTCCTTCGCTCCGCTCCCATTACAAGAGTTTCATCACTACTATGACCTCTGCTGACTTCTCACGGTTCGTTGTTACTGCGGATTTCTCCGGATTTCTCCGTCCGTGAGACCTCACGGGATAAGTCGTCAATCTTTCCTCGTCTACCTGCCTAATTTACACATACGGGTTACGACCAACTTTTGGACTTCGCGACTTCAAGCCCGCTTATCCGCCGTATGCGCCTCGGTATTAGGTTCCTGTTCGTCAGGCTACGATTTCGCTATCCCTTCTTCTCGCCCAAACCTCGCGATTTGAACCTTGGGAGTCGCTATGGGGTTCGTCGTTGGCTACGCCCCTTGTGGACTTTCACCACAGATTGACGGCATGCCCGTCATACTTCAAAAACAGCGGGCCGATATTGCCCGCTGTCTTCTGCGATCTGTATTAATTCTGCCAGTTACTCGTAGATTTCCCAGTGTCCTGTCTCGAGAGCCTTGAGAGCTCCTTCTGCAAGAGCCTTCATCTCCTCTTCCCCCGGGAATCTCATGATAGGTGCGATCTTGCTTACATATGAGCTGATCTCCTCGCAGAATCTCTCAGAGTATGCCATTCCGCCGGTAAAGATGATAGCGTCGACATCATATCTGAGAACTGCGGACATAGCTCCGATATCCTTAGCCAGCTGATATGCGATAGCCTTGAATGCCATCAGCATCTTCTCATCGCCGTCATCAAATGCAGCATTCTCAACTACTCTGAAGTCCTTTGTTCCTGTATATGAGTAGATTCCGGCTTCCTGTCCGATGATCCTCTTGACATCAGCCTTGGTCATGCCTTCCTTGAAGCAGAGGTTTACAAGTGCATTTGCAGGAAGAGCTCCGCCTCTGTCCATACCCATCGCACCGTCGTCCTTGACGTTGTTTACGTCAACGACTTTGCCCTTCTTGTGAGCAGCTACAGATACGCCGCCGCCGAGATGGCAGATGACAAGGTTGAGTTCCTCATATGCCTTGCCGAGCTGCTTTGCAGCCTTGCGGGCTACCGACTTATGGTTGAGAGGATGGAAGAACGACTGTCTCTCGAATCCTTCAAGGCCGAGTCCTGAATATCTTGCAAGCGGCTCCATCTCGTCCACGCAGACAGGGTCTACGAAGAATGAAGGGATGCCTACGGAATCAGCGAGTTCCTTGGAGATATATGCTCCGAGGTTAGCAGCGTGCTCACCGTAAGGTGGATTCTTGATATCGCGGATAACAGCGTCATTTACCTTGTATGTACCGGACGGGATGTGCTTGAACAGTCCGCCTCTTCCGCAGATAGCATCAAAGTCAGTCAGCTTGTAACCCTTCTCCTCGATAGTCTTCAGGATGGCTTCCTTTCTGAACGGAGCCTGATCTACAACATGAGGATACTTAGCGATCTCAGCAGCATCATGGTCGATGCCTACACGCATCACCTCATTCTCATCTTCAAATACGCAGATCTTGGTTGAAGTAGCGCCAGGGTTGATAACAAGAATCTTCTTCATGAGATAAATACTCCTTTCGGCTTACACCTTTATTTTGATTAGGGGATTAATTTGTGTTTTTTATTCATAAGACCACACGGTCCTATCAATTATACATTATGCAAAGCAGTTCTGCACGTTTTTACTGTATATCTTCCAGGCGTGCGATAAGCTGTCCTGACTTGACGCTTTCCGCTTCCTTGACATATATCTTGGCGATCACGCCGTCGCCTGTCGAGATGACATTGGTCTCCATCTTCATGGCTTCGATGATCGCGATCGGCTGACCCTGTTTGACCTCATCGCCCTCGGATACGAGCACCTTGATGATGGTTCCCGGAATGTTGGCTCCGATCTCCTTCTCGTCATCCTGATTAGCGAACTGGATCTGTGATCCTGCTACCGACTTGGTCAGAGCCTGCTTATCCTTGATGCTGACGACTCTTCTGTAACCGTCGACGGTGAATGTGAGGTCACGGTTACCAGCCTCGTCTGTATCGCCTATATCTTCAAGTGTGATGACCATGATCTTGCCCGGCTTGAGCTCGACCTCGACAGTCTGTCCAAGCGCTATACCGTGGAAGAACACATCACTTCCCATGTTGCGGAAGTTTCCGACTTCACGGAGCTTCTTGATATAGTCATCGAAGACTTTGCTGTACATGGAGTACGAAACGAGCTCCTGATCCGTTCCCTCAAGATCGAGGTCTTCCGTGAGATGGCGTCTGAACTCATCAAAGTCGTCAGGCGGCAGCAGTTCTCCCGGTCTTACGGTTATAGGCTTTCTGTCTTTGAGTACTACTTTCTGCAGGTCCTCAGGGAATCCGAACTCAGGCTGTCCCATCATGCCCTCGAAGTATGTGACAACGCTGTCAGGGAAGTCAAAATCAGCACCCTTCTCAACGATGTTCTCCGGTGTCAGGTCGTTCTGTACCATGAATATCGCAAGGTCTCCTACCATTTTGGATGACGGTGTTACCTTGATGATGTCGCCGAGCATCTTATTGACCTTGACATACATGTCCTTGACCTCGTCAAACTTGTATCCGATGCCAAAGCTCTCGACCTGAGGCTTGAGGTTGGAATACTGTCCGCCAGGGATCTCGAGTCTGTAGATCTCAGCGGTCGTAGCCTTGAGGTCTGACTCAAAGTCTCCGTAGACAGGTCTTACGTCACTCCAGTAGTCGGAGATCCTCTGCAGGCCCCTGGTATCCATCTTAGTGTCTCTCTCACTGTTCTCAAGAGCAGCGACGAAAGAATTGAGAGCCGGCTGTGATGTCAGACCGGACATGCTGTTGAATGCAGCATCCACGATGTCTACGCCTGCCTCAGCTGCGAGCATCAGGGTAGCAACTCCGTTGCCGGATGTATCGTGAGTATGCAGGTGGATAGGCACTGCAACTTCGTTCTTGAGAGCCTTGATCAGTCTGAATGCAGCCACCGGCTTGAGAAGTCCGGACATGTCCTTGATGCCGATGATATGAGCGCCCTGCTTTTCAAGATTCTTGGCCATCTTCACGTAGTAGTCAAGAGTATACTTGTCACGGCTCTCGTCGAGGATATCGCCTGTGTAGCACATCGCAGGCTCTGCTATACCTCCGACGTTCAGTACCTCGTCAAGTGCGACCTCAATGCCGCGTACCCAGTTCAGAGAGTCGAAAATACGGAACACATCGATGCCCGCCTTCTTTGCTTCCTGAACGAACTTCCTGATCGTGTTGTCCGGGTAGTTCTTGTACCCTACCGCGTTGGCGCCTCTTATGAGCATCTGGAAGAGAACGTTAGGGATCTCGCCTCTCAGAGTCTCCAGTCTCTCCCACGGATCCTCGCCGAGGAATCTCATCGCAACGTCGAATGTAGCGCCGCCCCACATCTCATATGAGAACAGGTCCTTGCCGTACAGAGCCATGGCAGGTGCTATCCTCTCCATGTCCCTTGTCCTTACTCTTGTTGCTATCAGCGACTGCTGAGCGTCTCTCAGCGATGTATCTGTAATGAGCACCTTCTTCTGATCGAGTACCCAGTCGGATACTCCCTTTGCGCCCTTTTCCTCGAATAACTGCTTGGTTCCTCTGAGTCCGACGATCTCTGTTCTCCTGACCTCAGGAACAACAGGGATGTTGAATGTACCGGCCTTGTCCTTACGGCCGTTGACGACCATGTCGCCGAGGAAGTCGAGCACCTGTGCCTCCTTGTCCGCAACGGAGCGGATGTTGAGAAGCTCAGGATTGTTGGCAATGAATCCGGTATTGCACTCTCCTTTGCGGAAAGTCGGGTGGTTCAGAAGGTTCAGAAGGAATCCGATGTTGGTCTTTACGCCTGTGACCTTCATCTCCTTGAGAGCTCTTACCGCCTTGCTGCATGCGCCGTTGAAAGTCCTGTCATGCGAGCAGATCTTAACGAGCAGCGAGTCGTAATACGGTGTGATGACAGATCCGGTAAAACCGTTTCCGCCGTCGAGCCTGATGCCGTTTCCTGAAGCAGAGCGGTACTCTGTGATCGTTCCGGTATCAGGTGCAAAATTATTGGTAGGGTCCTCGGTCGTTACACGGCACTGGATCGCGTATCCGCGAACCTGGATGTCGTCCTGGCTCTTGATATTGATCTCTTCCGAGTCAAGTCTGTAGCCCTCAGCTACCAGGATCATCGCCTGAACAAGATCGATGCCTGTGATCAGTTCACTGACCGTATGCTCGACCTGGATCCTTGTATTCATTTCGATAAAGTAGTGGTTTCCTTCCCTGTCCACGAGGAACTCAACAGTACCCGCACTTCTGTAGTTAACAGCGCGTGCGATCTTGAGAGCATCCTCACAGATCGCCTGTCTCTGCTCATCAGTGATGCACAGAGCCGGTGTGAACTCAACTACCTTCTGGTGTCTTCTCTGTACGGAGCAGTCTCTCTCATAGAGATGTACAACATTGCCGTACTTGTCTCCGAGGACCTGCACCTCGATGTGCTTTGGCTCCTCGATGTATTTCTCGATAAATATATCCCCGTTTCCGAATGCCTTGACAGCCTCGTTCTGTGCGCTGTGGAACTGAGGCAGGAGGTCCTCTTCCTTACGGACGATCCTCATTCCTCTTCCGCCGCCGCCTGCAGCCGCCTTGAGCATTATAGGGTAACCTGCCGCATTCGCGAACTTGATCGCATCATCGTCATTGCTGATGGCAGCCTCAACACCCGGGATGCACGGAACACCGACTTCGTCAGCGACCATTTTGGACTGGATCTTATCACCGAGGCGGTTCATCATCTCGTGAGTAGGTCCTATGAATGCGATCCCTGCTTCTTCGCATGCCTCTGCAAAATCGGCATTCTCAGACAGGAATCCGTAACCCGGATGTATCGCATCGCAGCCCTTTGTCTTCGCCATGCGGATTATCTCATCGATATCAAGATATGCATCGATAGGGCTCTTGCCCTTGCCTATCTCGTATGACTCGTGAGCCTTGGTGCGGAACAGGGAGTTCTTGTCCTCAGCCGAATAGATGGCTACGGTCCTGATCCCCAGCTCTCTGCACGCACGTATTACTCTTATCGCGATCTCACCACGGTTGGCGATGAGCACTTTTCTGAATTTTCTGATCTCCGGCATATACCCCTCCGTTGTTTACGGTAATGATTTATCTGTTTCTGTTGTTGTACTTACGTCTTTCAAGCTCTGTAAGCAGCTTCTTGCGCAGTCTGATGTCGTCCGGTGTTACCTCGACAAGCTCATCGTCTGCTATGAACTCCAGCGCCTCCTCAAGGGAGAAAACTCTCGGCGGTGTCAGCTTGATGGTATCATCACTTCCGGCAGCTCTCATGTTTGTGGCCTTCTTGGCTCTGCAAGGATTTACTACCATGTCGTCTGATCTTGCGTTCATTCCCACGATCTGTCCTTCATAGACATGATCCTGCGGCTTGACGAACATCTGGACTCTCTCCTGGATGGTGAAGATGGCGTATGCAGTGCAGTGTCCCTCTTCCTGAGCTACAGCCACACCGTTGATCCTGTCAGGAATGTCGCCCTTCCAAGGCTCGAATCCCTCGAATCTTCTTACCATGGTTCCTTCACCATGAGTATCATTGATGAACTCTGTCCTGTATCCCATCAGTCCTCTTGTAGGAGCTGTATAGATTATCCTTGAATATCCGTTGCCTTCTGAATACATCTGCTTCATCAGGCCCTTTCTCAGGTTGAGCTTGGAGATGACCGGTCCTGTGTACTCATCAGGAACGCTTACGACTACCTCTTCAACAGGCTCCAGCTTCTCGCCGTTCTCGCCTCTCTTGACGACTACTTCCGGCTTGGATACTGCCAGCTCATAGCCCTCTCTTCTCATGTTCTCGATAAGGATGGACAGGTGCAGCTCGCCTCTTCCGGATACCTTGAAGGAATCCGTTGTATCTGTAGGTTCCACGAGAAGTCCTACGTTGACCTCGAGCTCCTTCTCCAGCCTTTCCTTGATGTGTCTTGAAGTCACATATTTTCCGGATTTACCGGCAAAAGGCGAGGAGTTTACCATGAAGTTCATGGAAAGTGTCGGCTCCTCGATGTGGATGGTTCCGAGTGATTCCGGATTGTCAGGATCGCAGATAGTCTCTCCGATGGAGATGTCCGATATGCCGGATACAACTACGATGTCTCCGCTTCTTGCCTCGCTTACAGGCACTCTGCTGAGCCCCTTATAAACGAATACCTGATTGATCTTGTTTCTGCTGACGCTGCCGTCTTCCTTGGTAACAGCGACCATCTGGGCTTCCTTAATGGTACCTCTTGTTATCCTTCCGATACCGAGTCTGCCGATATAGTCATCATATGCAAGAGTTGAAACCTGCATCTGCAGCGGCTCTTCGTCCCTTGCAGGATACGGATCGCAGTGGTTCACGATGCACTCCAGAAGCGGCTCGATATTGAGTCCTCCGTATCCCTTAGGCGATTTCTTGATCTTGGTCTGTCCGTCACCGATGGTAATGCCCTCCACCTCTGAAGGATCATTGACAGCGATTCCCTGACGGGCTATGCCGTACAGGATCGGGAAATCGAGCTGGTCATCATTGGCTTCAAGGTCCATGAAGAGCTCATAAGTCTCATCGACTACTTCATCGATCCTTGCATCTTTCTTGTCTATCTTGTTGATGAACAGAATAGGATTGATGCCCTGCTGCAGCGACTTGTTCAGCACGAATCTCGTCTGCGGCATAGGTCCTTCACTGGAGTCAACAAGCAGGATAACGGTATCCACAGTCTTCATGATACGCTCTACTTCCGAGCTGAAGTCGGCGTGTCCCGGAGTATCCACGATGTTGATCTTGTAGTCCTTGTACATTATCGAGCAGTTCTTGGAGTAGATCGTGATGCCTCTCTCCCTTTCGATCGCGTCAGAATCCATGACGCAGTCGACTACCTGCTCGTTGTCGCGGAATACATGCGACTGTGCCAGCAGAGCATCCACGAGAGTGGATTTGCCTGCGTCTACGTGTGCAATAACTGCTATGTTGATTATCTTCTGATTGTCTGCCATTCTGTTCCTGTCTTTCCTGTTATTATTTCTGATCCCAATAATTATCTATGCACTATCTTCTGTGCATCCTTCTCAGCATCTCGTCATAAGCGCCCTCGACCGTTCTTACGAAGGATCTTATGTCTCTTGCGTAATCTACCGTGGTAGGCGTTTCTCTCAGGTTGGAGAAGGCGTGTCCTTCTATATCATCCGAATACCATTCAGGCTCCGGCACATCCAGAGTGAGGAATGATATTGCCCATGATTCCTCTGATCCGAATGTAAGAGCATAAATAAGCATGTCGTAGTAGTAGCCGGTATCCGCGAGATAGTTCTCCAGCAGCTCCTTTGGTGTAGGGTGTGCTATGAATCTCCTGAGCTGTCTCAGCTTCATCATGAGAACAGAATTGCCCTTGCCTCTCGCCCTCATGATGACAGCGAGGAATACTTCCGCTGCACACAGCGCGGCAACTATGATACCTGCCAGGATATGTCCTGTTGAACCGATGATGCTGACCGCAAAGTATATGATCATGCCTGCGAGTATCGATCCGGTGATGATTTCCATGGTGCGTCCGGTCTCTCCTGATGAAGAATCTCTCCGGTCCACGGCGATGCACAGAAGCGCCGTCATGGCCATTATTGCAGCACCTATGAAAGCCGACTCGACATAATTCACGTCCACATACTGGTAGCTGTACTTGAGTCCGTTGGCAATTGCAGCTGACACTCCCGTAAGAATTATGCATACAGCCCTGAACGCCCTTGAGAGCGGTGTGTAAGCCTGAGTGTCCTTGCTTGAGAATCCGGCTGCTATATCGTCTCTTATAGCGTTCTCGATCCTGTACAGCCTCTCCCCGAGATCATCCATTTCCAGAGCTCTTCCCTTATATACATCCTCAAAGAGTATCCCGTAAGCATTTCTGAGAAGCTTCTCTTCACCGTCAGGGTCATTCTTTCTGATCAGCCTGTACCTCTTCGGCTCATACTCGCTGATCTTGAGATAGCCCTTTATAGCAAAATATATGATCATTCTGACGAGGTCTCTCCCGTCAAAACTGTTATTGAATACGTAACCGAGTTCCACCGGGGAAACGCCTTCTATAGGACGTGTCTGAGGTTTTCTCTTTATTCTCGGATCCCTGCCGCCTATGAGCCACAGGACCAGCATCACCAGAACACACGCTCCCATAACGAGTATCATGGCAAAGATCGCCCAGACTCCGTCAAGGGCACCCTCCCAGTAGCCGTCAGGCAGGTCCGCCCTGAGTGAAAGTCCGTAGTTCTCAGGGATCCTTTTGCCTGATACACTGAAGCTCCCTGATGATTTTTCTGTCTTGTATGTAAGACGGTTCTCCGTATCCTCCGCTCCGAACTGGCCGGCATAATGCTGGATATCGTCTACCGGGAAATCATCAGGGAAGGTGATCTGTGCATGCATCTCGCCGATAGGCTGTTTCCACTCAGGCAGAAGCACATTGAAGTAGAATATGTCTTTCGCAGTGTTTCTGTCAGCGAACTCAAGGATCTTGTACCTGATCGTATATGTATGGATCCCGGTAGTCAGAGCCTGCTGGTCCACGATTTTTACTGAACTCCCTGATGATGCAATGTTTGAAGCAAATGCAGTTCCGTCGACTGTAAGGCCTCTCATCCTGAATGATCCGCTCGGGATGGCGAACTCGATCTGGTGAAGGGTCTGCGGGATATTGACAGTGATCTCTTCAGTTACATCATAGGAATGATCCTTTCCCACTGATGCCTTCATTTCCAGACGGGTGACCTCGTAGGCGCCGCCTTCCAGGCCCTGACTCTGGTGCAGGTTGTTATCCGATCCTTCTGCATCAGCAAAAACAGCTGCTGTCATGGATATCATCATGACCATCGCCATGATGAGTGCTGCCAGCATGCTGCATGCATGTCTTACCGTATTTGACTTTTTTTCCGTATATAAGCAAGTGTTGTTTCTCATTTTCTTTCTTCACCGGGTACCGTTGATTTCATATTGCATGATGTGCCCGGTTCTCAATTAAGCCATAGACAATGAATTATACATCAATATCGCGTGAAATACAAGAAATTCAAGGAATCCGGCGCCTGCGCAAGCCGCCTTTCGCAAGGCTTGCAACGATCGCCCGAAGAGTTGTACAATCGCAGTGGACACACTGCTTTATATTAAGAAAGAATGGTATACCGGGATGAAACGACAAGACTATATTTCGTGGGACGAATACTTCATGGGAGTAGCCCTTCTGGCAGCAAGAAGAAGCAAGGATCCCAACACCCAGGTCGGCGCATGCATCGTAGATGCCAGTAACGTGATACTTACAACCGGTTACAACGGATTCCCTCAGGGCTGCTCTGATGACGAGTTCCCGTGGGACCGTGAAGGCGAGATCACCAAGTATCCGTTTGTAGTACATGCCGAGCTGAATGCGATACTCAACGCATCAGGCAAGTCGCTCAGAGGTTCAAGACTGTACGTCGCCCTCTTCCCTTGCAATGAGTGCGCCAAGGCCATAATCCAGGCCGGAGTCAGCGAAGTCGTATATCTTTCTGACAAGTACGCAGACACCCCTGCTACCAAGGCATCCAAGATGATGCTGCAGGCAGCCGGTGTTAAGCTCAGAAGATTTGAACCGGCTATCGAAGAGATCGTGCTCGATTTCAATGTGGACCACGTATAGAACGGAAGGAGCAACCAGAAGATGAAACTTATAATCACAGCCCCTAGGGGCAAAATGGCAAGCCTTATCGTAGCTGATGCAGCTAAGAGAGACGATGTTGAGATAGTTGCAGGTATAGGTCCTGCCGGCAGAGACTATATCGGCAAGGATATCGGCGAAGTCGCAATGACAGGCTCACAGGTAGGTGCACCTGTAGTTGACGACATCGAGTCAGTCATCGATCAGGCTGATGTAGTATGCGACTTCTCTACTGTTGAACTCGGAATGGAAGTTCTGGATGCCTGTATCAGACATAAGAAAGCGCTCGTAGTCGGCACCACCGGTTTCAGCGCAGAGCAGAGAGCCCGTCTGGAAGCGGCTGCAGCTGAGATCCCTATTATGATTGCTGCAAACACAGACAGAATGGTCAATGTCATGAGAAAGCTCCTCATGGAAGCAGCTCAGGAGCTGTATGATGAGACTGACATCGAGATCGTCGACATGCACGACAACAAGAAGCTTGATGCTCCGAGCGGTACAGCAAGAGAGCTCATCGAAAGCATGGGCGAAGCTGTCGGAAAGGATCTCGTCAGCGATGCTGTTTACGGACGTCCTCAGGGCAGACATCCGAGAGAAGAAGGCAAAGTCACATTCCACGCTATCCGCGGCGGAGACACCCCTTCCAGCCACACTGTATTCTTCTTCGGCGAAGGTGAAAGGCTCGAGATAACCCACCACTGCCTCAACTGGAAAGGCTGTGCCAAGGGAGCAGTCAATGCGTGCAGATGGATGGCATCGCAGCCTGTAGGCCTGTATGGCATAAGAGAGTCTATGGGTCTCTGATATGATTTCCGGTAATTGAATAAAAAATGAACCTGAGCGGTACGCGCTGCAGCCGGACCGCTTTTGATTTGGCTGTAACCCTCCTGCTGTCCTGCCCTTCTGACAATATTTGCAGGACTTTTCTTATTTGTTATGAAAATATCAGATTGCCGTTGACTAACCCAGTGAACATGCTGTTATGCAGATCATTGGCTGGGTACTGGTCTTCGTCGGACTGATCGTCATGAACGAACTCGGAAGAAGAACCAAGACCGGCGGAATGATCATTTTCGTTATCATCCCGGCTATTCTGACACTCTACTTCATCCTCGCGCATATGGGTATGTTCGGAGGAAAAGAAAACCCTACAGTAGCATTCATGGACGGATGGTTCCATTACTTCAAGCTCTATGCTGCTGACATCGGCTGCGTAGGTTTCATGATGATCAAGTACAAGTGGGGCCTCGGCAAGAAAGCGTGGTTCAAATGGCGGCCATGGTTCATCGTTGCATATGACATCTGGAACTTCGAGTACACATACGTCAACCTGCCGACACATACATGGTACTGCGGCGTAGCACTTCTGCTGGCACCGACATTCGCCAACGCACTCTGGAACAAGGGCGGCTGGATTCAGAACAGAGCCAACACCCTCGCAATCTGGTGCATGTGGGCGCAGGTCGTTCCTGCATTCCAGCTCAGCAGCAGATTTGCCGCAGCTCTGCCTTCAGTATACGGCGGTGCTACGGAAAACGGCGTAACAACAATGGATCTCTATGCTAAGGCAATCGATCTCTACAATGCAGGCGCAGGCAAAACAGCTCAGGCTGGAGAGATCATCTCTTCAATGGGCATCCACGCTGATCCGAGAGCACAGGGCGTTGTCGCTATGGCAGCGATCGCAGCTAACGTTATCTGCATCGCAGTAATCATCAAGCGCTCCATCGCAATGGGCAAGAATCCATATTCCAACGAAGTATTCAGAGGAACAAAGGACTTCGAAGAAGCAATGGCAAGAGCCGAGGCTTAAGGACAACCTTGATACAATCCAAAAGGACTATGCATATCCACAACGGATATGCATAGTCCTTTTTTATAACGTAATAATGAAGATACCTCCGCTATTTATGTGAGCCTGCTGAAATCCAGATATTTCTGCATGTAGTCAGCGAGCTCTTCTATGCTCTCTTTTCTTCCATTCTCATCCCACACTCTGATAACAGATATGCAGGCACTCGCAAAAATCGCGAATCTGTACTGGAGACCGGTTTCATCAGCCTCTCCCGCTTCTTCAGCAGCTCTGTGAAGGTTCTCCCTGAGAGACCTGGTGACAAGTTCGGATCTTCCTGAAGAGAGGATGCCTATCAGAATGTCACCACGCTCAATCACACCGCTAAGACAGTCTATGGTGAATTCCCTTATGCTCATCATGCTGAATCCGCGCACGATCTCCTCAAATTCCCTGTCCACCATGTATGTCACGACATCATCTATGGTATCAAAGAGTCTGTAAAACGTTGATCTTCCTATGCCGGCTGTCTTCTGGATATCCGTTACGGTGATATCCATGAATGATTTCTTAGCCATCAGCTTCTCAAGCGCCTTCATAATAGATTCAGCTGATCTGATGCACCTCTTGTCATTTTTAACATGATACATGTGAATACCTCCGCAGCATACGGAACTACTGTACCGCTTCAGCCTTTCTTCTGGCTGCCCTTCTTTCCAGAGCAGGAAGAAGGGCTTCTTTGTAGACAAAGCTGAGGATAGCCGCCAGCGGGATCGAAATAAGGATACCGGCAACTCCGAACATCCTTCCGCATACCAGGACTGATATAACGATCAGCAGGCCCGAAACACCGAGCGTATTGCCGAACAGTCTCGGTTTGATAAAATACGGGTCGATAAACTGAAGTATGAACGTGAATATGATGAATATAATGGCATGAAGCGGCTTGACGAGGAGAAGTATCAGACCTCCCACTGCTCCGCCGACAATCGGTCCGAAGGTCGGCACCAGATTGGTCACTGCCACGACTACTGATATGAGGCCGGCATATTCCATTCCCATTATGCTCATGAATATGAGATTGATGATCCCGATGATTATCGCATCAATGAGGCTGGATACTATATAGCTGACAAGGATCCTGTCACAGCGGCTTATGAAGCTCACAAAGCTGTTGAATCTCTTCTCAGGCATCAGAGTACTGAGAAGATGCTTGAATCCGTTCTTGATGCCGGTCTTGGCAGACAGCAGATAGACTGAAAGAACGAACGCAATGACCCATTTTACCAGGCTCCTGCCTGCGGCAGCCGATGCATCCATTAATGTTTCGGCGTTCTGACTGAAATATGCCTGAACCCTTCTTACTACATCCTCTGATGAGTCAAACAGCTTATCCGACCTCAGTACTTCGGACAGCCCCCATTTATCGATCAGGTCATGGAGCGACGCGAGATAGACATCCATATTGCTGACCAGCATAATGAGAGAGTCCATCAGCTGAGGAATAAGCGTCCTGAGCAGGAATCCGAGCATGAGAATCAGAAGTATGACTGCCGATCCGATGGACAGGGACCACTTCAGCTTGCCCTGTCCTACCTTTGCAAAGACAGTCCTTTCGAACAGCATTGCAAGAGGATTCATGATATATGCTATGACGCATCCCAGGATCACCGTATCGAAGTATCCGATAAATGTCAGAAGTCCGGATGTAATTGATCCGAGGTGGGTAAGAATAACGTAAAAGGCCACTGCAATACATGCAGCGACCGCATATGGATACCATTTTTTCTGTCTTAGTTTATCCTTCATCGGAACCTCTATCTCAGGGCCTGCATATGCAGGGCAAAATGTCTTATCTTTCTCCTGAAGAGCCTCCTCCTTACGGCAGCCCCTCTTCCGTATATCAGATATTCAGCCAGTATTCCAACCGGAATCGCAGCTGCTATATCGATCACCGAATGCTGCTTTACGAAAGCGACAGATATCGATATCAGTATCACAGATATCACGACGAACACCTTCCATACAGCAGATGCGTCCTTCTTTTTGCACCAGACTGATGCAATTCCCATTGAGTAGGCAACGTGCAGCGACGGGCATACGCCGGTCGGTGTATCGAATGCATATATGAATGCCGCCAGGTCACACAGAAAGTTGTCCCGCGGCATCACTTCGGGTCTTCCTGTCTGTATGCTCGGGTACAGTATGTACGCAGTCATAGCGACTGCCTGTGTGATCATTATGAATATCTGCAGCTTTTTAAAGCTGTCTATATCATACAGGAAAAAGTACAGAAGTGAAAGTATCAGCAGCACAAACCAGAAGCAATAGAAAATAAGAAACCATTCATTGAAAGGTATCATGTCGTCAAGCGCGCAGTGTATCACATGGCAGCTGCTGTAAGGGATCAGATTCTCGGTAATGAAATAGAGCGACAGATAGACCACCCATCCGCCGAGGAGTTTGATATGCGAAAAACGGGGCTCGTTCAGACGTGACAGTCTGAACTCCCTGTAGTCCACCTCAGGTTCTCTGAACCTTCTCCTATTCATACTGAAGCTGTTCGAACCGAACCTGCTCATTCTCCTTATACTCCCTGTTTGTCGGATACTGTCCTGACGGCATGTTAGGATACGGGACCACCGTATGTTCCGGAAGGCTCCTTGCGATCTCTGTTATGCCGTCCATCATAGCCTTGGCTATGCGCTTTCTTTCCTGTTCTGCCGGCGCGCTGTGATCATATCTTACAGGCTTTCCGAAATACAGCTTCCTGAGCCTCGGTGCCGTATACATCGGGACAAAGCACACTTCCCTGCCTGTCCTGCGGTAATACATCTTCGCCACATCGACGAACCTGTCCTGAAACTCCCACACAAGATTGTTGTACGGGACATTGTGTTCAGGGAAGATGACGATATCCGTCCCCTCTTCAAGCTTTCTTACGGTATCTCTGAATGTTGAGAGAAGTCTTGTGTCATGATAAACGCCAATGCATTTTGCATTGTTGAATATGCATACAGCAAGCGGCGCAATTATATACGACAGTATTCTGAATGCCCATTTGATATATGCAGGCTTCTCCCCCCAGAAGTCCGTGTATGCGTAATCAGGCACTTCTCTGAGCTTCATCATCTGCCCCGCCGTCCAGGTGCTGTGTTCACGCGGAAAATACAGCTCGCAGGATATCGGTCCGTTCATCTTGGCATGGTTGCCGACAGCGATGACAGCCTCATCAGGAAGGTTCCCGGTCCCCTCTGACTTTATCTCAGGATAGAAAAGCCATATGAAGAACCGGATGATCCTGTATACCGCATATGTTATTTTTTCCTTCAACTCCGGTCCCCCCGTTTTCATACATTTTTTATTTCTGAAGAAATGGTTCCATCAGAAAAACAGCACTATAATACCACTGCAATCTGAAGGTATCATGTGCTGTCAGAGATATGGGACAAAATGTCCCGAAATCATCCCGCAACCTGTGGCTGCAGGATGCCCGGCAGTTGGATTGCTGCCGTTACTTTATAAGTCCCAGTTTCTTCGCCTCAGCTATGATCTTCGGCATGTCCTTGAGTGAAACGTCGACATCATGGTCGCTTGCGAACGTCAGGAATTCCTTCATAGTGATCTTGCCGTCAGCGAGGATGCCATCCACTTCCTTCCTGAGTTCAGGGTCTGTGTCATACTGCTTTACCAGCTCTTCTACTGTTGCCATGTTCTTTCCTTTCCTGTTCTCCGGTGCTGCCTGCTGTTGCTGTTATGCTGCCTCTCAGCAGCCTTCTTATGTAAATTCTACTCCGGGCAGGCATATTTCTCAACGATATGCCATGCAGCCCTTATACCGTCGCACGCTGCCGAAGTGATCCCGCCTGCATACCCGGCGCCCTCACCGGCAGGATATATCCCGCCTATGCTGCTCTCGCCCGTTTCTCCTCTCACTATCCTTACAGGGGAAGAGCTCCGGGTCTCAACTGCTGTGACGACACCGTCCGGATCATCATATCCGTGTATTCTGCGGGCAAAATGCGGTACGGCTTCGCGCAGTGCTTCCGACGCAAATCCCGGGAGAGAGTCGATCACGCTGCAGGCCGGGCCGGATTCTCCTTCCAGGAAGTCCTTCATGCTGCAGCGCGGCGGAGTAAAGTCACTGCCTCCGTTCAGGAATGCCAGTCTCTCGTACTTCTCCTGGAACCTTACACCTGCAAGAACATCATCAGAACCGAAATCCTCCGTCTTTACATCGCAGAGGATCCCGCTGTTTGCTGTTCCGCTGTCTCTTCTCCGTCTGCTCATGCCGTTGACACACAGCTCTCCTTCCGCCGTAGTGCACACGACAACTTCACCGCCCGGGCACATGCAGAAGGAATACACGCCGCGCCCGTTCGATGCACGGTAGTTTATCTTATAGTCAGCCGGAGGAAGCCTTCCCGGCTCCTTCTCAGCACTCAGGGCATCTGTTACCCTGCCGCAGTTCTCCGGTCCGTACTGGGCGGCATCTATGACTGTCTGCGGATGCTCCATCCTTACGCCTATGGAGAACGGCTTCTGCTGCATCCCTATCCCGGCATCGTTTATCATGGCAAAAGTATCCCTTGCGCTGTGTCCGACAGCCAGGATGAGAGTGTCTGTCTCTATTGTTTCAGACGCATCAGCGCGGCTGTTATTCACGCTCTCCCCTTTGACATGAGTCACTGTGATCCCTTTGAGATGTCCGTTCTCAGTAAGCAGTGAATCGAGTCTTGTATTGAACCTGACTTCGCCGCCGAGGCTTTCGATCTTTCTGCGTATATTGACAATCACAGTTCTCAGCAAATCCGTGCCTATGTGAGGCTTGGCGAGATACATTATCTCATCACCTGCGCCTGCATCACGGAATTCAGCGAGCACCTGTCTTATAAGGCTGTCTTTGATACCGGTGCCTATCTTACCGTCAGAGAACGTTCCTGCGCCGCCTTCGCCGAACAGCATGTTGGCATCCGGGTCAAGCACCCCTTCGCGTCTGAACCGTTCTACCGCCTCAGCCCTGTCATCCATTGAAGGTCCTCTTTCAATGATGACCGGTCTGTAGCCAAGCTTTGCAAGCTCAAGTCCTGCAAACAGACCACACGGACCTGCTCCGGCGATGACCGGCCTCCCTTTCATTTTCGCAGAGCCCTGCTCCGGCGGAACTACTCTCTCTGCGGCTTCATCCACCTGAGAGAGACCGTTTACTTTGCGTTTTATCTTCCTGTCCGACGTAAAATCGACCGTATATACAAACTGTATATGCGGCTTCTTTCTTGAATCGATCGACTTGCGTCTTATCTCCCACCTGGAGATGTCGTCCCGTCTGAGTCCTGTCCTGTGCGCGATCAGTCCCGGCAGATCGCTCACAGGGACGTCTATATCTGTTTTTATCTCATTGATCCTGTATTTCATGGGTACATTATACACGAAAACAGCCCGCTTGAAGCGGGCTGCAGCGGTTTTCACCGATTAATATATTCACTTATGACTGTCAGACGTCAGGATAGCATGTGCCGCCCCGATCCCTGTCAGCCATGCATTGCTGAGGTTATATCCTCCGCACATATAGTCTCTGTCCGCAAGCTCTCCTGTTATGAACAGGCCCGGGGTTATAAGCGAGCCGCCTGTGACCGGGTCAAGCTCATCAAGACTGACTCCGCCTGATGTCGCCTGCGCTTCCTTCCAGCCCTTAAGTCTCTCAGGATGGAACGTGAGCCCGTGTACCTGATGGGATATCGCGAGTATGTCAGCATCTGTGAGATCCCCGACTTCCTTCTCAGCAAGATTCTCATCGCATGCTTCTCCGCACGCCTTTTTAAGTACATATCCGGCTATGTTTGCCTTGAGGACTGTCCTGAGAACATCAGCAGTCTTCTCTCCGGAAAAGGCATGCTTTTGTCTGTCTCTCAGAAACTCCGTTATATCTCCGTCAGGGAAAAGATCTGTCCTTACAGCAAAGTCTTCCAGGCTCTCGCCCTTCGACCTGTCATATCTCATATGCCTGGTCATATTGAAGATGCATATACCGGACAGGCCGTATTTAGTGAACTGTATCTCACCTGTTTCCATGAACAGCTCCGCGCCGTCAACTGAACACCCAGCATCATCCGTATTCTTAATGAGAGCGACAGTTCCTCTTGTCCTTGTCCCTGCCAGACACACGGCGTCATTCTCATCCCTGCTGCCCCACTCCCTGCATTCCACAGGTGTCAGGACCGGTACAGGAGTCACGATGCTGTGACCAAAACTCCTTGCGATGCCGTAGCCGTCCCCTGTCGTGCCGAACATAGGGCCTGCCTTGCCGCCGCATGCCAGGATGAGATATTCCGATGTGATGGTGCGGGATCCTCTTCCGTCCGCTGTCTTCAGTTCAAAGGAAGTCGCAAAACGGGAGTCTCCTGCGGCACATGCCGAAGTGACCTCTGCATCTGTTATGATCCTTACCCCGAGTTCTTCCGCACGGCTTATGAGAAGCTCAGCTGCATCAGCAGCCGACTCTGAATAAGGATATACCAGTCCGTTATCATAAGTCCTTGTGACGAGCCCGATAGAGGTGAAGAACTTCATTATCTCCGTATAGCCCTCTGCATCGCGGTTGGTGATGTTGCAGCGGCCGTTTCCGGTAGCTCTTATCTTGCGTGCAGGCACATCATTCTTTTCAATGATCACTACGCTCAGCGAAGGATCATTCATCCTGAGTTCTATTGCCGCAGCAAGTCCGGAAGCGCCTGCTCCCACGATGACTGCGTCTGCATATTCAATTATGTTCCTGCTGTTATGTCTGCTCATTTATTTCCCGGTACTGCGGTCCGTACTGCCAAAACCGCCCGACCTTGCCTCACCAGACTCAGCACCCTCCGGAATGTCATAGGTGACGACAATGCCCTGAGCGAACGCTTTGCCCTCAGGCAGCGGTACTGTCTGTTCTGACGGGTTATCCATGCTGATTATTATGTGGCCCTCATTGTCAGAGTCGCAGTAGTCAGCATCGATTATACCTACAGTATTGGTAAGCCTGATGCCATATTTAAACCCCAGACCGCTCCTCGGGACTATCATAAGCACTTTGCCCCTGTCCGCACCGTCTCTGTCTGTGACCCAGCGGATACCCGTAGCGATCCTGAATCTCGAGCCCGGCTCAAAATTCAGATTGAACGGCATGAAGAAGTCGCAGCCGGCAGATGATGCCGTTGCCTGTTTTGGCAGCTTTATCGCATCATACCATTCCCTGAGTTCCCTGTCCGGGAGCCCCTTGATGCCGCAGTCCTTCTTCCACTGTTCATATGATACTTTCTCAAAGTGTGACATTCTTATTACCCTGTTTTAATTCGCGACCTTGTGGAGCGAATTAGAAGGTTTCCGTCCATACGGCAACGCCGTATGATCCGAAGGAAACCTTACTTGTCGCTTGCTCCGCTGATGGCTCTCTTGAGAACGTCAGCCATGTCTGTCTTCTCCCACTTGACGTCGAGATCGGTTCTGCCCATGTGGCCGTATGCCGCAAGATGTCTGTACTGAGGCCTGTCAAGTTCAAGCTTTCTGATGATAGCAGCAGGTCTCATGTCGAAGTACTCGCGGATAAGCACTGCGATCTTCTCGTCGCTGAAGAGGCTTGTTCCGAATGTATCAACGCTTACTGATACAGGCTCTGCAACGCCGATAGCATAGGCAAGCTGGATCTCGCATACGTCAGCGATACCGGCTGCAACAATGTTCTTTGCGATGTAGCGTGCCATGTAGGCAGCTGACCTGTCTACCTTCGTAGGGTCCTTGCCCGAGAAAGCGCCGCCGCCGTGTGATGAGTGTCCGCCGTATGTGTCAACTATGATCTTTCTTCCGGTAAGTCCGGAGTCTCCCATAGGTCCGCCAATGACGAATCTGCCTGTAGGGTTGACGTAGAACTTGGTCTCTCCGTCCAGGAGGTCTTCAGGAATAACAGGTCTGATGACATACTTCATCATGTCCTCTCTTACCTGCTCGAGGCTGACGTCAGCACTGTGCTGTGTGGAAACTACTACTGTGTCGATTCTTACGATCTCACCGTCATCATACTCGACTGTGACCTGTGTCTTTCCGTCAGGTCCGAGGTATGGCAGAGTGCCGTCCTTTCTGACTGCAGCGAGCTTCTTGGCAATGCTGTGGGCAAGCTGTGCCGACATAGGCATGAGCTCCTTCGTCTCTGTGCAGGCATAACCGAACATCATGCCCTGGTCTCCTGCTCCGATAAGAGCATCCTCGCCCTTCTGGCTGCCTTCCTTGCTCTCATAGGACTCATTGACTCCCATTGCGATGTCTGCGGACTGCTCTTCCATATGAACGATGATGTCACAGGTGTTTCCGTCAAAACATACGTCGTCTGAGTCATAGCCTATCTCGCAGATAGTCTTTCTTGCGATAGACTCATAGTCAACGTCAAAGTTTCCGGAGGCTTCTCCGAATATCATCAGGAAGCCGGTCTTGGTAGCGCACTCGCAGGCAACGTGTGCCTTAGGGTCCTGCGCCAGAATGGCGTCAAGCACCGCATCGGATACCTGATCGCACACCTTATCCGGATGTCCTTCTGTTACTGATTCTGATGTAAATAATCTTCTCATTTATATGATCCCCTGTTCTCAGCCATAAAAAAATCCCTCTGCCGCACGCAGAGAGATACACAGACCTCATCTGCCGGGGAATGGCTGCTCCCCGTGGGAATTGGCACCTTCACCCCCGGGTGAGGTTGCCGCGAGATCACAGGGCCCATTCCCTCCCTCGCTCTTAATAAGGCTGTTATTTATTATAGTCAGACTTTAGCTGATGTCAATCGAATTATGGGAGAAAACCCGTTCACTTACACACCCTGGCCTGTCTGATTATTTTTCAGGCAGGAAAGGAACATCCGAAAGCAGATCCTTGCCCTTGCCTCCCTTTATATATGCTTCGATAATGTCGACTGCACCCTCGACGCCTGCACGGCTCGTGTTGATCAGAAGATCATAGACATCTCTGCCGCCCCACTTGTTGTCAGTGTAGAACTCGTAGTATCTGCGGCGCTGCTTGTCTATCTGCTTGACCTTCTTCTCCATTGCGTATGCATCTGCATTCTCGTCAGGGAATCTTGTCTTGGCAACTTCGAGATTTCTCTTCACTCTCTCCTCGATAGGTGCAAAGATGAAAATGCTCACATGCTCCTCGTCGCTGAGGATATAGTCAGCAGCTCTTCCCACGATAACGCAGCTGCCTTCCTGAGCGATCTCTCTGATGATCCTGAATTCCTCCTCCTGGATCCTGGAGAATGGTGAAGGCTGGAATGTATCGATGCCAGTGAAAAGCGAGGATACCGTGTAGTCAGGCGCCTTCTCGTCATTGGCCTTGATGTATTCCTCATGATATCCGGTATTCACAGCAGCTCTTGTTATGATCTCATCATCATAGAAAGGAACTCCGAGTCTTTCTGCAAGTCTTCTTCCTACCTCGTGTCCGCCGCTTCCGAATTCTCTGTCTATAGTTATGATAACCTTATGGTCCAGCATTTTTATCTCCTCCCGCTGCAGTGCGCTATTCAGCTCTGCACTGCCTTTTTCTGATGCTATTTTACCACTTCAGACGCCGCTGTGGCAAAGGCCTTCATGTCCTTTACGTCAGTGAAGAGTGCACGCGCATTGTCGTCTCTTCCGCCCCCGCGTCCGTTGAACGTTCTGGCATTTTCCTTTACAAACTGTCCGCATTTCACATCTCCGGATGAAAGCAGCAGGCAGGTCTTTGCTTCAGGCTGCATGAGTATGAGCAGGATCCCGTCAGCTTCCTTTATTACCGCAAATCCGAGCTTGAGAAGCTCGTCCGCTGTGAGAAGGCGGGTCGAATAAGTGTATGCCCTGCATCCTTCAGCCTGTATCCGGCTCAGGATATCCTCTTTCTCCTTTTCGGATACATAGGATGCGAAAGACGCCACTCTTCCCTTGAGAGCGCTTATGCTTTCCGCCTCGCTGTCGAGTCTTGACGGAAGATCATCAGGGCTGCATGAGTATCTCTTTGAAACACCTGTGAGAATGGCATGATCCCCGGTTAGCTTATCCAGGGCTTTCTTTCCGCAGTCGAAGAACACCCTGTTCATGCCCTTGTTCGGCTCACATTTATACAGTGACACCAGTCCCACCTGTCCCGTGGAAGAAGGATGTGTACCGCAGCATGCGATGCAGTCGAACGGATCTTCAATGTCACCTACTGTGACAACGGAGACCCTGCCGTCATGCGGCACCTGCTTTCTTACAGGAAGTGCCAGCGATGACTCATAATCATCGAACCATGTCACCGTTACCGGAAGATCAGCCCACACAGCGCTGTTTACCATATTCTGTGCAAGGTCAAGTTCCTCTTCCGTAAGCATCCTGCCGTCAAGATCTATATCGATGGTGATATAGTCCTCGCCCATATGGAATCCCTTGTTCACTCCGCCGAAGAGATTGTGGAATGCTCCGCTGAGCATATGCTCGCCGAGATGTCTCTGCATGTTGATGAATCTGGCATCCCAGTCTATAGTCAGAGTCACTTCATCGCCTTCATGGAAGGTTCCTGCCGGTGCATCCGTATAGTGCCACACAGGTCCTTCGAGGCTCTTGTCATGAGCTGATGTGACTTCAAACAGTCTGTCTCCAAGGGACACTGTTCCGGTGTCGCTCGGCTGTCCTCCGCCTTCCGGATAGAAGACTGAATCCTCACAGGAAATGATGTCCAGTCCGTTCTTTTCTTGTACTTCGCTTACTTTTGTTACACATGTAACGGCGTACTGATCTGTTCTGTATATTCTGCTCATTGTCTCAAAAGGCCTTCTTTCTGCGTGTTTCACGGATTTTTAAAAGCGTTTCACAAAATCGAACAAAATCCGTCTTTTCAGCTGATCAAAAATTGTGGATAAATCCTGTTGACATATGGATTAAAATCGTTTCAACGTTGAAATTTCAACGTTTCAGAGCCTGAAGTTTTCCACATGGATAAGTGGATAAAAATGTATACGATTTTTACAAACCATGTGGAAAAACTCTGCACATAGGCGTTTTTCAGCACTTTGAGTCGTGTTGAAAAATCTTCCTCAAAAAACGAACAAAACCTTCCTGATAATTTTTTTATGTTAAGTATCTTGTTTTTTGTATATATCAGTATGTCATTTCTTGAACGATCTTACAAAAGCATCAGCTCTCCGGATTCTGCTCGATGAGGTCTGCAAAGTATGCCCCATGCGTGTGGCAGAGCGTGTGGAAAATCGGTGTTTCGATCATGAACCTGCCGCTCAGCTTCAGGTACGGAGCATACAATGACATCGCTGTGGCATTGTCCAGCATGCTTATCCTTGTCATCTCATTGCTCATCAGCACGAACTCCCCTCCTATGGAGAGAAGTGCATATCCGTACACATCATCGCCGAGTCTGTAGTCGCTCTTGTTGACATGCGAGTTGTCCTTGTTGTAGATGGTGTACAGCCACCCGTTGGGAACTATCGACTGGTCCGCCGAGATAAGCGGTGCGATGTTCCTGCCGTCGAATCCGTTGAGGATGTTGTCCGGGCATTCAAACACCGTGATGTACTCTCTCCTGGCCACCTGGATCGCTGATTCATACTCGGACAGTCTGACCACCGAGCCTATGTCCAGCTGAGTGACGAACGGGTCCTTCGACCTGTAGTCACCGCTCAGATATATCACGAATGTAGCGTGGTAGTATCCGTCTCTTCCGAGAGTGGTGATCCTGCACCTGTAAGGGAAAGACTTCCCGTCCGAAGGCACGTCCTTCTCCTGGTCGCTCTTCTTTATCCTGCTCCTGACAAGAGTCTGTATCCCCGCTTCCGCAAGTTCGCTATTCTCGAGTTCGCTGCGGTCGATATATGACAGCATGGCCGCCGCATCGAAGTCTCTGTCTACAAGCCTCATGATGAAGTAATTGATCGTCTCACATGTAGCCAGCTTCTGCGGCGTGACAGCTCTCATGGCAGCCTCGGGACCGCAGCCTTCAGCGCTGTATCCGTGCCTCTCGAGCTCTTTCTTCATGAGCCCGAGCCTCATGACGGCATATGCCCTGAACTCCCGGTTTTCGTCATCGTCATATTCGCGGTCGATCCCCTCGGAGGCAAGCGGCAGCGCCATCTCTATGAGCTTCATCATGGTCTCCGCAGGAATGCTGACGACCTTGCCGCCCATCACTCCCGTGAAGTGCTGCCAGTAGTAATTCATGTCCTCCTTGTTGTCCTTGTATGTATCCGTTCCCGGGATGCATTCAAACTCGAGGTACTCGTCAATGCCGTACTCCGAGTAATCAAGATGGATGACCTGAAAATATCTTGCGCGGGCCTTGTCCCTGCCGCGCCAGGTTATCTTCATGGCAACAACGCCCATCAGCCTCGTATCCGTGGCCTGACAGGATTCGAATTCATATTCTGCAAAATGATTGTATCTGTCTGAAAGTCTTCCTTCGACAAGACTGAGTCCCATTGCACGCTCTCCGTTGTTACTGTTGATTCTCTATACTCTCTTGAGGTATTCCACTTCCGCAGGGCTCAGCTTGCGGCACTGTCCCTGTGCAAGCTTGCCTATAGTGAGATTTCCGAGACCTATCCTGCTCAGCTCAAGCACCGGATGCCCTACCGCCTTGAACATGCGGCGGACCTGACGGTTCTTCCCCTCGTGGATAGTGATCTCAGCGATCGTGGAATTGCGGTCATGCTTTATGAGATGGACCTCCGCAGGCGATGTCACGAATCCTCCGATATCCACGCCCTCTTCAAGGCGTTTTGCCTCTGCGAGCGTCACGATACCGTTGGCTCTGACGAGGTACTTCTTGTCAAAGCCGTGCGAAGGATGCATCAGCTTGTTGGACAGGTCCCCGTCATTGGTAAGGATGAGGAGTCCTGTTGTGTTGTAGTCCAGGCGGCCTACAGGGAATACCCTGACGCTGTCAGGCACCAGATCTGTTACGACCGGGCGGCCCTCCTTGTCAGCTGTCGATGTCACATATCCCGCAGGCTTGTTCAGAAGATAGTAGACCTTCTTCTGCTCAGGCTGTATCCTGGCTCCGTCCACCTCGACCACATCGCCGTCCTGCACGTGGTATCCCGGGTTGAGGAGCACCGCGCCGTTGATCCTGACTCTGCCTTCTTCTATCATCTCATCGGCCTTGCGCCTGCTTGTGATGCCGGCCGATGCTATATACTGATTAATTCTCATTGCTTTCTTCCTGTCCTTCAAAATCGATCATCATCTGCCCGTATCCGGCCTCTTCCTCAGGTGTCCTTCTCAGTTCTTCATATTCAGGTACCTCCGGCAGGTCTTTGAGTGAGGCAAAGCCGAACTTCTTGAGGAACTCCCGCGTCGTAACATATATGAGCGGTCTGCCGATGCCTTCTGATCTGCCGCTTATTTCAACGAGCCCCTTGTCGATGAGTCCGTCTATGACCCTTTCGCTCTTGATGCCTCTGATCGAATCTATCTCAGAACGGGTAACAGGCTGCCTGTATGCTATGATGGCCAGAACTTCAAGCGCTGCCTGCGACAGTCTCTTTACTCTGACCGGCGTGCACAGCTTTCTGACAAAGATATCGTTCTCTATGTGTGTTACATATCCGAACGCATCGTCAGCCTCGCGTATCCTGATGCCGCGTCCTTCCTGCTCGTATTCTGTCTGAAGTTCCCTGAAAAGCTCTCTTACCACGCTCTTCTCCTCATCGAGCACAGCCGCAGCATCCTTTACTTCAAGCGGTTCTCCCCACATGAACATCATTGTTTCGAGCGCCGATTTCATTGTCTTTCTGCTATACATCCATCTGCTCCTTTCCGGTCACAGCATCTATCTTTCTCTTAACGGTTATCTCTCCGAAATTCTCCTTCTGCTCGGCATCATATCCCTGATTCCTGATCATTGAGAGGAGCGACATGAATGAGAGAGTTATATCGAACCTGTCGGCTTTCTCAGGCAGAAGCTCGGTAAATGATACCCTTCCTTTGCCTTCCCTGAACTTACGCTCAAGCCTGTCGGTCATGTATTCTATCCTGGCTTCGATGGTCTCCTTGCGGCGTCTTACTCTCTGATACCTTTCGGAAACCTCCTCTACCTTCTTCTTGCGCGTCAGGAACATTATGAATGCATTCACCATCTGCTCATCAGATACTGAAAGTATCTCATCAGGATTCTCGGTGTACTCAGACATGTCCTCTGCAGGCTTCTCGTGAACGGCCATGAAGTACTCTTCACGCTCAGCAAGCATTTCCGCGAGCTTTTTCGTCCGCACGTATTCAAGAAGTCTGCCCTTCAGCTCTTCTCTCGGATCTTCCTCGATCATTATCTCGCCAGTCTCTGTGACTCTCGGCAGCAGCATGTGCGACTTCAGCCTGATGAGCACGGCGGCAAGGACGATGAACTCAGTGTCCACCTCAATATTAAGATCCTCCATCTCCTTGAGATAGCTGATGTACTGCTCTGTTATTTCCGAGACCTTGATGTCATATATGTCCATCTTGGCATTCTCCAGGAGGTATACGAGCAGGTCAAAAGGTCCCTCAAATTTGTCGATACTTACCTTGTACAAATCTCTCTCCTTATTATTTATCCAAGGAAATATATCTCCTTAAGATACAATCCCTGCGGCGGTGCGGTGAATCCTGCATTGCCTCTGCTGCGGCTCTCTATGATCGCAGGCAGGTCATCTGCGGCCTTCTTCCCGATGCCGACTTCCACGAGCGTCCCGACGATGATCCTGACCATGTTGTACAGGAACCCGTCTCCTGTTATCTCTATGGTGATGGTCTCGCTGTCTTCGGATATCTCCAGTGAAGAAACAGTTCTCACTGTTGTTTCTCTCGGTGTCCCGCCGGATGTCTCAAAGCACTTGAAATCGTGCGTTCCTACTATGTGTGCAGCAGCCTTTCTCATCTCATCTATATCAAGTCTGTCCGCATCAGGATACTGGAAAGCTAAGTTCCGCCTGAATATGTCACCTGTCTTATCTATGAGGTATCTGTACGTCTTTCCTCTGCATGAATACCTTGCATGGAAATCATCATCCATCACCTCTGCAGACAGGATACGTATATCCCCCGGAGCTCCCGACCTTCCGGTCCCTCCTGCTCCGAACCTTCTGTTCATTACCTCAGACAGCTTCTCTACAGGCATGTTGCAGTTCCAGTCAAAGCTCGCGCACTGCCCGAGAGCGTGCACTCCCGCGTCCGTGCGGCTCGTGCCGTGTATGTTGACGTCTTCCATTGCGATGTACTTAAGGACGTGCTCTATCTCACCCTGCACAGTCCTCGCCTTAGGCTGCTTCTGCCAGCCGGAGAAGTTCGTCCCGTCGTATTCTATTCTGATCAGTACATTCTTGCCCATTTTGTCTACAGATGAAATATAAGATCTCCTGTGTTCCACAGGAACATGAAATACACCGTCACTGCCGCGCATGCAGCAGGCATCATCGGTGCCCTGTCCTTAATTGTTCCTCTGCCTGTCGCGATCCTTATGGCGGACTGCACGGCAAACAGAAGGGTCGTCAGTATGTATATTATCACTATTCCCTGCCTTCCCGCTATAAGGCCGAAGCAGGTAAAGAATTTGATATCAGCGCCTCCTATTGAGCCTGACCTGAACAGCAGCATCCCTATACCGAGTATAGCCAGAGAAATCGCAAGTCCGAGTCCGGCTCCGGCCAGCGGCTCCCACCATTCTTCATGGTATGTGATGAATGCGATCGAGGTCACGGCAAGAGCGATGCTGAACTGGTCAGGCACCACGCTGTACAGCTGATCGGATATGGCCATCTCAAGGACCACAAACAGGACACAGAGGACAGCTATCTCAAATGCTATGCCTCCTCCCCTTACGGCAAGATATATCCCGCATATGCCGAAATATCCCGTAAACGCGTACTTCCACGGTGTACTCGGAAGCCTCTGCCTTCCGGCATTGTCCGCTTCAACGAGCTTTGGCGGCAGGATCCTTCTCGGTGTGCCTGTTATCTCCTTCGCAGGATCGTTCTCATCATAGTCCTCGAACCATTTTGCCCTTATATTATTGAAAGCCACAACACTGCCGCTTCCGAAGAAAACGGCAAGTATTATGGCTGTCACTATTCTGATTGCGATATTAACTGAATATGTCATGTCTTCAGTGCCTCCCGGCATGGTGAAATAATTGAAGCAGCTTATTATGACTCGTATGCGGAATCCATAGGTACGACTCCGAAGGTCTCCTGATAATCTCCGAGGCAGTGCTCGAAGAAAGCAAGCAGGTCGGCGAAAACGTTGGCTCTGTCCGTCTCGTTCAGGATCTCATGCCTGTCATTATCGTACAGTCTTATATCCACCTTGCATTCGGTATTCTCGGTATATACCATGAACGCTTTTCTTACGCCCTCACCCCAGTTTCCGACCGGGTCTTCAGCACCCGATGTGAACAGAAGCGGGAGTCCTGCAGGCAGCTTCTTCATGCGGTTTATGTCATGCGCCTTCTGCATGCCTGCGAACATATGGTAGTACGCATTAGGTGTGAAGTGGAAAGTGTTCCACGGATTGGCCCTGTACTGGTCTACTATCTCAGTATCCTTGGTGAGCCAGTCTGACACTGTCCTCGGATTGTCTATCTTCTTGAGATAAGCACCGAATGCCATCTTGTCTATCGTCTCGGCAGTCTTTCCCACCTTGTCAGTACCAAGCAGCTTAGCCAGAGTCTTGGCTATTCCGGATACTGCGTTAGGTGTCCAGCCTGTTCCCATTATGACCACGCCGCTGAGACCTTTTGCATATTCCGCATCCTGCTCAGTTATGTACTGGCGGACGAGGAACGATCCCATGCTGTGGCCGAGCATCAGATATTTCTTGTCAGGGAATTCCTCCTGCATCATCTGCCTGAGGTGGTGGATGTCTGCGATGACCCACTCATTGCCCTTCTCTCCGAAGTATCCGTGGTACTTGTCGGATATGACGGACTCTCCGTGTCCGAGATGGTCCTCGCCCGTTACAAGAAATCCGTGCTCTGCAAGATATGTGGCAAATTCATCGTATCTGTCGATGAATTCTATCATCCCGTGGATGATCTGGACGATTGCGACAGGTGCCCCTTCCGGCTCCCATCTGATCGCATGTATCTTAGTCCTTCCGTCAGCAGAAGGATAATAGAAATCTTTCTTAGTCATGTGAACCACCTCGGCATATTGCGCTGCTGTCACTGTTATCATTTTCGGAATTTATTATAGCACATACGATATCCATAATCACATACAAAAGGGCTGCCGCAGTCCTCAGCGAAAATGACTGCATTTCCGCCCTTCTCATGGTGGCATTTCCGCTTTTTCCGTGATAGAATTGGCAACTGCGTGGTAAAAGAGAGAGGGTAAAATTTTCATGCAGAAACGCATCAAATCATTTGTAAAAAACGAGATCGTCCTCGTCATATCTGCACTGCTCGCAGCCGTCTCCATGGCTGCCGTGCCGCCGGACCGTCATTATGCAGGTTACATACACTGGTCTACCCTGAGTACTCTTATGTGTCTCATGCTGGTCATGACAGGGCTCAGGGAGCTTGGCATATTCAGATATTTCGGCAGGCAGCTTCTGAAGAAACGCAGTCACGCCAGAAGTGTCGTGCTCGTGCTTGTCAGCCTGTGCTTTCTTTTTTCGCCTTTCATCACAAATGACGTAGCACTGATAACATTCGTTCCGTTCACCATATTCGTGCTTGAATATGCAGGGCTGCGCAAGTACATGATACCGGTCCTTTCCCTTCAGACGATCGCCGCCCACATGGGCAGCATGATATCACCTGTGGGCAACCCTCACAACATCTATCTCTTCGGCCTCATGAATGAGCACAGCGGTACAGGGGCCGTGGAGTTTATTTTCATGATGCTGCCGTATTTTGTGCTGGCAGGCATACTTCTGGTGATTTTCACCTTCCTGTTCACCATTGAGAACGAATCTATTATCCAGAGACCTTACAGCAAAGAAATAAAGTTCAGCGGAAAAGACACTTCGCTTATCATGATGTATGCAGCGCTTTTCGTAGTCAGTCTTCTTCCGGTATTCGGCTTTTTCAGATATTACTATGCCCTCGCCTCCGTTCTGGCAGCCATCCTGGTTTTTGACCGCAAAACAGTAAAGCAGACTGATTACAGCCTGCTCTTTACGTTCATGTTTCTGTTTATTCTCGTCGGAAATCTCGGACGCATACAGGCGCTCGATGATGCCCTGACATCGATCGTTTCCGGGAATGAATTGATGGTATCCGTCGCTGCAAGTCAGATAATAAGCAATGCTCCGGCATCGATACTTCTGTCCGGTTTCACGGATGAATACTTCCTGCTTGCGCTGGGCACCGATCTCGGCGGCCTCGGAACTCTCATCGCCTCAATGGCCAACCTCATCTCGTTCAAGAAGTACACTGAGGTGAAGAATTCAAGTCCCCTCAGATACATCCTGGGATTTACTCTCATAAACCTCCTCTTCCTCGTGCCGATGCTGATCGCAGCAGGTCTTCTGACATCCTAGCTTTCCTTCATCGAAAGGCTTCACACGGCCCCGCCGTCCTTCTTCGCAGGTCTCGCACCGTGATACTGATAGAATTGCGTCTCTATCATGCCGTTGTACAGCTTGCGCCTCCTGTCAGCCTTCCTTCCGGTGATTTTCTCTATCTCCTTCTCGAGAGCCTTGTCAGAAGTTATCAGGAAAAACGACCAGTTCGGATAATCCTTCATAAGTCTGCCAAAATGTTCATAGATCTTCTGATTGGCCTTGCTGTCTCCGATCCTCACTCCATACGGGAGATTCGAGATCACGACTCCGTGATCATCAGCCGAGGCGCCCTTCGGTATCCCTGCGCCGGGTTCCCATTTTGTCATGTCCATGCAGACAATATCCATGTCGTCCGCAAGGCCTGCCTCTTCCGCATTCTCCTTAGCCGCTTTAACTGCGCGTCTGTCTATATCCATGCCGGTGATGCTGAGTTCAGAGTCAAAATCCGCCGCCTCATACGCCTTTTTCTTCTCGTCCTTCCAGATATCCTTCGGCACTATATCCCATTCCTCAGAGGCAAAATTCCGGCTGAGGCCGGGTGCTATATTGCGTGCTATCATCGCAGCCTCGAGAAGTATTGTTCCCGATCCACAGCATGTGTCGACGAGGATCCTGTCCTTGTTGTAGAAACTGAGCTGCACCAGTGCTGCTGCGAGGGTTTCCTTCATCGGGGCCGCTACATCCTGCACCCTGTATCCTCTCTTGTGAAGACCGTCACCGCTCGTATCCATCAGCAGCAGGAATCTGTCCTTGTTTGCTGCGAACCTGATCCTGTACATCGCCCCGGTCTCAGGCAGCCTTTCCATGCAGTAGAATTCGCCCAACCTTTCAGCTACAGCCTTGTTGACTATGCTCTGGCATGCAGGCACACTATGTAAAGCAGACTTTACACTCGTGCCGACCACAGGAAATCTTCCGTCAGCAGGAATGATATCCTCCCACGGAAGAGCTCTGGTCTGCTGGAACAGCTCTTCAAAGGTCTCCGCTCTGAATTCACCCATGCGGACATACACCCTGTCAGCTGATCTCAGCCACAGATTGGACCTGGCTATCGCTCTCTCGTCGCCAAGGTATGTTACGCGGCCGTCCTCTGTCTTTATTATCTTGTAACCGAGGGCCTCTATCTCGCGGCGCACAACCGCCTCAAGGCCGAAAGTCGCAGTCGCGACGAGTTCAAGTTTCATATCTCTATATCAACATCAAACGATGACTTATACGGAATGACTATACCGTGGTCGCCTTCAGTCCTTGCCTTGCGGGTCTTTCTCATGTCTATTACACGCTGGTTCTCTGATCCGCAGTATATAAGCGTCAGATTGCGCAGTTTTTCATCATATCTGCCGTCAACAAGCACATCCAGCATGCCGAGCAGCTCGTCGGTATCCGGATCATGTCTTGCCTCCAGCTCATCCAGCGTGTATCCGCTGTAGCTCATAAGAGACAGCCCTGCCTCTCTGCACATTTTAGCCAGCTCGAGCAAAGCAGGCACCTGCTCAAATGGTTCTCCTCCCGAGAATGTCACGCCTCTCAGGTAAGGATTCTCCATGATCTCGGCAAATACCTCTCCTGTCGTCATGTCAAATCCCGCTTTAGGATCCCATGACTCAGGATTGTGGCAGCCATGGCAGTGATGCGGGCACCCCTGTACGAACAGTACATATCTGAAGCCCGGGCCGTCTACTATGGACTCAGGCTCTATACCGCATACTCTCAGGGTCATCCCGTCTTTCTTTTTTTCATTTTCTTCAGGTCTGCTGTTATCTTCCATCTCTGTTAAGTGCTCCTGCTGATCCCGCGTTTCCCGGTCCGGAAAATGACCGCCACGGCATCTGCTTCTAAAAAAAGTGCGGGCAGGAACTGCCCTGCCCACACCGGTCAACATTCTTCGGTCTATTATCTCAGGCCGTGCTTAACTCTGTCTTCTACTTCAGCTCTCTTGCCGTTGTTGAATCTGTCGAGTGTTCCTACGAGATATCCTGTGATTCTTCTGATTCTCTCGAATCCTACGCCTTCGCCAACCTGTCCGTTTACGTTCTTAACGACCTTATTGTTCATCTCTCTACCTCCGTTAATTCCACCTCTCCATTATAAACCTTTGCCGATAGTATATGAAGTCAATTCTGTGTATGTTGTTGTATTTTTTGCTGAGCGGTACTGTATCTTGTGCCGGCTGCATCCTAGTGGATGCAGTCGCAAGGTACAGGAACGCTAGGGAATTTCATCCTGAGCTCATTGAGTCTCTCGATGGTTACAGGCTCGCCTTCTCTTCTGCCGCATCTCGGGCATACATCATCGATAACGCCTGTGTATCCGCATACAGGGTCTCTGTCAACAGGGTGGTTGACTGAGCCGTATCCGATGCCGACCTTCTGCATGTGTCTGATAACAGCCTCGAAAGCTTCAGGGTTCTTGGCTGTATCGCCGTCGAGCTCTACGTAGCTGATGTGGCCTGCATTGGTCAGCTCGTGGTAAGGAGCCTCGATATCGAGCTTCTCAAACGCACCGATCGGATAGTATACAGGAACATGGAATGAGTTAGTGTAGTAAGCTCTGTCTGTAACGCCCTCGATCTTGCCGTACTTCTCTCTGTCGATCTTGACGAATCTTCCCGACAGTCCCTCAGCCGGTGTAGCCAGGAGTGTGAAGTTGAGGCCTGTCTCAACGCTCTTCTTATCGCAGAACTCTCTCATGTGCTTGATGATCTCGAAAGCTTTCTTTCTTGATTCCTCACTCTCGCCGTGATGCTTGCCGGTAAGAGCCTTCATTGTCTCAGCGAGTCCGATGAATCCGATCGAAAGTGTTCCGTGCTTGAGGACCTCCTCTACGCTGTCATCAGGTCCGAGGTTGTCTGAATCGATCCAGATGCCCTGTCCCATCAGGAACGGATAGTTGCGGCCCTTCTTGCTGCACTGGATCCTGAATCTGTGCAGGAGCTGTCTCGATACCAGATCAAGCATGTTGTCGAGCTTCTTGTAGAAAACATCAAAGTCTCTGTTCGATTCGATTCCGAGTCTAGGCAGGTTGATCGATGTGAACGAGAGGTTTCCTCTTCCGCATACTACAGCCTTGCTTGGATCATGGCTGTTAGCCATAACTCTTGTACGGCATCCCATGTAAGCAACTTCTGTATTGTAGTCGCCTTCTCTGTAGAACTTCTTGTTGAACGGTGCATCAAGGAAGCTGAAGTTAGGGAACAGCCTTTTGGCACTGCATCTTATTGCCAGCTTGAAGAGATCATAGTTAGGATCTCCCTCGTTGAAGTTGATGCCTTCCTTGACCTTGAAGATCGATACAGGGAAGATAGGTGTCTCGCCGTTTCCGAGGCCGGCCTCGGTTGCAAGCAGGAAGTTCTTGATGACCATACGTCCCTCAGGGGATGTATCTGTTCCGAAGTTGACTGAACTGAACGGAACCTGAGCTCCTGCTCTTGAATTCATTGTATTGAGGTTGTGGATAAGAGCCTCCATTGCCTGGTAGGTCATCTTGTCGGTTCTTGCCCATGCAGCCTCGCCTGCCTGCTCGTTGCAGTGGATCAGGACATCCTTGTCGATGCCGAACTTGTTGTCAGCCTGGTCATACCACTTTCCGAGCTTGTCTCCGTATGTCCTTGTGTTGCTGATAGTCGGAGCCGGTGCCTCTGCCCTGATCTTCTCGCAGATGCCCTTTGCGCTTGCATAAGGAACGTCGAGCTTTGCAGCGATGATCTCAGTCAGTGCGGAGAAGTACTCCTTGATGTATGTTCTTGCAACGCCCGGAGCCATGGAATAGTCGAAATTAGGAACTGACTGTCCGCCGTGCATCTCGTTCTGGTTAGCCTGAATAGCGATGCATGCGAGTGAAGCGTAGCTCATGATCGACTGAGGCTCTCTCAGATATCCGTGACCTGTGCAGAAGCCGTCCTTGAACAGCTTGATCAGGTCGATCTGGCAGCATGTCTCGGTGAGCATGTAGAAATCCTTGTCGTGGATGTGGATGTCACCGTTGATGTGTGCTTTGGCTATATCTTTAGGAAGAACATAATTATCTACGAAATATTTAGCGCCCTCGGAACCGTACTTGAGCATGGTTCCCATCGAAGTATCGCCGTCGATGTTGGCATTCTCTCTCTTGATGTCTGCGTCTTTCGAATATGAATATGTGAGCTCGTTATAGATGTTCATCAGATCGGACTCAGCCTCTCTGATCTTGGCATGCTCAGCACGGTAGAGAATGTAAGCCTTTGCGGTCTTCTCATAGTCATACTTTATGAGCATCTGCTCTACGATATCCTGTACCTGCTCTACTGTGCAGGTCTCTCCTTCCAGCTGCTCAACAACTTTCTTGGTCAGATAGGTAAAATCGATGCTAGTCATCTTCTCGCCGTCTACCGCCTTGTTGGCAGCATATATAGCGTTAAAGATCTTGGACTCGTCGAATTTTACTTCTTTCCCGTCACGTTTGATGATAGTGTTCATAATCTGTTCTTCCTTCTCTTCTTCGTTCTTTTTTGTTCTTTGTTTCTTTCTATACGAAACGTTGTATTTTAGTCTGGTTCTTTTGTCCGGAGTCACAAAAGACGTACATCAAGCGTCTGCATTCCGCTCCGAACACTACATATTGTAGTCGCGGTCCTAAAATGTGTCAATATGTTGTAGCGCTTTTTTGAAGTATTCATTTTTGAACACAGCGTTTATAAGGGTGAAAACTTCACCATTTCAAAAATACGATAATTCTGTTATTGTATTTTTGCCTGAAGGGTCCCTGCCCTTTATCCCTGAACCTCACAGAAAAACAACGGTACCGCCGCCTTATTACGGCAGTAACCGTTGTCATCTGCATTATTATCGTCACCACAGCTCACCTGAGTGATCTGCATGAGCGATTGCACTTGCTTGTTCTTTTTTGAATGTGACAGAAAATTATCAGTAATTCTGTTTTCCGAATGCCAGCTGGATGAGTTCGGATGCCAGGATGCCCGTCTTGTTTCTCTCGTCAAGTATAGGGTTGACCTCGACAAGATCCATGCTGATCAGCTTGCCGGATGCGGCTATCATCTCTACAGCAAGGAATGCTTCTCTTGCCGTTATGCCGAACGGGACCGGAGTCCCTGTTCCCGGAGCATACTCAGGAGTGATGGCATCAACATCAAAGCTGAGATGTATGCCTACCGTTCCCTCTCCTGCTATCCGTATAGCGTCCTTCATGACCTCGTTCATCCCGCGCTTGTCTATCTCGTGCATCGGGAAGACATTCATGCCGGCTTCCTTCATGCGGTCTGCTTCCGCCCTGTCGAAGTCATGGCCGGCGACCTGAACGCAGTGAGCTGTAGGCACGAAGTGCGGCTCCTGTCCGAAATCGATCATGCTGTCAGGTCCCCATCCGCATACAGCGGAGTAAGGCATCCCGTGCATATTGCCGCTTATAGTCGACTTGTCGCTGTTCCAGTCACCGTGGGCATCGATCCATATGATACCGATCTCGCCCTGATCCGCATAGTGTCTCGCAACTGCTGATACGCTGCCTGCAGCGACGCTGTGGTCACCGCCGAGCACGAGCGGGATACGTCCGTTCTCAAGTGTTTCTGTGACCTCATCATACAGCTGCTTATTGGTGGCATTGACCTGCTCGAACCTGATCATGTTGCGGAGACTCATCCCGTCCTCAGGAGGAATGATGTCGCCCTTGTCATGGATGCTGTAGCCCATGGCCCTGAGTCTCGGCTTGATGCCCGCATACCTTATGGCCAGCGGACCCATGGCAACGCCCTTCTCGGATGCACCGAAGTCGATCTGAACGCCTATGATATCGATGTTCCTGTTGTCATTCAGTCTGTCCATGTTCTCCCTGGATTAGCCGAAGTATCTCTTAAGGAGGCCAGCAAATGCCTTACCGTGTCTTGCCTCGTCTCTTGCCATCTCGTGAACGCTGTCGTGGATAGCATCGAGTCCGAGCTCCTTAGCCTTCTTGGCCATAGCTGTCTTATTCTTGCAAGCGCCGTTCTCAGCAGCAACTCTCATCTCGAGGTTCTTCTTGGTGCTGTCACTGACGACTTCGCCTACCATCTCGGCATATCTGGAAGCATGATCAGCCTCTTCGAAAGCTGCTCTTCTCCAGTACTCGCCGATCTCAGGATATCCTTCTCTGAAAGCAACTCTGCTCATAGCAAGATACATACCAACCTCGGAGCACTCGCCCATGAACTCAGCCTTCAGGAACTCGAAGATCTCAGGATCAACGCCCTGAGCAACGCCTACTACGTGCTCGGAAGCCCATGTCATCTCAGCATCTTCATCCTGCTTAACGAATTTCTCTGCAGGAACTTTGCACTGTGGACATCTTTCCGGTGGTGTATCGCCTTCATGTACGTATCCGCATACGCTGCAAACCCATTTTGCCATAACTTTATTCTCCTCTCTTATTTACAATATATGTGCGCTCAGCAATACGAACGCACACAACATATACATATGAAGTTTAGCACAGCCATTCTCGGACTTGCAAGCGCACGCGACAGTTTAATACATGAATGTACTCAGGCGCATTAAAACATTGTTCACTGATTTCACGGCTAACAATCGTTAACATTTATAGCATATGGGCTCCATCGACCAATTGTTTCCTTGCTAAAACAATTTTCGTATGATAAGGTTAATGGGTAAATAAAAGGAGATAGCTATGAAGATACAACAGTCAGCAGAAGATTATCTCGAAACCATGCTAATCCTTGAGGAGAAGTACGGTTATATCCGCTCCATAGACATCGCGAAGCATCTCGGCGTCACCAAGCCGAGTGTCTCATATGCAGTCAAGAGACTCAAAGAGAGCGGTTACATCAATATGGAGTCGAACGGTCCTATCACACTTGCCCCTCCGGGACGCAAGATCGCTACCAGGATCTACGAGAGACACAAAGCCCTCACGGCTTTCCTTGAGATACTTGGTGTTGATTCCGAGACCTCGGAAGAGGATGCCTGCAAGATAGAGCACGTCATCTCTCACGACACCTACGTTGCTATATGCAAATATGTCAACGCGAACTCGGATATCAGGATCGAGAACTTCGAAGAAGAATAACTGAATACAGGCAAAATTAATAGGGCTGTCGCATTTAGATAAAATGTGGCAGCCTCTTAACGTAAACAGCAGACAGCCTCAGACAGAGAGCAAGCTCTCAGTCATCAGCAGTCTGCT
>OMZI01000010.1 GCA_900315485.1 uncultured Eubacteriales bacterium | reverse complement strand
GACCGCCGTCGCAGCGCGGGTCGCTCGGGGCATTCCGACTAAAAAAGCGGGATAGCTTTTACTCGCTATCCCACAAGTATTCGTGAAGAACCAATTAAAAGGTGTAATGTATGACTCATCATCATGCATTACACCTTTTTCAATTACTCTTTGTATTACAGGCCGTGCTCCTTCATATACTTCTCCAGCATATCTATTGCGTCAGGAGTCTCTCCGAGCGACTTGTCATCGTTCTTGCTGACCAGTCCCTCTGCCATATCCGCCAGCGCGTTAAAGTATCTTACGCTGTTGTCCCACGACGCCTTATCCTCGGCGCTGAGATCCGACGGGCCGATGCCTATTTCGTCCTGAATATAGCGCCCGAGATAGTCTGTGATTTTCTGCTGCCCCCTGATATTTACATGACCATGGTTGTAGAAATCCTTATGTTCCTCGAGCCCTATTTCATGGAACAGCGGCTGCATATTCAGCGCATAGCACCCGTTTTCTTCTGCTATCTCAAGTATGCGGTTGGCCCTGAGATTGACAAGCATCTCGTCTTCATCCTGAGTCGTGAGAACGGACGGGTATTTTACGAACAGCACCTGCAGATCCTCGCTCTTGCAGTAATCGATGAATTCCCTGATTATCCTCTCAGCGTTGCCGTCGAGCTCTGCCGTATCCGATGTAAAACTTGCCTCGTCAACATCGGCCAGCTTCCTTGTTCGCGTATGTGTTTCGATCCCCCTCATCGGTGAAGGACCCGCATGCTCCATCCTGAGTCTGTTTTTCAGATTCCTCAGGTTAGACGGAACATTGGTGTGAAACCTGATAAACGGGAACAGCAGGCTCGCGACACTGGATTTTTCCGAGTTTCTGTGTATTTCCTTCGCCATTTCGATCTTCTGGGATGACAGAGGAAAATGCGTCATTACTATGTATACCTGGTTGCACCTTGTTTTCATCAGCTCGGTGTCGTATCCTCCGCCGAAAACATCCACTACAACCAGCTTCGGGCGCTGCGTGCGAAGCGTATCCTGAAGAGACGGCTTCCATACCACACAGGTCGCTCCGTCGATCGAATACGGAAATGAGGTGAATCCGTATTTTTCATACGCATACGCTGAGGCAAAATCCGCATGGGTAGCACTTGACCCAAGCAGCAGCACATCGATCGTGTTCGCAGGCTGTTTGTGCATCATCATGACTCTGTTTTCATCAAAGTCACTCGGTATGCACAGGTAATACTGCATCAGCACCACACTGACCAGCACAACAACGACCATCGCAGCAACAGCAGCAATTCTCTTTCGTATTCTTTTGTTTCTTTCCATTCCAGACATTTCGACTACAACTATTACAGTTATCCCTCGTTTGTATTTGTCTAAGCGGCGTCAGTCCCGCTTGCATCAGCGGCATCAGCCCCGTTTGCATCGGCGGCAGCGGCCTCGTTTTCACTGACCGGCCTGTGATTGATACCATAGCTCTTCTCGATGGACAGCGCAAGCGGTGTGTTGTTTGTAAAATATGTGTCTACATTCAGGTCGATAGCCTGCTTGATCTTGTCCTCTGTATCGATTGTCCATACATTGAACTTCTTCCCGTGCTCGTGTACCCCCTGTACATTGAAGTCGGCCATGAGGCCGGAATAGGCTGGGACTGAGACGATATCCACATACGGCATATCGAGGCAGCCATTAAGGTCTTCCTGAGTGTAGCACAGGTAGAGCTTGGTCATGTCAGGGAATTTCTCATCCAGTCTTTTCAGTATTTCTGTGCTCTTGCACTGAACTATTATATCTTCCTGATTGCCGTACTGCTCCACCAGAGACTCAAGCGCAGCTACCGTCGCTTCATCCCTCATCTTCAGGTCGATCACATACGTTACATCCTTGCCGTACCGGTCAAAGACCTCACTCAGTCTGAGTATCTTGTTTCCGGTATGAGTCCTCAGTTTGTCTATTTCTTCTGCCTTCATTACGGAATACAGCGCACTGGTCCCGGTCATGACTACAGCATCGTTTGAATGCGCCACAAACAGCACGCCGTCTTCTGATCTGATAACATCCTGCTCGATGAATATTGATCCCGCCGCTATGGATTCATCGTATGCAGCAAAGGAGTGTTCATTGGCCCCCGCAGAGCCCCTGTGTGAATATACATGTGTGACAGCCGTCTCGTTTATGATCGTATTCAGTGCAGTATTCTGCGAAGAGTTTATAACAGCTGAGCTGACGGTCACTCCGCCGGTGATGACGACCGATCTGACCATGCTGTGCCTTCTGTTGTTGTCGATCCCGTACTGGATCAGCCAGTATGCAGCTCCGGCACTCCCGCAGAGCATCACAATTATGAGGATCCACAGAATAGTTCTTTTCTTTCTGGCTTTGCGTCTCCTCTTTTTAGCGAGTTTTTTCTCCTGCTTTCTCTCCAGCTTTTTCTGCTGTTTTTCCCTCTTTCTTTTCTTTTTTTCAGGTTCCTTGAACCTGCGTCCTTCTTCCATTATTATTCAATCCCTGTTAGTGTTATTTACATTATGCAGGATCTAAGCTTTTTTCCTGTCTGCACCTGCTATCTTTGCGCCCAGCTTCATCAGGTCGCTTGTCGGGTGCTCGAATATCTCAAGGCTGAAGAATGCCGTCATCGCCACGCCTATCAGACAGTAAACGATGAACGGAAGCAGCATCTTCATATCGCCGCCCACAAAAGCATGCCCCTTGACCTGTCCGGCCACAGCTTCGTTATAAGTACCGCCGAACAGCATGTACAGCCTCGGCAGCACCTTCCATGTCCTGAACAGGTAGCAGAGCGGCCTGTGCCAGAAGTATACCGACAGAGTCCTCGCTCCGACCGTAGTTATGAATCCGAGATCCTTATCCGGGATCAGCGCTATAACTGCGAAAGTTATAAGCAGCGCGACGCCCCACACAGCCAGCCTTATCCACCAGCCGTCTTTTACAGCGTAGCTGAAGAAGTCCTGCAGGAACTCATACGAGCGCCTTCCGGTGAACCACTTTCTCCAGCTGTACATTCCCCACTTGCCCGCATAGCACACGAACATGGTGACAATGACAGTGAGCCAGCTGAAAACAACGATAGCTGTCCTCTTAGGGTTGTTTTTCTTCTTTTCTGCTGCGCCTGCAATTTCATCATTCGCTGACGTGTCAGCCACCTCAGACGCACCGCCGTACCCTTCACCATTAAGGAATGGCAGGAACTTCTTCATGTCGAGATAGTAACCTATCATGTATATTGGCAGGAAGTTGATCATCCTCGACAGGCAGAATGTATCTCCGACCGTCGGGAAGTATCCTATGACCGCACTCAGGGCAAAAGCTCCGAGTATCATAACAAACGGGCGGGTGTTCTTTATCGTTGGTGCACCGCCGTCAGGTCCGACTATATCATTTGTGCGGCTGCCTCCGTCAATGTACCGCATAACATAGAAGAGCAGTTCATATTCCGCCATTACGAAGAGGTACCACGGGATACCCGGCTCCTCCAGCCAGTGCCACAGAGGGTTCTGTCCCATCAGTGTCCTTGTGAACTGCAGGAATATCTTGAGTCCCCAAGCGCACAGGAAGAATCCGGCTACCTTGTCCCATCTGAGCCTGGTCTCACCTTTCACCCCAAAGGCTGCCCGCTCTTCCGTTATGTAGTGCTTGTGTACAAGGCCCGAGATGAATATGAACGCAGGCATGTGGAAGGAGTATATCCACAGCGTGATCCATCTCACCATATGAGAATCGGACACATAATCCGTGGTCATGTGTCCGATAACTACAAGGAAAATAAGCAGCGCTTTTACATTATCGTATTTGTAGATTCTCTTCTTTTCCATTATTCCTTTTCTTCAGTCTCTTCGTCCTGACTGCGGATCCCCAGCTTTTCCAGCATGCTTCTGACGCCTGCCTCCTTCTTCTTTTCGATCCTTGCCTGTTCAACAGCCTGGATCTCTTCAGCTGTAGGATTCATTACCTGGCTGATCCTGTCAAGACATGCATTTACTGAATCAGGATCTGTCCTGTACACCTGGAACTTCTGCTCCTGCGTGAGGGATGCGACATAGTCCATGTCATATACTCCCTCTATCTTCTGGCTCTCTATGTCCCACTCGCCCAGATCTTCCAGCTGCATCTTTACAAGTGCCTGAATATCATCCGCGCTCATATTGGTTGACAGGTTATCGTTGGCAGCTTCCAGGATTTTAGGATATCCCGTCAGCAGAGCAGGAGATGTCATTATCTTCTTCAGTATCGCATCCACTACCCTCTGCTGGTTTTCTACTCTCATCGAGTCTTCATTGTTGAACGCTTTACGCTCACGGGCAAAAGCCAGAGCATCTTTGCCGTTCATATGATTCCATCCCTTTTTGACAGTTTTCCAGCTTCTCTTGGAAGGATGGAATTCTTTCGGCGAGTATACGTCGACTCCGCCGATAGCATTGATGATCCCGACGATCGCCGAGAAGTTCATCTTAACGTAATAATTCATATCCAGACCGAGCCAGTCCTGGACGGTATTGACCGTTTCGTCTACGCCATAAACACCCGTATGAGTCAGCTTATCCATCTGGCCTGCAGTGTGGAGTCTGACATACGAATCCCTTGGTATGGATGTCAGAAGCAGCTTTCTTGTCTTAGGACATACGGTAACTATCATATTGACATCGCTTCTCTCCAGATCCAGTCCTTTTTCTGTAGACCACATGTCAATACCTGTTACATAAATATTGTAGGAGTCCTGTGCCAGGTCAAGTCCGCTGTTAGCGCTTACATAGTGCGGGGAATCGCTTTCAGAGATTTTGGAAAACATCGCATACGTATTACCGAGATAATACGTTCCCGCACCATAAATGATCAGGAAGAGGGCTGACAGAACCACGCCCAGGATCCTGAGTCCTTTATTCTTTCTCAGAAACAGGAAATTCACCAGGATAAGTAAGGCAAACAATGCAGCAACTGCCGCCATTGTATATTTTGCAGGCAAAGCGTTAAAGACTGTCAGCATCGCAAGAAACGCTACTCCCACAAGTGCCATTATCAGGAGAAGGACTGCATATCCCTTTTCAGGTATTATCCTCGCAATTCCGCTCTTCTTTTTTTTCTTTATAACTTTTTTGTTGTCAGCTGTTGCCATTAGCTGTCCTTTCTAAGCTGCAGCTGCAGCGTGCAATATATGCAATATATTTTATCTATCTGTTTTGTTATCCGGCCCAGTCGCTGCAGTCTTATCTTCAGCGGCCTTCTCAAAGGCATTCCCGGCAGCTTTTGCTGCTGCCTGTCTTTCCTCTTCCTCGCGGATATCTTTCAGGCTGATTCTTATAGTTCTCCTTGCTCTGGCGCTGGCCTTGGCCTGCTCTTCCATCTCAGCGAGGACCCTGTCATCCTCAGTGTCAGCATCAAGACCTGCTGCCTCTCTCTCGGCACGGCGTCTCTCACGCTCAGTGTTCAGCATCCAGACGAGGTTCTCTCTCTCCTGCTGGCGTGCTACCTCACGCGGGTCCGCAGTGATTATCCTCCTGAGGCTCTTCTTAGGCTGCCTCGGAACGATGATGATGCCGAGATACAGCAGAGCAATCGTGAACAGGAAGAACGCATCCTTGTAGAGTCCGCGGCTTATGAGTACTGCCACGATACCCATGATGCCCACGATGCCGTATATGATCAGCACGGATCTTCTCTGACCGAATCCCGCAGCCATCAGGTGGTGATGAAGGTGGCCCCTGTCAGCCTTCATGATCGACTCATGCCTGAACACTCTTCTGATCATAGCGAAGAACGTATCGAAGATAGGCACTGCAAGTACCAGCATCGGGATGATAGCTCCGACCATCGTCGCTCTCTTGAGAGGAGAGATGACTGACAGCACGGCTATCATGTAGCCCAGATACAGTGCACCTCCGTCTCCCATGAATGTCTTCGCGGGTGAGAAGTTATACGGCAGGAATCCCAGGCATCCTCCTGCTACCGCGCAGAATGCGACGCATACAGGCATCATGCCGAGCCTTATTCCGTGTATATATGCGACATATGCCAGAGACAGCGCCATAATGGCTGTACTGCCCGCTGCAAGGCCGTCAAGTCCGTCCATCAGGTTCACTGCATTGGTGATGCCTACTATCCACAGTACAGTAATGAGATACGCAAGTCCTGCCCCGAAGTACAGCATTGCCTTCGACCCGTGCGCTGCCGGCATGATCATCAGATTGATGAACCTGATTCTGATGCCCATCATGTACATGAAAGTCGCGATGACCACCTGACCGCTGAGCTTTACGATCGGCTTCAGGTCCGTGATGTCGTCAGCAACGCCAAGAGCGTACATCATAAAGCCCCCGAGCATCGCCACGCGTATACTCGAGTTCATTCCAGCCGGTATGATCATCGCTGCCATTGATCCGAGGAAAATGCCCATGCCTCCGAATCTCGGAATTGGCCTGTTGTGCACCCTCCTGTCATCACGCGGCTTGTCTATTATGTCCCACTTGTTCGCCAGTTTAATACTGAGCGGAGTGGTCACATAAGCCACGACGATGCCTATAACCAGCACCTCTATTACTCTTGTAAGATAGAAACTATACTGAACCATTGAATATCTATATTACCCCAAGGTCATAAACATAATCAACCCTGTCCTTGTATGAAGGCTCTTTTTTCGTCACAGTCCGGTATTTTGTCTTATATACCCAGACCTTTTTCTTCTTCCATTTATACTTAGTGACCTTTATGGTCCTGTATTTCCACCTGGTCTTTCCTCTTCTGGTCTTGTACTTCTTCCACTTTACGCGCTTCTTTGCCTTGTACGCAACCTTGACCTTCTTCTTTACCTTCTTCCACTTGACCTTGTATGCTTCCTGCACCTGCTTTGTCGTATACTGCTGATTGGCAAAATACTCTGACAGGTAGAAGTGTGTCCTTCCGGATGAGTCAGTCGTGTGGTAGATGTTCTCGACTTCATACGGAGTGTTGAGTCTGTATACCGCCGCAGGCTGCATATTATTGCTGCAGTTCCAGGCGCCGTTATAGAACTGGCGTCTGTGCCCGCTGCCGTCAATAAGCAGGGAAGAGTTCCAGTCCATGGCAAGTATGAGATTGCTTCTCTGTGTATTGCCGTCAGAACTCAGCAGAAGATATGCGTACTGCTCATCTCCGTCCATGCCCTGATATACACCCGGATACTTTCCTGTGATCCTGGTTCCGATCATCCCCATCACCTGGAATGTCTCAGGGTCTATGACCATCAGGTCATGCGTCTGCCTCTGATCGGCTATATATACGTCGTACTTTGCGATGTATGCGACAGATGCTATTCCATAGGATCTTCTGCTGTCCGATGCAAAATAGCTGTAGCTTACGTTCTTCTGTCTGCCGCCTATTATCGTCAGTGAGTCCGCATCGACACAGGTCAGCTGCTGCTTTCTGTATACTCCGTCGGAAGGATCATCACGTGAGGATATGACCAGCTGATGTCTTCTGCTGTCATATGTCATGCCGTTGCCGTGCCATATATCCAGCTTGGCTGACTTCTTCACGATGGCCCTGTCGCTCATCCTGACCTTGACTATCTTGCCGCGCTGGTTGTACGAGCTGACCATCAGATAATATGCATATGTGCCGTCCGTGCATCCACCCTGTACGACAGCATATCCTGAATGTTTTTCTCCGGCATATGACCTAAGGTTGGTGCCGCCGTTGGCGAATTTCATCCTGGACACACCTAATGTGCGGCTGCTCCGCCCGCGTCTGGACACCGGTGATATGACCGGCTGAGCACTTACAGGGATCTCAGTCGTTCCCGTGATCCGCCCTTCTGCGTCAGCTGCAGTAACTGAAAAAGTGTATCTTCTGCCCGGGAACAGCTTGCCGAATGTGTATTCCGTATCTGCTGTTTCCGCAATCGCATCTCCTTCGCTGAAGGTCTGTCCTGCGTTATATGCGCTGCAGACCTCCTTGGTGACCGTATAAGTCACAGCTCCTTCTACCGGAGTCCATGTGACCTTCATGGAATCGTCCCTGTTCTCTGCGATCGACACCGTAATATTCTGTATCTCAGGCTCAGCCGGTTCTGCAGCAGGTTCACCGGCAGTACCTTCACCGCCTTCTCCGGTAGTTCCACCGGTCTCGCCGTCCGTACCGGATTCTCCGCCGTTCTCACCATCAGCCGGAGTTGTGCCATCCTGGCCGGTCCCACTTCCGGGAACAGAACCTTCTCCTTTTGAGTCAGATGTATCGCCGTTTTCATCAGCAGTTATGTTATCTGCTGCATTCTGTTCAACTCCTGATTCCTGCTGCTCTGCCTGCACCGCGGTATCCGGTGTGGCAAGAACTTCAGCCAGCGCAAAGTCAGACATTGACAGCATCATCATAGCTGCCAGTGCCATAGCGCTTATTCTCTTCAGGAAGTCTCTTCTGCTCATAAAGTGTGCGGGCCTTTCTCCGTGCAGTCTGCGGTTCTCTCACCGCCTGCTGCCATAATATGCCTGATTATAGTGATACATGGTAATTGTATATGTTTTGTCTGCAGATGTATCTGAACTTCTATATAATTTAAGAAAGCAATTTTAAGTTTTCAGAAACAGTCCCGCAGGTTTCTTCTTTCCCCGGTCCAGGACTGCCTACTTTATAGCAAACATCTTCGGTTTCGAAAGATACCCTGTTCCGTATACGTACAGCACCGCATCAGGCCTCTCTTCCGCTATGATTTCCTTGATACTCTTCTCGTCGTTATAGTATCTGATGTCCATGATCTCCATCTCCTCAAAGAGGTTCGTCATGAAGGCTGTAACAGGAATACCATAGCTGTCTTTGAAGACCATGATCTTTCTTCCGTTCTTATTCATGTTATTCACAACATGAACTCTTCCGTAGTCACCGCCCCAGTACTCATAATATGCACTGTCCTCAAAGCTGTAATGAGCGGCGTCTTTTGACGTATCCATGACCGCAGTTTTGAAGTCGCCTTCTCTTTCAGTTCTGTCGAGATCCTTGTGGCTTATGTTTATTGAGAAATCCGTTTCAAAGTCAGGAATTATTTCGACAAAATCATCAAGACCCACGTACCATATCCCCGTCCTTCTGCCTTCAGCTCCGAGAAATGCATTCTTATGAGTGATCATTTCATAATTATCTTCATCCAGAATGCCTGTATCCAGTCCCATGTCATAGTTTTCGTTCAGATACTCACAGATCCCTCTTGTAGCATCAAAGCTTGCTGTTGTAGTCCAGTGATGGTCAGTAATGTAGAAGTCTGCATCAGTCCCGGTCAGCCACTGGTTCGCATCAACATAATTGATCCCAAGAGCCTCTGCCTTTTCACGGAACAGTGTATTCCTGGCATATGTGTGGTTAGGGATGCCCGGCATCGCTTCATCAGGCGACAGGGACATCTTGCTCGGTACCTGGATGTACACGAGCGGGATATCATAGGCGGCAAGCCAGTCTGCAGAAGCCTTCAGATTTTCAGCGGCTGCTGCGACATCTTCATCTGAATATCCCGAAGGATTGGAAACTATGTATCCGCTCTTCTTTCTGATCGTGTCATTCGCAGGGTTCGCGTCATAAATGTAGTCTCTCTGCATCATTCCCTGAAATGCTCCGTTCAGATTGACAAAAGGATATACTATAGCATCCACAGATTCTGCATCCTCAGCCAGTGCTCTGATGCCCCGCGTGGTCCCATCCATATAATGCTGCAGCACCTCTTTCGCATTCAGTGCAGTGCATGCGAATACTGCCAGTATGAATAATACAGCTGCAAGATACCTGTATTTGATTGCTCCTGAACTTTTTTTATCCAACGTTTTATCCTATCTGAATATGTTTTATGTAGTTCTTTACATTCCCTTCTTTTTGACTGAGGTCCGGGCCTGTAATCAGAAATTAAAATATATGAATGGGTTATATGCACCCTTGACCATGAAGGATACTGACAGGAGCAGCACCAGCAGCACGAAGAACGGTCTTACGATGTCCGCGAACTTTGCAAATGCCGCATTCTCCTTCAGTTTCCTGACAAGAGGCACGCTCACTATAAGTGCCAGGATAAGTACCGACCAGTTCTCCATAAGATAGAACGCTGCAGTCTTGTCCCACAGTCCCGTGCCTGATGCTCCTAACATGGTCTTTAGCATGCCGGTCGCACCGCTCAGATTATCCGCCCTGAAGAGTACCCACAGGAAATTGACGATCAGAAGCGTATATATGCGGCCGACAGGTGCCGGTATGTTTCTCTTGTCGAATCTGATGAGTTTTTCACCTATTATGAGAGCTCCGTATATGATGCCCCACAGTATGAAGGTCCAGTTGGCTCCATGCCACACACCTGTGCATAACCACACGACTGCGAGATTGAAGATCTGGCGTTTTGCACCTCTGCGGTTGCCTCCGAGCGGGATGTAGATGTAGTCCCTGAACCAGCTGCTCAGAGATATGTGCCAGCGCCTCCAGAACTCGGATACAGACCTTGAAATGTACGGGTAGTTGAAGTTCTCAAGGAAGTGGAATCCGAACATCCTGCCGAGACCTATAGCCATATCTGAGTAACCCGAAAAGTCAAAGAAAATCTGGAAGGTGTATGCTATCGAGGCGAGCCATGCTGTACCCGTGCTGATCTGCGCCGGGTCCATCGCATAGATATTGTCCGCCATAATGCCCATCAGGTTGGCTATGAGGACCTTCTTGCCGAGGCCGTAAGTGAATCTGATGACTCCGTCGTTGAAGTCCTCCATGTTCATTGATCTCTTCCCTATCTCCTTTGAGATAGTCGAGAACCTGACAATAGGTCCTGCGATCAGCTGAGGGAAGAAAGTTATATACAGGGCTACATTCACGATGCTCTTCTGCACCAGGCTCTTATCCCTGTATACATCTATGCAGTAGGACAGCGCCTGGAATGTGAAGAAGGAAATCCCTATAGGCAGCGCTATCCTTGTGAACTCTGAATGGTGTCCCGTGATCGCCTGAATGTTGTCACGGAAGAAATTGTAATACTTGAAGTAGAAAAGGTAGCTCAGATTGAGCACCACATCAAGAGCCAGCAGCCACCTCTTCGCCTTTAAGCTCTCAGTCCCGGTGATCAGCAGCGCTATCGCCCAGTTTATGAATACGGAAAAGATCAGCACAAGCACTACCTTACGCGCACCATATGCGTAGAATGCTATGCTCAGAAGCAGCAGCCATATATTCTGAAGTTTTGTTGTTCTGCAGATGAGGCAGCCTATCAGCGCTGCCGGAAAGAAGCAGAACAGAAATATCTCGCTTGAAAATACCATATATTATTTATTTAGCCTGAAGCACTTTGTCCTTTATAAGCAGTTTCATTATCCTCTCGGAATTCTTTCCGTCATGGAATTCCACGATACGGCGGTACCTCTCAAGGTACTCTTCTCTTTGAGGTTGGCAGTAGCACTCTTCCACAGCCCTGCGGATATCTTCAGAATCCATGCACACCGGTCCGAATACGTTGCCCTCATTCAGCATGAGGTGCGTGCCCTCTCCGTAATGTGTCATGCATTCGTCCTTGTCCTTCCAGTAGAAGACTACATTGGCGCCTCTGTAATACGCATCGTATGCTATGGATGAATAGTCGGTTATGAGAAGAGCGCAGTCTCTGAGCAGAGGATCGTACTGATTTGTTACCACTACATGCTTTCCGAATCCCTCATCCCCTGTGAATCTCTCAGTGATCAGCGGATGCGGAAGTATGACTGCCTTGTCTCTCAGTTCTTCCGGCACTCCGTTGTACATCGTCTCTATCATCCTGTAGTAGCCGGTCTCATGGAGCTCGTTCTTGGCCTGGTTGGTCTCCCATCTTCTCCATGTAGGCATGATGATGATCTTGTCAGCGTTCTCATTTCTGACCGCTTTGTCGAACTTGGCCAGGCCTGTTACATACAGGTCATCGTGCTCCATTCCGGCAAGGTCTATAAAGTGCTGCGCCTCAAGCTCAGAAGAGACGACCGTCCTGTGCAGCTTGTAGCCTTCCTTCTTGTTGAAGCCTACTCTCATCGCCGAGCCGAGGGATACCATGTACATGACTCCGTGCTGGAGGAAAACGTACATGAGGCCCTTGCCTGTTATCTTGTCGAGCACATCCTTGCTTGCGATACGCAGCTGAAGAGCGTGGTCAATCGTCTCTGTCGCCACGAATTTATTGCAGGCGAAGAAGTATTCAAGATGCCGGTCTGAGTCTTTGTCTATGAGGTTCTTCTTATACTTCTCATCGAGATCCTGTACAGCAGGGATGCTCTTGTCCACGATGAAGTAGACATTGTCATATCCCTCATCGATCAGCTTCTCGTATAGTACCGAAGCGCTCTCTTCATACTTCGCGCAGTTCTTCTCGTACATCAGGACTATATCCTGATCCTTCAGCTTCGCCGCATTCTTCTTAGCCTTCTTAAGTCGGGCCTGCCCTTCAGGATAATCGTACGGATTGGCATCCCTGACGACAAAATATACGAAGTTGTTGACGTTCTGCCTGAAGTACATCGCGATGCCGTCATGTACGAAGACTGTGGTATTCTTGTTCTTCCCCTTCTTCAGATCGGCCAGTGAGTAGAAGAGTCTCCCCCTCTGCTCGCCGTCATACGTGATGAGTATCTTGTTCTGGATATCGAGGTCCTTCGCTTCGTTCCTGTCTATCTCGATCCTGAAGGAATTGAGGCTGAATCCTTTCGGCAGCTTCTTTCCGTATCTCGAGCCGAAAGATATTCTGACAGCGCCCTCACGCGCAGGGAACTCCGCCCCTATCTTATCCGTGTCAACAGCCTTCCTGCTGCCCTTCATGCGGATGATGCATGATCCGGAGGCAACTATATTGCTGCCCTCCTCGCTGACCTTCATATTAAGTATGCCTATGGCCGGTCCCGGCCTCTTCGCTGGTGTGCTCATTTTTCTCTTCTTCCGCCTGAAATCAGTCTTCAAGGCCTTCGCCTATATCTTCAATGTTGATCGGTGTCTTCCATATTATGTCTGTAGATGAAGTATAGTTGGACAACAGCAGCATGTACCCGTCATCATCTACAGTAGCACTCTCCACTTCACTCAGATTGCAGGAGATAGTGCCGAGATACTGTCCGTGGAGCATATCATACAGGTCGATATAATTTGTCCCGTGTCTGTTACTGCCCGACAGCACTCTCATCATTATGCCTGCGTGACCTCCGCAGTCCTGTGTATATGTGTGTCCGCTGTGTTTTACTACACCGCATCTGTGCTCGGTAGTAATTCCGTCATCTCCAACTCTGTATGCTGCCATCAGAGTCCTTGAGCAGGTGTAGATAAGGTCTTCCTTGCGGTCATATCCTATCCCGGAAGCACCTGCAGGGAATGTTACGACACCGTACTCTCCCGTCTCCGGCTTGTAGGTGACCGCTCTTCCCGACCAGCCCTTTACGCAGTAACAGGTCTTGTTGACGCTGTCATAGCAGAACCCGTTCGGATGCCCGAGAGCTACCGACGGCACTGATACGCTTTTGCCGTCACCGTCCTTATCGAAGGTTATGATCCTCTGCGCATCGTGCATTCCATACGCCACGATGTACTGATCTCCGGTATATGCAAACGACTGAGGGATGTCCACACTTCCTGCGCCGGTAATATACTTTACGGCCTCACAGTCGCCCTCTCCGAGGCTGTATATGATGTGAGCCCCGGCTCCGCCTGCATTTACAGGCGAAGTGCTGATGACCTCGACCTCTGTTTCGAATGATGCCCCGAGGTACTCTTTAGTCTCCCTGGCGGTAACGGTTATCTTCGCAGTCCCGCTTCCTTCGATAGAGGCCTTGCCTTTTTTATCTACCTTGATGACATCTTCATTATCCGACTCATAGCTGAGCTTCGTCGCGGCCTTCATTCCGAGGTCGAAGTCCTTGCTGCAGGTCAGTTTGGTGAAGTGGGTCTTGCCCTCTATCTGCTGGTTCATTCTGGTAGAGAAGAACTTCTCTTTAGTGCTGAATCCGGTCCTCTCGTCATTATCTGCCCTGACAATGATCCCGTAGCGGGTTCCTTCTTCAAGGTTCTTAAGCGTGACCGAATCCTTGCTTCCCTTCTGGTTCTCTACCGTGACCTTGCGCCACCCGAGCGGAGATTCCCCTTCGGCCTTATAGTAAACGGTATATGAGTCCGTGTTCCTTGTTCCCTTCCATTCTATCGTCAGGGTATCTGTTCCGGCCTCAGTGGTCTTAAGAGTGCTCCTCTCAAGTATGCCCGGTCTCTCGTGATAGTCCTTATATATAACTGCTGCAGTGAGCAGTATCATGAACGCAAGCAAAACCAGCCCGACCCGGACCTGTCTCCTCTTCTGGCGATGCGGGAGCCTCCTGAATCTGTGAATGCTGTGATAGATAGGCCCTCTTATTTTCAGCTTCCGTGGTCTTGCTGTTTTGAGGTTCTTGTGTTCCTCTTTCTGTTCCTGTGTCTTTGATTGTACAGGACCGGCCTCAGGCCGGTCCTCTGTCATGTTTTTCTTTTTTAATTGTGGAAATTTCAAATGAGATATGGTTATCCTCTCATCCTAAATATTATTTGTTCTTATAGAACTCTCTGATCTTGTCGCATACGAACTCTACTTCGTCATGAGTCAGTCCGTAGTACATCGGCATACGGAGAAGTCTTTCGAAAGTATCAGTAGTATACTTGTCCTCTCCGTGGAATCTGCCGAACTTAGCACCTGCAGGTGCACTGTGAAGCGGCACATAGTGGAATGCTGAGCCGATTCCGTTCTCCTTAAGGAAAGCTGAAAGTGCTGTCCTCTCATCGATTCCGGCAGTTTTTACATAGAACATGTGCGAATTGTGGTCGCATTCCTCAGGAACGACAGGAAGAACGATTTTGCCCTCCTCTGCAAGAGGTGTCAGCATCTCATAGTATGCATCCCAGCTTGCTCTTCTGTTCTGGTTGATCATGTCAGCCTGTTCGAGCTGAGCGTACAGATATGCCGCATTTATATCACTTGGGAGGTAAGAAGATCCCATGTCCACCCAGGTGTACTTGTCGATCATGCCCTTGAGGAAGCGGCTCCTGTCGGTACCCTTTTCTCTTATGATCTCAGCCTGATCCACCTTGTCCTCATCACGGATGAGAAGAGCTCCGCCTTCACCCATGCTGTAGTTCTTGGTCTCATGGAAACTGTAGCAGCCATAATCACCGATGCTGCCAAGTGCTCTTCCCTTGTAAAATGCATTGACACCCTGTGCTGCGTCCTCAACGACGATGAGGTTGTGTCTCTTCGCGATATCCATGATGGTATCCATCTCGCAGCCTACGCCTGCATAGTGGACCGGTGCGATGACCTTAGTCTTGTCTGTTATCGCATCTTCGATGAGCTTCTCATCGATATTCTGGGTATCCGGACGGATATCCACAAAGACAAGCTTGGCCCCTCTCAGAACGAATGCGTTTGCTGTAGATACGAATGTATATGAAGGGAGGATGACCTCATCTCCCGGTTTTACATCCGACAGTATAGCTGCCATGTCGAGTGCTGTTGAGCCCGATGTAACGAGCAGCGCCTTGGCTGCGCCTGTCTTCTCCTCGATCCATGCGTGACACTTCTTGCTGAATTCACCGTCACCGCATATCTTTTTGTTATCTATTGCCTGATTGATATATTCCTTTTCTTTTCCGATGAACGGAGGTCTGTTGAAAGGTATCATTTTGTTCTCCTTAAAAATCTTTTTTGTCTGCAACACCCTTATGCTTTTTTAACACTTATATTACGGAAGCTGTATGAGCATACTAGCGGTTGCCATACATCTTCTCATAATACTGCTGATACTCACCGCTTACGATATTCTTCCACCATGCCTCGTTGTCGAGGTACCACTGGATGGTCTTGCGGATGCCGTCTTCGAACTTTGTCTCAGGCAGCCATCCGAGTTCATTGTGGATCTTGGTAGGGTCGATGGCGTATCTCTGGTCATGTCCCTTGCGGTCTGTAACGTATGTAATCAGGCTCTCAGGCTTGCCGAGCTGCTCAAGGATGATCTTTACAACTTCGATGTTGGCCTTCTCGTTGTGGCCGCCGATGTTGTAGACTTCGCCGACTCTGCCGTTCTCGAGTATAAGATCGATGGCTCTGCAGTGGTCCTCGACATAGAGCCAGTCTCTTACGTTGAGGCCTTCGCCGTATACAGGCAGCGGCTTGTCTGCGAGTGCGTTTGCGATCATCAGCGGGATCAGCTTTTCAGGGAACTGGTAAGGTCCGTAGTTGTTGGAGCATCTGCTGATCGTTACAGGCAGTCCGTATGTCCTGTGATATGCCATCACAAGCAGGTCTGCGCTCGCTTTGGAAGCAGAGTATGGACTGGATGCTGTCAGCGGCATGGTCTCTACGAAGAAGAGGTCAGGTCTGTCAAGCGGAAGGTCTCCGTATACTTCGTCTGTGCCTACCTGATGGAATCTCTCCACGCCGTTCTTTATGGATGCATCCATCAGCACCTGAGTACCAAGGATGTTGGTCCTGAGGAAGATGCCGGGATCCTCGATTGAACGGTCTACGTGGGATTCTGCAGCGAAGTTCACCACCTTGTTGAACTTCTCCTCTTCGAACAGCTTATCGATTGCTTCCTTGTCAGTGATGTCGATCTTCACGAACTTGAAGTGAGGATTATCCATCACAGGTGCAAGTGTCTCAAGATTACCTGCATATGTCAGGGAATCGAGAGCGACTATATCGTAATCCGGGTGCGCATCCAGCATGTGGAATACGAAATTGCTGCCGATGAATCCGGCAGCACCGGTAACTAATATTTTCATATTTTCTTCTCCTCGTTATGCAATATAGGTGTACATGATGCTTACGTATATCCTGTTTAATTGTATCTCACGCGGATGGACAATGCAATGATGCGAAAACCTGTCGCACTTGTGTTTTCAGAAGAAGAATTGTAATATATACTCATCGGAAGGGAAAGGAGGACTATCCTATGGATAATCACTACAAGAAATATTTAAGCATCATTCTCGCAGTTGCCATGAGTCTGTTCCTCATGGGATGCGGAGCCGGCTCTTCTGACACAGCTGAAGAGTCTTCGTCATCTGATGCTTCTTCCAGTTCCAGCGACTCATCCGAGATCACCATGGAAGATGTCATGGAGCAGGAAGCAGCAGAAGAGAAAGACTACGATAACGGCATATACTTTGAAGAAGAGGACGATGGCGCTGAGATCGTAACCGTAAAATCTTCACCTGAAGATTTTGTCGGATCATGGGAGGCTACATCCGGCCAGGCCCTGTATCAGTACGGAAATGTGGATATCAAGATCCGCATAGACGGCACATGGTCAGGCAACATCGCCGAGGACGATCTCAAGGGTAAATGGACACAGACCGACAAAGGTCTGCACTGCTCAAGCGACTTATTCGAATTTACCCTGGCGTTCACGAAGGATGACGTCCTTGTAATGCAGACAGTTCCTGAAAAGGACAATCCGGAAGATGTGATCATCACAACTGTACTTACCAAGAAATAATCATGTCAACAGTAAAGAACTCCAGTAATAAGATGCTCAGCACAGCGGTCAGACTTATCTGCCTGACCGCTGTTGTTGTTATGCTTGCGATAAGTGTGAATGTATATGGAGCATCCTTTCCGGGGCTATGTATCCTCGCTGCATTCACAGTCATATATGTGCAACTGCCGGGACTGCTCGTACTCCGGCTGACAGGTATAAAACAGAAATACCTGTCTACCCAGATCGCTGTCGGCTTTTTTGCCGGATGGGCGGTCAACCTGATAGTGTACTTTATCGCGGACTGGCTGCACTCGACACTTATCCTGTATGCAGTATGTCCGCTGCTCGCACTTCTGTATATCGCGGCGCTGATCCGCGATAATAAAAACGGTATAGCACCGCGCAGGATACGCCTTGACCGTATCCCGGTATTGTTCTGCATCTTTTTCGTGCTGATCCTGCTCTACTGCATCATCAACACACAGTATCTGTATCTCTCACCGGCAATCAGTGACTCGACATATATGAACCCTGACAAGGCCTATCACCTTGGCCTTATAAACTCCCTGTCGCACGATTACCCTCTGCAGAGCCCGTGGGTCTCCGGAGTATTCATCAACTACCATATTTTCAGCGAAATGCTCCTGTCGATACCGGTCAAGCTGTTCGGGATATCTTCGGACCTGATCACGCTGTCATTCGGACCATTTCTGACTGCATTCTGCTTTGGCCTCTCTATGTACAGTTTCTTCAGGGAGATGTCCTCGCGCCCTGAGCGCGCAGGTCTTTACTGCATGATTCTGCTGCTGTCCAACCTGTACATTACCAGGAACACGACATCATCGCTGGCGTTCAAATTCATTCTCATCAATGATAATTCCGCCGGATACGGGATGGCTGCGGCTCTGATGACGATCGTTGTATTCCGTCAGTGGTATGACAGCTTCAGGAATAAGGAATCCACCCGGTGGTCTCTCCTTATATTGCTGACACTGTTCATAATGCTGACCACGGGAGTCAAGGGTCCTATGGGCGCCGTTACGGTTGCAGGCATCTGGGGCACGATGATGCTCGGCATCATCATGCGCAAAGTCTCCCCTAAGACCATCCTCCCGATGCTGACCTTCACAGCAGGCTTTCTGCTTGTATATCTTACAGTCCTCGGCTCCAAAGGACAGAGCAATGCATCAGGTCAGTCAGTGATCAGGATCGCCACTATAGCAGATATCTCGTTCTGGAAAAGGCCGCTGATCGAACTTCTCAAGTCATACTCCATACCGACCAGCGTCCGCCTTGTGATCGTGCTGATGGTATTCATAGCATTCTTCCTGACAGCATTCCTGCTGCCGTTCTGCATAGGATACATCCGGGAACTGGCTCTCGTTCTGACAGGACGCAAGCCGTTCGAACCTGCCAGAGTCCTGGTATACGCAGAGTGTGCTGTAGGGTTCATCGCTATGTTCATACTCAATTACAGCGGCCACAGTCAGGTGTATTTCGGGCTGGTCACTGCATTCCTTGCTCCGATGGTAGCATTCTGGTTTATAGAGGATATGGAGGAGCGTGCGCCGGCGTCTGGACTTGCCAGGCATTCTCTCAGGATCATCACATGCATTTCTGCTGTGATCCTGATGTTTACAACCTGGTCCCTCGCGGTATACTACAGCAATCATATTACTGAGGCTGCAAGCAGCGCTGACCCGACTATAGAACACAGCCAGTATCTCAGCGTCACCCGCGACGAATATGAGGCGATGCAGTGGCTCGAACACAACACAGCAGAAGACGCGCTGATTGCTACAGACCGTTATTACAGTGTAGCTCCAGAGGATTATTCCTATGAAAACAGATGGTCCAACAGGTTCTTCCTGTATGCTGTATACTCCAACAGATTCAGCTACATCTCCGGGTCAGGCTACAACATCCCGATGAATGACTGGCCTGTACGGAAAGAAATGATTGAGACCAACAACAAGCTGTATGATGCAGATTTCGAAGACCGCGGCGACCTCGCCAGAGAGCTAGATGTTGACTATGTCGTTGTCTCCAAGAGGTTCACAGATGTTCCTGATCTCACTAATGAAGATTACGAATTGTGTTATTCCAACGATGATATCGACATCTATGAGATAGCTGAGTAATGTTCGTGTGATCAACTCAAATACTTGCACAGTAAAAGGGTTCCGGCGGAACCCTTTTTGAGCGCTTGTATAAGCAGTATTTTTATGCGATCTGCAGTTTGTTCAGGATACGCTGAACATGATCCCTGCATTCTTCGATGGTGTCTCCTGTTACCACGACCTGTCCTACACAGTCATGAGGACTTCTGAAAGGATCGATCCTGTCCCCTTTCCTTTTGAAGAACCATGCGTCACAGGCATCATCATCTATTTCTGTACTGAGAAGAGTGCCTCCTTTTTCTGAAATAAGCATCTGCGCATAGCACACCTTATCGCTGTGACTGCTGAAGTCATGCTGTTTTATTCTGTCTGCATTGCCCAGTGCAGCCTCTACTATAAGTTCATGGATGTCAAGGCCATAATACTCATTGGTTATCTCAGGTATCGCATTGGCACCGAGCCTTCCTGTAAGCTCAAGGACGTATGCTTTTCTGTCCAGTATCATGAGATCAGCATTTACTGCACAGTTGTCCAGCCCGATCGCATTTATTGCCAGCCTTACCTGAGTGATAATATCCTCGCATATATCCGGGTCAACATCCAGCGGCACATAGTGTCCGACAGGGATCTCGTCATTGGCCCCATAGCGGACATCTCCCATCGGGAGTACGAATAGAGTCTCTCCTCCTGCAACCATGGCAGTCGCACTGACCTCATATCCGTCGATGTACTCTTCTATCACGCAGTGATCTGCGTGCGTTACAGACATAGTGTTCCTGAATGCATCAGTTATTTCATCTTCCCTGAACACTATATTGATGCCTCTGCTCCCGCCAAGATCTATTGCCTTTACAATGACCGGCATGTTTAAGTCTTTCGTCGCTCTTACAGCATCTTCCTCAGAGTATGCAACGATATGTCTCGCTGTCCTGACGCCATTCTCAGCGAATGCTGCTTTCATCAGGCTCTTGTCCGACGATGTCCTGGCGGCTGCTCTGCTGAGTCCCGGAAGTGAATTGTCTTCACAGGCAGCTCCGAGTGCAGGAAGAGCAAGATCTGCTCCTGCCGCAACGACTCCGTCAACCTTCAGCCTGCCGGCGAGCTCAGCTACAGCCTCCGCATCACGAAGGTCAACATCGTATACCTCATCCGCAATGCTGAAGCCCGGATAATCTCCGGGAATGCTCGCAACGATTGCTTTATATCCAAGATTATGCGCAGCTTTGATCAGTCCAACCTGACCTCTTCCTGCTCCTAATACTAATACTTTCTTCATGTTCTATCCCCAGATAGGCCCTTCGATACCATGATCAGTCATGACCTGAATGTGAAGAGTTTCTCTTATCCTGTCTATATTGCGAAGCAGCTCCTCATGAGTATCTGCATATACGACAGTGACATATCTTGCGGTCTTGTCAGAGAACTGTGTTGTTTTCATTCCCTTCCTGATTCCGCCCAGATGCTCTTTATTGACGAACGGCATTCTCTGAACTTCCTCTATTCCTTCTGTGGAGACAACTTCTCCGACCGGAAGATAGAAGCAGAGAGTCGCACAGTGGCACTTCGCTGTCTCATATTCAGGAATGGCCTTCATGTCTCCCATCGCCATGTCTATCAGCAGATCGGCTGTCTTGAGGCCGGTCTGAAGAGGAGTGATGTGCGAGGATACATAAGCTCCGCCTCCGCGGCAGGCTGCTTCAAGAAGGTATACCGTGCCGTCTGCAGACATCTTGTATTCACTGTGTGTCAGGCCCTGGCTCAGGCCGAGTCCCTCTATGGTCTTTCTGTCCGTATCAAGGAGTCTTCTGACGACATCATCCGGCTCGTTGGACGGATATATCCTCGTCCTTGACGCGAATACATTCGGGATATCAAACAGATCGATATCGCAGTACATCAGAGGCCTGACCTCACCGCGGAAAACGATATCATCTACCTCGAATTCCTTTCCCTCTATGAACTGCTCTATTATGACTTTACCGGACTTGGAGAAGGACATCGAACTTTCGAAATATCTGTCGATATCTGCATCTGAATCGATTCTGTAGATACCTCTGCTGCCCTGATTGTCCACCGGTTTGATGATCGCTGCTGTGCCGGTTTCAGCAAGAAATGCCTTAGCCTCATCTGCTGTTGACACTATCCTGTGCCTGATAGTCGGCAGCCCGAGCGCTTCGCAGCATTCTCTCATCTGATACTTATCAGTGAATCTTACCGCACAATCATAGTCAATGCCCGGAAGACTCATGTTATTCGCAACATAAGCGACAGTCCTGACAGCTATATCTGTCTGGTCCGTTGTGATCCCGTCTATCCCTGCTTCCTGCGCTGCTTTGAGGATATTCTCTTCATCCCTTACATCATACAGATACGACTTATCTGCGATCTCAAGTCCGGGATAGTCACCTGCGGGAGATACGGCAATAGTATATATCCCGCGTGATTGTGCTGTTCTGATCAGCGGCACCTGATACAATCCGGCGCCCAATACCATTAATTTCTTCACTTGACGTCACTTTCCTGTCTGTTATCTATGATTCTTCTTATAACATATTGAGGACTTCCGTTAAGGCTCAGATATATACGCCCTATATACTCTCCTATGACACCCAGCATCATCATGATAAGTCCGCCTATGAGGAGCATCGTTGCTATCATGGATGTCCAGCCGCTCATCATATTCGGATTGACGAATTTCTGAACAGCTATCACGATGATCGTGACGAACCCGATCAGCGCAATTATCATGCCTGTCAGCGTTGCGAATCTCAGCGGCTTGATGGAAAATGTTGTACACCCGTTGATCCATAGTCCGAGGAGCTTTCTGAGATTATAGCCTGAGCTCCCTGCAAGCCTGTCCTTCTGTGTTACCTCCACATTCCCGATGTTATGTGTCGTTCTGAGGAGCAGTCCTGTCCAGTATGGATAAGGATTCTCGTATCTTGTGATCTCGTCTATAACGAATCTTCTTGCTGCAAAGAATACCGATGTGGATATATCGTCCGGCTTCTCGAGGAAGACTTTGACCATCTTCCTGTCAGCCCATGTTCCGAGTCTTCTGAACAGCGTTCTCTTACCTCTGTCTCCGTACTTGGCGCAGACGACATCATAGTCCTCTTTGATCAGCTTGTCTATCAGCTGAAAAGAAATCTCAACAGGTGTCTGCCCATCATCATCAGAGGCAAGGATTATGTCTCCTCTGGAAGCCCTGAAGCCTGCCATAAGTGCATTCTGCTGTCCCTGATTCTTGGCTATATCTATACCCACTACATTATTGTACTTCTTCGTCAGAGACTCTATTACTTCAAAAGTGTTGTCCGGCGAACCGTCATTAACCAGTATTATCTCAGACGAATAGTCCGGATGTGCATTTATCTGGCTTTCAATGTCAGCAACCACCTTTTCAAGAGTCTTAGCTGAACGGTAGCATGGTATCACGAAAGATAACAGCATTTATTTTCTCCTCTTAACACAAATTATAAGAACTGCTGCAAACACCAGTGACAGCAGAGTCATCAGTCCTGTATAAAGTACTGTCGCGCCAATTATACCATATGTAGACACAAAATAATGCGAAAGCAATTTTGCTACTACTGCAACGGCAATATAACCTATGATGAGATGATTCTGTCCTCTTACTACTGTGACCACGACAGTGAAGAAGTTGACCAGCGCAAGCATCCCTCCGCCGACCATCAGTATTGTCAGGCATATCCTGTATTCATGAAGGTCCGCATTGTACAGAATGCCAAGGACCGGGCATCCGATCGTAAGTGCAACGGCTATAGCCAGCATTGTAATCGCAGCTATGACCCCCAGCTGTCTTACGATGATATGAGTAAACACCTTCATCTCTCTCCTGTCCCACTTATGTGCAAGCTTGACAAGGATAGGATTGAAAACAAAGTTAGCCAGCATTCCTATCACAAAGACCGGCATGAATATGAAGTTATAACAGGCCTGTGCTGTATCGTCCAGCACAGCATCGATAGCATACTTCGGTGCATTTCCGACATAGAGCAGCAGGAAGCTCCCTAAGAAGAGAGGAAAGCATTCCCTGGTCAGCTTTATCAGGGACTCCTTGTTGATCCTGAAGTGAATGCCTCCGAACTCAGAGGCCACAACTATACTGGACATGCACAGAGTTATGACTGCCGCAATAAACCATATTATGGATGACAGAAGCAGATCATGGGTTACCGCCAGCGATATCATACAGACAATCATAGAGATCCCGATCCTGAATGTATTGGTCTTGGCCGCTACATCCAGACGTCCGGACTGCTGGTATCTGACATAGAATACATCTGCGTATGCCTCAACGAGCTTGATCAGGCACACGAAGATTATTACCCAGAATTTGATCCTGCTGTACCGCCCGCTCAGATAGCCGGCGCCTACATACACCACGAACGTCACAAGCATAGCGGTGCATGTGATCACTCTGTGGGAGTGATAGTCCGTGAAACTTATCTTCTCCTTGATGTCGCTCACCTGATATTTCCTGACACCATACTCTCCGATGAATGACATGAGACTGGCTATAGCATATGCAATTGAAAAAATCCCCGCGTCCTCAAGTCCGTTAGTTCTTGTGATAACCATCAGCATCACTGCTGACTGCATCGCGAACATCAGACCGGAAACGGAGTTCCATGCATAGCTGGACTTCTCAATGTCTTTAGTATTAAGGAAAATACCTTTGAGCTTTTCTGTCATACACACATATTAAAAAGCACTGTGGCATCAATGTCAAACACTATTGTGATACCACAGTGCTTTAATCACTTAAATCGTATTCCGGCGATTACGCAATCCTATACAGATAATTAGTATACGATAACTCCGGTTCCCTTCTTGCAGGCATTGTATACCCACTTAGCGTTGTTGTCAAAGTTCCTTACGCAGCCATTAGACTGAGGTGATCCGAATGAATAGCTGGATCTCTGTCCGTGTATGGAGTTCATTGTCTGGAACGGTGACCACCACTTGATTCCACTGTGCTTCTTAAGCTTCTTGTGGATCTTCTTTCCGAAGCCCGTAGGAGTAGGTGACTTTGCAGCTCCTGTAGAAACTTCCCAGTCCTTGATCAGTTTCCAATTTCCTCTGCTGCCCTGGAAGATGTACATATGCTGAGTATATGTGCTGACCCAGATGAGGTAACCCGTCCTGCTGGACTGTCCGCTGTGGTTAACAAAATTCTCAGCGCTGATCTTGTCATAGAATCTTATTCCTTTGTAGCTGGTAACATTATTAGATGCATAGTTCATCCAGCCCCAGATGCCGGAATATTTCTTTCCGTTCGCAACAGAATTGGTCTGATAGTATGCCCTGCAGTTTCTGACGCGTGTATAGCTTGCATAGAAATAGCTGCCATTGTACCAGAATCTGTACTTTCCGCCGCCAAATCCCTGAGCAACTACAGTCTGGCCCTTTTTGAACTTGACTTTTGCTTTTCTTCCTCCGTGGGATTTAAGACTGATAGCTCTCTTGAAAGTAACCCTCTCATACATAGGTCTGACACATGTTCCGCTAGCCGTCTGTGCTGAAATAGACTTTAAGCCATTTTTTACAGCAAAAACTCTGTAGTAATATGTGCGCGCTTCGCTGAACTGTCCTACAGTACCATTCGCCTTTGCATCTCTCCAACTGGTAGCTTTCGTAGTAGCACACCATGAAAAGTTCTTATTGTCGAGAGATCTACATACCTCATAATGACCTGCGTCAGCGCCCTTATCCCATGTTAACGTTATGGAATTATATTCAGGATGCACAACTACTCCGGTAACAGGTGCAGGTGCAGGTTCTTCTGCTACTGCCTCATTTTCATTCAGTGCAGGAGCTGTTGCAGCCTCTTCCAGCTCTTCTACCTCGATATTCTCAGCATCAGCAGCTGATTCTGCCGGTGCTGCTTCATCTGCTGCGAATACCATGCCAAGTGAACTCATCACCATCAGCAGTGCAAGCAGCAGCGATACAGTTCTTGAATAATAATTCTTCATAACATTTTCTCCACATATTTCTATACTAATACTTATGCGTATATATAATAACAGAATATGGCTTGTTTTGTAAACCTTTAATTATGAACGGTTTCAGGCTTCTGACACATTAATCAACTGCGGAAATAATCCTCCAGATTTTCCTCCCGTCGACTTCATCGACCTGCTCCATTTTTATCTTCTTTTCATCACTTCCGTACCATTTGTTGTAGTACTCTTCCATCCTGGAGATATTTTTATTGCCAATATAATACGCATCATTATTATCGATCAGATCTTTGATCGGGTTATACATGCCATATTCCGCCAGTTTGTCCAGCATATAAGGCGACAGCACACCCCAGCCGCCTGTACTGATAACATTACGGTCTCTCGAATCAGGTGCGAGCCACGGAGTCATATACAGCCTGGAAGATTTCTTTTCTGAAGTCGCCCATACATAGAATTTGTCATCATTGTCAAGGAAGAACTCCTGCATCGTTTCAGACATTGCTTTACCTGCTGCCGCAGAGGCTTTATTCTGGCAGCCCTTATATGCAGGGAACATAAGCATTGCTGTGATCAGTATGATTGCAACGCCAATAACAGCAGATGCACCCTTTCTCCTGCCCTGAGTCACCTCATCCATGTTCTTCATGAGGTAGTATATCAGCCACACAGCAGCGCCTATATCCGCAACGTACAGCGCCCTGTATGCCGGTCTCTGCATATAGTAAACAGCGACATACAGCGCTATCGCCATCAGCCCTGTACCGAAGATGTATACCCAGTGTTTTGGCTTGAGAGAAAGCATCAGCCACAAAGCCAGACAGCACAGATATATGATATGAATGCCGGTAAACGAGAACTTTCTCAGGCCGCGGTATATCTCTTTTATACACCGTTTCGTGCTTTTGACGAGGACAGTCATCCTGCTGTCATTATTTCTGTCGATGCTGTCGATTTTCCTGAGATTCTCCATGCTTGCCGCGCCTTCATAGTCGAATACCCAGTGATCTATGAGGTATATATCATTTTCAGAAATGCCTATAGCGTCATATTCAGCGACATGGTCCTCATAATATTCAAACGTAGGGTAGTCAACTATGTTCGAACGGTACAGGCTGTAGTCCTCAGCATATCTCAGAGCATCAGTGCTGACGTTGATCCTGCACGAATACTGATCCAGCCCGTATGCGCCTGCAACGAGCACTACAACGCATATATACAGAGCGATCTTCGGAAGCGTGAAGAAGCCGTCACTGATCAGCCTCTTTCTGTTCTGGACAAGCCATACAAGCCCGTAGATACCTGCGAATCCTGCAGCTGCAAGCAGTGCATCCACCCTTATACATGCTCCCAGATAGATCATGATCATCGGGAATATATATGCTGTTGCTTTTTTCTTTTCTGTCAGGCACGAGACGAGCATCAGCATACCAGCGGTCATGACAAGCGCGGCTGTCTTGGTGAACTGTATCGCGCAGTAGTGATCAACAGAGAATAATATGATCATCATTGCCGCCGCTGCCCTGACTATGCGGTTTTCGCCTGCATCCATTATTGTGTACAGGATGCATGTGAACGATATAAATGATACTGCGATCAGGAATATGACATACCAGTTGATCACAGGGAATGCCTGCTGGACTGCAATTAGAGCTTTGCACAGGAAATAATTAACAAACCCGACATACGGATATCCTGATGCAAGCCTTGATGATATAGCAAAGTCGTCATTCGTCTCGTATGCCATATCCGTTAATAACAGGACGGCAGCGAGTACAGCAGCATTGAATACGATCGATTTCAGCAGATTGTGGTTTCTGTTTTCTTTCATGGCTTCTTTTTATCCAAACTCTTGCTAACAGCCTTCAAACATAATAAAATCATGCTTTGAAGGGAGACTTCTATGAAATATTCTATCATAATTCCTTGTTACAAATCTTCTCATACCATCCGTCAGATGGTCGAACTGACACGTAAGGAGATGATCGATCTGGGCAGGACCCCGTTTGAGATGATCCTGGTCGATGATTTCTCTCCGGATTCCGGTGCTACTGTTGCTGAGCTCCGGGCTCTGGCTGACGAATATGAGGATGTCACCGCCGTTGAGCTTGCGCGCAACGCCGGTCAGCACAATGCCATCATGGCAGGTCTTCACTATGCGGAAGGTGATTTTATAATCCTCATGGATGATGACATGCAGACTCATCCTTCACAGCTTCCGCCGCTGCTTGCCAAGTTCGACGAAGGTTATGATGTCATATACGGATACTATCCTGACAAGAAGCATTCAGCCTTCCGTAATTTCGGCTCATGGGTGAATTATACAACGGTGCGTCTGCTCATAGGCAAGCCCAAGGATCTCAGAACATCCAGCTACTGCCTGATGAGGAAGTACGTGCGCGACAACATCATACAGTATCCTGCTCAGTATTCCCACATGCAGGGGCTCGTTCTCAGGACCGTAGCACCTGCCAAGATTGCCAGCGTTCCGATCCAGCATTTCGAAAGAGCATACGGTACATCCAATTATTCTCTTAAGAAGCTGATCTCGCTGTGGTCCAATATTGCAGGGTTCTCTACTGTTCCGCTGAAAATAACACGGAGGTTCGGAGAGTTCCTTTCGCTCATCGGTATTCTGGGAATGATCTGGCTCATAATACGCAAGATCTTTCAGTCGACACAGATCCTCGGCTGGACATCAACGATGATGGCGATCATATTCTTCTCCGGAGTCATACTCATCACTCTCGGAGTAGTCGGAGAATATGTAGGCAGGATGTTCCTTACCATCGGTAATTATCCGCAGTTCGTTGTGCGGGAAGTCTACCGGGGTGCTGACAGGAACGAGAATGAAAAGAACTAATAAATCATCCTCTGCATTGATCCCAATGCAGAGGATTTTCTTATATCCTGCTGTTCGCCATCCGGCGCAGTGTCTCGTCCATATCCCCCGGAACGAAGCCTGTAAGCCTCTTCAGCTTCTCTACATCCATCACTGAAGATGTTATCGTTTCCGGCTTTCTGTCATCGTACCGGACAGGAATGCTGTTCCCATATGCTCTGTTGAACGCCTGCGCGATCTGCAGGTTGGTATATGCCCTGTCCATGCCCGCATTGATTATACTGAAGCCATGCACATCAGCGCTTATCAGTCTGAATAATATCTCTGCAAGATCCCCGGTGTATATGTACTGCCTTACGGCTTCACTCCTGCCGGTGACGGTCAGTTCTTTTCCTTCTCCTGCCAGGTCTCTGAAGACATTTACCATGTTCCTCATCTGACTAGTCTCGCTCAGTACCTGTGCAATCCTGACCGCAATGACTTTCATGCCACTCTTCCCGCTGTATGAGCGGCAGAGCTCCTCACACCGTATTTTATTTACTCCATACGCGCTCCGTGGTTCGGGAGCAGTCTCCTCTGTCCACGGGATATTATCCGGATTGCCATAGACCAGCCTGCTTGAAGCATATATAAACCGTTCCACTCCGCACTCTGCAGATGCCTTAAGGAGATTATCTGTAATTGCCAGGTCTCCATCATAGTCCGACAGGTCCGCTTTGGTCCCGTCGCTGCCTGCAAGGTGTACGACAGCATATGCTCCCTCAAGCAGTTCGGTCAGGCTCTTTACAGAGTAGTCTGTAGTCCTCCAGCTGACTCCTTCCGGACCGGTCCCGGACATATCTCTGCGGCTCAGCGCAATGATATCCATTTCAGGCTCACCGGAAAGTCTCCTGAGGAGCGCACCTCCGACTACTCCGCTTGCCCCCGTAACAACAATACCCTTCATGGTATACCTACTGCTCTTTCTTGACATTGCACACGAAGCAGCGCTGCTTTCCTGTCTTATCCGGCGGCAGCACGTCCATCCATTCTATGCGGATGTTGAACTCATCGCCATAGAGCTCGCGGACAGAATCGATGAAATGCTTCTCTATCTCCTCATGGCTCATGGATGTATTGTTCGGGTCCGGTGCAAGCTGGATGAGCATATCGTGATATGTCTCTTCGATGAATCTGAACTGGGACAGTCCGACCGTCTTGTTCGCGATCCTCATCAGCATAAGCGCTGACGATTCGACGCCATCCTCATGCAGGACCATGTCGTTCATCCTGCCCTCTATCTTGGTCATGTATCTGAGTCCGTCTTTGACATATGACTTGCCGAGATCCCTGGTATCGTAATTGATCAGCGGATATGTCTTTTTGTACAGTGACGTGATAATGATCCTTCCGTCATCCGCAAGGTTGTTATTGTCATCATATACATTCACTGCAGCTATATCATTGGCAACATAGTAGAAGTCATTGCCCGGATACTGATAGATGAAGCTGCCCATCTCTGACAGACCGTATGCATCGATAAGTCCGTCTCCGAGAGTCTTCTTAAGAAGATTGCGTGTCACATCATCTACCATCTCACTGATAGGACAGTACAGCTTAGGCTTCCACAGCGGCATGTTATGCTTTTCTGCATAGGCAACGATCCTGACGAGGCAGTTCCTTCTGAAACAGATCATGTCAGGCTTGTATTCGTTGATATCTCTGATGGTATCTGCTATGCCGTCGCCGACACAGTTGTCTTCCGAAACGACTTTACGGCGCATTACGCCAAGTGCCTGGATGAAGGAATCTCTCTTAGGCTTCGCGTTCGGATCCCTGTGGCTTGTCTGGAAGGAGTACATCTTGCCTCTGAATGGATGATATCCTGCATCGCGAAGTACTCTGATCCAGTTAGCATCGCTGCATCCCTGCTCTTTCTGGGTGTACAGCACCTTGAGAGGAACTCCCGAAGATCCGCTTGTGCTGTGTACATTAAGCGAATCATGCTTCTCAGGATGATTTTCCCATTCCTGCTGCATCCAGAGCCTGAGTTCCGGCTTGGTCATTACAGGGAACTTTACCAGATCCTCAGCACAGTGATAATCATCCGGCGTAGTTCCGGACTCAATGAATCTCTGCTTATAGAACGGGATCTTGTATGCCCTCTTCATAAGCTTGTGGATCCTCTTGTTCTGATCCTTCTTGATCTTTTCCGGATCTCCGTCCAGATGTCTGTGAAGAGTGAGCAAATAGTATAATGTGTATACGTTCTTAAGTTTTTTCTCAAATTTCACTTATATCACCTCTGTTTATTATTCTGTCTTTATTATCTCATATCCGCATTTCTCAATATATCCGTTGAGTCTGCGGACCTTGTCCCCGTCTTTGTAATAATAGAAACTGTATTCCGATCCATCTGTGCTGTGGAGCTTGCTGTCAAATTTTGTCCACGGCGGCTGGCAGAAGAATTTAAGTCTGTATTCTTCAGCCGGGAATCTATGATCCGGTGCGATGCCCGGGTCTCCTGTAAGCAGATGCGAAAAGCTTGCATCCAGCAGATCTACGCCGCAGTATCTCTTGATCAGATTCCACATATGGCATCCGTCAAGCCTCGGTGTTACCTCGAGTATCTTAGGTTCGTTCTTGCTGTTCAGTTTGATCTGGAAATAGCACGGTCCATCCATGATGCCGAGCTTTACAGCGGCTTCTGCGGCCATCTTCTCTGTAGCGCTTACTATGTCACTGCTGAGTCCGGACGGAACTACATGCTCCTTGATGATCCCTCCCGGATATTCATCGAACGATATCCTGTCCGATACCAGTGAGAATATCATCCTGCCGTCCTTCATGTATCCATTGAGAGATACCTCCGGTCCTTCAAGGAACTCCTCTATTATGACCTTTCCCTCACTGGAAAAATCCATAGATGTCTGGAACTCCTTACGGATATCATCCTGACAGTCCACTCTGAAGCAGCCCCTCTGCCCCTGCGAGTCTGTCGGCTTCATCATTCCCGGGAAACTGTTGAACCTCAGCGCTTCATCCATGGATGTGCATTCGATATACCTGACATTTCCACAGAAACCGTCTCCCAGCATAGCTCTCATACGGCTCTTGGAATGGCAGGTCTCTGCCGTCTCCGGTCTGATGAAGTGCGGCAGTCCGAGAGCTTCGCTCGCTCTCATGACCGTCGGCATAGCAACATCCGATCCGACAGAATATATGGCTTTGACGTTATATTTACGTGCAACCTCTATAACGCCCTCGACGCTTTTGATATCCGTATGTTCAAAGTAGTCCAGATACGGGATACCGTTGTCAACAGTCGTGTAGCTGCATCCGCAGACCTCATAGCCTTTGCTGCGGCAGTATTCGATAGCATCTATCTGCGCATTTCCTGCGCCAAGAATAAGTATTACTTCTTTCATTATCAGCAATCATCCTCTTTTCGCTGTATCTCCTTATACGAAGACTGTCTTCGGCAAATCATTCTAACATATGCTCTTCCGATTAACAAATATAAAGGATAACAAACATAAAGGTTTATTGACCCAAAATTCCCCATTAATAGAATAGTGATAGGGTTCAGAATTGCAGTCATTGCAAGCCCGGTTAAATTAGCCAATCACGACTCAAGCGGGAAAGCCGGAAGCTTTGATCCTGTATTAAATTGCGCCAAAATTTCCGATCAGGCGCCCCTGAAAAAAGGGAACAGGATGCACGAGCTTTTTGGCATTGATTTGTGTACCAAAATAATATCACAAGCTACAGAAGAAACAAAATCCGCCATGGAGCTGCCATGGATTGGTTAATTTAACTCGGCCTGTAATGGCTGGATCAAAGAAGCACTACCGGTAAAAAAGTGTACTGTTATTTCTATGCGAAAAAATCGAAAGAAGGTACGGAAAAATGACTACTAGTAAGAAAAAAAGGATTATTGCAATATGTCTTGCATTTATTCTTGTGGTCTGCAACGTCTTTGTACTCACTCCTATGGACGTTTCAGCTGCAAGCAACGTCAAGATCGGCCAGGCAACCAGCGGTGAAGGCGGCAAGACCAGAGGCGGATCAGCCGGTGATCAGACCGGAAAAGAAGTTGCTACAACGTCCTGGACATATAGTTCAAAGAAGGGCAACTACAACAACTGGAAATATGTCTTCAGGGCCAAGGATCCGGCCAAAGCTCAGCTCCTGGCCAATCTGATGGTTGCAGCATGCAAAAACAACAATATCGGATATGACCAGAAGTCTCCTGACAGGTTTTCGCTGTATGATGCAGCAAAGAAGAATGGGTGGAATATATCCGGCGTCACAACCAAGTGTGAAACTACATGTTCGTCTGTCGTATCAGTTTGTTTGAACGCCGCAGGCTTCAGTGCCCCGAGGTACTGGGATGCCAGCATCATTTATAAGGATCTGAAATCCAATGCGGCTTTCTACACTTTCACAGACCCTGAACATTGTTCAAAGGATACCAAGCTTGAGCCGGGAGACATCCTCGTCTCCCCTGGCGCTCACACCGCTATGGTTGTTACAAGTCCGAACAGATCCGGAAAGGAAAAAGGCGGCCTGGCAATTGCAACCGGTCCTTCACAGCTGAAGGCAGCGAGCGTCCGTCAGCCGGGTACTATCGTACAGGGCAAGGGCTTCAGTGTTGCTGGTGTAGTGGAATCCAACTACTGGCTGACCTCTGTAACGGTCTCCATTATCGATAAGTCCGGAAAGGAAGTAATTGCTGCAACAGCAAAACCAATGGTAAACACTTACTCACTGGGGTGTCTTGATTCAGCCGTTAAATTCGGAGCTCTGGCTCCGGGCAGCTACAGATTCCGTGTATCCGGATCAGATGAGAAGAAAGGAACCTCCGTCCTGCACGAGAACTCCTTTGAGGTAGTTCCTGTAAGCGAGGCAGATAAAGTTGTCTCTGCGCAGGCTGTCAATCCTCAGTCTTCTCTTAAGGCAAGCGGCCTGACGCAGCCCGAAAAACTGACGCAGGGAAAGGGCTTTTCCGTCAAGGGTACTATTACATCCAACAAGACGATCTCCGCTGTTAATGCAATAATCATGACCACAGCAGGGAAAGAGATGTATTCTGCCACAGCGAAGCCTAATGCGACATCATATGATCTGTCCAAGCTTGATTCATCCATGAAATTCAGCAAGCTTGCAAACGGAACCTACAGGTATGTTGTCATAGCATCAGACAGTATCCAGACGCTCGTTCTCCTCGACAAGACGTTTACTGTATCAGGGACCGCAGCCCCTGCAAAACCTGCTGCATCTGCCGCACCTGCTGCACCTGCGCCTGTCAAGACCACGGCAGCAACGATCAGCTATGTGAAGAAGGGATCCATCAGTGTCAGCTCGGCACGTGTCCCGTCAGTTATTAAATATAAAGGCGCATTCACAACCTGGGGTACCATTAAGGCTAATAAGAAGCTTAAAAATGTAAAGGTCATAGTTACCAACAGCTCAGGAAAGACCAAATTGTCAGCTTCTTCCAAGCCATACAAGAAATCCTACAACTTCAAGAAGCTCGACAAAAAGCTCAAATACGGCAAGCTGAGCAAAGGAAGTTATAAATTCATTGTCAAGGCAAGAACATCCTCTTCCGGATGGAAGACCCTTATCAGCTACGGTTTCACTGTTAAATAATACAGACCACTAAAACAGGGAGCAGTTCACTTCATTCATAAAGACTGCTCCCTGTATTTATGTCTTGCTGTTACAACGCTGTCCGCGTTCTGTCAGTCAGATATTTTCTTCTTAGTGTTAGTTGTCTTCAATGCAGCAGCACCTTCATATTCTGCAGCGAATGAATCTTCTCCGGTCTGGGTCCATCCGGAGAATTTGAATGAACCTTTTTCAGGTGCATAATCTGCAAGGTCGACTTTGTCTTCAATGGTTATCTTCTCCGGAACCTGTCCGTTGTTGAGATTGAGCTGGATCTCAGTTCCTTCGTCTATAGATACCTGTTTGTCCTCTTTTGTCTCTGAATCCTTGTATGACACCTCAAACTGGAATGAGTTAGGGCTCTCAACTACCATCGCAGTATGTGTGTCCGGATTGACCAGGATGTCACCCGGCAGCAGCTTGGCCGGAGATGCTGTGTAGTCACTTGAGGTGAAGCAATAGAACTGCCCTGTCTTCTTCAGGTCTTCAGCAACGATTCCTGAATACCACATTTTCGGAACGTTGATCCCTTCAGCGTTCAGACATACCGATACAGCCGAGGCGCATGTCGTCTCACAGTTTGTGGTTATTGCAGAAATATCCCATCCAACTTCCTTAGCCCTCTCATAGAAGGAGTATCTGTCCGGTGTACTCTGATCATAACCTATGTGGTTGTTGGCTGCTGCGGCCTTCATGTCTTCAGCCAGTGCTTTGCCTATTGACGGGTCTTTTGCACGGAATACATATTTCCAGTGGTAAGGGGAACCTGAGCTCCTGCCATAGCTCCAGTTGCTGATGGATACTTCTCCGCCGCCCTGATCGCCTGCCTTGCCTCCTCTGGTCCTGCCGCCTTCGCCGCTTGTAGCCTGTCCTATCCTGACCCCGCCGGATGCAGCTGATGACGGTTCACAGACACAAATAAAAGCAGCTGTCAAAACTAACACACAGACCAGCAAAAGCGTTATTATTCTGTTGTTTGTTCTTTCCTGCGTTTTATGCATCTGCGGCTCCTTAATAATTGTTAAGAACTGCCCTAAATTCTATCTGAATAAGGCCGTTTTGTCAATTTGATTGCGGCTTGTTCTCTTCGGGTTCCTGCTCTTTGCTCTCTTCTTCTTTTGCTTTCTGTATGTGGCTCTCTACGGAGGAGATCACATATGTTTCAGCCTCAGCATCACTTGTCTGATAGCATTTAAGCTCAAAATCCTGACCCTTCTTTATCTTGTCGCAGTATGCACTTACTTCTTCTATAACCTTTCCGTCTTTGTCATACAGGTCTACAGTAACATTGAAATATGCGAGATCGAATCCTGAATCGTTTTTTACAGTTGCTGTATAGTAAACGCTTTCAGTCGGCTCTTCCTCGCTGCCTTCTTCCGGCTCGTTCTTCTGGATCTCCCTGCGGAACTCGATCTGGCCGGATTTCTCAAGGCTCCAGCCATTGATAAGTATGTTGTCGATTTCATCTGAATATTTCTCTTCATCGAAGGTGAGTCCGTAATCACCTTTATACAGCCTGTAGAGCGCATCCACCCGGCGACCGTAGCTCTGTGAAAAACCATTCCAGAAGGAATCGTATTCCTTAGCCGGATCATTTTCCTTGGCCGCCTTGGCGCAGCCTTCAAGCGCGTCGATATATTCAGATGCAATAGCGCCAAGCTTTTTGTCTCTGAATCTGCGGCCTTTGAAGGATTTAACCGCATCATATTCATCTTTAATAAAGGATGTGTCATGCTTTGCGCCGGAGTCACTAAATTGTGTCTCATTTACTGACTCAGACCAGCCTGTGGTCACACCATGTCTTACGGCTCTTATAAACCTGCTTTCTACGCTTGTGCTCTTAAGAAAGACTATCAGAGCCGCGACAAGAGCCAGCTCTAAAACGATTACGACCGCGAGCCTTTTCCTGTTTTTCCTTTTATTGCGTGTCTTGCGTGGCTGTATTTTATTCTCCTCTGGATCGGGAGTATTATTACTGTTCCTGTGGAGGGTCATATTGCCTTTCCTGTAAATTTACTATGCGGACAAATTTGTCGAACGCTATCTTTCCGTTTATCTTGATCCTGTTTACTGCGTACGGATCATCATTTCTGGTCGCGTAGTAGAACGGATCATATGTGAATGCCATTTTATATCCGCTGTCTTTAAGCGCCTGCTGCATCGTCTCGCTGTACGTTCCCCACGGATATGCAAGATATTTGAATCCGAACGGCTTATTCAGTTCGCAGTCTTCCATTATCTGGTCATATGTGAATGAAACAGCAGGCTTCTTTCCGTTGACACGTGAATGCATAGCATATGTATGGCTTTCCATTACAAAGTCCGGATATTCTTTTCTTACTTCTTCTATGGCATCTCTGCCTACATACTGAGCATCCTCTGCATCCGGATCATATGCTTCTGTAGTATCTTCTATATGATGACCTATACAGAACAAAGTGGCTGAGAGCCCGTACTTTCTGATGATAGGATATGCCAGATAATACACCTCAGCAAACCCGTCATCGAACGTGATCATGCATGTTTTAACAGGAAACTCTTTCCTTCCTTCATGCCACTCGTAGAACTCTTCCGGGGTTATAGTGGTAAAGCCATTATCGTGCAGATACTTCATCTGCTTATCAAACGTATCTGCAGCTATAAGGAGGGATGATTTGAACTCCCTTCCGGCCGGGATTATCTTATGATATGTGAGTATCGGTATCTGCTGAGCATATTGCGTGCTGTCATAAACCGCAGATACAGGTTCAGACATCTCGCCTTCTCTCTTTCCCTTGCCGATCAGTTTCTTTTTATAACCCGCTACAGATATCTCATACTCCCGGTCACGGGTATAGTCTTTGAAAGCATAGCTGCAGCTGTCCTTTCCTTCAGTTTCTCCGACGAGTTCAGTTTCCTCTCCCTGCGTTGCATATACATAATACCCATCGGCACCGGGTATGCTCTCCCAGGATACATTAAGGGCGGAATATGTCGGGTCGACCTGAACGCCTGAGGCCGGGCTGAGCTTCTTATGCCCCTGAACAGTCAGCACCAGCATCATGATCAGAACTACCAGTGCAGCAGTGCCTGCAAGTAAATATAACCTCTGTTTCTTCTTCCTGTTCCTCTTGCTCTTCATTCCTTATCTTTTTCCTTACTGATGTATTATCCTCCCTAATACCCTTTCCGAGGCATGTCCGTCATCCTTCGGATTATACTTCGCACAGAATGCCTCATACTTCTCACCAGGCTGCCACTCATCGCATGCCCTGATCTCTTTTACAAGTGCACTCTCGTCCCGTACGATAGGTCCCGGCAGTTCATCGAGCGAGATATAGAACCCTCTGAGCTCGTTGGCATACTCTTCCAGATCATACATGTAGAAGATCACCGGCTTCTTCAGATTCGCGTAGTCGAAGAATACGCTGGAATAATCCGTTACCAGAATGTCTGCCGCGATGTACAGCTCATTGATGTCACTGTACGAGGATACATCTTCCACAAAACCCCTGTACTTAGCAAAGTCGAAGCTGTTGGCTACGAGATAATGCGCTCTGAACAGGATCACATATTCGTCGCCCAGTTCCTCTCTCAGCTTGTCAAAGTCTACCTCAGTCTTGTAAGTATATCCCTCACCGCTGGTATGCTGGTTGTCTCTCCATGTCGGCGCATAAAGGATGACTTTCTTTCCATCTACTCCAAGCTTCTTCCTGAGTTCTTCCCTTTCTTCAGGAGTAGTAGTGATCAGTCTGTCGTTCCTCGGATAACCCTCCTCGATGATCTTGTGGGTCTGCCCGGTCTTCACCAGGTTCCACGCTGATGCGAATTTCTCCGTGCAGAACGGAGACGGAGACAGGATGTATGAGAACTTCTTCGCATCCGATCTGTACTTCTCTCTGATCTCGGATCCGGAATTCATCACGTTGTCGCTCGACTCGAGGTCGTATCCCAGTCTCTTTAGCGGTGTTCCGTGCCAGCACTGCACATAGACCTGACCTTTTCTCGGATACTGATGATTGAGCATCCTGTAGTTGGTGATCCAGTATTTCGCCTTCCTGAGAGCTATATTGTCAGCTCTTGTCCTGAACTTCACAATGTCCGTCCTGTCATTTTTCAGGAACTGAAACCTCTCAGGCTCCTTGAAACTCCACACGAACCTGTATTCCCTGTACTCAGGCGCTTTCATCATGTATTCATACATGGCCTTAGGCGAATCGCTGTACCCCCTGCCTGAAAAGGTCTGGAAGTACACAAGCTTATCGTCTATCCTGCCGAACGGATCATCCAGTGTCATCTTGGCACGGTAAGCAGCGTCCCTGCTGCCCCTGAAGACAATACGGAACGCCTTGTTTTTCTTCGCTATGTCGAATATTACTTTTTTAGCTTTTTTAGTTATGCTCATACCAGTCTTTTTTTTCTTCCTTAAGCCCTGTCGGTATGGACGGCTCTGTGTCTGATTCCTCCGGCTTTTCCTTTTCCGGCTCTGCTTCCTTCTGCAAGCTGTCTGCGGATCTCTCCGGAAGCAGCGACTGGATGAAATCCGCAAGCTGTCCGGTGCAGTTCTCAGTATTTACTTCGATGTACTTATCTCTGAATAATCTCAGCGCCGCCATGTCATAAGGCTCAGCCATGCTCTTCGCAAGTTCAGCTGCATCGCGGAATACATACTTCCCGATAGCCTCAGAATCGAAGTCCATATTCAATCCCGTCGTCTCGCTGTACTGATCGATGTCATATGTGTACAGGTACAGCGGCTTGTCTGCAAGTGTTGCCTCTACTACCATGGATGAGTAGTCGCTGATGATGATGTCAGCAACACCCAGCAGGTCAAATGAAGACATCTCCTCTTCGTATATGATGTTGTCCGCCTGAGGCAGCTCTTCTTCTGATCTGTACAGAGGATGCAGGCTCACGATCATGACATATTTCTCAGGATCAAGCGCTGCGGCCAGCCCTTTGATGTCCGGCATGCCATCCTTACGGAAAGTCGGCACATACAGGACTATCTTCTTGTCATCACTCTTAGCCAGTTCCGGATACAGGGCATATATCGCCCCGAAGGTCTTGAATCTTGCATCTCCTCTGACTGCACTGTTGATATAGTCGATCCTCGGGAGTCCGAGCTTGACTATCTTGCTCCTGTCAGTCCTGAAGGCTTCAGCGAATATATCCGCTGTCACATCGCTCGGTGCGATCACGTAATCATATCCCTTGTGCATGCGCATAAGAGTCGCTGTTCTTTCTGATGTGCCGTCTTCACTGCCGACGGTCTGCCACCCGAACTTCTTGACTGCGCTCAGTGCATGCCACATCTGTATGACCTTGGTCCTGCCGATGCGCGGAAGCATGCTGACCGGGATATTGTAAGTATCGAGGACCACAACATCCGACTTTAATATAGCAGCCTCCTGTTTAGCGACTGTGCCCAGATAGCCAGCAAGATCACCGGCGGTCTTATCCTTGGTAAACAGCTGGGTCATCACCTCAGTCTCGATACCGCGGCGTCTCAGCTCTTCGTCGAGCATCGCTATGTCCAGCGTAGGCTCATCGCTCTCGCGGCTTATTATTGTGACTTTACCCGTTCTTATTGTCTCTTCCATCTGTATCGTCCCGTGATTATTCTCCGCCTTCGTCTCCGCTGTCCGCAGATTCTTCGGCTGCAGACAGAATATCTATTTCTTTCAACTCATCGAGAGCCACTCCGAGTTCCTCAGCGGCTGTTTCTGCATTCAGGTAGGTTCTTGGATACAATATAGTAAACAGTTTAATGCTGAACGCTGTCCTATATGACTCCTTGGTTGATTTATCTATTGCCTTCCTTGGTATAACAATAATCTGCTTACCACCAGGATTATCTATTTCTGCTGCAGCTTCTTTACTCCCGAAGAACACAATATAGTTGCAATTATCAGCACTTCCTTTTTTCATTCCGCTTTTGTTCAGGAAGCTCTCACCATCATCATCACCGCTGATATAATATGTCTGTATAATATCTTCATCTTCCGCACCTTTAACAGCAACTTCAAGTTTTTCGTCCCAGTACTCCTGTGGATCCTTTTTTCCCCATTTAGCTGTGAACGTCAGTTCCTTACTTACTGTTATTACATCTCCCGCCTTGTACTCATTATTGTCCGCATCTGTCCAGCCTTTGTGATCAAAGCCTGGACACGTCGCGCCCGGAAGTGTGTACTTCTCTCCTTCACTAATGGTGACGGTTTTTTCACTGCCTGATATTGCTGCGCCGGCACCCTCTTCAGGATCATTCGCATTTAATGTAATTGTATATGTCTTTGCTTCAGGCTTGGTCCAGTGTGCATACAGCTTGTGCTTTTTTGTGGAAGCCAGTTTCCTGCTTCCGACATTAGTTCCGCCGTCTTTCTTGGTGAACCAGCCGGCGAATACATACCCGTCTCTTTCATCAGGAGAAGGGAGTGCGCCATAGTCGCCATCTTTCTCGATCTCGACTGTAATAGTTTCTTTTCCACCGATGGTGCCGCCGTTGGCATCCAGAACAACTTCCACTTCAGACGTATTCTTCTTGGTGGAGTTCCCCGAAGATGAATTACGCCTTATGACACGGCCCGATCCGCCGCTGCCTGATGAAGATGTCCCTGCTGTAGTTTCTTCTTCAGGTTCCTCATATGGTTCTTCATATGCTTCAGGATCGTAATCTTCAAGGGCCTGGGAGTCACTACCGTAATCATAATCCCCGTAATCCTCTTCAGGTGCACCGAGTCCGGTGAATATCGGTTTTGGAGCCTTTCCTAGTCCGAGATCGTCTCTCCTCATATTGTATTCTTCCTGCCGGTAGCCTTCCTCATCATACATGACATTGCTGACTTCATCATTGTTTGTGATCCTGGTCCTGCAGCCGCACAAAGTCAGCATCAGGATAAGTACTGATGCAAGAAGTAATATCTTCCTGACTGTGCTTACAGATGTGTTTCTCATACTGTCTTCTTTCTGTGTTATCAGAGAGCGTATCTGAATGTGTTCATCACCCTTGATCTGAGATCACTATGTTCTCTGACCATGCTCATAGTATCTGTCATGAAGGAATTCATTTCACTCCTTCTGTCTTCCGTCATCTCGTGGTCACTGTATGCAGCTTCTTTCCACAGCTCATACATGTCTGAATATCTGTCTGCATATTCTTCTGAGACATCCGCTTTGATGACAGGGGTCAGCGTCTCGAACGCTTTTCCCTTAGTTTCTATTCCTGCAGGCTGCAGCCATTTGACTGTGTACGGGAACATCGCAATGATCGCGGTTCTCGGGTCATTACTGTCGAGTCCTGTACGGTTTGCCATCTGCCGCTTGCGTATGCGGCTCCATATCAAAGCTGCAGCTGTAGCTATCGCCGCGATCACAAGGAGGCCGATGATCAGAGCTGTAAGGTTCCTGCGCTCATTCACAAGTCCGTCATCACTGTTCTGCTGCTCCTCCTCTTCCTGCATCTGCTGCTCGAGTTCATCAAGTCCGTCTGCAGATGCATCTCCGCTTTCAAGATATGATGAGATAAGCGCAAACCGGTCTCTGAAGTTCTCATCCGCCCTTGAGATGCCGTAGTTTTCTCCCGGATCGATAAGCGCTATCGCTCCGAAAACCATGGCCATCGCCAGCAGTACTGTCAGTGATGACACGATGCTGCCTCTGGACAGAAGGAACAGAATAGCAGCCGCAAGTACTGCGATGCATATCCACGACGGTATGATCCCGTAGTACGCAAACGCCAGCATAGAGAATGCAGCAATTACCATCGATAATGGTCTTCTGAATCTTGCCGGCAGCATAGATGTTATAAGACCTGCAAGACACGAGCCCCATATAACAGCAAAGTGCATGCTTCTGTACGGATGAGCATCTCCCATAGCTCCGACATGGAACCTGTTGTAGATATATGCCTGAGCCATCTCACCGGTATCATACAGCTGGTTCATTATGAGCGCCCAGCCGCTGCCTATATATCCCCTGAAGATGATCAGCACCACGATGAGCGCTGCCGCTCCCGCTGCTGCTGCGTACAGCCTGATGTGTTTGATTTTGTCATCATCAAATGATCCGAGCGTCGCAAACAGCATGTACACTAGAAATCCCGGCACAGCAAAGAATATGAGTTCAGGCACATCCGCCGCCATAAAGAGCAGCCCGAAGAACGCCATCAGTATTGCTGCCGAGGCAAGATTGGGCTGGAATGCCCCGAGCCATGTGCTGCGGCTCTTCTCTGTATCCAGACGTCTGATCAGAGGCTCTGCATTACGGACGCTGACTGAGAATGCATCTTCAGGCTCAGCGATACCGAAAGAAACCGGCACATCCGCCGCAGCTTTGCTGCCTCCTGTAAGGTCGAAGACAGGGCCCTCTGATCCAGGTTCTTTATTCTTTTTTCCCGGTACTTTTATGTTTAATTTCAATTCGTATTACCAGTCTGTTTCTTTAATTTAAATATTCCGTCATGACGGCTTCTTCTATATCTCTATACCAGCAAGGTCGCTCTTGCAGCTGCCGGAATCGAATCCGACGACCGTTACGTTGTTCTCAGTTGATGATCCGGTCTCTCCGTACAGGAGAACTGTTACCTGACATCCATTGGCTATCGCCTCGATTCCGTCAGGTACCATCGATCCGACGATGATTATATGTGCATATCTGCTTTCTGCTATATCTCTGTCTATCCGCTCGAATGCACTGTGCATCGATGCAGGCATCGCGAGGTACTCATCGGCTGCCGCAGTGAGGTCAGCCTCCTCGCTGATCTTTCTGATCACAGCTCTTCCTGTCTCCGGATCAGTCCATCCGATCGAGAGGCCTGAACTGTCACGCCGTATCGTCTCCACAAGAGATACAAATACCGAAGCCACTGTCTCAAGTGCCGCAGGTATCTGGCTCACCTCGTGCGCTGTATCGAGAATGACAAGAAACTGATCAGTGATAGGATTGCCGAGCTCCTTGACGAGCAGCTTATCTGTCTTCTCAGAGAGCTTCCAGTGTATATTCCTGACAGGGTCTCCCGGTACATACTCTCTTATTGACCGTACTTCACCCGGATCATTTCCCCTGCGGCTGTCAGAGGACCGGTCCCCTTCAAGCATTGCTGCATCACTTGCGTAAGATATATGCATGTCGAATATCTCAGGCATTATGGTGATGTATTCCCTGTCGCTGCATGTGACCTGTCTGCTCGACAGCTGGAGCGGGTCTGTGAGTATCGCAGAGGATACCGCTATCTCATATCTGCCTGCATTCTTGGGCAGTATCTCAAGATCCACGGACTGTGTGCTCTTAGGTCTCGGAGTGTTCCGGATCATATAACTGTCTGCTTCGCCTGTCCTGAGATTGGTGCATACCACCTCAGCCTCCACGGCAGCGAGCGGTATAAAGTCAGGATTCTCCGTCGTTACTCTGACGACCGGATTCTCATCAGGCTGCGTGGTACGCTCCATCGAGATCCTGAAGTTGCGTCCGGACAACGCAAGCAAGCCCACGGATACCGCAGGCATAACAATGAGAGCCAGCAGCAGTGCCAGCGTCACTGACTCATTGTCGAATAAATACAGTATTAGAGCCGAGATTATCAGCAGGATGCATGCTATTCTTCTTTTCAGCATCTGTCTGTATCAGCTCCTATACACCATAAGGTGTCTTAACACTTGCTATTATCTGCTGGAGGACATCATATGCAGTCAGATTGGCAGCTCTGGCCTTCTGCGTGAGGATGATCCTGTGTGCACAGACATCAGTGAATACTTCTCTGATGTCTTCCTCTGTCACATAGTCTCTGCCGCTCATGATAGCGCACGCCTTGGCCATGTGGCTGACAGCGATAGCTCCTCTCGGGCTGATGCCGAGCTCTATCATGCTGTTGGCGCGGGAAGCGTTGACGAGATCCGCAATATATCCGACCAGCTCATCCTTGATGGTGACCTGAAGGACTGAATTCTGCATCGTCTGTACAGCCTCAGTATTGACTACCTGCTTAAGGTCTGCATACGGATCAGCCGTTTGTCTTCCCTGAATGATGCCAATCTCGCTCTCTCTGTCAGGATATCCCACCGACAGTCTTACAAGGAATCTGTCCATCTGTGCATGCGGCAGCACCTGAGTGCCCGCAGCGCCTACCTGGTTCTGTGTAGCGATAACTATGAACGGATCAGGCAGCTTGTATGCCTTGCCGTCTACAGTCACCTGCTTCTCCTCCATAGCCTCGAGAAGAGCCGCCTGTGTCCTGCTGGATGTACGGTTGATCTCGTCTGCGAGAAGCAGATTGGTGTTGTTGATGATGCCCGGTACATATACGAGCTTCTCAGTGTCTCTGTTGAAGATGGAGAATCCCACGATGTCTGACGGCAGTACGTCCGGTGTGAACTGTATCCTGTTGTAATTCATGCCAAGCACCCTGCCGAGCGCAACGGCGATGGATGTCTTTCCTACGCCAGGTACGTCATCGATGAGGATGTGTCCGTTGGCAAGTACGCTCATGAGCACCTTGCGGACCACATCCTTCTTGCCGATAATGACCTTGCTCATCTCATCATTGATATACTGTGTTGCCTGATAGATAGCCTGTACTGTTTTCTCCTGCAATTTGATTGCCTCCTGTATTTAATAATTGCTGAATTCCCCTCTGCATCAAACTGACGTCTAATTCATTGAATCATAGAACTCTATTGCATCATCGATGCTGCCTTCATAGAGTTTGGTTCCCTTTTCCAATACAATACCCCTCTGGCAGAACTCCTTTGCTGTGCTTAGAGAATGTGTTACGAACAGTAACGTGACATCCTTGTCAGACATTATCTCTCTGACCTTCTTGAGGCATTTCTTGCGGAATTCCTTGTCTCCTACGCTCAGTGCCTCATCTACGATGAGAATGTCCGGTCTGGAGTTGACGCTGATCGCAAAGCCCAGTCTCGCCTTCATTCCGCTTGAGTATGCTCTCAGCGGCTGTTCAAGGTATTCACCGAGGTCTGCAAACTCAATGATGTCCGGAATGACCTCTTCGATCTCATCCGCCGTCATGCCCATAAGACTGCATTTGAATCTTGCGTTCTCTATTCCTGATGCTTCCAGGTCAAATCCTGAGCTAAGCTCGAGCAGAGCGCTGATCTTTCCCTCCACATATATCTCACCGGATGTCGGGTAGCTGACGCCGGTTATCATCTTGAGGATAGTTGACTTGCCTGCACCATTCTTGCCGATCAGTGCAATACCGTCACCCTTGCGCACTTCAAATGACAGGTTGTTCACCGCACGCTTCACTTTGTACTTGACGCGCTTTGAGAACAGGGCCTTGAATCTGGCCTTGTCATTCTTGTACAGCTTATATTCCTTAGTTACATTAGTAAATTTTATTACTACTTCTCTCTTGTCTTCCATTATGTATCCTTTACAGCACATCAGGGATCTCTTTGCGGAGCTTGCCGTATGCCCATAATGCGAGCAGTGCAACGACTATTAGAACTGTGAAATAACCGAGCAGTTCTATCTTGTCTTCCCAGAACCACTGCTTGTATATGAACGCTTTCCTGTATCCGCTGGATATAACCGTGATAGGGTTGAACTTGAGCAGAGTCCTTATAGCCGGGTGCTGGATCTGGTTGACATCGTATATAACGCCTGACAGCCAGAAGAGCGCCTGTATCATGGCCTTTACCAGATTAAGAAAGTCCTTGCTCATGGCGGACATTACGCCTGCGAACAGTCCCCAGGCAGTGAAGAAGGCCCACATCATCAGCATGTACAGCGGTATCTGCAGCCAGTAGATGTCCGGCATGTATCCGAACAGCACGAACAGTATCATCGCAATTACGCACAGCAGTATATGAACGACCAGATGAGAAATACCCGTGAATGTCGGGATAATAGATACGGGGAACTTGATCTTGGTGACAAGATGCTTGTACTTGCGGATGCACTCAGCTCCACCCTGGATCATGTCTCTCATATAGAACCAGGGCAGGAATCCTGCGACCAACCACAGGAAGAACGGATACCCGTTGACCGGCTTGCCGCTTCTGAGACCTACCGTGAACGCAAACCAGAACACGAAGAGTGTCATGGAAGGTTTCACGAGAGCCCATATCCATCCGAGAGCAGCTCCCCTGTAAGTACGCACAAGATCAGACTTGGCAAGCTTGAATATCTGCTCGCTGAATGATTTGTGCTCATCGACTATGAGTTTTATAGTTTCGCCCATTATAGAGTTATTTCCTTTTCTACATACCAATAATACAGCACCCTTACCTGAATGCATGTGTGCTGTCAAAATCTGCCGTTTATTATATCATACGGATATCAAATACCAAAATATTCCAGTATCCTTTTGCTGAATCCGTCCCTGTAAGTCTGCACATCATCTATTATCTCAGCTCTTCTGTGCCTGTACGGGTCACTTCCTGCTGAAATATCTCTGACAAACCGGTGCAGATCATCCTGTGTGTAAATGTGATGCCCCGGCATATATTCCTTCACATTGTCAAAGCTCCAGCCTCTGGCATCCTCATACCGGTCAAAATCATCAAGAGTATAGCCTAGCGGTTTATCAACAAGCATATAGTCTATCGCCACTGAGGAATAATCCGTCAGAAGTGCATCAGTCTGCCCCATCAGTTCGTACAGGTCAGCGTCTCTTTCCTTCAGTTCCTTATCGCTCAGGAAGATTATGTTGCTAAGCTCATCAGGGGAAACTGCGTAGTCCTGCTGCAGCAGATGCTGCTTGACTATGATTATAACTCCTGATTCTCTGCATACATCATCCAGCGCTTTCATAGCATCTGCATTATATATGACCGGAAGCCCTGTATCCCCGATCGCAGTATCGGTATCCAGTCTTGACACTGTACTCTTCCTGTAGGTAGGCATCCAGATGACCGCCTTGTCTGCGCCGGCTTTCTTCTTAAGTTCGTCCAGGACCGCACCGGCATTGGATCTTGTGCTGAAGAGAAACTCATTTCTTGGGTATCCCAGGTCAAGGATGTTTCCATCCGGATCCTTGAGGACATCTCTGAAGATGTCTATGTACTTCTTTCCGGTGACCATAAGATAATCGTAGTATATCCTGCGCTTGTCACTTCTCAGATCTCCCTTGTATCCGCAGCCGTGCCACAGGTCTATGAAGGTCTGGTCTTCACCGAAATGCTTGACCCAGTTGACATTGTGGGAGTAGAAGACGTACTTCGCAGTCATCACAGCCTTGAATGACTCATATGTCCTCTGCTCTCCTTCCTGTACGTCTGCCCACATGTACACAGACCTCACATTGGTGATATTGAATTCAAAGTAGTTCTCACGCTTCTCGAAGAGCCATGTTATCTTATATTTCCTGTTGTAGCCGTGCTCTATCATGTACAGGAAGAGCGCCTTGGGATTGCCTGTATAGTCATCGCTCGATACGAAGACAATCGAATCCTTCCTGACTGCAGGAGGATCCTTAAGTATACGTTTGATCCTTGCCTTGTCAGAAAAGTCAAGTCTGCGCTTTATTCCCTTAGCAACTCTTTCTGTCAGCGATCCCATGTATCAATTTCTCCTGTCTGTCTCCTGTCTGATTCATCAGAATTGTAACACAGATTAAACAGAGCCGACAATTTGCAATTAATCAGACAGCGCTTATTATGCTATACTATGAGCGTCATAATATGTACAGAAGATGACAGATGTGTGAATTTATATATCAGGAGATACTATGGCTGTTGTGGATAGACTGGATAATTACATAATAGATGAAGATATCGCCCGCATCATAAGCGAAGATCTGCCGTGGGATGAACTTGCCGGATCAACTGTACTCGTTACAGGCGCATCGGGAATGATACCGTCATATGTTGTATACACCCTTCTGGGGCTGAATGATTCCCGCGATCTCGGGATCAGGGTGCTGGCACTGGTGAGAAACGAGCAGAAAGCCCGCGGCATATTCGGGCGCATCCTCGAAAGGGACGACTTCAGTATGATCGTTCAGGATGTCACAGCCCCGCTCAGCATCGACGGAAGTGTTGATTACATATTCCACGGGGCAAGTGCAGCCCGTCCGTCCGAGCACAAGGCGGCTCCGACATCTACCATTCGGGCCAACCTCATCGGGACATTCAATCTTCTCGATCTTGCAGTCGAAAAACAGTCAAAGGCTTTCGTCCTCATGTCCTCGTCAGAGGTCTACGGCAAAGCCGATGAATCTCTGTCGTCCATCTCCGAGACTGACTACGGATACCTCGACTGCCTCAATCCGAGATCCTGCTACTCAGAGGGCAAGCGCGCAGCGGAGACCATCTGCGCCAGCTTCAATGCGCAGTACGGTGTCAGATGCTGCATACCGAGGTTCGCTCATATATACGGCCCGGGGCTCGGTCTTACCGATGGCCGCGTCCAGGCAGATTTCGCAGGCAATGTGTTCCGCGGGGAAGATATCGTGATGAAGAGCGACGGCAGTTCAAAGAGAGCATATACATATGTCAGTGACGCTGTGTCCGGCATTTTCTACATTCTCCTCAAGGGCACTGAGATGGCCTACAACGTCGCAGACAGCGCTAACATCATCTCCATCAGACAGCTTGCAGAAGCATTCATCGCAAGCCGTCCGGATAAGAATCTCAAACTGGTGATCGACATAGATAAGAACTCAGCTGGCATGTTCAACCCGGCGAAGTTCATCGGTCTTGACGACAGCAAGATAAAAGCCCTCGGCTGGACACCGAAGGTCGGTATCGCCGAAGGCACAGGCCGTATGGTCAACCATTTTGAGATCACTGATAAAACTGCTCCCTGACTGCTGCGCAGATCCTCTCGCAGTTTCTGTCGTCTGTATATCTGAAGAAACTGCCTACTCTGTCTAAGTACTGCTCTTCCATAGCGCAGCCGTTCTTCATATAATCGCAGAGCGCATCTACCAGCTCAGCCTGTTTGCTGATGATAGGTCCGAACCCGTCTTTTTCATATGAGAAATGACCGCTCTCATACTGAGGCGGAAGTTCCTCAGGATGATAATACACTACCGGTTTCTTCATATATGCGAAGTCGAACTGTACGCCCGAATAGTCAGTGACCATAAGGCTTGACTCCGCAAGTATATCATCATAGAGTGCTGTCGCTCCGTTGACCAGCTTCACATTCTCCGGTGCTCTGAAGTCTTTAAGCTGGGCTCCGAGCGTAGGATGCAGCAGGAACATGATGCTGTAGCCTGTCTTATCAGCACATTCGAGCAGTTTCTTATTGTTTATCAGTTCATTATATATCCTGAAGTATTCACTTTCCTTGAATCTTGGATTATATTCCTTAAAGTCTCCGGTCTTGTTGCCGGATATGACCAATTCTCTTCTCCAGGTAGGTGTTATGAGGATCTGCTTGATATCTCTGCTCTTAAGGCCATCATATCTCGGAAGACCCGTCAGCAGCAGTTCCTCTTCAGAATACCCATATGCTGTCTGCCTGAGATTCTCTATCTCTTTTTCCGAAGCACAATAGTATGCACGTGTGTTGTCTACCAGTCTGCTCTGGTGCTGAGGCATGTCCTGTATGGTGAGCCCATGCTGTATGCAGACAACCTGAGCCTTCAATTCACCTCTGAAGCAAGCCTGTAGAGTAGGTCCGAACCCGCAGAATTGAAACGCGTTAGCATGAGTAGCGAATAACATGTCTGCCTTCAGGACAATCAGTTTCTGTCTGAGTGAGTTGTATGCCAGAACATGACTGCCGTACTTGGCTCTTAATCGCGGATAATCCCCGGTATCTTTGCGGATTATATAATACGCATCCGCATATCTGACATTCTCAAATGCGTATGAGAATAAATGCTCACCGTTATCTCCACCCTTATATATCTTATCGAAGAAGACCCATTTTGGTCTGGATGACGAAAAAAAGCTATACAGCCTGTACAGGATACGTAGAATTATTGCATTTCTCGCATCTCTTCTATCCTTTCTGATGCGCGGAATATCCCTCAGGAATCTCAGTTCTCTGGCCATCCAGCCTTTGTATCCCCTCTGAACATATAATGTTCCCTTTTTGTATGAAAGGAGATAGCCATTCAGTCTGCAGTATGAGTTCGGAGACTTGTCAGTAAGCCTTGATGCGACCTTCCTGAAACCAAGCGGAATAACTATCTGACCTGAGCCTGCGCTGCCGGTTATTATTATCAGGTTGCCGGCCGCTTCCTCCAACGGTATACGCATCTGATAAGTAGGTCTGTCAAGCACTGTATGTCCGAAAGCCCTGATCTCACTGTATATATCTGTTCTCACCAGAGGATATTCTCTGCCTCCTACCACAGTGGTAACACTTCCGCTGTGTGCAAGTTCAAATACGTTATTGATTATGGCAGCATCTATCACTAGATCATCTTTATTGATATTGATAGCATATATGATGCACTGCATTGACTTTTCAGAGCAGGGCACTCCGTCTACAAGGACCCTGCCACCATCAGTACTGACAGATATGTCTCCCTTCCGCCCAAGATAGTACAGATATCTGCAGTACTCACTCTCCAGCTTTTTTACCACCTCTGCATCTGAATAGACAGCTCTGTCTATCAAGCCGAGTGCCTCTGCTGCCGCCTCCTCAAATCTGTGGAATCCATCCTCATCCAGTATGTATTTATCATATATCGTCTGGTTGACATAATATTTCAGATACAGCAGATAGAGCGCAAAACACTGTCCTTCGTAGGACAGGCCTTTCTTTAGTTCGTCTGTAAGGATATATGAGATATGTTCAGTGTACCAGGATATATCAAAAGCCCTGGCATATTTTGCCTGATTCTCTTCCAGCCTTTCTTCTGCGCTGCAGCTTATCCTTATATCCAGTATTTGAGGGCGGTAATTCCCCAGCATCTCCAGAAGGATAACATCTTCGAAGTACCGTTTCTGATCCTCTCTGACCGAAACACGCTCAAGCAAATCCTTTCTGAAAATATAACGGGAAAAATACGAAGGGTCTTTGATTTCCTTCGATATCATTCCGGCAGGAGCCTTGCCGGCTGCGATTTTTTCTCTGTTGACAGCAAGAGTATATATCGCTTCTTCTGATGACTGCAGGTCACTCAGTATTTCCTGTATGTCAGATTTCTGAATCACTGCGTCTGAATCTGCAAACATGACATACTCAGACTCTGACGCAGCGAGGAGGTGGCTGAATGATTCGTAACCGTTATCAGCCTGGCTTTCAGAAATATATATACCAAAACGAGGGTCCTCTTCAGCAAGTCTGAAGAGTCCCTCATTATTTGCGCCGAAAACCGCAGTATCACCATAATAGCAATTGATCGTAAGTAATTTCATCTATGTTCCCCAGGGCAGAAACCGTTACATTCCGAACGCATCCCTTGTCTCTCTGTATTCTATCATTGCCTTAAATATATAGAGATCCTCGGGAGTAGTTACTTTGATGTTAGTTCGCGGCCCTTTTACTATTGCCACGTTTTTCCCTATCTTATGCATAAGCGTGCAATTGTCGATTATCCCCTGATACTCAGGATTGTCAGCTCTGATTGTTTCGTGGGCATCGAGGATCTCCCCGAGCCTGAATGCCTGTGGTGCCTGCGCAGTATAGCAGTCGATTCTTGCTGGAGTCTCCTCGACGACTGCGCCGCCCTTGCTGATGATAGGAGTCTCGAACAGAGGCGTACATGTCGCAACAGCGCCTTTGTCCTTAACAGCCTGAATAACCTCATCAATAAGCGCTGCGTTAATGCACGGCCTCACGCCGTCATGAATGAGGACGATCGAATCGCTGCTGTTGTTCTTCTCTGCAGCCTTAAGTGCATTGTAGATAGACCCCATTCCTGTCGTTCCTCCCGGAACGATGTCTTTCACCTTGGTAATGTCGAAACGCCGAAGCATCTTGCGCAGCTTTTCAATAAAGTCTTCCTTGCATGCAACATATATCTCATCGATGTCATGATGATTCTCAAATATGTCAAGTGTATGTATGATGATTGGCTTGCCGTTGACCTCAAGGAACTGCTTCGGTTTGCCTGCGCCCATGCGCACTCCGCTTCCGCCGGCAAATATTATCGCTATATTCTTGCTCATTACATCTGTCCTCTTCTGAAGTCTCTGTCAGGTTTCTACTACCTATATTATCTCTGAAGTCATCGCAAATAACAATTAAAGAATTCCTCCTCAGTTGCTACTGTTCCGGCTTCTATATCCATATTCTCTTTCAACCATACTGCATCTTCCGCATCAAGCGTACAGATTCCGCTGCCGTACAGGCCAAACAGCCTGACTGCCTGCAGCATATCATCATCTCCCGCACGGAGCATCTTTATCTGGCGCCCGGTGAGAAGCATCAGAACCGGTTCTGTGAAATGAGCGAAAGCTTTTATCCTGCCTGCATCTGCCGGATCGATCAGTACAAATCTCTTTAATTCCATGTCACCATAAAGGCGCTTGCGCTCAGTCCGCTCACTCATCGGCTTGCCTCCGGTGGCATAGATTTTCACCTTCCTGAGCAGCGGCGTTATCTCGTCTGCATATTCCTCAGCAGCTTCTTCCGGGAATGACAGGTATACATGGCTGTTCCATCTTCCCGACATTCCGGTCCCAGTCAGCCAGCCGCGTATCTTTTCTGACGAAAACGAATCAGCAACTATGAATACCGCCTCAGGATCCTTTTCGAAGTTCCGTATTTCAACACCATCCCGTCTGCCCAGGATCACGGCTTCACAGAGCCTCTTCGCATTATCCGCCGAGTCATACTTATTGTATGTCTGCAGAAACGCAGCATCATCATAGCTGCCAGGCGTACTCATCTCCGCTGCCAGTTCTTCGACTGTCTGTGTCACCGGGAAAGGAAGTTCAGACGGCTCAATATACAAGCCTCTTGACTCTCTGTACTGCTGCTGATCCGGACAATGAAGGATTATCTTCCTCCTTGTAACTGCAAAATCAAAGAATACACTGCTGTAGTCCGTTATAAGATTATCTGCCGCGGTCAGGAACTCATAGGTATCATAGCCCTCCGGGAATCTGCGCACGTGGATCATATCATCATAATTGATACCCGCTCCGGTGCGGTGGTGCAGATTGACATACAGGACCTGATCATCTCCAAGCAGAGCATCTATTTTTCTCAGAAATCCTGACAGCTCTTCGCTTGTCTGACTGTCATTCCAGGTCGGCATCCATACTGAAACATTCTTGTCTTCCAGAGCGCATTCCCTGCGCACCTTCTCTCTGACAGTCTCATCGAACAGTATCCCTGTGCGAGGATATCCTAGCATGAGCCCCTTGGCACATGTGACAGCCTCTGCATCCATATCCCTGAGGATGTGGTCTACGGAATAGTCATTGGCAAACAGCATGTAGTCTGCCATTGTAAAATTGTGAGATGCGACTGCATCCCTGTGTATAGCTCCCGGCTTCTTTTTCCCAAGCTTCTTAAGAGGTGTGCCATGCCATATATTCACATATGTCTGTCCTGGTTTCTTGATCCACCATACAGGGAAATCCACTTCATTGAACAGATACTCTGCAGAGAAGAGCAGCTTCTTGTAATCTTCCGTCTTGGTTCTGACAAGGTTTATCTTATCAAGATGATTTCTTTCAAGAATCGCCTTCGCGAGGTCCTCAGTATCCGCGCTGACAGAGAAGAACACCTTGAAATCTGCATACTCCGGACCTGACAGTTCCTTCAGGATATACAGCGAGCTGCCTTTCGGTCTCTTTCCCAGGCCTTCAACCAGTACTGTCCCCTTCCTGATATCAAGGTTAAGATAACAGTCCTCCGCAGTGACCTTAGTCTTCTTCTTTTCCTTCTTCTTTCTGAACTTTCTCAGCAGTTTACTGAGACCCGTCTTCAGGCCACCAATTCCGGATGCATTCGATTTCTTAATATGCTTCCGTAACTCTCTGACAGTCTCGCCCGATCTGATCATCCTGATCACATCCTCTTCCGGTATCAGAGATAACATCCTTGGCCTCTGCATCCTTATACTGCCGAATCTCTCAAGAACCTCCGCTCCATCTGCTCCTTTTTCTAGGCAGTCCAGAATGTCCTCCCTGTTTCTCAGGACTTTATTTGCAAGCATGACATCAAGCCCGCTCATGTCTTCATCAACAGCGCATGCAGAGACTGCCGACTCCGCAACGTTTCCATTGATGTAATTATCATACTGCATTACTGCAACATCAGCATTGCAGTCCTTCTCAAGTTCACGGATCATCCTGAAGAGTGATTCGTGATTGAACATCATATCATGATCGAGTACCGCGATATATTTTGCCGATGACTTTCCGGCCAGTCCGAAGAGATTACTTCCTTCTGCCCATATCAGGTTATCTCTTGCAGCATATCTCTCTCCCGCTGTATCTTTCAGCTTTTCATCCGCAATGATCACAAATGAAGGCTCATACTGATCGTAGAGCCCATCAAGTATATCTGTTACCCGCGAGCTGCTGATCCCGTTAGTTATTACAACAGCCGCCATCGGTGAAGCAAGTATCTCGTCCCTTGTCAGAAGTCTTCCATCCCTGAAGATATCAAAATGATCAGCAACAAGTGCCTGCTGCCGTTCAGGATCGAGACTGTTATACTGTGCGTTTATAAGCTCATTGAGTTCATCTGCTGTCTGCGGATCAAGTTTCCACAACCTCCGGTAGTAGTCTCCTATCCACGGTGTGTGGATGTATTTCTTAGTCAGCTCTCTGTGGAAGTCCTCTCCGTATGACTCAGTCAGTTCTGAAAGCCTTTCAAATGATCCCGTAGCATCATGCAGCAGTTCAGTGCTTATATTCTGAGTGGATGTTCGCCCCATGAACGGGAGAGGCTTGATGTATGTATATACGATATGCTGGCATCCGTATATCCTCTCTGCATACTGAAGATAAGTGTATAGGAACACGCCGTCTTCAACATGACGTCTCTTCTCGAATCTTATATGATGCTTCTCAATGATTTCCCTTGACAGCCACTTGTTGCACAGGGTCCACGTGTTGATCATGTCAAGGTCATCATTGTTGATTCTAAGCGCCTTGAGTGTGATCTTTTCTGATTTTCTGTTGATATATGAATATGTTCCATCGACCTTTCTGAATATCCCGGTTATTGTATCTGCATCGTTTGTTACTGCGACCTGATGCATCCACTTCAGGGCATTCTGAGTGAGCAGATCATCGCCATCTGTAAAGGTGACGTATTTCATGGTTGCTTCTTCGAGGCCGCGGTTTCTGGCTGCAGATACTCCCTGATTCTCCTGCTCGATGTATTTGAATCTCGGATCATTTCCGATGGATTCCTTTATCACACTCCCGGAGTCATCTGTGGAACCGTCGTTTACCAGGATCACCTCATAGTCCCGATAGCTCTGACTTTTAATCGAGTCTATTGTTCTGCGGATCGTATCTGCGTTGTTATATACAGGTATTATTATTGATATCATGTGTCCTGGTCATTCCCCTTCTTATATTGCTCAGAGATATTATACTGAGCGGTAATATAAAATCCAAGAAAAACCAGCAGCCAATTATGGCTGCTGATCTTCTGAAGATTAAATTCTACTTGCACCATCTTTTGAACTTCCCGAGCTTCATATTGCCCGGAACTTCAATACGCTTCATCTTATAGATATTCTGCTTCCTTGTCGCATATCCGTTCGTGCCGTTTTTGAATAAAAATGCCATCTTTATTCCGCTGTTCTGATACGCTCTTATCATTTCCCCGGAAATCTTTCCATGAGGATAAGCAAGATATGTGAATCCGTACAGATTTTTCTGCTGTGCCGCATCATTTATTACAGATGGATAAGACTCCGTCTGAGCTGCGTTCGGTCTGTGCTGATCATAAGTATGACTCTGGAACTCGATTATATTAGAATATCTTTTCTGGATATCCTGGATTCTTGAGTATGTGATGTAATACGAGCCGTTGCTGTAATATGATTGTTTGCCAATGATAAAAACTGTTGCCTTCAGACCATATCTGCTCAGAACCGGAATGGCATTTTCAACGGATGCCGCATGCCCGTCATCTATGGTGATAAGGACTGACCTTTTCGGTAACTTGATCCTGCCCAGACGCCACTGATACAGTTCCTCGCAAGTGATGGCTCTGTATTTTTTCTTCTTCAGCCATTTCATTTGCTTGTTGAAGTTAGTCAGCGAAATTGCGTATCTGTCCTTGGCATATACATGTGACTTCTTTTGTTTATCTGTAATGATCCTATGATATGTCAGCACAGGTATCTTGCTAGCATTCTTAATTTTCTTCTTTTTGGTTTTTGCTTTTTTCGCTTTGGAAGCCACCACTTTAGCTGCTGTCTGATATGCTGCAAAAGACTGCCTTGCTGTACTGCTATTGGCAGCAAAAGTCACCGCCGGTGCCGCTGCAACCGTGGTAAGCACCATCGCAATGGCTAATATCAGCGAAATGCTCTTCTTCACAGATTTTTTCATCATTTTCCCCTCGCTATATAAGCCTTTTATTCAGATTGTAACTGTAAAACCTGGAATACAAGGCTATTATTAATAAAACTTAATTAATAATGTTTCGATGTTGCTTTCTATTCGACTTCTTTATCGATCATAACAGCTACAGCAATGTAGAAGAGCAGCGCCTCAGCCTGGAAGAACGGAAGCACAGCGCAGTCAAGTAATGCTTCCAACGCAAAAGATATTGCAAATATGATCGGGAACAACTGGTATGGCTGCTTATTATCACTCCTGACAAACAGGAATCTGATGCAGACCCACCCACAGATAACATAGTACAGGACTGCCATCAGGCCTACTGGGACACCGCACCGGTATGCTATCTCCAGGAATATATTGTGAGCAAACGGGAGACCCTTTTTCCCGGTAAACTGCATCGGATCATACTCATCAAAATTATTTCCGAGCAAATTGAGCGCGTTATAGTAATTTTGCCAGATCTGGATCCTGCCGGATGTATATGTATTGAGATCCTCCTCTTCAGTTTTCAGAATTCTGTCTGTTACGTTCGGGGCATCTGGATTTTCTGCTGGCGGCGCTGATTCCTCTGCAACGGTTTCTACCCCGTTTTTTCTATTTATGGCATTCTGGTTGACACTAGTCATTATTGCAGTCATCTGAATCATAGTCCCTGCAAGAAGAAGTACAACTATTGCATGTACAAGCATCTTTTTAGTTGCCCGATTTCTGAAAAATCGTACAGCATAATATAAGCTAAAGAAGCTGCACAATCCGATAGTGAGAACAGCGATTCTCATCTGTCCTTCGATCACAATACCAAGGCCCATTCCTGTAATGATACCCGCAAGGCATGTATTGATCCGGCTGCCGCCCTCGGCCACGAGGAGATATATTGCGCATAATACAAGTTCCATGCCGATCAGACTGAAACTGTTTGAATTAGGCATCACACCGGCAAGTCGTGTCGACCACGGATCATAGACAAGACGGCCTTTGAAGGCCATCAGATAAGTACCGGCGTAGAAAATGATTCCAATAATAGTTACAGCATACACAACGGGTCTTATCAGTTCCTTATAGTCTCTCCTGTTATTCCATATCAAGTAAAAGCATGGAAATACCAGTAGCAGCTGAACCCCCAGAAGGCGATAGCCGGCTCCTATTGGATGCAGAAAGCTTATAATCACTATTCCCAGACCCGTTATCAGCTGGGAATAGAGTATTGCCGGTCTCCATTTAACCTTTTGCAGTGGAGCGTTAATAGTGAGCACAGCAATCAGCAGGAGTACGATAGTGCAGGCAATATACCTTATTGATGTATCATGAAACAGCTCCCTGTAAAACGCGTGCTTAAAAATCTTTGCGCGAAACGCAATATACATTCCGAATATGCCAATATAAAGTATCTGGATGATCAGATTCCTGATTTTCTCACTGATTCGCCCAGTGACTGAATATACCGGGTTAATTATACTTATGAAAAAGTCCTGAATAATGTCTGTCATTAAAGGTTTCTTTAATCCCTTCTGAAAATATCTCTCGTATAGACTTTGTATTTTACATCATCAAGGTCCTGTTCATCAACTCTGTTGGCAATTATTATATCGCTTCTGCTTTTGAATTCTCCAAGAGAATTCACGACGGTACTGCCGAGGAATTCTCTTCCGTCCTCAAGTGTCGGTTCATATATGATCATAGGGATACCTGCATCACTGAGGTATCTCATGACATCCTGTATCGCAGAAGACCGGAATTTATCGGAGTTGCTTTTCATGATAAATACCATGTGTGCCTGTATATGCAAAGTCAGCAGGATGCATAACAACGCGCAGAAGATTCGTCCTTCTGTATACGTAGTGATACATGCCATACAGTAATGGTACCGCATAAATAATGGCCTCGGCGAACCTTTTACGCAGCAGCAGTCCTGCAAAGAAAAAACAGAAAAAACATCCGCATGTAACCAGCATGAGTTCTGAATGATATAAACCGATATATGCGCTTACAAACGCTATCAGTTCCATGCATAAGCACCACAGCAGACTCTTTTCCTTCCATATTTTAAGATGGCAGCATACTACGACCATCATCAAAGCAACAGTCAGTATATAAAAACGAAGGTATTCAGTCATTCCTATCATGATGCTACTCATGCCAAACATGATAAAGCTCAAAGTCATCATGATGTCGCTGTGGGTCAGGGTCTTAACGCAATAAGCCAGCATCAGTTCGGCTATAAAAAGGAACCACAAGTTGAAAAGTGCTGCATTCCTTGCATATGTGAAAAAAGACGCGTCATGGCCCGTGTCTGTCATGATGTAATTCAGAAGTCCCATAAATGCACGTTTTGTTAGGAGTCGTTTTAGCTGCTCGCCGACAGTCCAGTCCGATAACTGCTCTGTGCTATCCACACGTAATTGCTCTGTGAGATTCTTTGCATCCATCCATTGCGCCCATTTCCACGCCGGATCATCAAGCACATAGCCAGTGCTGTCTGAAGTATATGAACTGGCATATTCAAATGAATGAAGTTCATCAATATAAAAATTGCCTCGTTGATTTTGCCAATACAAAACAACCAGGCACCGCAGCAATATAGTGCAAGCTATTATAGCAGATATTCTCTTGTTCAATTTTTCCCTGAATAGCATTTTCTATGTAATAGCTTGTATGACTATAGATAGGCTCCTGTACGTTGACATACTTTTCTTAAAGAAATTATAACATCATCCGCATCCGGTATTCACTACAGTCCTCAACGCTAATATCATACCAATCTTGTCTACTATTGTTGTGTTCGCTTATTTCATATTATAAGATGCATTTTTCGGGAATTATGTGATTATATTTTAAATTTTCAAGTTTTGAAGAAATCATATTCACAGTTCACGATGGTTTTTTCTATCAGATTAGAGATTTCTTAGTGGATCTGTTAGTGTAGGTAGACGCTCGAAGGTGTTTTTAAGAACTTTCTCTTCTTCGGTGATTAATGTATAATACATTTAAGTAGTGTTTTCTGATATTTTTGTAGATTTTATCATTTTTATATAATATAATTCTTTTTTATTATGACATATAAATCTGTTCCGATTATTATTCCTTCATACGAGCCGGATGATCGCTTGCTAGTCTTGTTACAGCAACTGACTTCGTCTCTTAAACCCACGCCTCCTATTATTCTTGTAAATGACGGTAGTTCTGAAGACTATGACCATTTTTTTGATATTGCAGGGCGGGATTATAATGTTACACTTTTATGCCATTCGCAAAATCGAGGTAAAGGCGCTGCGCTAAAAACCGCTTTTAAGTATTGTCTCGAAAACATCCAGGATCTAGACGGCTGCATTACTGCCGATTCAGACGGCCAGCATAGTGTTGCTGCAATCACAAAAATGATGCAAACCTTCGACAACCATCCGGATTCTCTTGTGCTGGGCGTCAGAGATTTTGATGCTGCTTCAGTTCCTGCAAGAAGTCAATTTGGTAACAAAACAACTATAAAAGTATTTAAAAAACTGTATCATACTGACTTCACTGATACTCAAACCGGGTTGCGTGCAATTCCTGCTTATTTAATGCAGCAATTGCTGTCTGTCAGCGGTGACCGATTTGAATTTGAGACGAGGATGCTGATTTTCGCAATTGAACATCAAATTCCTATTGTCGAATGTGAAGTCGAGACAATTTACGATTCCAAGGAAAATCATTCCTCACATTTCAGAACCATTGTTGATTCAGTTCGAATCTACCGGTTGTTTGGCTTTGCATTTGGGAAGTTCCTGATTTCAAGCCTTTCCTCAAGTATAGTTGATCTTCTTCTCTTTCAGTTGCTGTGCGTTTTTCTTCGTGGCCGTGCAACTAATATTGATTACATAGTGCTGTCAACAATTCTCGCCAGAATTGTTTCTGCTGTCTATAATTACTCACTAAACTACTACTATGTCTTCAAAAGCAAAGAAGCGCATGTCCATTCGGTAACCAAATATACCGTTCTTGCGATACTGCAGATGCTGTGTAGCGCTTATATGACATCATGGTTGGTTGGTCTCACAAATGCATCTGCAGAAGTATTTATAAAGATTCCTGTAGATATTGTTCTTTTCTTTATTAGCTATCAGATACAGAAAAGATATGTTTATCGTTAAAGAAGTAGAATTAAGGTAAGAAGCGGTTATGGTATCTATTCTTTTGTTTTTTATCATTATCCTCTCCGGGAGCTTCTATGGTTCTGTCAGGCACGGAATTAGCGCCGCTAGACTCATCCCTGTAACTCTTATGAGTATGGGAATCATTCTCTATGTATGCGGACTTTGCTCCGCTCTTTTTGCCGGATGCTTTATAGTCATTGCTGTTTCTCTTATTCTTTATTTGTTGTCTGTAAGATATATTATCATTAGCAAATTATCCCTAAAGAACTGCCTAAAAGATTTTATTGCTCCTGAAATAGTTTTATTTACAATGCTGGCCGGCATTCTTATTTACTTTTGTATCGGACGACTTGCTTACGACAATGATGAGTTCAGTCATTGGGCAGATGTTGTTAAGGCTATGATTCTGATTAATGACTTTGCAACAAATGAGGCCTCTTATTCCATGTTCAAGTCATATCCTCCAGCAATGGCATTGATACAATATTTTGAAGAACAGCTGTATTTGTTTACCAATCATAACAATGCGTTTTCTGAATGGCGCCTTTATTATGTCTGGGAATTGTATGCTTTATCGTTCATCTTTCCGCTGCTTGAATGCAAAGACCGCGTTATTGATAAATTTTTTATGTTCCTTTCTTTTTGTGTATGTATACCTATTTATTTTGAAGCCGTCTATACTGCACTAAAAATCGATCCGTTCCTCAGTATTCTTTCCGGTTGTGGAATGTCTCTGGTTTTCTTTTGGAAAAAGAAGGACGCTGTTTATACCACTACTATTCTTTTGATTTGCGCCACATTGGTTCTCTCCAAAGACGTCGGTCTGTTTTTTTCAATCTTCATAAGTATTATTTATCTCCTGGATCGTATCATGTCAGATACCTCGAGTAATAAACTTGGCTCGATATGTACAGGGCTAATGCCTCTGTTCACTATAATTATTGCCAAATTTAGCTGGATATATAAACTGAAGGAAGATTCTGTAACACCAAACTTCTCTAATCCCATCGATATAAAAGAATACCTTGAGATGTTTTTTCTCCATACCGGCAACTCCTATCGGCAATCTGTTGTTAACAGTGCGCAAAAGGCCTTTTTTACTGAAGGCATTGTTATCGGGAACTCTAATTATGTAGTGTCTATTTCATATGCAATTCAACTCCTACTAATAATAATTGTTCTTTGTTTTGTTTTAATTATTTTTAATTTGCAAAAGCGCCCGCTCTCAAGAACGCTATCGATATCACTCATTTCTGTCCCAATAATACAGACTCTGTTATATGCATCTTTTATTGGTGCAATGTATGCCTATAAGTTTTCCGAGTATGAAGCAACTCGACTGGCATCTTATACACGATACATGAATATTGTATTTCTTTCTATATTTCTAATTGCTCTGATTGGATTGTTGATTTCAATCAACGGATCATTCTCGGGTTGGATTTCACTGATGATAACGGTTTCTCTGCTTGCCTTTGTTCCGGTACAAATACCATATTCGCTCCTTACTCGCAGCAATATTACCTATAGTCATGAAGTCAGAGCTTTCTATAAACCTTTAGAAAACTTGATAAAAGATAATTGTACTGAAGATGATAAGGTGTATTTTATCTCAAGGGGAGACAAGGTATACAATGGGCTATTGATGAAATTCGTTTCTAGACCGATACTTGTTACTCACAACGGAGATAGTCTGGGCCCTGAATACTTTGAAGGTGATATATGGAGCGTGAATATTTCACCCAATGAATGGATGGACACACTGATAGATGAAAACTATAGGTATGTTGCGATCCTAATGGCCGGCACCGATTTTGCAGATAATTATAACTCATGCTTTGATGACCCGTCTGCGGTCAAAGACAACACACTCTTTTTATTAGACAAAACACGTAGGAAGCTGGTGCTGATTAATTAATCTGAGTAATGTTCATGAGCATTGTATATTCCACGTGATCTGACCGTTGTTCACGGTCGATTTGACCACCTTTAACGGCAAAATAGACCAGTGGTCACGAAATCTGTATTTGCGGTAAGG
>OMZI01000005.1 GCA_900315485.1 uncultured Eubacteriales bacterium | reverse complement strand
GGCAAAGCGACCAGCCTTTTTGTAGTGCACTAACTGCAATAGATAAACCTGCTAGCAAATTCAATTTAGTACTTGAATTTTGTTAGCAGGTTTTCGTGCCTGGGAATACGACATACTATTCAAACATTGAGTACGGGTATCTATTTGACAGCAAAAGCACCTACTTCCCCATCAGTTCCCGCTTGTACTTGTAGTAAGTGTTCCTCGTCACCCCAGCAAGCTTCATTGTCTCAGCGTCAGAAAGGGTGCCACCGAAGGACTTGCAGTGGGTCTTTATTATCTCTTTTGCCACTACAGACTTCTTAGTCGTTAACTTCCGGCCTTTGACCGCACCGATTTGCTTTCCGTTTCTGCGGGCGGTCTCTATGCCTTCACGGGTTCTCTGGCGAAGATCCGTGACTTCCTTCTCTGACTGATTGAAAGCTATCTTTATCTGCTCTTTAGCGAGACACATGAGATACTTGTTCACACCTTCAAGTATATAGTCCACATCAGTGCCTGTAAGGGGCACTCCCGTCTCAAGAGCCTTTCTGTATGTTTCTGTGTTTATATGTGGCTCCTTAAGGTACACTAGATTTACCCCATCAGAAAACAGCTTCTCGTAGACCTTAAACCCTTCTTCTGAATCCCTGGACATTCTCGATACAGAATCGAACACTATAGTGTCATTAGGTCGAATCTGTCTCATCAGGGCGTTCCATTTAGGCCTGTCAAGTTTGGTTCCGGTGAATTCCTCCTGATAGATGATCGCATCAGGGTAATCCTTGAGTATATTTCGAATCTGTCTGTCTATAGATTGCTTTGGCGTACTGATTCTGCAATAGCCATATATCCTTTTTGCCATTATTTACCTCTTCTCAATATCAAATCAAGTGACCGTCATAATTGGTACAAAAATTCTACCATAAGAAAGATGCTGCTTCAATCAATTTTGGTACAAAACGGAGATACGTTTAAATTGGTACAAAATAGGGGCTGACGAAGGTAGCGGTGCAGTGTTTGTCAATGTGGTTATCTCATGCTAAGATAATGACAAGTATGGAAGTGTGGTGCGCTACGATAATCTCTACTACAGCGTAGATAAAATGATCCCCGGCTACCGACATTGAGAATCTTGCTGAAACGCTGAAACAAAATCTCTACTAGATATGAAAAATGTAGATTCGTCATCTATGAAAAGTCTGACACGATGTTATCGGGGTTCAGATCTTGTGCAGGAAAACAGCAGCAGGGAAGACATATCGTCCGCCCTGCTGTTTTTTTGATGCCCGGCTCAGAGCACTGAGCTCAGTATCTCTGCTACCTTAGCTGCTTCTTTCTCTGTAAGGGTCACGCCCTTTGTCATGTGCTCATGATCCGGTGACCATGTCCGTATATCTATCTTTCCTTTGCTCCCGTTCCAGGCGACTATGTTGACCTCTTTTCGCCAGCCGTTTCTGCTGGTGTATATGGTCCCAAGATGCTTCTTTATTTCAAAAGAGATATTGTCTGCCATATCGTTTCTCCATTCATGGCTCTAAGCTAAGAGCTGTATTTCCTGCTGAGGATCACGGCTAACGCAGCAGCCTGCGCTTCAGTGAAGTTGACACCCTTAGACTTCCTGCTGTGATCGAAAAGCCAGTCACGGATGTCGATGACAGGAGGGCCTTTGTCCCAGGATATGAGATTTACTTCTGTTCTCCAGCCATTTTTTCTGATGTCCAATACCCCAAGAGATTCTATGATCTCGAATTCGGGTCTGTATTTGTATCCGGACATCCGCTTCCTCCTTCCTCATCAGGGAATATGATCCCGTAGCAGCCTCGGTCGCTGATGCGTTCCTGTGAGTACTGGAGGTACTGGTCGAACTTGCCCTGCATAGGGTTCTCGAACTGCTTGCCGAGAGCGTCGTACATGTCAGATATGGCGTTGTAGATCACGATCTTCGCATCGCCGGGATAAGTCTGATCCAGGTCCTGAGATATCATGCGGATAGCACGTGTCAGTTCGAACACAAGCACATCCGGTTCTTCCTGGCAGGCCGACAGATCATACTTGTCATTGATTCTTGTCATTACCATTGCTGGCTCCTTTCTATGTCAAGTGTGTTTTACATTTACCCGGCCGGTATGATCACTCTAAACCGTTGAAATTCCAACGTCAAGAAGCACTATCTGGCGCCTTTAGGCGAACGTGTTTCTTTTGTCGGATCTCATGCAAAAAATGTCGGAAATCGCGATGTACTGCGTTGTACTTTTTTATCGCGAGTCATAAGACAATGATAGTGTTAAATCTGTAGGATAATATCATGTATGCGCATGCAATATTTGTATTGCATTTTAATGCGTAAAACGGCAAAGTGTGGTATAATTACCGTATCAATGTAAAAGGAGCACTTATATGAGCGAGAATAAAGTATCCAATGTAGGAGTAAACATATCTGAAAAAGCAGCTGTCATATGGAATGTTGCCACTCATCTTGCAGGTCCGTTCAAACCTCACGAGTACGGCCTGGTTATTCTTCCGATGACGGTGATCAAGAGATTCCATGATTGTTTGCTGCCGACACATGAAAAAGTGCAGGAACAGTATAAGAAAGTCCAGAAGCTGGCTGTAATAGACGGATTTCTCACAAGAGCATCCGGCTACAGCTTTTATAATACAAGCAAGTATACATTTGATTCTTTGCTTGCTGATCCTGAGAATATCGAGATGAACTTCAGAGATTATGTTGCAGGATTTTCACCGAACGTGCAGGACATCCTGTCCAAGTTTGAGTTCGACAATATCATCAAGAGGATGGTGGAAAGCAACACTCTGTACCTTGTAATACAGGAATTCAATTCAGCTAAGGGCTATCTCGGACCAGACAAGGTCAGTGCTGTTGACTGCGGATACATATTTGAGGAGCTGGTCAGAAGATTCTCTGAAAGCTACGATGAGCAGGCCGGAGCGCATTTCACAAGCAGAGACATAATATACCTCATGACAGATGTGCTGCTTGTAGACAAGGATATTGGTGAGGAGAACGTTACAGTCTATGATATGACAATGGGTACCTCTCAGATGCTTTCGTGCATGACAGAGCGAATTCTGGCCCTTAACAAGGATGCTGTAGTAACAACCTTCGGGCAGGAGATAAATCCGTCTACATACGCTATTGCGAAAGCAGATACTCTGATACGTGGCGGGGATCCTGAGAACATGAGATTCGGAGATACCTTATCCGATGATAAATTTAAGGGATTCCACTTCCAGTACATCATAAGTAATCCTCCATTCGGCATTGACTGGAAGCGTGAACAAAAGGCTGTAGAAGCGGAGCACAAGCTTGGAGAGAAGGGAAGATTTGCTCCGGGGCTGCCTAAGATATCAGACGGGCAACAGCTTTTCGTACTCAATGGTGTTAACAAGCTTACCGATGACGGCAGGATGGCTATAATCCAGAATGGTTCGCCTCTATTTTCCGGAGATGCCGGAAGCGGGCCGTCTAACATCAGGCAGTTCCTTATAGAGAACGACTATCTTGATTGCATCATTCAGCTCAGCACAGATGCTTTTATGAATACAGGTATCAGTACGTATGTGTGGGTCATTGATAAGGCGAAACCTGAATATAAAGCCGGTAAGGTTCAGCTTATTGATGCATCCCATTGCTGTGAACCGAGACGCAAATCAATCGGAAACAAACGCAACGACATCACTGATTATTGCAGGAATCTGATCGTAACAGCCGTAGGCGAATTCCAGGATGGAAAGATCTATGGTGATAAAGATGGAATTTACTGCGAAAGCAAGATCTTCGATGGCGAAGACTTTGGTTACAGAAAAATCGTTGTAGAGAGACCGCAGCGAGATGAAAATGGCGTCATTGTCCTTAAGAAAGGTAAGCCAGTCGCTGATTCAAGTCTCAGAGATACCGAAAATGTGCCGCTGAAGGAAGACATAGACGAGTATTTCAAAAGAGAAGTCCTTCCATATGCACAAGATGCATGGGTAGATAAGGCAAAAACAAAGGTCGGCTATGAAATCCCAATGACGAGATTTTTCTACGAGTACCAGGCCCCTGAAGCGGTAGAGGATATTATGGATAGAATTACAGACCTTGAGTCAGAAATCTCTGAAAGCCTGCAGTCTCTGTTCCATAAGGAGGCGTAAGAATGGCGAGGGAAATGAAAAAGAGTGGAGTCGACTGGATCGGACAAATACCAAATGACTGGGGAACAATCCGATTTAAGTATTTACACAATGGAATGAATACTGGTGAGGGGATAGACAAAGAACTGTGGTCCTCCGATGAGAGCGATATTGTTTTTTACACTGCCGGTATTGAACCAATAAGAACGAAGTATAAAGACTTTCCTGACTGGAAATATACAAACGAAAATGATTTGCTCTTGTCAAGAAACGGAACACCATATGTATATCTACCTTCGAAGTCAGCTTGTTATACTGACCATATTATTCGAGCATGTATAAAACCAAGTATTAACAGAGCGTTTGTGCGTTATAGCTTACAGCAGAGTATTTCTTCAGTTGTTGTTGATTCAGTGAGTCTTGCTACTTGGTCCGCATCGCTATGGAACAAACTTGTTATCGCTTGGCCATCTGAGAAAGAGCAGGCCCGCATCGTATCGTTCCTTAATACAGAATGCTCCAGTATAGATGCAGTTATTGAAAAGACCCGCGCATCCATCGAAGAATACAAGAAACTCAAGCAGTCTGTTATAACTCAGGCGGTTACAAAAGGAATCCGCCCGAATCGTGAGATGAAGGATAGCGGGATTGAGTGGATAGGTGATATTCCCGAATCATGGAACGTTTGTAAATTGCGCCATATAGGAGTATTGCAGAATGGAATTAGTAAAGGTGGGGAATATTTCGGAGAGGGTTTTCCTTTTGTAAGTTATGGAGATGTCTATAAAAATATTGCATTGCCGAAAGCATTAAGTGGTTTGATTCAGTCGAGTGAGGCAGAGCAAGCACTGTATTCAGTCAAAAAAGGCGATATTTTCTTTACACGAACATCTGAAACTATAGAGGAAGTAGGTTTTTCTAGTGTTTGTGAGGAAACCATACCTCATGCGACGTTTGCCGGATTTCTGATTAGACTACGGCCAATAAATAATACTTTGGATATTGGATATTCAAAGTATTATTTCCGAAGCAGTCACCATAGAATTTTCCTTGCAAAACAAATGAATATCGTGACTCGGGCAAGTTTAGGGCAACCGCTACTTAAGAGTATGCCTGTGCTTATACCGAATAAAGAGGAACAAACAGAAATATCTCGCTATTTGGATGATAAGTGCTCTGAAATTGATAGGGTCATAGAAAAGAAAGAGCAGCTTATTGCTGAACTCGAGTCATATAAAAAATCCCTCATATACGAATATCTTACAGGCAAGAAGGAGGTACCGAATTAATGGATATTGCTCCTGGAAGAATAATTAACGACTTCATCGAACCTAATAAGAGGCAGTACGCTATCCCTGTATATCAGCGTAACTATGAGTGGTCAGAGGACGACTGCAAGAAACTGTTTGAGGATATCGTCAATGCTTACAAAAGGGATAAGCAGCACTTCTGTGGATCTGTTGTCTTCGCACCATTGAACAACGGTCTTAATATCCAGTCATATGTAATCATTGACGGACAGCAGAGACTTACGACCATTTATCTGCTCCTGAAGGCGCTCCTTGATCTTGCAGATAAGAAATACGATAAGGAAGCCATCCTAGACACTATTATCAATAAGGACAAATACGACTCCTTCGATGTTACAGAAGCAACTAAGCTCAAACTTAAGCCTGTCAAGTCAGATAACAGGCAGCTTATGCTCATCATGGACAATAAATTCGATGAGGTTGACAGATCATCCGGAATCTGGCACAACTACGAGCTATTCTGCACTCTCATAAAAAGAGCGATGGAGAAGGACCCTGATCTCAGGATAAAGGATATTTTCAATGGTATCGGCAGACTTACTTGCGCAAGAATTCAGCTCGGTCCCGATGATAATGCTCAGGAAATATTTGAGAGAATCAATTCCACAGGTGTTCCTCTCAGCCTTGCAGACAAGATCCGGAACTTCGTTCTCATGACTGACGTCGATCAGGACAGACTGTTCGAAGAATACTGGATCAAGATCGAGCAGCTTGTCAAGAAAGACTATCGAAACGAATTCTTCTACTCGTATCTGAATCTGAAACTCGATGAGTTTGCGAAGGAGAAATACGCCTACGACCAGTTCAAGGGACTCTATGAAGACGGCGGATACGATAACGAAACCATGCTGCAGGAGCTTCTGCATTATGCAGAACTGTATCATTCATTTATGCATGGAAGCAGCAAATACAGCGATGAGGTCAACAGCCTTCTCGGAAACTTGCAGGCACTGAATCAGACAACCGCATTCCTGTTCCTTTATAGAGTATTTGATGATTTCCTGAATGAGGTCATAAGCGAGAAGGAGCTTGTTAAGACCTTAAGACTTCTTGTTTCATATAGTGTACGCCGCACCATGTGTGAAATCGCTTCGAACTCATTAAGAGGACTGTACAAGACACTCTATACAAGAGTATTCAATGTACCGGAGAACAAGGAACATTACTATGATTCGATAGTTTCATTCCTGACCCAGTTGACTTCCAGAGATGAGATGCCTCGAGATCTAACATTCCTTGAAGCACTGAAGAAGAACGACCTTTATCACAAATATGCTCTTTGCAGATTCCTGCTCACATCTATAGAAAATCAGAGTAAGGAACAAATACTTACAGATAATCTGACTATCGAGCACATTATGCCTCAGAATAAGAATCTGTCTACAAACTGGCAGAATATGCTCGGGACCGACTATGAAAATGTAAGAAACACATATCTGCATACACTGGGCAACCTTACTCTTACCGGGCATAACAGTGAACTGGGCGACAGACCGTTCCTTCAGAAACTTGACATGCTTGATGAAAAGGGAACTAAAGTAGTGATCCTGAACAAAGACGTCAAAGGTCTTACAGCATGGAACAAGGATACGATCGAGGCAAGAGCAGAAAGACTGTCAAAGATGATTCTTGACATGTTCAGATATGATAAGCCTGAGAAAGTAGTATCATTCGCTGATCCTAGATATAAAGAGTACACCTGCGAAAATCCTGAGGATGCGACTTATAAAGCACCAAACTACTTCGTATTTATGGGAGAACGCATCAAGGCATCAAACTTCGCAGAGATGCTCAGGATCTTCATAGACAAGCTTTATGAGCTTGATCCTAGCCTGATAGAGAGCATGGCAAGAAGTAACGAGAATATTCTTGAATGGTCCAGTGTAGTGATGTTTTCGTATGACTACAAGCTGACATGGGGCAGCAATTTGAAGGTGGCTGATTCCGAAATCTATGAAAGTTCAGGGTTCTCTGCGGCAACTATTATGTGTATTATACGCGCACTGGTTGATAGATATGGCCTTGATCGTAGTGATTTCGTATACAGTGCAAGAGATAACAAAAAGAAAGAGGGTAACTGATGGCAATAGACCAGACTAATGAGAAGCGCTTTGAGCAGGATATAGAGTCATCACTTCTGCATTACGGCGGTTATACAAATACTTCTGACGTCTATGATCCAAAGCTAGGAGTGTATAAGCAGACACTGACCGACTTCATCAAGGCTACGCAGCCAAAGGAGTGGGCAAGATTTGTCATGCAGAACAAGATCGATCCGGAAAAGAAGTTCTGTATCGCCTTCAATAATGCAAGCGACAGAGATGGCCTTATTTCCGTTCTGAGACATGGTTTCAAGCACAGAGGTATAACTTTCCATGTCTGCTATTTCAAGCCTGAATCGCGCTTAAACAGGACCGCACAGAAGCTGTATGATGCCAATGTCATAAACGTGGTGAGACAGTGGCGTTATTCAGCAGTCAATAATAACTCTGTGGACATGATGCTTGCTGTAAATGGCATTCCGGTATTCGCATTCGAACTGAAGAACCAGTACACAGGACAGGATGTAGAGAACAGCAAAAGACAGTGGATGTATGACAGAGATCCTTCCGAGATATGTTTCCAGTTCAATAAGAGGATACTCGGATACTTTGCAGTCGATCAGACCGAAGTTTGGATGACAACTAAACTTGCTAAGGGTGACACATACTTCCTGCCGTTCAATCAGGGCTCAAACGGAGCCGGTAACGACGGCGGAGCGGGCAACCCTCCGAATCCAAACGGATATCCTACAGCGTATCTTTGGGAGAACGTCTTTACTAAAGACAGTATGATGGACGTCATCAAAAAGTTCATACACCTTGAAGTGAAGACAGACAAAACCGTAGATAAACACGGCAACGAGAAGGTCGTGAAGAAGCAGAACCTCATTTTTCCGAGGTTCCATCAGCTTGACTGCGTGAGAAAGCTCATCGCAGACGTTTCTGCTAACGGAGCAGGGCATAACTACCTTATCCAGCACAGTGCAGGCTCGGGCAAGTCGAACTCCATAGCATGGACCGCTTACAGATTAGCGTCACTTCACGACATCGACGATAATGCAATATTCAAGAGTGTAATTGTAGTAACTGACAGAACTGTCCTCGATGCACAGCTGCAGAATACTATTTCATGCTTTGACCACACCATAGGCTCTGTAGAGACCATCGGTGAGGGTAAGTCCTCACAGGATCTCAAAAACGCTATTAATGATGGAAAGAGGATCATCGTTACAACGCTTCAGAAGTTTCCAGTCATCTATCAGGAAGTAGATAAAGCCGATGGCAAAAATTATGCTGTCATTGTAGACGAAGCACATTCTTCACAGACCGGTTCCGCAGCTATGAAACTCAAGACGGCACTTGCTGATACAGAGGAAGCGCTGAGAGAATATGCGGAATATGAGGCAATCGAGGAAGAGAAGTTCGATCCAGATAATAAACTGATTCAGGAACTCATCTCACACGGAAAGCATAAGAATCTGTCATTCTTCGCCTTCACGGCTACACCGAAGGACAAGACTCTTGAGATGTTCGGAACTGAGTATCCTGACGGATCATATCATCCATTCCACATTTACAGCATGAAGCAGGCAATTGAAGAAGGCTTCATTCTTGATGTCCTTCAGAACTACATGACTTACGATACCTGCTTCAAGATAGCCAATACTACAAGAGACAACCCGGATGTGCCTTCGAGTAAGGCAGCAAAGGTCATCAGAAAATTTGAGGAGCTGCATCCGTATAATATCAGCCAGAAGACACCGATCATCGTAGAAACGTTCAGAGAAGTCACAAGGCACAAGATAGGCGGCAAGGGCAAGATGATGGTCGTTACATCTTCGAGGCCTGCAGCTGTAAAGTATTACTTCGCAGTGAAGGATTATATCGAGAAGAATGGCTATGATGATGTAGATGTTCTTGTTGCATTCTCAGGGTCTGTCCCGGAGAACGGTGATGAATACACAGAGTCGAAGCTGAACAAACGCAGAGACGGTTCTGCCATCTCCGAATCTCAGACAAAGGAAGAGTTCCATGATAACTTCGGAATGCTTATCGTAGCAGAAAAGTTCCAGACCGGCTTCGATGAGCCTTACCTCCATACGATGATCGTGGACAAGAAGCTCAAGGGCGTAAAGGCTGTACAGACTCTGTCAAGGCTTAACAGAACCTGTCCAGGTAAGAATGATACGCTTATAATTGATTTCATCAATACGGCAGATGATATCACTGAAGCGTTCAACCCGTTTTATCAGGAAACATATCTTGAGCAGGAAGTCAATGCTGACCTGATCTATCAGACTCAGAGAGAACTCCGAAATTTCAAGGTTTATGATGATACGGATATAGAGAAGTTCGCTGATGAATACTACAAGCCTGGCAAACAGGATGACAGGTCTATGGGCAAGATGACGAGTATCCTTAAGCCAGTGGCAGACAGATATAATACCCTGGATCCGGATGACAGGTATCAGTTCAGAAGACAGCTGAGGAGCCTTATAAGGTGGTACGGATACATTTCTCAGGTAGTCAGGATGTTTGATGCGGACCTTCATAAGGAATATGTATTCTGCTCGTACCTTCTGAAGCTTCTCCCAGTCGAGACTGTCAAGATGGTAGATATCGAGAACAAGCTCAAGCTTGAATACTACAAACTCAACAAGACCTTCGAAGGTTCAATATCTTTGGAGGATGGCAAGGGTGTATATGAGCCGCCTCAGAGCAAGAGCGCGATGGGCCTTGACCCGCTGAAGCCCCTTGATGAAGTAATCGAGAAAATCAACGAGAAGTTTGCCGGACAGCTTACAGAGGGCGATAAAGTGCTCATTTCGAATCTGTATCCTATATTCACTGCTGACGATAAGCTGATGAAGATTGCAAGCACTTCAGACAGGCAGATCTTTGGACAGAGCATATTTCCGAAGGCATTCGGAGAGGCTGCTCAGAACAGCTATGTAGAAGCACAGGAAACTTATGAATCGCTGTTTGAGGATGAGTCCAAGTACAATGCGATAATGTCAGTTCTGGCAGATGCGGTATTCAAAGAAGCGGCAAGGATAGCAGCAGGGGGGAGGTAGCCGCTATGACAAAGGAAAAAAAGAAATACAAAGCGGTTACCATCCGCATGGATGCTGGCGTTGCTGAAAGACTCGAAAAGTACTGTGAACAGTCGGGCCAGTCTAAAACAGTAGCGATAGAGCGAGCAGTAGACAAATTCATCGATGATTACAATAAGCAGATGGAGAAGCTTGCCTCACAGCAGTAGTAAGTTATAGCAATCAGGAGAATCATAATGAAAGTCGGAATACGCACACCAAGCGTCAAAAGAAGAGTAAAAGCGAGAACAACAGGTAAGGTCAAGCGACAGATCAAAAGAGCCACGAACCCGTTTTACGGGAAGAAGGGCATGGGCATGATCAAGGACCCGAAACGTGCTATGTACAATAAGGTCTACCGCAAGACGACTGTAAGCGTAGAAGATCTGTTCAAAGCCGGATCCGGATCATCCAAGAAGAGAAGACGGAAAGCTGCCTCATCTGCTGCTTATGCCAACAGAACGTATACCAAAAGGAAGGACACTCCCGCAGAAACGGTATCAAAGATCGGCAGCGCAGCTGTCATCGCGGTCATCCTCGGGTTCCTCTGTCTGTTCTCAGATGTGTCTATGGGGATATCCCTTATGGTAGGCGGAGCAATAGTAATAGCACTTTGCAAGAAATATGAGCAGAAATACCTTTCGGATGAAGTAGACAACGCGCAGGCCGTAGAGGTGGCCGAGTCTGCTACAGCTGAACAGGATGTGGAGTTCTCTGTAGTGAATGCTGACTCAGCGGAAGAGCAGCCTGATGAGATATCTGTTACATTTGAATGAGAGGAATAGATATGGCGAGAAAAATACAAACAAGTACAGAAGTGAAGCAACGTTGGGAGAATAACAACTACGCAAAATATACCGTCAGACTACGTTATGACACTGATAAAGAGTTGATCGATTATATAGAGAAACATAAAGGCGGAATAGGGACAACAGAGATCTTTAGAGAAGCCCTTGATGAGTACCTGTACAATCATTGCCTATAGCAATAAAACGCTGAAATTTCGCCATCTGAGCGACTTTTACAGCGGAAGTGATCCCGGCATCAAATGAATAAGAATAGCAAAGGAGAGCCAGAAATGGCTCTCTTGCTTTATGTTAACCGATACCGCCTGTCTGTCACCAACAGAAGTCATTCCAACTCATCTACGCCTTCCTCATAATCTTAATTATAATCAACACCTATGAATTTAACATTCCCCGCCTCGGCGGTTGCAATATTAGGTCAAGCTGATATCACTTCCGTGTCACATACTGTTGCATTCGGTGCATTCTATATGCTACAATCGACTAAAGAGTGAAATATATTTTCAAGCTAAAGCAGAAAAGAGGGCGAACATGGGAATTAACAGCCTTGCCAATCAGGAATACGATCTTGAACTGGATGTTGAGAAGGTCAAAGACGCGATGTTCGACGCAGGGGTTACAAAGAAGGCCCTTGCTGAAGCGATGCACGTAAACCCACATTATGTGGGGATATTTCTGCGTGATCCCAGCAAGCTCCGCCTGAGTCAGATCGCGCAGGTCGCCTACATTCTGACCGGGACACCTTACCCTGAAGATTTCATCAGGCGTGTCAAGATCGATAACGCTGAAGAGTTCGAAATAGTCGAGGAAGAGGACCTCTGATGACGACTTATCATCTGCCGAAAGATATAGTGCAAAAGGTTATGGATCTGCTGAAGAACTATGCCTCGCTTGAGAAGAAAGCGGAGCAGCTTCCGTGGTCTCTCGACGACTATATGGACGGTCTGGTCCCTCAGTACGGAGGAATAGCGGTCTCACCTACAAACAGCATCTCCAGAAAGACAGAGAATATCGCTATAGCTCACGTAGATAAACAGCGGGAACAGAGAGCAGCAGAGGCGCAGATCAAAGCGATTCACGAAGGCATATACAAGGCAGCAAGGACATGCAGAGACAATCGCACCGGCAAAAAACTGAAAGATGTCCTTACAAACAACCTTGTCTATGGATATTCGCGCGAAAATCTGGAGATTACGCCGCGAACGCTCAGTAAATACAGAAAGAGGGCGATCTACTTCATTGCAATCGAGCTCGGCTACTATCATCCGAGCCATTAAACAATCACCTTAAGTGCAACAGCACCGTCACAAAAAAGAAGTGGCAATCTGCGTTATCTACTGCTATAATACTCATTGAAACATGAACCATATTCCTTTCTTTGTGATATGGTGTTCATGGTGTTAAGCCGGAGGAAATGCAGTCACCGATTTTTAGGCATTTCCCCCGGCTCCTTTCGTTTAATAATAAAAACAGACAAAAGTGCGGAGCCCCGGAACAGACGGACCGCACTTTTTTATAAGCGAAAGGAACCAGCCACACCATGTACGAGAATTTCACAAATCTTTACAAGATCAGCAAAACGCTTAGATTCGGCCTGATCCCGCAGGGGAAGACCCTCGAATACATCGAAGAGCGGGGGATCATAGAAGAGGACACAAGACGGGCAGAGGAAAAGAAGAAAGTCCAGAAGCTCATAGACGGGCTCCACAAAACCCACATAGAAAATACTCTTAATGGCTTTTCCCTCGGGAGCGATCTTACCGCATATGCAGATCTCTACTTCCACCCGGAAAAGGGCGATGAGGCCAGAGAGGAAATGAATGACCTCGCAAGGCGCATGACTGAGAATATATCAAATGATCTCACAGGCGCAAAAGGCTATAACGACCTCTTTAAGGCGGATCTCTTCGACAAGCTTCTTCCTGCTATGTATGAGAATGACGCAGAAGCAATGGCAGCTATAAGCAGCTTTGAAGGATTCGCATCTTACTTCACCGGATACCACAATAACAGGAGGCTCATATATGACGCTTCCGGAAAGAGTGGTTCGGTCGCCGGCAGGATCATAGACGACAACCTGCCTATCTTCCTCGATAACCACAGGAAATTCACGAGGATCTCAGAAGTTCTCCCGGACAATATAAAGACAGCTGAAAAAGAACTAGCTGCACTGCTTGGCGATGACAGCATGTCTGACTCCTTCTCCGTTGAAGGCTTCAGCAAGGTAATGGCCCAGAGCGGCATAGACAGATACAACCAGCTTATCGGCGGCTTTGCAAAAGAAGACGGGACTAAGATAAAAGGCCTGAACGAATACATCAACCTGGCAAATCAGGCAGCTGAAAGCAAAGAAGACCGTCTTCCCAAGCTGACACCTCTGAAAAAGCAGATCCTGAGCGACAGAACGACACTCTCGTTCATCCCTGAAGCGTTCAGAGAAGACGATGAGGTAATAGACGCGCTCCTCGCGCTGGATGAGCTCTTCAGGCCTGCAGCGGAAGGCATGACGGCCCTCATAAGCTCCATAGGAGGCTACGATCTTAACGGAATATACATCAGGACAAAAGCTCTGAATGACATATCGAATAAGATGCTCGGATCCTGGAGTAAGATGAAAGATCTTCTCGGGGATAAATACGATTTCGAACAGGATGTGACCGAAAAGAGGCGCCGTTCCGCAGCATACCGTAAGCAGAAAGACACAGCGCTGAGAAAGAAAGAGTATTACAGCATCGGAGAACTGGATATCATTCCGGGAATAGACGGGAAGCTGTCGACATACATAACGGGCGAGGCAGGCTTCTGCAAGATGTCTTTCGATCTGGCAAGAAGAGACCTCCTCGCATTCCTTCAGATGAGAGGCTCAGAGCCAAGAAGCCTCAAAAGCAGCAGCAAGGCAAAAGCCGTTATAAAGGAATACCTTGACGCGGCCCTGAACATCAGACGCTCTACAGAGAACCTTTCCGTCAGGACGGGAGACAAAGATCTCGCATTCTACACAGATTATGAGCCGCTGATGGACGCGCTGAATGCTGTTACTTCCATCTACAACAAAACCAGAAACTACCTTTCAGGCAAGATATATACGACTGAAAAGGTCAAACTCAACTTCGGTTCTTCCCTCCTCCTCGACGGCTGGGCGGAAAGCGTTGAAAGCGCAAAGCTCGGAACGCTGCTTCTGAAAGACGGCAAATACTATCTTGGGATCATTGCAAAAGGGCAGGGCAACCTGTTCAAAAAGGTCCCTGAAGCAGTAACGGACGATGTCTATATGAAGATGAGGTACAACCTGCTGACCGGAGCCAACAAAGCTCTTCCGCACGTTATCTTCTCCAGAAAGGGGATCGAAAACTACAAACCTTCAGAAGACATCATGCGCATTTACAAGAGTGGCACCTTCAAGAAGGGAAAAGACTTCAGCCTTGAAGACTGCCACAGGCTCATCGACTTCTACAAGGACTGTATCGCAGTCACGGACGCATGGCAGATGTTCTCCTTTAAATTCTCGGAAACTGCTGCTTACGAGGATATCTCATGCTTCTTCCGTGAAGTAGAAACAGCAGGATATTCGCTAAAGTACAGACCGATAGATACAGCTGTCGTAAACGAGCTTGTAGAGAACGGGCAGCTCTATCTCTTCGAAATCTGGCACAGGGATTTCAGCAACAAGGCATACGGCAAACCGGACCTGTCAACTATTTACTGGAGAGCACTGTTTGATCCTAGAAACGGGGAGCCCCCGATCTGCAGACTCAACGGAGGAGCAGAACTTTTCTTCAGACAGGCATCCATAAAACCGGAAGATGCCGTGATCCACAGGGCAGGCGATGTAGTAGCAGCAAAGAACCCTCTGAATCCGAAGAGGAGCAAGGTCCTTAAGTATGACATCGTAAAGGACCGCAGATTCACGGTAAACAAATTTCAGCTCAACGTGCCGATCACCATAAATGCTTCCGCAACGAATTTCAGCTTTATCAACACCGAAGCGAGACTCGCTATAAAGAAGGAAGACAACGTACATGTCATCGGTGTGAGCAGGGGAGAAAACAATCTCATCCAGCTCTGCGTCCTTGACCCAAAGGGAAATGTTTTAGAGAACAGATCTCTCAACGTCATAGAGCAGGCTTCCGGCAGTAAGCCTAAGAAGACCGACTATGCGAAGCTCCTTGAAAGCAGAGAACTCCAGCGTATGGCTGAAAGAAAGAGCTGGGAATCAGTAGAGGGCATAAAGCAGCTTAAAGACGGCTACATCGGGCAGGTCGTGCGCATCCTTGCCGACCTTATGCTCAAATACGACGCAGTAATAGCGATCGAGGATATGAGCCTCGGGTTCAAACAGCAGCGCCAGAAGATAGAAAAAGCTGTATATCAGCAGCTTGAAGCACGCCTTATAAGCAAGCTGAATCTGCTTGTAAACAAATCCGCTGAACCGGATGAACCGGGCGGGATCTACAGAGCTTATCAGCTGACAGCTCCGTTCGAAAGCTTCGACAAGATCGGAAAACAGACAGGTTTTATCTTCTACGTTTCGCCGTGGAAGATCACAGAAATAGATTCGAATACAGGATTTGTGAACCTGTTTGATACCAGATACACAAACATCCCCGCAGCCAAAGCCTTCTGGCACGCCTTTGACAGGATCGTTTACGACGAAGAGGTCAGGGCGTACAGATTCGACTTCGACTACAGCTACTTTATAAGCGAGAACAGGCTGAAGCAGCTCGATGGCTGCAGGATGAAATGGAGCGTTTTCTCACATGGAGAGCGGATCCGTGCGGTCAGAGGAGATAAAGGCATAAACTATAAGCCTATCAATCTGACGGAGTCGATCACAGGCCTTCTGAACGACCACGGTATCGATGAAAGCTCAGAGGACCTCAGAGAAGCTCTGTGCAGCATGACCGATAAGAGTTTCCACGAAGAACTTCTTGCGCTCTTTGGCCTCATCGTACAGATGCGCACAGGATCAAATATCGTTTCACCAATCATGGATCTGGCCACGGGAAGCTTCTTCGAAGCGCCAAAGGACGATAATAGCGCATACAACATTGCCCGCAAGGGGCTGATGATAGTCAATAGAATCAAGAGCGCGTCAGAAGAAGCTCTGACAGCACGGGCAGGGGACAAAACGACAAAACCTGTATCTCTGTCTATATCAAGCAGCGACTGGCTGCAGCATATACAGGAACAGTAACATTGACAGCGCGGCAGAGCATGCTTCCGCTAAAAATCTCTACTTGCCTGCGCAGGGATATCATATATATGCGCATGGTGTAGATAGGTACTTGTGCTTGTTGCTTGTCGCAAAATCTCTACTTCCGGGAAGGTCTGCCGGTGCTGAAGTATTTACCGACTCAAAACAAAAATCTCTACTATATATAATATGTAGATTCTGCGCGGCAAAATGGACGAACAGAACAGAAATAGATGAAATATCCATACAGCAAGAAAGAAAAATTATACAGAACAGTAAGAATGCTGCTGATTATGCTGCTAGTCATTGGTGCGGGCATATATACGATGCGACAGCACTCTGTGATAGTGGATCCTCCCGGTGAGTTCGGAAGCATACAGGATATAGACAAATCTGCTGAACAGGCAGAAAACAGACCCGCTCCAATGCAGACAGAAAAGAGCAGCCTTCTGGATTCTATCCCTGAATACTCCGGTACACCAACCTATGTCCTGAACGGGAACAAACCGGAATTCACGGAAGAGGATTACAAGAAAGCAGAATCTATGTATATAGAATTGTCCGAGCTCGACTGGCTCGGCAGATGCGGTGCGTGTGAAGCTTCACTTGGAAAAGACACGATACCGGAAGGGGAAAGAGACTTTGACTTGTCGCATGTCACTCCTTCAGGCTGGAACCAGGCGCAATATCCTGACCTAATCAGCAGAAACAGCGGATGGCTGTACAACCGCTGCCACCTCATAATGTATGCGGTCTCAGGGATTACAGATGATCCGAGGAACCTTGTCACAGGCACTGAATATATGAATGTCGATGGTCAGCTGTCCTATGCGGAGAAAGCTACGCAGAACTGGCTCCTGAGAAAGGGCGGAAGGATCCTATACCGTGCAACTCCTGTCTTCAAAGGCAACGAGCTGGTCTGTAGAGGCGTACATATCGAAGCAGGCGACGTAGAGAGCAGAGGAACGAAGTTTCATATCAACGTTTTCTGCTATAACGTAGAGCCAGGGATATCCATAGACTATGTGACAGGATCAAGCTGGAAAACGAATTGAAATACCCTCTTTTATAATTACGACAAGGAGGTGCATAGCGATGGCAGAAATGGAATATAATCCGTATAAAGCTGAAGAGCCTGACTGGCTGGATGAAGCTGCTGTTGAGGCGTATGCCCTCGACAGAATGCGCACGATGCTGCTCATGGAAAAAGCTGCGAAGAGACAGCTTGCTGTCAAAGACACGCCCTTCCAGAGAGCCGTGCTGAAGACTGCCACCAATCATGTTGAGCGTTGCGAGCAGCGTTATGGTATTAGCCGATATGTTGCACGCATACAAGTACAGATAAATTAGACCACCCTTTGATAGAGACAGCTTTCAGCTGAAAAGCGGTCTTTTCTTTCACTAACAAAACCTATCCGATGGATTGCTTGACATAAGTACAAACCGATTGTACAATATAAGTACAAACTTACGTATAGGGAGTTAGCTTAGCGGTGAAGAGCGGCGAGAACCATGGCCGCAGACAGAGGTTTGACTCCTCTACTCCCTGCCTCAGGCTGCAATCATTTCCAAGCACATAGTTGCAGCATTAAGAGAGAAACTTGGTTGCGCTTCCTTTTTCGGTTAACGACGTGTCAAAACAGGTGAAACTGAATTGCGCTTCGGTAGCATAATTGGCGGAATGCTTTAGGAGGTATGCTCCCCGATAAACAGCCGAGAGGCATACTCGGCGGTTGATGACAGTTCGAGGCTGTCCGTCCCCTCCAGTGAGCTGAGAGTGGTTTAGCCGCTATATGTCTACAAGGAGAAAGGATATGATGACACAGAAACCCATCGACGATAAAACTTGGGTGGCGGTCGTCAGTTCTCTCAGCTCATGCCAATTAAGGAAAAAACAAAGTGCAGAAAGGACAAAATATGAGTAGATGCGGCGAATGTAGGCTTGGAAGCAACGAAACCGGCTGCCTGTATTGCGAAGAGAATCTCGGATACAAACAGTGCATTGACCGGCTGCAGAACGCTCTGTTTGATTTCTCAGCCGGTGATCTGACCAGTAAGAACTATATACTCCTCGAGCTTTCGGATCTGCTTGACGAATACTCCGAAGTAGACGAAAACGGTCTGCACGATCCGAAATGGTGCGGCATAAAGGAAGCATACGGAGTGGTCAAGAATGCCCCTGCTGCTGATAGGCCGCAAATGGAGTGGATAGCGATAGAAGGAATGCAGCCGCCTGAACTTCACGGCAAGCATTATTGTTCTAATTGCGGTAGCAACAACTTGGATTTAATCACAGCATTAAGAGAGTTGGAATCCTCTCTGAAGGCACATTCGTCTGTTAAAACTATCTTCAGGGACGCGACAGAACGAGAAATGCGTGAATTTTTAAGCACCGCCTCTGATGAAACTTATGCAGACGCTTGGAACTCGCTCGTGTCGAACATAAGCACACTATCATCCGTCAATTATGAGGAAGACGAGAATGGTCCTACCGAAAAGGTTGTGAGCTGCGTAGCAGCTCTCACAGACGCCATTAAAAAGGATAGCTCTTTTCCAAAAGAAGTCTTTCAGACCGATGAGAACAAGGTGCTGTTAATAAGCGTTGCCTCAATGGTCAATCTCTTCGGCGTAAACTGCGTGATTTACCACGACATTTCACAATTCGTTGATGATAACCTTGATATGTATTACTGTTCGGACGGAGAAAAGGACGAGCCTTGAGCGGAAAGGAGCAGGCGGTGAGTAGTTGGTACAAGGTCGTTAAGGCTGTTGAACGAAAAGACGGTACAACGATAAAAATGGATGTGCTCACCTTTGAGACTACGGACAAAGATGTGTCCAAAAGAGTAGAAGAATTTTTCAAGTCTCTCATGGATGAAAGGAGCAGACGATGAATAGTTATTGTTATGAGTGTAAGAAAAAAGCTCCAAAAGGAAAAATTAATTTAGATTGCCTTGCTTGTATGCATATGGTGTGCATACACAAGACGACAATAAAGAAGCGTCAGCTATATTTTTAGGATTTCCAAAAGCGGACTTGTTCGAACCACTGAAAGGAGCAGACGTTAACGGTGAGAGCGTGTACAGCGACTTGCAAGGCGGGAGCAGTCGCAATATGGGGATGTGACAGAATGGCAATGCACGGGCTCTGGGCTCACGGTAATCGACTAATGACAGCCCGCACCCCGTTCGAATCGGGGCATCTCCACCAATATGCTTCGGTAGCGCAATTGGCCAGAGCAAACTGTATGCAAACGCAGTTGTATGTAGGTTCGACTCCTACCCGAAGCTCCAACTCAACCCGGAAGGCCAACGGGGGATTAAGTCGCAGCGGTGTACGTCTGGCCCTGCGTTACCAATGTTGAGTGAAGCCAAAATGGTAAGACGACAAGTTGCAGTCGCGAAACGCGCGCATTCCTTCGCACATACAGTCAGGTTCGAATCCTAGACATTTGAGATGACATGGTAGTCTGTATGATGGCTGCAACATTGTGCTTCGGTAAGATAATAGGCAAGTCTACCATCCGTAGGTGAAGGTAGCGCAGGTTCGAATCCTGCCCGAAGCTCCAGTTGGATGATGGGATCCCAATATTACGGTGATAATTCTGTGTGAACAGCAGATCGACACTGCGACCAATCAGGTTCGACTCCTGTAGGTGACGGCTCATATAACACAGAAATTCCATCATCCGATGCCAATCGAGGCACAGACGATGTGTTGGGTGTGGCGTAGGTTTGCGATATTGTGCGGACTTCGGTCTTTGGTACTGAATGATCCTTATCAGTAGGCATTAACTCTGACGAGAGCCGAACATGTGAACGAAAGAGTGAAGCAGAATAAGTTAGCGCTTATTTGAGGCTTGCCCGCTGTGCGGAGTGTTCGAAGAGCGATCCCGATGCTAGATAGGGATGATGCAACGGCACTACGGCGGAAGTAACCGACCATTAATCGGCGAAACTTTCTGAAGCAAAGGGAACAGCCACAGCGACTATGTATAGAGGATAGGATGGTTCCTTAGGATTGCGCCGAAGAAGGGTTCGACTCCCTTCGGCACGAAGGACGGCGTGCAAGGGTTCGATTCCTTTATCTCTACAGCTCAGGGCTTTGATAATGCGTAATCCCTATACAGTTGCAGGTGGGAGCGGTCGCAAAATTCAACTAACGGGGAGAAACCTCAACTCCCCGTTGAACTTCGGCACAAACGGCCCTGAATGTGGGCGGCAGACGGTGCCAGTTATGAACAAAACAAACAGAGGAGGAGGGATAGCATGGGAGTATATGTACCGAATTTACAAAAACCGACTGACTGCGGCGAATGCCAGATTGGCGATATGATCAACTGCACGTTATGGAAAGAAAGTCATTGCGTTCCACCAGATGAATGCCCGTTGATCGAAGTCAAAACACCGCATGGGCCACTGAAAGATGCATCCCAGATAATAAAAAGGATGGAGGACTATTACGTGGACTACTATGATGTATATGTACGAAACGCTCCGACCGTTATAGAGTCGGAGAAATGAGAGCATATGAATCGAGAATAGCATTAGAAGATAAAAAGGGGTAAAATCAACGGAGAAAGAAGCGAAGAAAATGATGGTGATGTTAATAATAGCAGTTCCATCAACATTATGGACTTTTGTGTACTGTCTCAAATATTTATAAGTCACTAACATGCAGTTCTGGCCCATTGACTGGTCTACAGGCGTATTTGAGACTATAAGCTATATGGCTGTGGTTCGGAATGGCAGTAGCATGGGTTCTCTACCTTGTAATATGGAATATGATCGATAGTTTCAGAACGCAGCAGGATGGAAATAAATGATTGAGTTTGCATTTGGGCTTGCCAAACTTATCGAGGGCATATGCTTGACAATGTTTCTTATTATATTTCCTATAACTTCTATCTGGGGAGGCTCCGATGAAGAGAAAAGCAGGCTCGCAGGAATGATCGGCGTAGGACTCAGTGTTTTGACGGTATGTACTAATGAACAAAGCCTCTGAAAGAACGGCCCGTTACGATGCCAAAAGCACCAGGCGTTACGGGTTAAAATTAAATCTTAAGACCGACAAAGAAATAATAGACAAGCTGGATGCTGTTGGCAGCATGCAAGGCTACATTAAGCAGCTCATACGGCAGGACATGACCCTCAGCCCCTACCTACGGATGCTCGTTCTCAAGGATGCTGAGGGATATGAACTTATGGATGTCTTCAGGGAGAACGGGCTCAGAAAAGCAAGGCTTATCAAAGGCGATAAAATCGTCCATGTTATAGAGAAAGAAGATGGGAACATAACTGTAGAAGAAGGTGGCGCGTAATGCTTGTCGCTGGATAACACAGGAGCAGCCTCATAAGTTTGAGGAGGTAATGCAGAAACTTCTTTCAGATCAGAAAAAAGGAGCTGTAAAAAGTAAGCCGGAGTGCTAAATGCCATTGAAAAGGCACTCATCCAAGTGATGCAGCGCTCACAAATTCCTTATTGTTATTACTTGCATTTGCATATATAATATAGTCATATTAACGTATTCCCAGCTTAAGATTGAGCACCTGTATGTCCCAAGACATCGCAGGTGCTTTTTTATTTAAGCAAACGATGACTTCGCAGCGGTGACGCGAAGCCATTTTTATTTTACGAAGGAGGTAACACCATGAAAAAGTTGTTTTACGTTGTAGCCGCTATCGCATCAATCACAGGCGGTGAATGGATGGCCAGAGTGCTGTTCCATATCACAGGCCCGGACGAAATCACAACAGCCTGCGCAATGCTGATTGCCTTTGCGATCACTGCGGCATACAGGCTTGCGGTCATCAGACCTAGTGAGAAAGCGGCGATCAGAATGGCTCGCTATGAAGGACGCAGAAATGAAAAGTTTGCCAGAATCGAGGCGGACAATTTCATGCTCAGGTATGAGATCTACAGAGAAGATATCGGAAGGAGGGATTCGTAATGCTGACCCTCATTTACTCGATCATCGAGTTCATCGTAGTCTCGATCATCCTGCTGTTCAAACTGCTTATAAGGGCACTGAGCTCTTCTTCAGACACAAGTCCGTCTGATAAGCCACAAAGCAGCGTCGTAAAAGAGAAGAAAGTGGATCTGTCGGATAGCCAGCGCTACGATATCGTAAAGGCTATCCTCGACGATTCCCTTCTTGTTCTGGACAGTGCCTATGATGCGCTGTACAACACCGGGGAGGCGCTGTTTTCAGCTCCGGAAGCTCTGCACTGCACATATCCTGAATACAAGGAGCAGTACGGGAGCAAGAAATGGAAGAAGGCCTGGGAAAAGGCTTTGGCAGATCGCTTTGACTGCCAGTGTGAATTGGCCGATAAAGGTAATTACTATCTTTACGGAAAAGAGATGTAGATAGGAGGTAAGACTATGAATAATACAAAAGTCAGAAACGTAAACGGATTGGTCGGCGAGGGCGTCGGCTTCGAGAGAATCAGAAGAATCACGGGATATCTTGTCGGAACGATCGACAGATTCAACGATGCCAAAGCGCAGGAAGTCAGGGACCGCACAAAAAACGGCTTAGTTAGAAATCTCTAACTCCCCAAAAAAAAGGATGTAACCCAAAAAAATTTTTTGGGAAAAATGAGGAATTTGGTACTTTATTTTAAGCGCAAAAGCTAAAGAAACAACAACTTATCTTAACGGAAAAAGGCACATTGAGTGTCTTTTTTGTTTGCGAAGAAAGGAGACAACACACCATGATTAGATGCGACAATTGCAAGAGAATCTTCAGCGAGGATGACCTGATTATAGTACAGGACGATCCATCGCCAAGTGGGATCTCTCTTCCGGCAGGAGCATATTCGTATGCTTACTGCCCGCATTGCGGAGAAAGTATCGGCAGCAGCAATGATTTTGCACTCATTGACAACCTCGATATAGAGGAAGCAGTAGACGGCTCCGTCGAAGTGACATTCGAAGGGCGCGGCCTCAGATTCTGGATGGATGAAGATGGTTCCCTGCAGTGGGAGGAATATCGCGCACCTAAGCTCGAAAAGAGAAAGGAGGCGAAAAGTCATGATGCAGCGTGAAAAAAAGCGCGAGCTCTGGCTCGTATTCACCCTCAACGGCAAAGAAATCGCCTCATATACCGTTCGCGGCACATCCAATGGAGAGCTTGAAGCAACGAAAGGGCTTCTCGCCTTCGAGAATCATTGTTCCTCGTCGGATATAATCGTGAAGGGGGTGGTCAGATGATACCAATGATCAAGCTCCAAAACGAGAAAGAACGCTATCGGTTCAATCTTGCATCCGACACACTCTGCTCGCTCTGCAAAGACAGAGCGCACTGTGCTGGCTGTGCGATCACTGAGATCCGCAGAAGTACTTGTCAGCTCGTTGAAAAGGGAATTGCTCATATGGACTGCTGTAGCATGCAGCCACCAGAGCATGATCCGGAACTTCTTAGGAGATACCAGAAGGCATTGGACAGCATAGGCTCTCCAGCCCTGCTCAGTCTCCCGAAAGAGACGAAAAACAGGCTTAAAAAAGCGACTGATCTCTATGAGAAGGTTATTCTTCTCGAGGAGATCGCAGCAATATAAGGGCATCTATTTGTAACGGGAAAGGGGAGACAACACAGTCTCCCTTTTCTGATGTTTAGACGGAGGAAACAACAATGAGAGACGTAGACATTGAACGGCTCAGACGCGTCTATTCGCCCGGCACAAAAATAAGGGCATTTCACACAACAGGTCCCTATCCGGTAAAACCGGGTACAACAGGGATCGTTCAGTGTGTTGACGAATATGGGCGTATCCACGTTGACTGGAGTGACGGCAGTCTGAATCTGCTGTATCCGGAAGTGGATGTATTCAAGCTCGCCTGATCATATTTAATTAAGAAAGGAGACAACACTATGTACACCTATGCTCAGTGGGCAAAAGACGGGACATTTAAAGCGGTTCCCGGCCAGCAGATAGACGAGGCCATCTATGAAAAGATGCTGAACTGCATGCCGCCGAAAGATCTTCCTGCCGGAAAGGCAAGGGAAGTTCTGAGCGACTTCAATATCCCTGTTCATGCAGGCTTTCTGATGGGAGAGCCATATGATACCAGGAAGAAGAAGCCGCGCTACATGGCGTTCGGAATGAACGACTACGGCAAGGGCAAGAAGTTCTTCTATCTCGGTCTCAGTACAGCAGGCACTGTCCTGCATGGTGAATACTATTTCTTCGATTGCATGAATGCTTTTGTAAGCGACAGACCGTTCCTCGCATCCTCATTCGACAGCGAACAGGAAGCGATAGGATACGCTGCTGATTACGAAGCCACACTTATCTGGCGCAAATATGATCACGGAGTTATGACGGCGTCAAAGGTCGTCTATGACCCGATGTACATTTTCAACGATGAGGAGGTGGAAGCATGAAGCGCGAAGATCTGGAAAGACTCAGACAGGAGTACCCGGAAGGCACCAGGATCGTGATGATCCTCATGGAGGACGATCCGAGGCCCATAGCACCCGGCTCTGTCGGCACTGTAAACCACGTAGACGATGCAGGGCAGATCCACATCAGCTGGGACAGCGGCAGAACGCTTGCCGTTATCCCGGGAGTTGATAAGTTCCGCCTCGCTTCAGAAGGCAGAAAGTAAATTTTAAGAGAAAGGATAAAACACCATGAAAGATGAACGGCTCATAATTGAAAAGCCGGACTGCTTTACTGCGGAAGATCTCTGCAGACTCCTAGAAAAGAGTCTGCCCGAGAGCATGCCGCATATTGCATATCCTGGCGAAACGCCTATCGATGTGCTGCATATACTCGACTACATGCTTACAGGTTATACGTACAGAAAACGTCCTATCGCAGAATTTCTTGACGGAAGCGACTACTACTGGGTAGAAGCGACTCCGTCAACAGGAGGAAGCGAAGGAGTGTATCTGGACATAAATCTTGTAACACAGGGAGCGGGCGCACCACAGAGGTGGCCAATCATAACTGCCAAAACTTTGGAGGAAGGACCAGTAGCATACGCCGCTATGGGCATGCTCGGTGGCGTTGCAACGGACCTTATCCAGAAAATCATCAATATCAATTATTAAAGAAAGGATAAAACGCTTATGGTTAAAAAAATTATTAATTACGTTATTGAGGCTATTTCAGCCTGGCTTCAGGAGACTCCTGAGGAAAGTGTTGAAAGACGCGCAAAGAGGCAGGAAAAATTGTCCAAAGCAAATGCAGGCAAGAAGCTTCTTTCACTCACGGGAATTTTCTATTTCGCGGAGCTTATCGCTCTCTGGGCGATGTCTTATTGCACCTATGAGAGAGTGCTACGGCTCACTTTTCCAGAAGATAAGACCGCATGCAGCCGCATGGGCTGATTTTCTTCCGAGAGTTGTCATTGTGACCTTCGTAATCCTTGTAGCAGCGCTCGTATTCTATTCAGCGCTTGAAGTTCAGAACCATTTCAGCTCAGACGAAGAGGATTATGACGCGAGCAGGACTGTAGAGAATGTAATTATTGCCTTGTTAGGCCTAATTTTGTGCCTCATGTTCATTACCTTAGGCTGCTCATTGCTTGTTTCCATAGCAGACGACAGCATCATGAACACTTTGAACATAATTACTGCTCTTTTGCACCCGGGAAAAGCACTTTACTGGCTCCTTTTAACAGCCCTTATTCTTGCAGCCATCTCTTTCTTTGCGTACACGATTGTCACTCAGATATTGTGGATTATAAGAGAGATGCCAAGCACGATTGAGGCAGTCAAGGCCAGAAGAAAAGCTAGAAAACTGAAGAAGGAGAAGAAATAGAAGATAACGACTCATCAAAGGGGAGGCCGCAAAGCCTCCCCTTTACAACACCATTTTGATTTACAAGAAAGGAAACAACACAATGAACGAGAAAATCAAACCTGAAAACGCAGTACCAGAGGCCGAATATTTTGCCACTCCGTTCTGCGAAGTCGCACTGGCGATAGACGTCAGAGACTATGATGTGATCCGCGAAAGCGGGATCTTTGAGCATCCGGGAAAGCCTAGGGAATTCGTCAGAAAGACTCCTGATAACCTGTACATCATTTTTTACTGGGATTTTGTAGAGTGGCAGGGCTACACCGTGGATAAGCTTATGCATATTCTGGAAGGCATCCGTCATTCATTCTGCAAGATCTCTGAAGACGGAGATATCTACAGTACGTACGAGATCTCCGACGAGTGGGGTACAGACGAGGAATTCTGCGAACTTCTCAGCATTTCATCCGAGATTTTCATCTGGGATGAGGAGGATTCTCTTGAGCATCAGATGCACGCAGATGATAAACCGATCGCTCAGCTGGCGTCCATATCTGACAGCGAGCTTCAGCGCTATCTTGAGCTAGAAAGGGAAGGCTCGATCTCAACAAGATCGGTGTTTTTCAACGAAGTTCTGAGCGACACCGATGACGAGTTCGCCGAACTGATTTCGGATTACAGAGCTCAGGACGCAAAAGGCAAGGCTGTAATAGACTCTGTTCTTCTCAGAGTCTGCGGCTGGACGCTCCCGACCCTTCTTAAGATGGCAGAAACGCCTGAGGTGGAAGGAGGTGCAGCATGAGCATTTTCTGGCTTGGAGGACCGAATGTGGTCATTCCGGATAATGAAATCAAGCATGAGATGTATGAGGACAGATACTTTAAGCCGGGTATCATTCACGGTGACGAGGATACCATCATCCGGGTGTATCTGAACGATGCTGTCGGGGAGAACGACCCCGATGAATTCATCGCAGAGTATCTCACAAAGGAGCTTATCCATAAGGCTCATACAGCGGATCCGATGCATCAGGAGCTCTTCGGAGAGATCCTGGCAGCTAAAGCGGAAAACTTCGCCTGCTATAACGATGCATCCGGAGATTTCGCTACTCTGTGGGCAGAATGGCCAAAAGCAGCAGCTCTGACCAACGATGAGCTTGCTAAATGGGCAGAAGTAGCAGATTCACCCGTTAAGAGTGCAGCTGTTCCGGAGTTTATAGGTCAGATCATCGATACCTTCGAGGATTTCCTCGAAGAGAAGGGTATAGATATCCCTAACGATGAGAAGGATGACCGCGACGATCCTGATTCTGCCGCCATAATCTATGGAACCGACTACGGCAATCTCCAGTCAGCTCTGGAAGAGCTTATGCTTAACTGGGGCGTTGTAGAAAAGGAGGTGTAGATATATGGCTAACATCTTCGACAAAGGCGAAGCATTGCTCGTGTTCTCGGAAAAGGGGCTCATCGTTCACGCACAAAGCGGCACCGGCGACAATTTGCTCAGAGAAGACCTGAAAGCAGGGTATGTCGACTACATTGACTGGACAAGTTACAGGCCAACGATTGTCTTTGACATCGAGCTTGAAGAAGTCGACGGAGGTATGGCGATGTTTAAAAAATACATCTCAGACCTCACAGATGAAACCCTTATCAGCGCATTGAAGCAGGAAGCCGGACTCAGCCCTGATGCAGCGTATACGGTCATAAACGCGTAGCATTAATAGAAGAAGGAAACAACGATTAACGGTGGTTTTATGAGCGCAATTGACATCGCTGCCATACGATATATATAATATCAATGACAGATAAAGGGAACTGCAGAGTAAAACCACCAAGAAAGGAGGATGAGCAATGGCAACTTCAAGCATATTCAGGAACGTTATCCTGAAATCCAGTGAAGATGCAACCAGCTTTCTGGAAGCTCTAGAGCGATCTCAGCTCGACAAGTCAACGCCGGAAAAAGTTGACGTGCGTTATATTGAACACGAAGACACGCTCAATGCCTTCCTGGATAGGATGGTGAAGGCGAATGTATAGTGTTATTAATATCAATGACGTCATCAACTTACGTGGAGAGGAAGCGGCACAAAGCTTAATCTCCACTTTTTCTTGCTCTAATAAAGAAGTTGAAACCTTTATTAGATTTAAATCCGTTGAATTTGCAAAAAGAAAGCTGGCGGTTACATATCTCGTATACGCTGAAGAAATTCAGTTAGCAGGAGCTTTTACACTTGCGAACAAGTATGCAGCGATACCGGCCGAAACTTTATCAAACAGCCAGAAAAGTAAAATAAGGCCGTTTGCGGTTTACGACGAAGGAGAATCTGCATATGTAGCCTCCGCCTACCTTCTGGCTCAGTTCGGCAAAAACAAGGATGAGTCTGAGGACTGCCCCATTACAGGAACTGAGCTGATGACAATTGTCATTGATACAGTCTCAGACATACAGAAGCGAATAGGTGGCAGAATACTGTGGCTCGAGTGCGAGGAAGACAATATAAAGGCGTTGCGTTTCTATAACAAAGAGCCGGCAAAGTTCTTCCGGTATTCAAAGCGAGATTCTGCGGAAGCGATATATGTTCAAATGCTAAAATTGCTATAACTACACACAATGCACATGCTTCAAAAGTGAGGGATTCCAGAACGCCTCTGGCCCCTCACTTTTATTGGTTATAACACAGGAGGAAACAACATGACATACAGAGGTAAATACCTTGCCCGTGACGGGCGCCGTATCCCATATATGATGGGGATGCTCGGACCAAACAAAATGGTCATAAAGTATGATCTGGAAGGCGAGAAACTGCCTGCAGTTCACGAGATCCCTATAAGATACAGCGACAAAGTTGTATGGAAGTGCAATGCAAAGAGTATTTCCTGCAACAGCACCAGCGCAATGTTCAGGCTGTTTGAGCAGTATCCGGCATACGCAGGTGCTACATTCAGATACTTCACGGGAATCAAATAGGAGGACACAACGATGAATAAAATGAATAACAAGATAAAGGCCTGCCCAAGATGCGGCGGCAACCTCGTTGGCACGCATTTCGACGATAAATGCTCTGCATATATCAGCCGTTGCTCTGGATGTGACATCCATATGTATGAATACATCGATAAGCCAAGCGGCGAAACAGCAGGAGCAGCACTCGTATCACCGAACATCGACGTTTGGGTTGATGCAAAAGTACATCCTTCGATCGCGGGGGAGAACCTTCTCGAATTGGAAGTCATTGCTCGCCCCGCCGCATTCAAGGAAAACGGTACTATTACGCTTGGGAAAAAGGCAGCTCTTGAAGACTGTCTTTCCTATGCTGCGAAAGCGTACAACGCAGCGACGAAATTGGAAAGCCCTTCGGTCATCCGGACACTCAACCAAAATGCATCAAGTCAAGCCGTAAAAAAGATCGTTGTCGATCTGACGGATTGGTCGAAGCCTTATCCGACAGGAGCTATCGCTTATGACAGCAATGACTCCGTCATAGACAGCGCATACTGCGATAATGCAGATGAGTTCGCGGAATTCTTTGATACACACAGGGAAGAAATCAACAGTGACACAGAACTCGTCTTCAAGATTAGCGCTGGAGATTTCGATATCCTGGAGCTGGAGAAACTCGTGTACTCTATACGGGATGCATTCTGGAAAATCTTAGAGGGAGGAAACAACAATGAAATATGAATTCGGAAAGAACATCGTCCTTATGTATATGCCGAGCGGTATCTGCGGACGCCCGTACATCTGGGCAGAAACAGAGGACGGCGAAGATGATATCACTGCTAATATCGCAGGGGTGCCCCTGAACGAGAATGAGGTGATAATGAATCACGACCTGTTTACAAACAAGCCACTCGTCACTGCTCTGGCTGAATACATTGCGAATGAGACACGCGAGATCACTTTCGGCAGTTTTAATACACGCACTCTCGTGCTTAAGCTGAAAGATAACTGGAAGGAGCTATGCATCCCGATGTGTTAACATATCATCTTTAGCCCCGGTTTTCCGGGGCTTTTTGTGGAGGCACAAATCCGCTTGATATTTCCGTCAAACCTAAGTAATATATTAGTATATTTAACGTATTCTCAGCTTAAGATCGAGCACCTGTATGTCCTAGACATCGCAGGTGCTTTTTTATTTAAGCAAGCGTATGACTTCATAAAAATGCCGTGAAGCCATAAAACCGTGATCATCTACACACAACTTCCCGGATGATCCATTAAATTTGCTGTAGCTGTCGCTTCAGTACAACTTAATAGTCAGCCTGCGGGTTGGCGTTCCACTACAGGCAGAGATGCCAAACGTCGATCCGGAGGAGTAGTGGCCTCCATTTTTGAGATGCACAGCAGGCCACTGTGCAGGATAAGTACAAGGAGGTACAGATATGACTAACGATTACATCAGTGAAGACTGCGGAATCATCTTCACAGAAATCCCACCAGTTGTCACCCTTACAAGGGCAGAGGCAGCTAAGATCGCCGCGGATGCTTTTAACAGCAACAACGGCGACAGCGTAGAATGCGCGCATAAGCGCTCACTTGCGCTGAAAACAATGAATCACATCACATTCAGCAAGTGTGACAGATTCGATCTGGACGACATACTGGATCGCCTCGGTTGCTAGTATGCTCCATCGGAACTATGCCGCCCCTGCAAAGGGGCGGCTTTTCCGCTGTTTGGCCCAATTCATTGTTGTTATTATTTCTGATTGCATATATAATATAGTCATATTAACGTATTCTCAGCTTGATAATGGAGCACCTGTATGTCCTAAGACATCGCAGGTGCTTTTTTATTTGGCAAACGGTGACTTCGCAGCGGTGACGCGAAGCCATTTTTATTTTGCGAAGGAGGAAACAACACCATGATAACCATCACAAAAGAAAGCGCTATGCTTTTGCTGGACCAGCTGTATAAGGCAGGTATGGTCGGCAAGTATTCAACAGGAGAGTATGTTATCGCCAGCGAAACAGGGTGCTTCGGCATGACGCCTGAAGAAGCTGCAGAAGACCTTGCTCCAAAGCTTGCCGAAATAGACCTTCTCATGGAGACCGCCCGTTCAGATGTAAGGTCAGCCCTTAGGGACATAACGCTCCCGGACCTTATGGTCAGCGACCCGCTTGCAAATTCGAAGCATGTCATCACTTTTGACAGCGAGACGGCTCACGGCGAGCCCCAGGCATGGATATATCTCAAGGACGGATCGTCCATAGAGATTACCCATGAGGAGTATTGCCTTGATCCGAATGAGCAGTATTTCTCGCTAAGACACCATTGTTCAGAAGAAGACTTCGAAAACGATGTCTACCACTCGACAATGGGTGTCATAGATGAATGCTCGGGAGGACTTGTAGCTATCGCACCAATGCTTCAGCGCATCACGGACGCTATAGGCATATCTGATGAGCCGCACGATGACCGCAAAACCATCGTACTTTCGTCCAAGACCCTCGCTGGGTATGAGGATGAATTCGAGGACAAGCTGTTCCATGCTGCACATGATCTGCTTCACGACTGCACGAAGGGTCGCAGTATACCGGGCTATGATGCATTTGCGCAGGCGTGCCTTGACAGCGACCTTCACAACTATGTGAAAACAGGTTTCTACGACCTGTTCAGGGCGCTCGGATTCGACATCAGCTCCGATGGAACAGATTTTTAGAAGGAGGAAACAACACATGAAAAGGATCAAGTCAAGAGAAGGTAAGGGATACGAGGTGCAGTGGTATGACGATAAGGGCGATGCATCCGATGTTGTTCAGATGGACACTGCGGAAGAACTCGCGCAGTATCTCGCAAGAGCCTGCTGGGGAGAACTGAGATTTTCTCAGAACCCTACCATCTGGAAAGATGGTGAGAAGTGGTGCTGCGGTGAATACACGCCCGTCTCAGAAGACAGGCCGTGCGTTGTCATAACGCACTCTTTCGACGCAGAAACCACCGTTTACAGGTACGGTTCCTGGGAAGCAGCCGAAGATGCTCTTCAGAGTCTTTATGACGAATACCTCGGAGAGGAGCAGGCAAACCATTCAGATCTGAATCTGGATGCCTGCTATTGCCACAAAGACGAGGGCTACGGCGAAGTCACCTGGTCGGATAACGACCACACGTATTTCACGACTGCCAGAATACTTGATGCAAAGTAGAAGGAGCTGCGAAGCTCTTATTTTTATTTAGAAAGGAGACAACACAATGCCAAACTGGACAACTAACAAGATCACATACGAAGGTGATGCGAATGAAATCAAAAGACTCAGGGAAACTATGACCAAAGCCTTTGACTTCAATAACATCATCCCTATGCCGGAATCACTTCTATCCGTATCATCTCCGGCGCAAGAGACGGCTGTCCTTGCGCATGTAACAGACGGCTTCACAAAGCCTGTGACCGAAAGCATCGCTCAGAAGGTGTACGCGGTTTGTCACGGAGACAATCCGTTCTTCACGTACGATGAAGAGATCAGGCACCGTTACACAAAGCTTGCGGAGACTCTCGATGCAGACGAAATGGTGGACATGTCATTATCTCTCGATGGTCCCTCTGAAAAAATCTCTCTTAGAGAAAAGGGGAAGATATATGTAGAAAACTACGAGAAGTATGGCACTGCAACCTGGTACGAATGGGCTTGCAATAACTGGGGAACAAAGTGGAATGCATGTGATGTGACCGAAACAGCTTCGGACAACAGCGTCACATGGGAATTTATGACCGCATGGTGCGCCCCTGTTCCTGTTATAGAAAAGCTCGAGCAGGAATTTCCGGACCTCAGCTATGAGTTCTGGTACACCAACGAGGATGATTTCCAGTACAGCTACGGGTTACGCTATAACCCTGTAGAATGGGATGACTGCGAAGAGGAGTAGTCCATAATTAATTATCGTGAAGCGCAGGGGCATATGCCTCTGCGTTATCTTTTACAAAGGAAGGAGACAACACAATGCTTAACAGAGAGTGGAACGAAAGCTGTATAGCTCGCGCGCGCAAGGAGTTCGAAAACTTCGAAGCGGATATCTGTGAGTATGACGAACTTACCGTGATCAACTGGAAAAACCGTGATGGTTCAGGCAACTGGGCTGTCAGATACATCCTTGACGGCTGCCGGCTCATAGTCACAGGAGATATAGGGAACGCCATCTTCAGAAGGGCGGAACCATACACCCTCGAGTATTGCGGCAAGATGATCATCGACCCGGGTTACAGTGCACGTAAGTGCATTGCAAAGGAGCGCGATACAAGCCTCTATACCTGGGACAGGGCTTCGGTCAAACGGGATCTCGATGAGTATTTCCAGTATGTGACTGAAGATGAAGGCTACAGCGCGGAAGAGGTCGAGGATATCGAAGACATCAAGGCCGACCTGCTCGAAACCTGCGGATTCAATGGCGTATACATAGACGCCTACATGTACGAACGCCTTCCCGACTGGGTAGACGATCTAAGTACACTGCAGGAATGCGGGATGCAGTATTCTCTGCACTTCATAGCGTGGCTTGTAGGCCTTCAGATGATCGCAGAACAGCAGGTTAATAACGTCCTGTATGGGCCAAAACTCGAACTTGAAGTAACAAGCGGGAAAAAGCTGGTAGCAGAGATCAATCCTGATCCAAGCTATAAAGAACTTTTCGTATATCTTGATGACGGGCAGGGCAGATCTGTTCAGGACATTGCTGTTATCGGAGAAAAGTACTCTTACGACGAAACAAGCTCCGATTCGCAGAACATAATTCCACATCCGGGCAAATATGTAGCAAGAGTCTATGGCGATGCCAATGATGAATGCTACACAGACTGCTTTGAAATAGGGGAATATGTACCTGAGGAAGGATGGTGTTTCTAATGAAGATCAAAAGAATTCTTCCGTGCATCTGCATCGATCACAGGCCAGAACACGGAGATAGCGGAACCTATGGCATGCCGGCACTTCAAGTCTATCAATGTGGACTTGAGGGCGAATACGGACAGAGATACATTCCATACTGTCCAAACTGCGGCAGAGGCGGCCTTTCGGATTTCAAATCGGATTATTCAGCGCTGAAGTACTGGAACAAGCTTCAGTACAGTCTTTGGCAGGCTGAGTGCGAAGGCATATTTGAAGGAGAAGAGCCTGCTGCAGAACCGTGGAGGATAGAATTCTTCCAGGAGCTCAATGCACCGGACAAGGAGGCCTCACTATGACAAAAGAATTTGTTAGACTGTGGGCCGAAAAAGCCTGGGAGCTGGAAAGTTGGTTTGCAGGGACCCTGTCAGGAGGCATCGATCCGGTACCGCACCTCCTAAGCTGCGAGGTAACAGGAGAAGATACTGCAGAGATCAGTTACGACTATCCGAAAACATGCGGGCTGTCCGATGTGATATATCACGTCAATGACCCCCACAGGGTAAGAAAAGCCCGATTTGTTTTCACAGAGGACGGCCAGATCCTGACGGACGAAAAACCGTTTCCCGGCACTGACAGATTAACCGACCCGTGGACAGCGGATGAAGCGAACGAATTCATTAATGAGTTCAGAATCTCACTTGCTGGCGAACATAACCACTAAAGCGTGCTATTACACATTTATTCAGCAGAGGCCTCAAGCCTCTGCTCTTGTTTTTAACAGAAAGGAGACAACACATGAGTATGCGAACATACGGAGGCCAGATAACTGGCTGTATCATCAAGGAAAAGTACATCGATGGCTTCATAAGAAGATACATCGAGTGCCATCCTGAGGAGTTCGAGAAGATTGAAAGCCCACTGGAGAAGTATGAAGAGATGGAGAGCAATCTCTATTGCAATTCATGCCTCACCAGATCAACCCCCGATTCCGGAGAAGGCTTCTACGCTCAAATATACTCGGATGATTCGTTTTACAACACTGCATCGATCTTCCACCTCAGCGATCTGAATGAGTGGCAAGAGGATCTCGAAATGCCGTTCATTCTTGTCGAGTCTGACAAGTCCCTCGTTACTAAAAATATTCTCGAAGGGAAATACTACAAGACCAAAGAAGAAATTATCGATGAATTCAAGGCAAAACTCGGAAGATATCTGCCGGATGACTTTGATTATGAAGAAAATATCGGCGATGTTGAGTACGCTGTTTTCTGCTAGGAAAGGGAGGTGAGTGAAATGACACTGTACGGAACTTTCAACGCAGAAGGCGCCAGAGAAACGCCTATGATCGATTTCATCGAATTTGAATTTCCTAAAGTCTCTGATGTATTCGTTCCCAACGATCTCGACAATAAAGACATCGTCCTGTCCTGCGACTGGGACGAGAGCGACTGGGACTTCGATAACAAACGAGGCATTGGCTGCTTCAGAGCGAAGGGCGTTTACCTGAATCAGAGATATGCTAACGGTCATATCAGCGATTTCATGAACGCGAGGATCGACACCCTGCAGGTTTCGGGGATCGACACAGACACCCGCTTTGAACTGACCGGACTGATGATAGATGATGGCGGGATGATGTTCAGCTTCCCGGATGACAAGATTATACCGTGGATGACCGAATATGCAGAGTAATTAGTTAGGAGGAAACAACACCATGAAAAACTACACGATCAAGTATGTAGAGACCTACTCAGGTCTCTATGACATAGAGGCTGAGAGCTATGAGCAGGCTGTTCAGACGCTGGAGGAAAGGCTCCATGAAGGCGCAGAGCAGGGACCCGATGTATGCACAGACTCTTACTTTGAACCTGCATCAGATGGCGTGAAAGAGACGGAAAACTGCGAGCCGGAAGGCAAGTGGTTCTATGCGGATATCGAGAGCCTCGACGAGGACTTTCAGAAGATATCACTGCCTGTGGTCGTTTGTGACCAGTGCAACACATTCTTTCCTGTAGCATATGCAGGCGCAGGGCATCACTACTGTCCTAATTGCGGCAGGAGGATGGCACCTGCAGACGATGCACCGGCTGCAGTCGGCCAGGAATCGCAAGATGTGGATGTCACGATCGCTGTCGACTGTCGCTTCACAACGACGATATATGGAGAATGCGTCGACACATCAAGCCGCGAAGTAGTTCTCGCAGCTGCAGAGGCAATGTTCTCGGACGCGGATATCGGCGACCTGGAAGTCATTGGGTTCAGGCCAGTAAGCATACAGACTCCGGACGGCGAGTTTGTATGGGAAAGGTAGGTGCAACATGATGTCAGATACCAGAAGGAAGCTTCAGTCACGCCTTAGAAGAAGGTTCGGCTACAGTACGAACACTAACTATGGGCGCGGCGCCATTCTGTGGAAAGACAACAAGTTTGGCTCTTCCGATGAAGTGGGCATCTGCCTCGAAAACAGGACATACGGCCCGGAAATCCCATATCAGCTGGAAATACTCGTGCATGATTTTGGTGACAGGCAATCAAAATGCGTCGCCGCATTCACAAAGGAAGAGGCGTTGCTTCTTTGCAAAGTCATAGAAGAGTTTTTCAGGGAACGTGAAAAGGAGGCGGCATTATGATGAAACCACGCCTAAGATCAATCATCTTTACCAGCGATATGGTCCGTGCGATCCTTGACAGCCGCAAGACCGTCGTTCGCAAAGTAATCAAGCCACAGCCGAAGATGAAGCTATGCTACACAGCTATGGGAAGCAGCAACGTCGGCAAATGGACCTATCCGTCGCCCACAGCACATAAGTACTGGGGTGATGAATGGCGCCTTGCTGACGACATCACAAGCGAGGACCGTGCAAAAACATGGAATCCGCCTTGCCATACGGACGATATCCTGTACGTCAGAGAAATATGGGCAAGACACGGCAATCCAAAAGCCGGAAGACCGATGCACTATGACTACAAGGCAGACCGAGACGACCCGAGGCTTTGGGATAACGGTTTCATCGCCGAATGGGAGTCACCTGTTCGCATGCCGAAAGAGGCAGCAAGACTGTTTCTTAAGGTGACAAACGTCAGCGTAGAAAGGCTGCACGACGCACCGCTTGAGTCTGTTCTGCAGGAAGGTATTGCAACTCAGTGCGCATCATGCGCTAAACGCTGCCAAGCACCAGATCTAAGCGTAGGTAAAGCTAAGCTTGACAGACTGCCTTGTGCAGTTGAGTTCAGAAACCTTTGGGACAGTAAAGTCAGGAAAGCTGTTCTTAAAGAGTACGGCTGGAGCGCTGATCCCTATGTCTGGGTGATCGAGTTCGAGCGATGCGAGAAGCCTGAGGAAATGTAGTAATTTAACGATTGAATAAAGAGGTCAGGCCTTGCGTCTGGCCTCTTAGTTAGGAGGAAACAACAATGGAAAAGACAAAATGCGTTATTTGCGGAAAGCAGATCACTGGATACGGGAACAATCCGTGGCCGCTGGCAGACAGCGGACGCTGCTGCGACAACTGTAACGGCAAGGTCATCACAGCACGCTTTGAGCGTCTTCTGCTCAAAGAAACCGGATCGGCTGCATCAGCTAAGTAAACAGCCCCAAACTATTAGAAGGAGGAAACAACACAATGACAGAAACGAAATGCAAGGTATATAACGCTGACGAATTCAGGCGGCTTCTTTACTCCATATACGGAGCGGAGGTGTACACAGACTTCTCCGTTGATGGTCTTTACATCGGGCTGGGAGAAAATGATACCCCTGTGGAAGATCTGCAAGAAAAGCTCGCTGCCGCTATCGGGGTTGATGAAGTCACATCGATCCACATCGATGACTCAGAACCTACGGGTGTATGGATAGCGCACAGAGACCGCGACGGAGACTGCCGTACGCTGATCACTGTAGCGTCTACCGAAAACAATACATCAGTAACACAGCTTTACCAGCAGGATCTGATGTCCTGTCTCATCACAGACATTGAGAAATATCGCCCTGACCAGGCCGTTCCGGTCAAAGTCATTGAGGCGTGGCTTGAAAGCACCGGTCGTTATACGTATCCACCGGAAGAAACTGACGAATTTGAACTGTTTGGCATCACATATGACCCAAAGGGCTCACCATTCGGCACTCCGGCGGCTCTTATGAAGATCTGGGAACCAGATGATGACGTCCTCGAGAGGCACAATATCTCATACATCGAGATGCCTCTTTGAGCGCTTCAGATAATAAATCAAAGGAGGAACACAATGGGAAAACTGCTGTATAAAAAAGAATATGGCTATCCGGGCGTCCGTCTTTCAATGCGTTATCTGCTGCGCAAGGATACGGAGGAAAGAACACCGGTCTATATGGCGGAAGCATACAGAAGTCCGACAAATCTGGAAACAAAGCTTATGGTCGGCGTTTTCTGCACAAAGTGCGGGGAATTCCACGAATACCCCGAAGAACTTCTTGACCAAGCAGAAAGAGATAAGAGTAGCATCCTGTCATGCGGATGCGGCGATCAGTATGCTGTACGCGACTGTCTCAATGTAAACAGCTCATCTCTTACACGCAGGACAAGCGCCAGGATCCACGATGCTTTCCCTTTAAAGCTCGAAATAACCGAGCACGGTAACAGTCTTCACATCTCTGCAGTGGGGAGGAACTATTACCTTAACCCTAAGGCACAGAAGCCTTACAGCACGGTATTTCAGATAACCGTGGTCATCAACGTGGCTTCAGGTCAGACATATGTCATGCCTGCACAGAACAGAGGGAAGAAGGTTTTCGCTGATATACAGACAATAAGGAGGGCGTCCTTTTCGTACAACCCGACTCTTTCTCGCATAAGCAACCTCTTCTTTGAAGACGATCCGGAGGCTATGGCAGCGCTTGAAAAGGCTTTTAAAGGTCTTGCTCCTGCTGTTAAATCACCGCTCGGATCTCTCATGGAAGTAGCGTATGCCAATTTCCTGAAGAAGCTGTACGATCTGCGTCCTAAAGAATATCGCGATATGTTTTATGGCGAACCCATAGGATATATTTACAGAGACGCCTACAAGAAATTAAGGGCAAGATACAGAAAGGATCCTGATACCTTCCCGAAATATCTTTACTACGGATGCGGAAAGGTAGCGACCAAGTCGATCAGAAAGGCCCTTTATGCACGTCCTGACCTTAAATGGAGGCTGCGATTCCTTTATAAGACGCTGGGAATCAGCAACGTAGATGTCCTCAGAGAGTATCTGACTAGTGAACTGCCTTTCATTGATAACCTTATATATGAATGGCAGCAGTTTGCAGACAGAGAGCACATGATCGCAAAGCTTGCGACCGCCTGCAGGAATGCCGGCATGAGCGACAGGAAACTTGCGGAGTTTTTCATCAGCAGAGATGTTTCGTTTTACACACTTCGTGATACTGCCAGAATGTATGATATATGTTCCATCACAGCCGAAGAACTGAAGGCTTGCAGAGCCATGAATGATCTGCATAATATCTTAGTTGAATTTGAGCTGCTGAATAAAGACGTAATAATCTACAAGCAGTATGGCACAGAAGTTTCGTATGATGAGACAATCTACGCCCTGGAAGGGGAATATAGCGGTGCTGAGTTCACCATTATCAGGAAGCCGTTGGAGCTGCGTGCTCTTGGCCGCAGATTCCACAACTGCGTAGGCTCTTATATGGAAGATGTCAAGCAAAAGCAATCGGTGATCATCGAAATGACGATTGGCAGCAAGGCAGCTGCATGCATAGAGCTTGACCCATCAGGTAGTAACTGCAGACAGGCCTTTGCTGCATGCAACCAGCCTCTGGAAGGAGCTGCTTCAGATTCATTCAGCGCGTGGACAAAGAAGCACAACATCAAATTTGATGGGCAACAATATCCGAGAGTCAATCACTTTCAGAATGTCGTCCCTGCATTTGAAGATTTCGTTGAACCTCGCTTCGGATTCAACGCGATTCCATTTTAGGACACAACAAACATGCTTTAACGAAGAGCGCCTCGGACTTTTGTTCGGGGCGTTTTATATTGCATGTTTCTTCACTTTGTTACAGTATGACTCCGAGAAGTCGTGTGCGGCGTAAAAAAGCAGGGCATATCGCTTGCCCGGTCTGTGCTGGTCGTGTGGTAATACCTGATGTCAACAGTTTTGCAGCTCTGAATGAGGATCTGCTTCCGGAATGGGACTATGAGAGAAATGAAGTTGATCCATGGGAAATACCGGAGAATTATGAAAGGCCAGTCAATTTAAATTGCAATTTGGGGCACAGTTACAGTATGACTCCGATGAAGCGTGTGCAGTGTAAAAAAACAGGACATATCGCTTGCCCTATATGTGCTCGCCGCGCTAACAGTTTTGCAGCTCTGAATGAGGATCTGCTTCCGGAATGGGATTATGAAAAGAATGAGGTTGATCCATGGGAAATAGCGGAGAATTATAATAGGCCGGTCGAATTAAAGTGCAGTTTGGGGCACAGTTACAGTATGACTCCGAGAAGTCGTGTGCAGTGTAAAAAAGCGGGGAATATCGCTTGCCCTATATGTGCTCGCCGCGCTAACAGTTTTGCAGCACGGCAAGAAGATCTAATGAAGTACTGGTTCTATAAGTATAACAACTACCTTAATGTTAATCCAAATCACGTAACTGAAAATGATACAAGTGTTGTGTTTTGGGAATGCGAAAACAACGATGACCATATATATGAAATGGCTATTAATGCTAGAGTAGAAAACAAAATGAGAGGCATTGAATCATGTCCAATTTGTAGAGGAAGGCGTAGGAAAAAAATGCATTATGTAAAAAAGTCAGCTAAAAAAAGCTGACTTTTTTATTAAGAATTATGTATGTTTTTTTTCAAATAATTCCCCAAAAATTTTTTGGTTACCAACGTGGAATATGCATAGCTTGAGCATTTTTTACAGTCTTTATATTGACGCGCCACGCTTTGCGTGGTATAATTCAGACAAGAATCAACCCAGGAGGGCACCAATGACAATAAAAGAACTTAGAAGCCGCACAGGGCTTTCTCAGATCAAATTCTCCGAAAAATACGGGATCCCAAGAAGGACCGTTGAAGACTGGGAGACAGGAAAGAGAACACCGCCTGATTACGTGCTGGATATGCTGACATACATCGTTTCCAGCGAAGAGGTAAATCATAAAGCCTGGGTGTTCTACGAATACAGGGACCGCAAAGGCTCCGGCTCATACAAAATGTTTACAGACAAGGCGGCAGCGATATCATATGCTAAAGATCAATGGGCTTCTATGTGTGATTGCGATAAAAACAGTTACCTGACTGATTCTGTCGGAGAATTCTGGGTCGCTGAACTTCCTGTTATATGGGATGACATATCGGAGACTTTCGAGCCTGACTTCAGTGAATACAGCACAGCATGGAACGCCCTTGATGAGTAGAAACCAAAGCACCAAAGGCCTCGTGCCGAGAGTTCTGCGACTGGTGACCGCAGATTTCTCAGAATACGAGGCAACATTTCGCCCTCTAAGGCGAGAAATCATATCAAAAGGTATCAGAGTACCTAAGAAAGGAGAACATCATGAACGGCAATATCTACATCAGCAATCACGCAAGACAGCGAATCAAAGATCGTTGCGGCGCAGGAAAGAAAGCAGCAGCAGAAAGAATCTGCAACCTGGCAATTGAAAGAGGAACAAACGCAGAAGAAACCAAAGGAACCGTAAGACGCTGGCTTGATCAGCAGTACTACGATGAAAACAGAGTAATATATCTGTACGGAGACAAAGCGTTTATCTATACAGAAGACCTCGATGATCTGGTCCTAGTGACAGTGCTACAGCTCCCGGCGGAAATATTCAGGACAGTGAATAAAAACAGAAAAAAGAACGCGGGAAAAGCGTCGTAACGGGCCGGTGTAGATATCCAGCGATGTAGCGGGCGGCTAAGCCTGTTTTTAAAACAGATTGAACTATGCGTTAAATTGACATTTACTGCATAGTTTGGTATAATGCTCATAGGGTAACCACACATATTTACCCTCCTCTCTCGGCGCTAAGTGGCGAAAATCGCCACTTTCGCCGGAACTCATACATACATAATTCAAGCAACGACTGAGCTCGGTTCTATGGTGACAGGACCGACTCGGGTAACAGAAAGGAACGCACACCATGAACACCAAAGAAGTATGCGGAACATGCAGGCACAACTGCTATGACAGAGACGGCAGCGGCGTGAGACAGCACAGCGGCTTCTACTGCGGAAATGAGAGAAGCGAAAACTGCGGCTGCCCTACCCTTTACGGCGATAACTGCGAAGACTGGGAGGGAAAGGAGTCATGAAGGACGTTATCACAGGTACGATAGACCACATCAAGAAGTGGAACGGCAGCTATTTCTTCATCAAGGGCGACAACGGTGTCCGCTATTGGTCAGACAAGAAATACGTCACAAACGCCAATGAAGGCGGCTACTACTCAGGCCAGTGGATGACTCTGTGGGACGCATGCGCGTTTACCGGAGCAAAGGTTCAGTTCGAGATCACAGAAGAACAGACCGGTGCAACCCCTACTGCTGTCAATGTGGTCCTCGAAAGGATCCCCAATCCGCGTCTTGAGGAGAAGCTCCTTAGAAAACAGGTCGACAAAGAAAACCGGGAACGCCACGAGATGAACCGCAAAAGGAACGCGTTAAGGCAAGCGCAGAAAGAGATCCTGTCAGATCTGACCGGCTATGTCATACAGCAGCGCGTCGGCGACAAGTGGGCTAACGTATACAGGGACGATGCCCTTCTCTGGGCCAGAGATGTCGACACAGCCAAAGCGATGATTGCCGAGATAAAAGAGTACGGCGAACACTACAGGCTCGTCAAAGCGCAGTTTCTCAAGAACTACACCACAGGCGAGCTCATCGCAAGGCCGATCAGCAAGTAACTTCTGGAGTTATACCACGGCAATTCATTTGAACAGGAGAAACAAAAGGACAATATGAGCGAATATGCATACAGAAAAGCATTGGAAAAGATCCCCGAGATAGTCGGGGCCTGAAGGCAATGTCAAGAGACGAAGACTATATGATCGAGGAGGTCGTAGATGAATAATCATCTGAAGGAAGTCTTCTTGGGATATCTCAGTTCTTCATTATAGAAGAAGACCTTCTGAACCACATCAGACAGGCCAAGCAAAAGGGCTTCGCTATCACCGTCAAGGATGACCGCGTTCTTATACGCGTAGAGCGAGCTTCAGGCTACTACCTTGCTACATACCGCCCGGTCAGCCTTTGCAGGAGCAAGACCGCCCAGATCGCAGCGGCATACCAGAGCGGGCAGCTGTCATCGCTTGATTTGCTTGACCGCCTGCTCTGCATAGTGGCTAAAGCGGACAACCCTACCCTCTCATCACTGCATGACGAACTGAAAGAGAAGCTGCATATCCCGATGCCGGTCAGCAGATTTATCGAAGATGTTGAATCCCTGGCATCAGACATGCAGAAGTGCAATACCACTACAGCGAGCGAGATAGATGTTAGAAGACGTCTGCGGGAGATCATCTGGATCAAGCACAGGGTAAAGGACAATGACTTCTATGAAACTGCATACAGCCCTATCAGGAAGAACAAAGACTACTACGATTCAGAGTATACGGAAGGGGGCAAGTGGATGACATTTAAGGAAGCATATCAGCAGATTCGCAAACACCATTATGAAATCCTCAATGAGCGAGAAAGCATAAGCAAGAGTGCAAGGCTGTCGTTAAGCACATGGGTGCTTGACATACTGACGGAGTGCCGTGAAGCCGATACTCTGCAGACGGATTGCGAGGCTTGCGAACTTGATGGCAAAGCTGATGTTTGCAAGATTTGTAGAGTAAGCAATTATGAACCGCAGACGGATTGCGGATGGATGTAGAAACGAGGCATAGATATGAAACATGATCAAATCAATCTTTACAGCTTGTTCAATACCATCGATACCGATGCTGACGTAATTGCGAAGGAGCAGATCGTACCGCTCGAATTCAAGGCATTTGTACATGCAAATTCCAAGCTGTCCGGTGGTTCTGACTGGGATTATAAGACAAGAAGATATGGCAGAGATAAATCCGAATACCAGATTTATTCCATGATTGCAAGGATCACCGACAATGTCGTTTATGTCAGAGACTTTATGACATACCCTTTTCTGTATGTTTGCGGGTCTGTAAAAGAAGCAGACAAATTGTACAAAGCACATGTCGACAAGAACTCTTACGGCGAAGAGATCACAGTCCCTGTACCGATTGATGATATGTACAGAATATTTGATGCAGGTGGAAAGTTCAGCGTTAAGGAATATGCCGACAAGAAGAATTTCGGCTATAGGAGCAGTGTCCCGCTTGCCCCATCCCGAGCCGCTGAGTCCCGATGACGAAAGGAGACTGTAATGATGAGTAATAATACCCTGGGCGCAGAACTTCGAGCCTTAAGGCATAAAAGGAACTGGACGCAGGCCCAATTAGCCACAGCCTCCGGAGTTCACAAGAACTCTATCATAGGCTTTGAGAACGGCCACAGACAGATGCATACAGACACATTAGTACTTCTGCTCGATGCGCTGGGATATGAAATCGATTTAAAGGAAAAGGCCAAGTCATGAATACTACAAACAACACTGACAAAGTAATATCAGAGAACAACAATAGCTGCCGCCACTGCAGATACATGCTTGCCAAGCCGTGGGAGACCCCGCACCTCGGTTATTACTGCTTCTGCGAGAGTTCTCCGCATTTTGGCGCAGTTATAAGCAAAAGCGGAAAAGACGGACCTGGCTGCGTACACCATATGGGTAGTACATACAATGATATGAGTTTTCTTGAAGCACTGAAGATCCTCACATTCACCCCGAGGTCGCAGGAGCAGATGAACGAACCGCACCCCTACCCTTTGATCGTCCACCGCTCTGACATCAATGAGACACCCCATATAGCACTCATCTTCAAGGACAATGCGCAGCTTGAAGAGTGGAGAGATGCTCAGACCAGAGTGTTTACTGAGGTAATGAATATGATGGAAGAACGCGGAGAATTCGATGGATAAGTTATCAGGCCCACCCGAAGAGGCATCGTATCTTCGGGCCAGCCGAAAGGCATCTTTTGTTGAATTTTTCCTGCCGATGGCGCGGCGGTCAGCAAATACCGCGCTGCATCCCTTAATTCCACCAATGGGACGAAGGCAAAACCCGGCCTCCCCTTTCATCCGGAGGAAAGTCATGATAACAGAGCACATAGAAAAGGCAAAAGCTCTTACAGAAGAACAGTACAGCGATGCCAACGAATATGGAGAATACAGCGACTGTATAGGCTTCTACTTCGAGGGCCAGTACATCATAAACCCGTGGCTTGACCCTTCAGGCAGGTTTCCCCTTTTGACCGAGGAATCTATCCATCTGTACGGCAAAGATCGATTTGAGGAGTTTTGTCGCACGATCCTTCGCGAGAACAGCGCAGACAAGGTAAGCGGATGGATGTCAGACGGCCACCCACAGAACTGTTAAGAGGCCTTGGGATAGCCTGCGTAATATCATTGGAGAACTCATGAACAGAAACATTCCACAGGACGAATGGAATATCCGCTTTCCGGTAGGAAATCAGCCGGTCGTACTCGCCGACTACAGCAACGGGATCCGGACACTGGTCCGGAAGATGCCGGAGATATACGCGAAGGTCAAAAAGAGCGCAGACGCTCCGGAAAACGATATCCCGCAGGGGATGTTCCCATACGACCGCCTTCTGGACCAAAGAGAAATCAAGAAATACGACTGCATCAACCTCATAGACGGTTCAGGTGAGGAGAACTGCAACATATCGGGACTCGGGATATGCATAGACGAGTTTCTGAAAAGAGATTGCTCTGTGCACGTAAGGGAGTACCTCCCATTCCTCCGCGAAGGAGTCATACAGCATCACTTCTTCTACGAGAACACGGAAGAAAACCACCATCCGGTATATCTGCACTTCAAGGTCCTTGAGGCGGATCCGGAAGAAGATCGCCTGAAGGTCGAACTGGCCGTCTACGAAAAGCGCGTGCATGATGTAGGGTTCCTCTTCCGGCAGGCGACGACCTTCATAATGGACAAGGGCAATATCCGTGCAGAACACAGCTTCTCGGGAGACGACCTTGTGTACATAGCGCTAGGAATGCCGAAAACGGTACTCACATTCACAGATGTACCTATAGCACGGAGAATGCTGAGGGACTACCGCTTCGACGCGGAAGAAGAACTTAAAAGTGCGCAGGAGATCAACGGACATATGCTGAACGTATTCGTAGGGACGTTCCTGCATCTGAACAGGCTCATCGAGGCACAGGAACATGCTGAATCAGAGCCCTCCCCTTCCGCCGCAGATACCGATCAGAAACTCGTCAGAGTGACGCGGAAAAGCAAGAACAACAGACGAAGAAAGATCGTTTTCCTCGGAGGACCGGTCATCGAATGCGCGGAGAACTCCGCTGTAAAAGTGCACCGCGGGAGAATAGTAAGACGCACCGCCGCGTGGTCTGTCAGAGGTCACTACAGGCACTATCAGAGCGGAAAGGTAATCTACATCAAACCATTTGAAAAAGGCCCTGAGAGAGGAAATATGCGTCCTGCTCCGAAGGAGTACCGTGCAGCTGACAGCCCAAGCCCCGGCCTCGGAGGATCTGCACAATGATACGCGAACGATACGAATACAGAATAAACAAGGACGGCGCTGAATGCTTCCGCTCAGATTCGTATGACTGTATACAGCAGAAGCTTGCAGAACTTAAGGAAAAACACCCGAGGGTCAAATATACGATCCAGTCCAGAAGCGTCCGCCTCGATAAGAACGGCGTATCAGAAAAGGACTGGAAAGGAAGACCCAATTGGACCCCGTGGATGTAAAGGAGGCTTTACATGAAAGAGAAATACAAGGTCGGCTGGTATGACGAGGCCGGCAAAAGACACTACCAAATTGCTGACAGAGAGGAAGTCCTTTCTATAGTCGCAGACAAGCTCGATACATCCGGGCATATCAGCATCAAGAAAACCGCAGTATTCAAGATTGCAGAGGGATAAAGCTGAGTAATTTCTTCATCCTACACCGCAAAGCGAACACGAAATGCGATATAATATCAGTATAATTCCCACTAAAAGGAGCCTCTATGAACCTCTCAGGCAAACTCACAAAGACCTGCCCCTGCCCTGACGCATGGGACAGAAAAAACGAAAGAGGCTACTCCGCAGCAGAACTCGAATATTTCCGCTGTGACTACGACGGCTACAGATGGTGGGACACAGTGTGGCCGATCAATCCGGAAGTGGAAACGCCGGAGCTGACAGAAGAGTTCGACGCAGTCCTCGAAGCCTTCAAAGAGACCTTCCCTACTCTGGATGATCTCAAGGAATACTGCCACAAGCATCTGCTTCCGCATCCAAGCCCAATAGAATTCAACGTATGGCTCGATCTTGACGGACCGGGCTATTACAACCTGTATCTCCATTGTCTTAGCAAAGCTGCACTTGCAGAACAGACTCCACAGATGTCAACCTCCCACCGCTTAGGTTAACGCCTTGAAGCGGGGACTTGAGCAATCAAGTCAGTTGATTAAGCCTAAGTGCTCATGTCCATGCTGGTCACGGGTATCAGAGAGGCGTGTGTACATTTCAGCGCGAGAAAGGAACACTCCAGATGAGTAAAATCAACACGTATGTATGCCTTGTTGACGCCAGAGGCCCGATATGGGCCGGCCACAGCACGAAGGGACGATATTATGTCGGAGCCAAGTCGGAGAAGGAAGCAAAGAAGCTGCTTCAGGAAGCTATCGGCTTTGGCAGCATTGAGGTTTGCTATATAGCTCAGCCCGGCGGTTGCGACCCGATACTGTCAGAAAAGATAGTGAGAAAAGCCGTTTGGCTGAAGGACCGGTCGGTATTCGCAACAGAAGATGTCGTGCATGCCACCGCGCCTCGAAGGAGAGATAATGGGAATATCAATAACGGCAACTAATTCTAAATACGACTTTTTTCTGGGTTGCGGCGGATTCTTTTCGCTCCGAAAGAACATTGCTATCGCCTACAACAAGGAATTCGGCGAGCATTACGGAAATCTGATATATTGCCATACTCCAAGACAGTTTGAGGAGCACGATAAGCTTTCTAACCTGCTCATAAGCCAACTGGACCCTGACGAAAAAGATGCGGACATATTTGACTTCCTGTATCAAAGTGATTGCAGCGGAAAGATCAGTTATAAGACCTGCAAGAAGATCTATGATCTGATCAAGGACATCGATTTCGGCGACAGGATATTCACATATGGTGCCTATTCTGACGGCAAGGATTATGAGCACTTGAAGGAATTTCTGAAAGAGTGTTATTCACACAGAAAGCAAATGCGTTGGGAATAATATCGAAAGGGAAAAAATGGCTTTAACAAGTAATCAGCAAAATCTAATAGCGGCAGTAGCACAAAACGATTTTAGAAAAGCTAAAGCGGCAGCAAAAGCCTGTCTTGCCGAGGACACTACACAGAAAAATCGCTACTTCGTTAACCGTTACAAGCAAATGCTCGAAAACGAACCGGCATTTCTCGAGATCCCTATGAACCTCAAGGGAAAGCTGATCGTGGAAGATGTCTCCGGAACATTTAAAGAAGGCAGATACTATCTTTCAGACAGAGAAGCCGAAATGTTCCGTGAAATAGAGAAGATGAAGAAGGTCAGCCGCAAGCTGATGGAGCTTCAGATCCCATACGTGAATGCAACGATGCTTTGCGGAGAGCCGGGCACAGGCAAAACAGAATTCGGAAGATACGTTGCATATAAGCTGGGGCTTCCCTTCTGCTATGTTAACTTTTCGCAGCTTGTAGATTCTCTCATGGGCAAAACATCCGCAAACCTCAATCTTATTTTCAACTACGTTAAGCAGATGGAATGTGTCTTTATGCTGGACGAAGTCGACTGTATCGCAATGAAGCGAGGCAAAGCCGGAGATTCCGGCCCGGATGGAGAGTTATCCAGGACGGTCATAACGCTGATGCAGGAGTTCGATTCTTTACCGAATAATATAATCGTTATCGGTGCTACGAACAGACCGGACAAACTTGATCCTGCTTTTATGAGCAGATTCTCCGCTTCACATGAGATCAAATCTTTCTCCGAAGCTGAATCCGTACGGATGGTACATCGCTTTCTTGATGACATTTCATTCTCTATGCCGGAAGACCGCATTCTTGCCATATGCAGATATGAGCGCGTTCAGCGCAAGATCATGAAGGCTGTAATACGCGAGATAAGCAGTAAGCTGCTGAACAGCGGATCGATCGAGGAATCCCAGGAGGATACCTTTTCAGAACAGCCCAAATAACAACATACAAAACCCGGGCAATATGCTCCCGTGCACGTTGCAGCAGAAATAACCAGCGAAGGGTCGTACCCTTCCGGGAGCTTTAAGGGCGTGATTGTGCCCCTTATATGTTGAATAATGAAAAATAGATTTTCAATGACGGGGGACATATTCTTTTTGCGCACTAGATGCAAGCAGCCGAATAGGACTCTCTTGATGCCAAAGGACACACGGTTTACAAGCACAATCTCTCAGCACAGCGGGGTTAAGCTGTGCAGACAGCGAATGCTGAGTTTCGCAAAAGTGTAGAGCAGGCAGCATTAACCGCTGCCTGCAGATGCACATACAGGAGAAAAAGAATGCTCAAAAAGAGGATCAGATACAAGCTATATTGTGATGAATGCGGTTTCAAGGCAGTCACCAAGACAGGCGAAAACGGCGGACGCCTCCCTGCCGGAAAGAGAGTCTACAACGACAGGGATGCGATCGCTGCAGTTGACTTTCACTCCATAAAGGGAAAGCTTCTCTGTAGCAGATGCTATAAGAAGCATCAGAAGGCTCTGGCTCTTCGCGCCAAGAACAAGAAAAAGAGGAAAAATAAACCGGATACCAAGTATTGTCACCTGGCACTACAGGATCGATGGTTAATAAGAGACAGATTGAATTCAAGACAGAGCTTTCGCTCCATTGCGAGAGAACTCAACGTGAGTCCTTCCACAATCACACGAGAGATCAAGAAGCACGCAGAAGCAGTCGATCTCGATGGGAGAAAAAAGATATACACTGACTGTATTTTCAGAAAAGACTGTACCCGTCATGTATGTGTGAAGTCTGCAGGAGGCAACTGCAATAAATACGAGAAAGAGGTCTGCCCTGCCCACAAGAAGGCGCCTTATGTCTGTAATGGCTGTCCAAATGTCGCCAAGTGCGTTCTGGAAAAACGATATTATATGCCGGTATCCGCGAACAACACAGCAAAGAAAAACTATTCGGTGTCCAGAAAAAAGAAAAAGCTTACAGATGCAGAGATTGGCCAACTATCCAAAATGATAGCCACTTCTCTCAAGTGCGGGAAATCGCTCTACTCAATAAGTAAAGAGTTTGGTGACATTGGCGTATCGCTTTCCACTCTTTACCGATATCACAAGGAAGGAAAAATCTGACGGCGAGTTACCCAGGGCTAAAGTACCTGGGCATGATCCCTAAATCGAGCTTTCCGCTCACGTTTCTATAAAGGAGGTCAAATAATGAGTTTGTTTATTCCAGGCGTGAATAAGCCTGAAAAGTGTTGCTACTGCCCGCTCGTGAGGTACTACCACGAGAACGGGCGTGTATGGTGCAATGTGCTTAATGAGATAATTGCAGAAATACCATACGAGGATCGATTGCTTGATTCGGCTCTTGAGAATATCGAGATACCGGAGTTCTGCCCTCTTGTTGAGATCAAAGCCCCACACGGAAGGCTTATAGATGCGGATGCATATGATTATCCGGGAGATCTTGTTCATGAGTCGACATATAAGAAAGGACGGAGACAAAATATGGGCGCCGCTAAAATAATCAAAAAGGCCCTTGTTGACAAGGAAATGACTCAGGGAGAATTAGCGAAAAAGCTCGGTCGCCATCCGCAGACTGTCCACAACGCCATGTCACGGGACAAAATGAATTTTGCAATGGTCCAGAAGATAGCAGCTCTGCTTGATTGCGAAATAATCTTCAGACATAAAAAAAGCAAAAGAAAAAAGGCGATCAATATAAGCGGTCTCCCTTCCTCGTATGTAGATGATAGTTCGAGGCTATCCATCCCCTCCAATTGAAGCACGGACGTAGTGCAGGGTGTGGCGTAGGTTTGGGGATGTTCCCCATTAACTCTGACGAGAGCCGATATGTTGAAGAAAGAGTGAAGCAGAATAAGTTAGCGCTTATTTGGGGCTTGCCCGCTGTGCGGAGTGTTCGAAGAGCGATACCGATGCTAGATAGGTATGATGCAACGGCACTACGGCGGAAGTAGCCGACCATTACTCGGTGAAACTTTCTGAAGCAAGGGAACAGCCACAGCGACTAAACCAAAATAATGTGAGAACCGATGATGTGGCGTCAGACTGTGTGAACAGCAGGTCAGCACTGCGACCCGAAGGTTCGACTCCGGACGGTGCCAGCGCAATATCACAGTCAAATCACATGTTTGGCGGCAGGCGGGAGCAAGTCGCAATTATAAGGAGAGATAAATGGCAACATATACAGTCAGCGGATATATGACTCTTTCATATCATTTTTGCGATGTAGAAATAGAAGCTGATTCGCCGGAAGATATAACCGAGTGGGATATCATCCAGGCGTCAATGGAAGGCTGGGATGGCGAGATGATGGACTACTCATTCGTTGGAGAGCCAACAGTATACGAGGCAGACGATTATTAAAATGACAAGAGCCTCCCCACACTGTCTATACTGCATCCTCCCTGACAGAAGATCAGAAAGAAGACCTCAAGAAGCAGACAGACAGGATCCTCGCATATGCAGAAGAAAAGCGAGCAAGAAAACCGGCTAAAGAAAAGGATTAACTACGATTTCAACAGGAGAATATTATGGAATTGTCATCAATCAAAAGATATGCTGAGCACAACTACGATCTGCTCTACTCCGATAATCCGAACAAGGTATCCAAAGGCGTAGACATCTCATTCGACTACGAAGGACAGGCAATATCTAATCCGTGGATAGACCCGTCCGCAAGATTTGAGCTAACCACAGATAAGGCAGTGGAAACATATGGGCTTGTGAATATCCTTTGGTTCTGCAATGTCGCCAACATATATATAAAGGAAAACAGCCTTTCAAGAGAACCCGAAAGGACATACGTCCGCAACCTTCTCGATATGGCAATACTCGCATACAAACACAGCTCAGCTCCAACAGAGGCTGTAAAGTCGCTGGTCGATGCATTCGGAAAACACAATGCCGAGATATGTGTCGCTACCCTCGTCAACGCGGTAAGCCTCAGTGACGGCAGAATCAGCGATACTGTAAGGCTCTGGGCACAGTGCACAGAAGCCCTGACACATCCAGAGATTTGGGCAATGCACATATACGGTGTAGACAGCCATATCCATTCCGCACACGTAAACCAGCTAGGTAATGCCATGAGGAGGTACAAATAATGCCGGAAACAGTAACAAGAAGAAACATAGCGGTGAAGAGAATCTTCACCCCCGAAAATTACGAAGAAATCCAGCCGGGAAGCGTACTCCTGAATCTTGAGCGCACGTCGCTCTGGAGAACAATCGAAGTAAAAGACGGGATACTGAGCGTCTTCCCCTACTCCGGCGGATGCAGATACGAACTGTTCGCGGAAACTGTAAATACAAGATTCGGCCTGATCGAACATCCGGAGGATCTGCCTGAAAGGATATTCCTATGAGTAATCTGAGCAACATAGAGCGCTTCATCGAGATGTACGACGGAACAGCAATCGGGCAGGCTGTAAAGAACATGCTCAATAACGGAACAGATCTTGAGCATATCTGCGAGTATGCAGGGATTGATTTCTATAACGAAGACGACAATTAATGGAGGGAAAAGCCAACGATGAAATTCATGGTAGATGAAATGCCAGACAGCGATGAGTGCCCGTTCAGTAATTATAAATGGGATCATGAAAGGTGGGTGTATTTTTGCTCTCTGACTAATGCGGAATGCAACCTCTATGAAAAAGAAGGCGAATGCTATGGGTTGAAGGAAATGAAAGGACCGGATCATGAGAAATTATAGCTGGTGGCTTGGCAGAAAATACAGAGTCCGCAAAAAGTACACGTTGCTCCTCGGAATGTACTATTCACCAAAGGAACGGCGTCAACCACCCACCGCTTATGCTCTGACGAGCTTTGAAGCGGGGGCTTGTGAAAACAAGTCAGTTGATTAGCCTAAGTGCTCAGTGCACTACGTTATCCGCGAATAACGATATAAGGAATCCTCCCGCATAGCGGGTCCCTCCTTGTATCAAGCATAGGTACCCCGGGATGCTCCACAAGTCCCTGGCACTACGGATATGCGTTAAACATCGGTGATGGGCAGCCGAAGTGCGTATATCAGCAAACCGCGGAATAACATTGGCGATGTGGACCCCGCCCTACGGGGCGAGAACCCGTGTATACGCCTTCTTCGGAGGAACGGTATACGGAAGCCGTAAGGCAAAACAAGTTACAGTAAAGGAAACAACAGAAAGGAGGAGCGCATGACAATCTTTGTCATATCGGCAGAAGGCGAGAGGCTGATGCCAACGATGAACATCAGGAAGATCCGAAAGCTCCTCCGATCAGGAAGAGCGAAAATCGTGAAGCATCAGCCGTTCACTGTGCAGCTTTTGTACGATACAACAAGCGGAGTACAGCCAGTCGAGCTGAGCGTGGATACCGGGTATCAGCATATCGGAGTCTCTCTGAAATCGGAGAAACAAGAATATGTGAGTGCGGAGTACACGCTTCTCAAAGACGAGAAACAGCACCACGACGATCAGCGCCGCGAGGTGAGAAGACCCAGGCGTAACAGAAAGCGTTATCGTAAGGTACGCTTCGACAACAGAAATAAGCCTGAAGGCTGGCTCGCTCCGTCGCTCAGGAACAAAGCGGACCGCCACATAGACATCTTCAGGATGTACGATGAGGTCTGCCCAATAACAAAAGTCACATTGGAGATGGGACAGTTCGATCCGGCGGTCCTTACCGTTGTCGAGCAGGGCAAGCCGATCCCGGTCGGTACTGACTATCAGCACGGTCCAAGATACGGATACGACACTTTGAGAGAAGCAGTCTTTGCAAGAGACGGTTACAGATGTCTCTGCTGCGGTAAGTCGGCTATACATGACGGGGTGATACTTCGCATCCACCATGTCGGCTTCCGTGCCGGTGACAGGTCAAACAGGCTGTCAAATCTAGCTACAGTATGCGAGAAGTGCCATAGCCCGAAGAACCATAAGCCGGGCGGAAAGCTCTGGGATCTGAAACCACCAAAAGGCATGGCGTCCGCGTCATTCATGAATACCGTAAAGTGGCATATCTACGAAGATGTAAAATCCTTCGGTGTCGAGGCAAGTATCACCTACGGTGCCGTGACGAAACGCACGAGGATAGATCTCAATATCGGGAAGTCACACGCTAACGATGCCTATTGCATCGGCAGCCTGAGACCGAAGCACCGCACAAGGACGCTTTACTTCGAGAAGCGCCGCCGTAACAACCGCATACTCGAGAAGTTCTATGACGCGAAATATGTGGACATACGTGACGGCAAAACGAAGAAGGCGGCGGAACTCGGGTGTAACCGCACCTCAAGATCGATACCACGAAGCAACTCTCAAAATGAGCGCATCTTTCGCGGGAAGAAGGTATCTAAAGGCAGGCGCAGTATTCGCACGCAGCGATATTTGTACCAGCCCGGGGACATCGTCATCTTTGAAGGAAGAAATCGCACAGTCAAGGGCACCCACAACAAGGGCGCAAGCGTACAGCTTATCGGAGGAGGCGATATTTCGCCGAGGAAAATAAGGCTCCTCCATCACGTTGGTGGCTGGAGACAGGTAATGTAACATCATGGGCGCATTCCTCCCCGGCTTACAGAAACCGGGGTCTCCTGCACTACGTAATGAGATAGGGTTTAAGATGAAAGAACAGCATATCAAAGTGATAATCTGCGATCCGGAGAAGGCCGCATATACAAAAGAAATCAAAAATAATGGGGACACCATACGCGAGATCCTCGGCGGTCTCATGGAATCCCACCACCCCTTCTGGCCGAAGAAGACCAGAGAAACCGCCGACATGTTCGTTCTCTGCAATGAGGAAGGCAAGTTTCTGGACCTGCCCAGATGCAGAGCGTTGATCGACGATGAAGGCTCAGTATACGACATAGTTCACGGCACATTCATCATCTGCGCCGTCGACCGTGATAGCGGCGACTTCTGCTCACTCTCCCCTATCCAGGAAAATATAGCGATGCAGTTGTTCGGACCAGCGGAGCGGTATATCACGGACGCAGACACTGGGATGGTGCTGGTTGTTCCGTACATCTATTAGAAAAAGCAAAACGCAAAAAGGAGGCAATCACCCGTGACAGATATAAATAAAATCCTAAAACAGGAATACAAAGTGCTTTCTAAGCAGTATTCGGTTCTGGGCGTGTTCCTCTGCGGCAGCCAGAACTATGGACTCGCCACAGAAGAGAGCGACATCGACACAAAAGTCATCATAGCGCCTTCTCTCAGGGACCTTATACTTGGATCCCCAATCAGCAGGACGATCAACTTTGACTGCGGTGACTGCGACATAAAAGACGTAAGAGAGATAGTCAATAACTATAAAAAGCAGAATGTGAATTATATAGAGACGCTGTTCACCGACTATCACTTCGTCTCGCCGGGCTTCAAATTTGCATACGACGAACTTATTGCCCACAGAGAGAAGCTTGCTCATATGGACGAGCGAAGAGCCGTCAGGAGCCTTGCAGGTCAGGTCGAACAGACATACAAGCGGATGCTGACGAAGACTGACAAGACGGCCAAAGACATAAAGAAGTACGGCTACCACAGAAAAAGTCTGATGAACTGTTTCAAGACAGCAGCTATGCTGGATAAATACATTTCCGGCGAAAAATATGAGGCCGTTCTTGACTGCAGCAAATATGCTCAGATCAGAAATGCCGTTTTCCCTGCCCCCAAGGCAGCGCAGATAGCAGGAGAGCTGGCGCAGAGGGCAAAAGCAATGGCTGACACATATATAAAGGAAAGAGATCCGCAGACAGACGAAACACTCTCCGGGTGGCTCGATGACTGGCTCTTTGATCTGATCCGCGGTTACGTCGCATATTAGAAGGAGGACTATTCGATGGAATACATAGAATATCTGGCGGAAGCCGTGGAAATGTGCGACACAAGCGATACTGAAGATCTTGAGGCTCTCCTGCGTTTCCTCGTAGAAGAAGCTATTAACTACCAGTATATGGCGACGGAAGCCGAAAAGAAGCTCAAAGACTACATAACCGTTGCCGAATACGAGCGTTGGACCGAGGAAGTATCCACCGAGCTCTTCAGAACGTCAGTTGAGCGGTCCCCTTCTGAAGAGTTTCGCAAATTCTGCGAAGTACACTTTGAAGAGATCACGAAATGAGACTCGCTTAACTTTTGTATATATAAAGGTGAAACAGATTCGGAAACCTCCGAGGATGTGCTAAAATAGCGATTATAGAAAACATATCTGCAGCGCATTGCTAAGCGACACCAGAGGAAGCCATATATGGCCAACAGAGTCAGAAACCAGAGAAAACCGAAAAACGTCCTTGCAAAGGAGCAAAGCATAGGTCACAAGATCACAGACGACCTGCTGCCTAGTCTCCCCTCTTTTGTTGCAGATTACGACAGATTTCTCGACGGTGAAGAGCGATCGGTAAAGACCAGGTGGGCATATATAAATGATATTGCCTACTTTCTCACCTATATGGCTTCAGATACCGGCCTTACTAAAGCACATAATCCGAAAGATATCACCCTGAAGGATATGGAAAGCCTCAAGGCGAAGGATATCAACGAATACCTGACATATATCAAGAAATATGAAATGAACGGCGATACCGTAGAAAACGGGCCGGACGCAAGAGCGAGAAAGCGCTCCTCAATTGTAGGACTTCTGAAATATCTGTATAAGCACGATATGATAGAGTACGACATTACCGGGAAGATAATGTCCATAAAAGTCAAGGCATCATCCCGCAGCGTGAAAGCTCTCGAAGAAAACGAGGCAGTCGAGCTTCTTGACGTCGTTTCGACCGGAGAAGGCCTGACGAAGCGCCAGCGCGCTTACTGGGAGCAGACAAAGTACAGAGACAAGCTCATAATCGCCCTCTTTACGATCGCAGGTCTCAGACTCGCCGAACTGCAGCAGCTTAATATCTCGTCTTTCAACCTTAAGAGAGAGAGTTTCATCGTGTACAGAAAGCGTGGAAAAGAATCGGTCATGCCGCTCAACAGCACGCTTATAAACATCTATAACGAATATATGGAGATGGACCGCGGACGATGCACGGACGTTGCACCCGGACACGAAGACGCGCTGTTTCTTTGCCTTTCTACGGAGAAAAAAGAAGCAGAAGGCAACGCTGTCCCTGCAGGCAGAAAAAGGCTGTCAGAGCGCCAGATTCAGGCACTGGTGCACAAATATACCGCTTTAGTCATAGGAGGATCCGGATACTCCCCGCACAAGCTTAGAGCGACCACAGCAACAACTGCGATACATCGCGGCAATGACATCAGCCTGGTGGCATCCCTGCTCGACCACGACTCGCTCACTACGACAAAGCGCTACATCAAGATAAATGAGGAAGATAAGAGGAAGGTTATGGAGACCCTGAAATAGTCGAAACAAAAGACCAAGCAGCACGGTTCATCAAATGGGGCCGTGCTGCTTTTTGCTAAATGACTTTAGCCGTCGATATCTGTGCAGAAAGATGAAATATCCATCTTTATCTCATCTGCTACTCCGGCCAATGCATACTCCTCGCCGGAATCTGATAAAGCCTTATATCTCGCATAGTAATGCGATACATCCACCTCCAGAGAAATGCTGCGTCCGCTGCCGTGCGACACTATCTTTAGCCAGTCCTTCTCGTAGGCTCTTGCATCAGACATATCTGTGTCCGGGCATACAAAAATGCAGGCCCCCTGCATCGCTTCTGTCAGGCACTCAGTTATCGCTATCTCAAAATCCGCAACTTCTCTTCTGCGAAGATCCCTGATCAGTTCCATTTTCTTCTTAACGATATCCTGACCTTCTCCTGCGCAGATCGGTATCATCTCCGGGCTTCCGGTTATGTATGCCCTGCTGTTATGCTCACAGATCTCTTCCAGTGACGTTGTCCTGCAAGCATTACTGTCGGCACAGACTGCGCCGATCCAAATCATTCCATTGTCCATATAACTAAACAACTTTCCTTTCATTAAAACATGCCCCCGATATCAATTGATTTACAACCCTTCTAATCCCACGATGTGCGGCATTATAACGGTCTTTAAGTAGCGATCCCGGGACGCACACTGCCCAGTAAATGTAGCATAACGCAAACATCGTCCAAAAAGTAGGACTCACAGTGAACAAGGCGACAAAAAAGCAGCCTACCCTGACTGCTTTTGAGATTCGCTCGCCGAGTAGAGCTATACTAACAGCGACCGGATGTCTTCATATGAAAGTATCTCAAGATGAGCAAGGTCGTTTCTCGCGTATGAGAACCGTCTGAGCTCGGCATATTCCTCCGTCTGGATCTTTATCATCCCGCTTGAAGCCATAAACAGCAGCGCTCCAAGCTCCACGTCTGATACTTTTTCAAAATCACTGCCTACCGGATTCGGAAGAGGAAGATGCGGATCTATCTCCTTCGCATGTCTTTCTACGAATTCACACCTGTATCTTTCAAGATACGGGAATATGCACTTGAGCTGTGCTTCCCAAACCAGCTTTTCATCCGGCGCCTGGCTGGAATTACTGAAACTGAAATGACGTGAGGCGAACCCCAGTGGGTCTGAAAGAAATTCCCTGTAGATATATATCGCCTTTTCAGCTTCTTCGGCATTTCCGCCGGAGACTGATGCTGCAAGCTCTGCAAGATACGTCTTTATTACTTCCGGTTCTTTTACTTCAGACGCCTTTATAGCGCAGTAGGCATAGGTGTCAAAATGCGTTGTATAATCATCGTAGTCGACAAGACCTATGCCCTTCAGAGCTTTCGGCCTCCTGCTTCGGGAGAGAAGGATGAATACCGCGGGCTGGATTGGGCTCTTCACGGCCTTTATGTATGCGGATATGAAGTCTATCCACTCAGGTATCTCGGACGCATCCCCAGGATCGACTATATAGCACGCACCGTGAAGGGTCGCGCTCTTAGTGTCCGCGAGAAAGTTCGCTGCCGAATAGTTCGGTTTCGGTCTGAAAGTTGTGCGGACCTCCGGCTTGCAGCACTTATTGAGAAAGTACTGTGCAGGAGACCCGGTTATGCCATTTAGGAGTGCCACCTGATGCCCTGAAAATCCCGCCTGAAGTTCCTCTGTGAGACGAGAGAAGAACTGATCTTCAAACGGCAATTCAGCCGGCACAGAGAGGATAACGCTCTTCTGTGCCATTGCCGATTCTGCTACCGAACCTATGAATCTGCCAGGTCCGGAGACTTCTTTCCACCATGAACTTCCTGCCATGAATATCACCCCCCTACTCTGTGTAGCTGAGGAGCTTATCGTCGACTTCCTCAGCGCTTCCGAGCATGGAGCTGAAGTTGTATCTTGCGAACAGATACTTGTGGCCGGCTTCCTTGACTACGTTGAGTTCGCGAAGCTCTGTCATCAGCGCCTGTACCTGCTCAACAGTCATATCAGCGATACGGCTGATCTCGAACTCTTTTGCCACATCGAGGATCTCCGCTGCCGTATATCCATCCTCGCTGTCATAGTTCCTGTAAAGATATGCAAGGATCAGCGCAAGGATATAGTAGTAGTCATCATCCCCGAGCATAAGCGTGATCATGAACTTCTCCCTGATCTGCGCTCTGAAGTCTGACTCAGCAAGCACCTTCTTGATGAGCTCTTCAGATACGACGTATGGCGGCGTTTCCGCCTCGTTATATCCGCCGTAGTTGTTGCGAAGAGCCGTTATGAGCTTGCTGCAGTAAAGCTGTATAAGCCCCGGGAAGTAGTTGGTCGTCGCGAGTATCATCGGTACGAGGTCCATATTCTCCTCCGGGAATCTGAATCCGAGGTAGTAAAGCGGCTCCTCAAGAAGCATCCTTCCCTCCACCGTGGTGAACGGCTTTATCGTAAGGCTCTCAAGATGCGGGAGAACGCTGTTCCCGCTCGTCGCAGCCTTCGTGAACCTGACTACGTTTCTGAGTCCCGCCACCACGAATTTGAACCTGCCCGGCTCGACATTCTGCTGGATATCCTTGAGTGCGTTGAACGGGCTGTAGCCCACCTCTTCGCAGCTTGCAAGGAACGCGTCTGCCTCATCGAGCATGAGAAGGAGATAGTGGATCTTATGTGATCCGTTCAGCACCTTTCTGATAGCTCTCGCAATATCATCCCAGCTCGTTTCGTCATCTATAGGCTCATTTATGATGCCTTCATCGAAAAGAGCCTGTGATATCTTGACTGCGGTCTTCTCGTAATCAAGGTCCTTTATATCGATGAGGAGTGCTCTGTCCCCTTCAGGATCCCTGTCTATATCCGCCTTTGCCTTTCTGAGAAGAGCCGACTTACCGAGCTGCCTTCCTCCATACAGTATGTTGACGCCCGCCGGGTCTTTTATCTTCTCAAGCTCAGCTTTTCTTCCGATGAACATCTCCGGCGGCATAACTGTCGCCGAGTCGCTGATATATGGCTGGAAGAAACTGTATGGCATAGCCGTCTCCATAAGCATGCGGACCGTTGCTTCAGAATAGTTGTGGATCAGATACATATACAGGACTCTGTCAATGACCATGAAGATGCTTGACAGTCCGTCCTCTTTTATCTTTCTTGCGAGACGCCTCCTCTCACTCTCAGTCATCGCGTGGTCGAGGAATGCTATGGTATGCTTTCCTCTTCCAAGTTCTCTCTGCTTTGTGAGAAGCGCATCTGCGCTGTAAGCACCCGACAGCCAAAGGACTCTGAACCCGTCCCTTGCAGCTCTTGAACCGAATCCATAGATAGGATGTCCGTACGACTGCTCGTCCTCGTGCAGCGGCTTTTTCACTCTCACAGAGTAAACGCTGTTAGCGATGTCTGTGGCCGCTACCTTCTCTGCGTCGATACCAAGAGTTGTAAGGATGGTCTTAAGCGCTTCTGTAGTAACAGACTTGCCCGGATTAGGCCAGCTGTTCTTGAGGTTCAGAGCGCCCTTCTGCTCCTTGCTGGTAAGAGATCTGAGATCGTTTGTCTTGACAAGGTTTGAAAGTGCCTGTCCGCTCTTGCCTGCGAGTCTATAGTAGTAATCATAGCTTCTGTGGAAGTCAGCGAGGTAATCCTCTTCGAAAAGATCCACATCAGACGGGATATCCCCTGCGAGAAGGTGATTAATCATGTCCTCGGAGACAAGGTAGTTCTGCTTATCGATCATGACCCTGATCTTGGTGACATATTCTGCGTGATCTCTTTCAAGCTCCGGGTTCGCAGTAAGAAGTGACGTAAGCTCTATGTTCATCGCAACGCCTCTTCCTTCGGCGTCAGTTCTGATCTGCGCCCTCATCTCCTCGAGAAGGTCTTTATAGAAACCGTAGTTATGTGTTTCTGTGGCCCATTCATACCAGTGGTCTGCAAGCCTCAGAAGACTGTCCTTGCGGTCTGTGCTCTCGTCGGCATCAAGCTGGCCGTAGCTCTGTGCGAGCTCAAGGTCGCTGACAAAGTCTCTGTGTGAGAACTCTATCTGCCCCTCGGCATACTTTGCCGCCTCATCAAGTGTCAGCATTATCTCAGGCATCTTCCCAGTGAACTTCTCTATGTAGTTCCCGGCAAGTCCTGCGCTGCGGAAATTATCGTGACAGTAATCTGAAAGGTTATCCTCTATACTCGCATCCTCGTTTGATGCATGCTTTTCTATGAGCCTCAGCATATCCATCTCGGAAACGAGCGGAACGCTGCACCCGTAGTCAGGCATATAGGCCTCATCAAGGATAACGTAATTGTCTTTCAGGAAGTCTTTGTAGAAATAAGCGTGTTCCGACGGCTTATATGAGCCGTCGACCTTTCTCGATATCTCGCTGATCGTCCTCGTAAGCACATTGATGCCCGCTCTTGCTGACACATCCTCGGGCGCACCCGCCGCCGCGATATTGTCCATCGCATTGCGGGCAAGATCGAGCACCTTGCTCCTTATTGCGGTATATGCCTCATAGCCCGAGTCTCTGCTGTCACCAAGTGTTTCATGGATCTCTATCCATTCGCAGACGCATGAAACCACCTTCAAAAGATGCTGACGCATATTGTTTCTGAGCGGCCCCATAAGGGTGGATGACTTCATGACGAGGGAAACTCTGCTTCCCGCGTTATCCCACGCGTCATCGATCGCCTGCTCGATCGCCCTCATATCTATGTTCTCAGGTGATACAGGAAGGCCTTCCTTGATGAAGGTCGAGCCCACATAATCCGCTGCAAGCTCAAGAAGTTCCGCGTCATCGTCAGCCACAGCTTTAAGATATACTGCGACATCTCCGCTCTTGGAGAACATCCCCTTCCAGGTCTCCTCATATCTTCTGCTAATAGTCCTTGTGCGGATCATGCGCTGCTGCTCTACATCATTTATATAGTGTGAAGAAGCCTCTTTGCGGATATTCGCAAGATCCTTCTCAAGGGCCACCCTGTCGCGGCTCCTGTAGTCAGCATATTTGTCGACAGAATACCCGGTCTTTGTCTTGAACTCCCTGAGCGTATAGATCAGATCGTTCAGAGCCTTGTTATTTTCAAGTGCAGGGCTTCCGTTGATAGAGTCATGGATCGCCTGCAGATTGTAGTCATAGCGGGCCTGGCCCGCGAAGAACAGCCTCAGAACAGCGGATGTCTGATAATAGTAATCCGCCTGGCTGGAAAATGCAGTGTACACGCTGAACAGGTTATCTGATGTGTAAATGCAGTGCGCTGCGGGATCATTTACCGCATATGCAAGCCTGTCTCTGAGCCCTTCAGCATCAGGGTTCCCGATCGCTGCTGCTGTAGCATAAGCTGTCGCACAGTAGATCTTGCCATCAGAAGCATATTTGCTTACCTTCTGCTCTATCCTCTTGAGAACCTCGTTGTCTACAGGCTTTCTTGACTTCTGAGCGGAAGGCTTGCTGTCTGCAGCTGCCTGCACAGGCTCTGATTCTTCGGTTATAGTCCTGGAGTCAGTGGCAGCCATCTTTTTCTTTTCAGTCTTTGGCTCAGAAGAATCCGCCTTTTTCTTTCTGTCCGGCTTTTTCGGTGCCTCTGAAGCACCCTTCCTGCCCGTGATCTCTTCCAGACTGCCGAATGTATGCTTGCAAGGCGCGTCTGCCTTCCATCCTCCCTCATGGCCATAGAAGACTTCTCCATCGTATTTGACTATCTCCTGCAATGGCTGGTTGCAGTACGGACAGTTATATTCTTCCGAAGGCATATCCTTTGCCGGGGTTACAGCTGTGACCTTCACGTCCTCATTGTCCCCGATCGGGGTCTCTGGCGTCAGAAGCTTAATTTCAGTTTCTTCCGGATCGATACTCTCGCCTGCAATCCTAACAACTATATCTGCGAGTTTCCTTGCCTCTTCGATAGTAGCGCCATAAATCAGAACGTCCTTGAAATTCAGTCCATCTACGCTGTCTGTAAACAGTTCCAGATACTCTTCGAATTCGTCTGTATCCTTCGGGCAGGCATTGGTAACAAGGACATTCATCACCCTGTCCGGTTCAAGCGCCATGACAACTATCTGGAAATCCACAGCGACAGCATCGCTGCTGCTGTAAGACATCTTGAGCAATCTCCATGCGTGGCATCTGCATAGCATAGTCTGATAAGCCTCGAATGTTGCCGGTACATAAAGGTGTTTGTTGTCCGGATTATACTTAAAGCCTATGAACTCGCACCCACTCTTGCTCTTAAAGATCTCCAGGCCCTTTTTAGTCAGAACACAGATCGGCGGATATCCTTCAGCCGAAAGCTTTCTTACATAGCCTTTTCTGAGAAGGAATTCCTGACACTCGTTAAGGTTGACTTCCGTTTTCTTCTCGATGACATCTATATACGGATTTTCCTCTGTTCCCCACGGCAGAGCCATGTTGAACCCGAGGTTTGCCATTATGCGGCGGCATCCTTTCGAAAGGTATTCTCCCCGGAGGCTCTCCTTGAACTTCTTGATGCTGAAGGCCTTGCTCGCCTGCGAAGCCGTTTCAGTCACGCTCACATTGACACCATCTCCCACTCCTACCGGGTAGTCAGCGATTTCCGCAAGTATACGGTACGGGGACTTATCTTCATCATCATTTAATGGCAGCGCCTCCTCGCTCGATGTCACATCATCGCCAAAGTCATCTTCAGATACCGGGTCATCACCCCGCACTGGGATAATCTCCTGCCCATCTGCAATTCTGCTTTCTTCCTTTTTGTAATCATCAAGCGCAGACGCTTCCTCAACGGTATACGCGTCGCCGAAGGCAAGTCCGAGGATCTGCTGGTCGAAAGATCCGCTGAGCTTCGTTATGTACCCGACTTTTTCACTGTTTTCTGTCGCAGGATCAAGAAGGTTTCTCAGCATGACATAATCACCGAGCTTCTCCTCGCAGTCACTAGCAGACATGCTTTCGATATCCATAGAAAGCAGGTCCTCTTTGACCTTCGCAAACAATTCCGCGATGTTCTCGTCGTGGATCCGAAGCCTTAAAAGGAACTCTCTTGCCTCGATGTATACCGACTTATCCAGAAGCCGTCTGAGCCCTTCTATCTCTTCAGAGAACTCACTAAACGAAGCGGGTACTGCGTCACTGCCTAGTTCGCTCAATAAAGAGCTGCTTGTTAATGTCAGTGCCTTTACTTCACTCAGAAGTTTTCGAATGCTGTCTATTCTGGTCACTTCAAGCACGCCGTCAGAGCTTATCCTTTCGGTTGCAGCCTCAAGGCACTTCCGAGTCTCTTTCGTCTGCGCATGCAGAAGTTCCACTTTTTCTTCGAGCTGATCTAAAAGCTCCAGCTTTGATTCTTTACTCATATAGCGCTCCTGTCTTTAGCCTGCCCGCATCAAACGATTCCCGTGGCAGGCAGAATACTTTAGTTTTCCTTTGTTTCCTTTGTTACTATAATTATAGAAAAACAGCCGTTCGCAACTCAATAAGTTCGCCAGGCTTACCTTTTTTCATCTTAGATTTTATCAACGTCAGTGTCCTAAAAGTCAGACACATATGAACGGAAGGTATATATCGTCCTCATCAAGCACGCCCTTATCCTTCCTCCGTCCTTTTGATGCCGCATGCTTTCCTGTCGTGGCGGACTTCTCCTTGCGTGACTTACTGCTTTTCGGTGCGTTTCCGGCCTTAACATCTCTCGCATATCTCCAGCTGTTCAGCGTGTTGATGTTGACACCCATTATTCTTGAAGCTGCGTCCGACCCGATCTCATCGGCAAGCTCCGTCGCTGTACTTTTAGTAAGCTCGCTGTACTTAGGTGTAACACCCTGCTCACGAGCCTTCTTACCGATGATGTGGTCCTGATAAGCGCTCCTGTTCGCACTTCTTTCAAGTCCCGGACGAACCTTACTTATATCCCCTTCTCCGGAAGTTATGCGCTGCTCTATGGCCTCTGCTACGTCCGAGATAAAGTACAGCCTCTTACGGTCCGATGCATGCACCCAGTCAAGAGGCCAGACAAGCAAGCTAACATAGGAATCCGACCTTCCCGACCATTCCGTTAGTTCGCTGATCGTCATGAAGCTGCTTCCCGAAAACTCCTTCATTTCTTTGATGCATTCATCTTTAATTCTTCCCATCACCAGCTCCTCCTGAGTTCAAACACCCTATCAGCTATGTCATTCACAAAGTAAAGGCGCCCCATGACAGGAAGATCGTTGACTATATGCGCCTTAACGAAGCTCTGGGATCTTCCCGTCCATGCTGAGATTTCCTTCACAGTCATAAAACTGCAGCCAAATGTGCTTTTCAGATCATCTATAAGTTCTTTCTTCTGCATGCCTGTTTCTTCTCGCATCTTTCTGTTCTTTCTGACCAGCGACATCATATTGTCCGCAACATCAGAGATAAAATACCCACCGGGCACTTCCGAAATCTGCTCCAGCCCGCGCAGATAATGACTGCGCACATAGGCATCACTCTGCCCTGTAAAAGAGACGAGTTCTTTCTGCGATATAAGCCCAGTCTTACCTCCCGCTGTTAAAAGAGCGTCTTTCAGCTGTTTCTTTTCCATAAGTCCTTCTTCCCGGGCTTTTCGGCACGCAAAAAGCCCATACATGTCAATCCAAATTGGTTAGTGCGATTTAGGTTGACTTATACGGGCTCCGTGAAATACTATAATATTGCGAAACGGGTTTCAACGGAGCCCGATTCACTGGGTCGCGGCCTGCTGCAACAGGTCACGGCCTTTTCTTATACACAAATTATATAAAACCGGCTCTCGCCGGTTCAATAAGTTCGATGCTGCGGATTCATATTTTGAAGAAAAAGCAATAAGCAACAGCACATAGAAGCTGAACGATGATGATCACGGGTATCCCAAGTCTGAATGCAGCCTTTCTCGTCTTATGCCTGAAGACATGCATCCCCGCATATGCGCCGAAACTTCCGCCAAGCAAAGAGATCCCTAAAAGCACGGATTCAGGTATTCTCCACATCCTTTGTTTTGCAAGACTCTTATCGAGACCAAACAGAAGAAAGGAAACGATATTGATTATCAGAAATCCTATCCCGGCATCTGCATTTGTTATCATCAAGGTATCAACCCCTTTCTCTATAGCCTTTCGGCGGCGAGCTCAATTGCCATTTTTCTATAAATCTACACATAGTAGAGATTACATAGTTCCAAAGGAAGTGATAAGGTATTGCTCTTCCAGTTCACATCTACACATAGTAGAGATTACATAGTTCCAAAGGTCGTATGTATACGATTTTTAGGCTCTCGTATCTACACCTAGTAGTTTGTAACATCTAAAACTTGTATAAAATGTTGTTCTGGTATATGATATTCTCATCTTAGAAGAGATGGGAGGATAGTCATATGCCATCAGTAAAATATTTGATTGAATTGACCGATGCCGATCGGAAAATTCTTAAGGATATCGTTGCAAAGGGCAGTTCATCTGCCAAAACGATATTGAGAGCAAACATATTGCTCGCCTCGGATCGCAACGCCAAGCAGCGGATGACCGTTGCTCAGATCGCCGATGCGTACCACACATCACCGACAACAGTTCAGACCGTCAGGGCATCATATGTGAACAACGGCCTTGAATCAACGATCTACAGGAAGAAGAGAGAGACTCCACCTGTACCAGCCAAAGTGACCGGGGATGTCGAGGCGCACATAGTCGCTCTTGCCTGCAGCGAACCTCCTGAAGGTTATGAGCGTTGGACCGTTCGCCTTCTTGCAGATAAATGTGTTGAGCTTAATTACGTGGATTCACTGTCTCATATGACAGTGTCCCGCGTGCTGGTGCATTCCTCCTGATCATAGTGCTGCATTCGTTGCAGCGATGGAGGATGTCCTCACTGTATACAGCCGACCATACGATGAAGACTATCCTGTAGTCTGCATGGATGAGAAACCTATCCAGTTATTCGCCAATGCCAGAAAAGGCTTTCGCTCCAAGAATGGCAGAACCGAATACGAGGATTATGAGTATATACGTAACGGAACTGCATCAATCTTCCTGTTCACCGAACCTCTCAATGGCTGGCGCTACGCATATGCTGAAGAGCATCGCACCAGAGAGGACTGGGCAAGAAAGATCGAATGGCTGCTTGATACTCAGTACCCATCAGCTAAGAAAGTCGTTCTCGTTATGGATAATCTCAACACTCATACGATCGCGTCACTCTACCAGACTTTCAAGCCGGAGCGTGCACTGGAGCTTGCAAGCAGGCTGGAGATCCACTTCACTCCGAAACACGGAAGTTGGCTGAACATTGCCGAGATCGAACTCTCTGCTCTTGGTAGGCAGTGCATCGGCTCTCAGAGGATCCCAGATCTGGAAGCGCTCAACGCACTTTTGGAGCCGTGGCATGTTGACCGCAACAAGAAGCAGCGTGGTGTTGACTGGCAGTTCACAACTGATGACGCACGAGTCAAACTCAAAAGGTTATATCCGATAATAAACATTTAGATGTTACGCAATACTAGTAGAGATTACATAGTTCAAAAGGGAAGCAGCACAGAAAAAGCCATCACCAAGAGATCTACACCTAGTAGAGATTACATAGTTCCAAAGGGTCAAATCGCTATTTGAACTTGACCTCAATCTTTGATTGCTTGCTGTTCCAGCTCAGTTGCGCACTGAATGTCTTCCCGGTCCTGTTGCTCTTAAGATCACTCACAGTTATTGTTCGATCTGCCTTCTTTCCTTTCTTTAGCAAAACCGCTTTTTCCTCATCAGTGAACCTATGAGTGAACCTATGCCCGAGATACTCATCAGGAAACTCTCGCTCATTGAGTTTGAATCCCCAGAACTCCCTGCCTTTATATTTCTGCTTGCACAAGCGCCCCGTAGCCGTATACCTTTTTCCTTTTGAAGATACCGCCTCGAAAGAGATCTCTTCACCCGCTAAAAGCGCCTCTATCTCATGCAACGTAAAGGAATGCCCGCTGAAAACCTTTGCAAACGATACCTTTTCACCTGTTGGCACATATACGTCCTCTTCGGTCTTCTCTTTCCTTACATACTCCCCTTCACCACCAGACGATTTAGAGTCAGCCTTTACTTCTCTGTTCTCGCCTATAACGCGCAGGATCTCTTTCCTGTTGGCATTAAGTACCTCCATGATACCGATCTCGCCCTTGCCGACAGACTTTAGTTTCCTGCCCATGTCCGCTGTCATCTGCGCAGAGAAGTCTATGCCGAGGTTCTTGCAGCTCTCCACAAGAAACCTCCCTCTCGGTTCTATGTGGTATGCTTTCTTCTTAAGGCTTATGTAACCTTTATCGGCAGCCTTTGCCAGTATTCCGGCACGGGTCGCCTCCGTCCCAATCTCAAGACCGGCAAGTATGTTCTTGTAATCTTTGTAATCTTCCTCGTCAGTAGAGTCTTCCTTTCTGAACGGATTCTGCATCCATTTGCCGAGAGTTTCAACAGTGTAATGCTTCGGAGGCTTCGTCTCCGCAGAAACCGCCTTGAAATCCGTCTCCACTTTGTCGCCTATATTCACAGGAGGCAGGACGCGGCTTTCGTCCTGATCCTTGTCATCATCAGAATCTTTGTCCCTTTTCCCTGCAGGCGGCTCAAACCTTTGCCATCCCTGCTGCACCATTACCTCACCGCTGACCTTGAACTGCTCAAGCGGATTATCTATAACAACAGTTGTCTTATCATAAAGACAAGGATCCTTACAGAACACGGCCATAAAGCGGTAAAGGATAGTGAGATAACAGTTCTTTTCCGCATCAGACAACCCTGACGGCCTTTTCCCGGTGACAGTGATAGCCGAATGCCCGTCTATCTTGCTGTCGTCAAATATGGACTTGCTGTCTCTGAATGCCAGATGACCATCCCTGTTTATCTTATTTATTACTCCTTTTATGTTCTCCTTCTCGTCCTCTGCTATATATTCGGTGTTGGTCCGGGGATATGAAGTAAAACCCTTTTCGTATAGTTTCTGAGCAAGATCAAGAGTCTGCTCAGGCTTATAATTAAACTTCTTCGACATAGCCGCCTGAAGTGACGTCTGTGAAAACAGCTTCGGCGGCTTCTTTGTTATGCGTTTCTTCTGGATGTCGGAGACCACAGAATCGCCTGCCTGCAGCTTCCGGGCATAGTCTTCTGCCTCATTAAACTTGTCTCCCAGAAATTTCAGCTTGGATGTGAGCTTAAAACCGCCATCGACGTCAGATACGACCTTGAAATACTCTTCAGGGACGAACCTCTCTATAGAGACATCCCTGTTATATATCTCGGTGACGATAGCACCTATGACCCTTCCTACATTGAGAGCTGGCCTTGCATTTGTCTTGAGCGTCGCATACTGGCTGAGATTTATACCGAAATCCCAGTCAAAACACATGCGGGTCATTCCCTCGTTGAAAACGTCTTTGTATTCCGCGTTTGGTTTTGCGGCCCTGAAAGCGTCAAGGATCGCTTCGTCTGTAAGTGCCTTGAGCTGAGGCCTTATAACAGGCTTTTTATTGCCTAGATTACGGAGCACAAGATCAACGAGGATCTGCCCTTCGCGATCAGGGTCCCCGCAATGGATCACAACGTCTATGTCGCCGCGTTTAAGAAGCTTTCCTATAGTGCTGTATCGCTTCTTTGCGTCACTTCTGATGTTATATTCATATCTTTGTGGGAAGAAAGGTAGGTAGGCAAGGTTCCACGAAAGACCTTCCCTGCCTTCATATTCCTCCGACATTTTAAGCTCCAGAAGATGTCCGAACTGGGCTGTCGCCACATAGCTCGGGCTCTCATAATACTCTTTATCTTCTGATTCGCTGAACCTTTCGCCCATTGACTCAAGGGCGTGGATTATGGTCCGCATCAGACTGGGTTTTTCAGCTATTATCAGCTTTTTCCCCATCAAGAAGGTTCCTCCTCTTAAGACGATCTGCTATCAGTGCGTGCTTGAGCGCGAACTATGCACGATTGACGGTCTCGATAAATACGCATTTACAAACCATACTTGCGCATGCACGAGTCCAGCCCGTTACATACAACTTTTTACGACTATATCTACATCATACGCGCGTGCGCAAGACTTAGTAGAGATTACATGTTTGATTGCATACGCCTCGTCAGGCCTCCCGCTGCGTTTCAGCATATATCCCAAGCACAGCTCTTACTGAATCACAGAAGAAGATGTTTGTTTCTACCATCGGATAGGTGTAATCCAACCCATCTGAGTCTACCATGTAGGTCTCGAGCATTTCAAAGAATCTGTCATCGTCCGGCACCTTCCCGCCCCACAGTGTAAGCTGTGCAGTTTCAGGGAATTTCAGTATTATGGCACGTATCCTTGCAAGCGTCCTCTCTGTTACCGTGACCAAAAGAACAGATGCCCGTCCGAGGCACCCGTCCAGCTCAGCGACCTCACTGCAGCCTGCACCCACCAGCCATTCCGCATAATCGTAATGCTCTATAGCCTCATCAAGCTCGCAGGATAGTCTCGCTGTCGTCATAGATATCCTCAGAAAATCTATGTATGCAGATATCTGAGTCAACTACTCACCGCCTATAGAGGCGGGAGCTTGTGACAGACCCGTGGTGTCCGGCATAAGCCTCCCACGTTTATAACTCTCAAAGGAGAGCTGTCGTCACATCAGGGCAGATTGACTGCTACCCGGCCAGAGGAGCGTTGCTCCCCTGGCACTGCACCAGGTACTCGATTCCCATGCGGTGCAGATTCATAGCCCCGATACGGTCGTCATTGGACGTGTAGCCACAGTTCTCGCAGCAGAAGAGATGCTTCTTCTTATCACGATTACTTTTAGCTACATGGCCGCACTTAGGGCAGGTCTGCGAAGTGTATGCAGGATCAACGTTAACAACTAACTGGCGATTCTTGAGGGCCTTATACTTAAGCTTCTGCTCAAGGTCAAAGTAAGCCCACGAGACTGAAACATAGCGTCCGTCTTTGCAGACACGTTCGGTAGCCTTGCGGATATTATTTAGGTCCTCGAGAACGAAAAGCGTGCCTTCGGGATTATTTTCAACGAGTGCCTTCGATACGCAATGATTGACATCGCGCATCCAACGGTTTTCTCGCTGTCCGAGGGCTTTAAGTCTTCGTCTCGAAGACGGAGTGCCGACCTGCTGCAGCTGCTTGCGAAGTGCCTTATAGTGAGCGCGCTTTTCCTTGACGGCATTGCCGGAGCAAAATACGCTTTTCCCGTTACTGTTATATGTAGCGGCTAGGAAGCGGATCCCGCGGTCGACACCGACGATATTCGAGACATCACTCATAGAGAGCGCATTGATCTCTTTTGTCACCGGTACGTGCAGAAAAAACTTGCCGTGCCTGTGCACAAGCTTCGCAGTACCGAACATGCCGTTCAGGTCTGCACCTTTCGAAAAGAAGGAAACCTTGATCCTTCCGTCAAGGGTGTTGACGCTGAATAACGTCTTATCCGCATTAAGCGAATAGTCTCTGTTCCAGACAAGGTCAAGCTCAGGCTTTCTGAAAACAGGCTTTATCCACTTATGCTGGTTAGTCAGGATCGTTCTGTATCTTGCAATAACAGTTTTCAGAACAGACTGCGCCATCTGTGATCGAAGTCCGAAGTTTGTTCGAATATTATGGTACAGCGCTCTGTTAAGAGAGGCCTGAACAAGATCGTGGGTCTCGAAAATGTATTCAGACGCAAAATTACAAGCGGAAGTATATGCATGCATGGTATCTGCCAGCAGCGTAGCATCCACTTCAGTCGGAACTATTTTGAGTTTCGCAGTCAGTGTTTGTTTCATTAAACATATTATACCACACGTTTAGTGAGAAAGGCGGGTAATGCGCATTCCTCTCGCCGCCTATAGAGGCGGGAGTATCCTGCGCGAATTATGATGAAGATATCCCCCTCTAAAACCTCTTTCGCATATCGCCTGGCAAAGTCTATCTGCTCCTTGCCCGACTCAAACCCCATCGTTCCTGACATTGAAAAGCCCCCTTTCTCTATTCCTCGAAAATACCTTGCCAGCCCCATTCACGGGAAAGAAGGTCCTCACAGCCCGCTGCCCTGAGGATCGCAACCATCTCAGACCTACTGACCCGCAGGCTGGATTTATTTGCATCACTCGGATCGCCCCAGACCTCATCCAGCAGTTCCTCGTTTGACACCCAACGTCCGCGGTTCCATACCAGATAATCAAACATCTTCCTGGTCTTGGTCCTTCTGAATGACACGGGATCGCCGTCAAGAAGGAGCCGTCCCCTGCCGTCATATGAAAGCCTCTGGTTCAGCTGCAGATTCTTTAAATCTTCAGCACCATACCGCAAAGCGATTCTCCCGGCCTTCATCTTATATGCCCTCAGCATCAGAAACAGCATCTCGGTCATACCGTGTCTTCTTGCTGCTCTGTTGCTGCATGGCTCTGCACATATGAGAGTGTATTCTTCATCCGGATCAAACTCAGCAGGCCTGGAGCACGCCTCAGATAGAGACTCCCCTTTTCGAACTGCAACAAGGATCCCGACATCTGCCCCGATATGACACTTTGCCTCGGGATTCAAGGACTGGATATGCTTCTGCAGTTTCCCGCCCTCCGCATTCATCACACCCTTTTCCTTATCTGCCTGCTCATCATCAACGATACGGGCGTAGACATCCGCAGTCGTTACAAGATAATTTCTCTCACCGACAAAATTCAGGCTTTCATCTGAATATAGTTCCTTGTAACTGGTTCTTACCATATAGCATGTAAATACGCCCTTCTCTATGCCGGATATATCTTCAGTCCCTGACGGGGAAAAGGTCATGTAATCCACGACGCCGAACACCCCCGGTTCCCCGCCAATAGCTACCGCAGAAGACGCATAAACACCCAGTCTGCTCGCCCCTTTCTCCAAAAGAGCGATCAGCTTTTCTTTCTTCAGCTTCTGTATGTCGTCTGTCTTGTGTGTTTTATTTGCTTTATTCCTAACCATAGCTACTCGGCTGTGCAGCTCACAAGGGCTGCTCTGCATTTTTTCTTCCATACACTCCAGGCCGACTGCATGACAGCCGGCCTTGAGATCTTAGTTGTATTTAATCTGCTGCTTCTCCGCAGATCATGTCCCAAAGAATATTAGCGATGTGATCCGTCTCATCATCTCCACTTCTCAGATGGAGCAGATATTCATTGACTGCGTCATTGATGTAGTAGAGCGAATCGCGCGGCGCGTCTCCTGCTGCCTCAGTTTTTCCCGCTGCGATGCATGCAAGCTTCATCACCGCCTCAGGTCCGTCAGCATACACGTCCTGCGCTATTGCCACAGCGGCGTCCAGGAGTCTGCTGCTGCCCTTCTTATAGCCCTCGATCGCGGAGAAGAATGAGACCTGACTCATTACGCCAAACTTGTCCAGGAACGATCCGATAACATCGAGAGGAAGAAGATCGTATCTGGCTTCGACAGACATCGGAGCTTCAGAGGCCTTCTTTGCCGACTTTTTCTTCGCAGTCTTCTTTGCAGGCTTCTTTTCTTCAGAAACGGACTCCTCTTCTGCAAATTCCGCATCTTCCATCACCTCAGCTTCTTCAGAATGTGCAAGAGCGAACGCGTCCGTTTCTTCCTGCACCTGCTCTTCTTCTGATTCTTCCGGAACTCGTGAAAGAAGTTCCTCGACCAGTTCTACGTTGACGATAGCCCTTGCTACACTTGGGTGCTTCGCATACACGAAGACCTCCGGATGTGCCTCAAGGTAAACTCGGACGACATTCCCCTCGTACAGGTCCATCTTGTACCCGTTGAGTCCGCCTTCGCTAAGAAGAGCATTTACATCCTTGTCGCTGACAAGCTTGAGTCCATCTACAGGAGGGATCTCTGTAAGAGTTTTCTCAAATGTTTTAGTGAGAGCCCCTTCGGGATCAAAGATGTCCGCCTTGAGATCTCCGGAAATATCAAAGATGATGACATTGCCGTCGGCCTCAACAGAAGCGATTACAGTCCCCGGCTCAAACCAGTGGGCGTAGATTCTGCCATTACTGAGCACCGAAGTGAAATTCGGATGGAGGACCTGATAGTTGTAGCCTGTTTCTTTGGTAGTTTCCTCAAGCGTCTTCTTGAAACTTGTTACTGCACTTTCTGCCATGTCGCGTTTCCTTTCTGATGTTTGCACATCGTTTACCAACACTTTGCGAGAAAGCCCCTTCCTCTACAGGTAGGGGATGAATCGCTAAATATATACAAGCCCTGCGTTATGGTGCAGGATCTCGCATTCTGAAGCCTTTATTCTCCCGCATCGAAGGTTGAAGTAATAGCCGTTGTTCTGCTGTCTCTCCATAACTTCGATCCTGCCGTCATGGCGAACGATCGCACCCGGCATGACGCGGTACAGGTTGTTGTAGCGTCTGTAGGACTTCCTTACCTTCAGCCTCGACAGCATGCGGTCAGCTTCTTTCCTGCCGCAAAGTCTGACCTGCTTTTCGTACCACTGTGACAATGCGAGGCCTTTCTGGTCGATGCGCGGCTTTCGGTTCCTCGCAACGGTCTTGCCGTCAAGCTTGTATGTGCGTTCAGGCTGATTGTTGATCTTCGCTCTGTCGTGGCGCCTGTACTGCTTCACACTGAAGGCCTGTTCCTCAGGCTGCTTTGGTATCACGCCTGTCGCCATCGACGCGATGCACAGAGCATCGATATCGTGGTCCTTGTCAAGGCCGGCTGCTTCGCGTATCTCCTTCGTGTCGTATCCGGCGCAGATGAAGACATTCTCTTCATCGAAGCGTTCGACAAGGCCCAGATAAATGTACGGTATTGCCTGGTTCAGCACGCTCAGCGCCTGATACTTCTTGCCGAAGCCCTCGACATCGAGCTCGAGCTCACCGATATGTATCTTAGTGTGGCAGCTATTGCACAGACCCACCTTGTTCTCCGGTCCGTCAAAGCCGTTGTCGTTCTGCTCCTTCACATGATGGTAGTGTTCGATCGGGGCTCCGCAGCAGAAGCACTTGCCTTTCTGACGCTCGTACACGAAATCATCGACCGAGGCGTAGCCTTTCAGTCTGCCGTTCTGGAAGTCGATACCTCTGACCGATCCGTCCTCCAGCTTCATGAACGCGAAGCGGTTAGCTTCCAGGCACCAGCCTTTGACCGGAAGTATCTTTCTTATCTGATCGACGTGGTTCAGATGCGTGTCGACAAGCTGTTTAACACTCGGTGTTATGAGCTGCCTCTTCTTCCGGTTCCGGAACCGCGCCTCCTGATTGATGATATCCTTCACGAGCGTAGGCTTTTTCGTCCCCGGGATAAGTCTGCCGCTTCCGAGCTTTGTCGACAGGGTGCCGCATCTTTTCGCCCGGCGCTTCCTTACGAGCCTTTCACCTCTGCGCCGAGCCTGACGATTCTTCTTCCTGTCGGACATGCCTTTCGCCACTTCATCATTTCTTGTCTCGACCTTGTCGCGGTAAACGCACTCGCCGTCTTCCGTCACGACGGCATTGCCGATGTTCGTCCTGCCCGGGTCTGTTCCTCCGTAGAGATATGGCTCTGCTTCGTCTGTATCGTACAGAAGCTGCACTGTGAACGGCCTGCCGCATACGACCCTGGCTTTCTTTTCCTTCAGCAGGATGCGCACATGGCCGCATCTTGCTGTCGGCATAAGCGGCCTGCCGCTCCTGCTCAGCACATATACGTATGTCATGTGCGTCCTCCTTTCCTTCTAGTTGAGTTATAACTGTTAGTCTCCGCCTCGATGGGCGGGTGATGTTTCCCTGAGCTTGGTGCATCAGACCAGTATGTGCGGGACTGGGAAAATCCCGCAGTGTGAGATACATCACGCTCTTGCTCAACTACTCTCGCCTTACAAGCCCCCGCTTCTAACGAAGCGTCAGCGAGTTAAGCGGCGGGTAGTTGACCAGTTCGGGGCATTTCCGATGTCGATCAGGGCTTCTCTGAGGTCGTCCATCGAGATCTGCCCGAAATTACGTATCGTTATAAGTTCTTCCTCCCTCGTTTTAAGAACATCACTGACAGTGCGAATCCCGCTCCTGAGGAGCCCATACCTGGTCCTGTTGGCAAGGCCAAGCATATCTACAGGCCAGAGCATCCTGTCAGCGCAGCCTACACCGTCCGGCTTTCTCACGCAGAATACCGGCTCACGTACCGGGCCACAGACGATGTCCTGATCCAGAGATACCGGCTGAAGTCCGTAGACAGCTATCATCTTTCTCCAGAACCTCACCGCAGGTCTGTTCTTATAGAGAACTGTAGATACAAGCGGAGCATCGGCCATTCCGAGAAGCTCACCGAACATGATCGTTCCGGTGCCCTTCCTTCTGAAATCCTCATTCACATAGAATGCATGAAGAAGGAGTCTCGGTCTGAGAAGATCTCCTTTCAGCTCGACGATAACGAATCCCTTTTCACATTCATCGTCCGAGAAGACGTATATGCCAAGATCTCCGGAGGCTGCCTTTTTCGTCATATTAAAGACCTGCATCCCGTCGGTACTTCCGTACTGAGAAAGCTCTCGCACATACGGGGAATACCGATCCGTATAGAATGTCTCTATTTCGTTGCGCCTAAGCCGTCTCAGCATCTTCGGCATCTCCTTATATATATGTAAATGGTTGAATTTGTCGTTAACAGCCGGCCACAGCATATACCTGGTGAAACCGCAGCCGGCCCGGCAGCACTTAGCAGCTTGCACGCTGCAGAGTCCTGAGCCTCGGCTCTGCTGAGGGATCGATTTTTCATCATAAACCTTTCTCGTTACGTAGCGCAGGAGACCACGGCTTCTTTAAGCCGGGGAGGAATGCGCCCATGATATTAAACTACTTGTCTCCAGCCACCAGCGTGGTGATGAAGTTTTATCTTTCTCGGCGAAATATCGCCTCCTCCAATAAGCTGCACACTCGAGCCCTTGTTATGCGTACCCTTGACCATGCGCTTCTTGCCGCCGAAGATGATAATGTCGTCCGGCTGGTACAGATACCTCTGAGCGCGTATACTGCGTCTGCCGTTCGACACCTTCTCCCCGCGGAAGACGCGCTCGTTCTGCGGATTGCTTCGCGGTATGGATCTCGAGGTGCGATTACACCCGAGCTCCGCCGCCTTCTTTGTTTTGCCATCACGAATATCCAGATACTTCGCGTCGTAGAACTTCTCGAGTATGCGGTTGTTGCGGCGGCGCTTTTCAAAGTATTGCGTCTTCGTGCGGCGTTTCGGTCTCATGCTGCCGATGCAGTAGGCATCATTCGCGTGTGACTTTCCGATGTTGAGATCACGTCTTGTGCGCTTCGTTACGGCACCATAGGTTATATGTGTGTCTACGCCAAACGCCTTGACTCCCTCGTAGATATGCCACCTGACGATGTTCATGTACGCTGCGGATGCCGTGCCTTTAGGAGGTGCCATATCCCACAGTTTTCCGCCGGGTTTATGGTTCTTCGGGCTGTGGCATTTCTCGCATACTGATGCGAGGTTGCCGAGCCTGTTCGATCTGTCGCCCGTGCGAAAGCCCACATGATGGAGCCTGAGAGCGGTGCCGTCTTCTATAACTGATTTACCGCAGCAGAGGCATCTGTAACCGTCTCTTGCGAAGACTGCTTCTCTCAGCGTGTCGTATCCGTAACGCGGCCCGTATTGGTAATCAACGCCTTCCGGCAAGGGCTTGCCTTGCTCTACAGCATCGAGCACCGCCGGGTCGAACTGTCCAATCTCGAGCGTGACGCTTGTTATCGGGCATACCTCGCAGTACATCTTGAAGATATCTACATGGCGGTCCGCCTTGTTTCTGAGCGACGGAGCGAGCCAGCCTTCAGACTTTCTTCTGTTGTCGAAGCGCGCCTTGCGGTAGCGTTTTCTGTTGCGACGCGGGCGTCTTACCTCGCGACGCTGATCGTCGTGATGCTGCTTCTCGTTCTTAAGAAGCGTATACTCGGCGCTCACGTATTCGTGCTTCTCCGATTTGAGAGAGACTCCGATATACTGATAGCCGGTATCTTCCGTAAACTCGATTGGCTGCACGGCGTTTCCGCTCTCGTACAGAAGCTGCACGGTGAACGGCGCGTGCTTCACGATCTTGGCTCTTCCTGATCGGAGGAGCTTTCGGATTTTTTTGATATTTGTTGTCGGCATCAGCTTTTCGCCTTCTGCCGATATAACGAAAGTCGTCATGTGCTCCTCCTTTCTGTTTTTTTAGTGCTAACATGCTGCCTTACGGCTTTCCGCATACCGTGTCTCCGAAGAGGCGTGTATACGGATCCTCGCCCCGAAGGGCGGTGTCCACATCGCCAATGTTATTCCGCGGTTTGATGATATACGCACTTCGGCTACCCTCACCGATGTTTAACGCATATCCGTAGTGCCCGGGACTTGTGGAGCATCCCGGGGTACCTGTATATTCGCAGATAACGTAGTGCCCTGAGCACTCAGGCTAATCAACTGACTTGTTTTCACAAGCCCCCGCTTCAAGACGTCAGTCTAAGCGGTGGGTAGTTGACAACATAAAGGTTGTGAGTTTTGCTGTATGTCAGTCAGAAGACTTTTGAATATGCGATCCTTATGACTAATGATTTCCGGCTCGATCAAACCGGATGGTCGAGATGGCAGGAGTTGAACCTGCTCCCTTCTGGTCCCCGACCAGGAGCGCATCCGATGCGCCACATCCCGATGAGGGGTCCGGCGGTTATTTCGTTTTATGGCGAAATGCCCTTTGTTAGCAGGGAGCTGCAGCCATAAGGCAGCTTTCCCGCCGGGTTCGCGGACCGGGGAATCGAACCCCGCATTATGAAAGACACCACGAAGGGATGGCAATCCTGCGTCCGCCGTATCGCCCGCCGTCTTGCGCATGCGGCGGGCTTCTAAAGCATGGACAGTCTGCGGAGTCGAACCGCAGGAGACGAGATCAGACAAAAGAGTCTCCACACCGGCGCCTGTCAAAACTTGCGCCCCTTGCCGAATAGGGCGCGGCTTCTACTGTTCGTGTATAACCTCTTCGAGAAACATGCTTCCCTCAACGGTCAACACATACTTTTTCGCAGGAAGAAGCCGCTCTCTGTCCGCAGCCTCCTTCCCTGTGATGAGCCAGTCAAGAGAGACCCCGAATATATCTGCCATCTTTACAAGCTGGGAAAGATTCGGCTCACGCTCACCGTAGATGTACCGTGATACCGAGCCCTCACAGACCCCGAGCAGATCACCGAGCTCACGCCTGCTCATCTTCTTTTTCCTGAGCATCCGCCTTATATTGTTTCCGAGTGGCAGCATATTCGGTCCCTCCCGCCTATGCGGTCGCCTGAACAAGGATCCCCGAGGACATATCCCCATCCCTCGTCATCTTCCGCATTTTCTTTACATCCTTTGAATCCTTCTCTTTTGTCACAAGGTCGATGATATATACAGACTCATATCTGGACCCGATCCTGCGTATACGACCCGAGCGCTGGTCCTTGAGAGCGTCAGTATCTGCCTGTTCGTAATTGATGAGAAACGGACAGACCTGAAGGTTCAGACCCTCGGCCATAGCGTCTGTGCCTATCATGACATTTACGGAAGGATCGCTTTTAAACGCATCAACATTCGCAGCACGTTCCTCATCGTCCTCTCTGCCTGTATACCTCACGACTGTTATCTTGTTCTGCTCCAGCCTGTCACACAGCATCTTCGTGGAAGTTTCCCAGTGACAGAAGATGATAGCCTTCTCGCCCGCATTTACTATCTCGCTGACAAGATCCAGAAGTGCTGCGGTCTTTTCGGACATCCTGTAGCTCGCGGGAAGCTTCCTGGCCAGCTGATAATTTACAGTCCCCTTTTTCCAGTCTCTGTAACGGAAGATGGATGGATCGTCGGCTATGAACTGAAGCGGCGCGTTGTACGCATTGATCTTCTTTGCGATCTCTGCCTTCATTGCAAGCTTCTCTTCATGAGGCATCCCGCTGAGCTCGACCTTATCAAGCTCCTCGTTTATACGTTCTATCCTTTCTGAAACGATCTCATGCATCCGCTTCTGCAGGGAATCCATCTCGCAGGTTATGCACTTTAGCTTCCTCTTCGGAAGTTCCAGAGCCACATCTTCAGCACTGCGCATTATCAGAAAGCGCTGTATCTTCTCCTGAAGTTCATCAAGGTGCCAAACGCCGAACATCTGCCTTCCGAACTTGCCGTCAGCCATTCGCATGTATCTGGCCTCGAATGCATCGTACGTCCCGAAGAAGTTTGGTGATACCATGCTCACGATGCCGTAGATATCTTCGGGTCTTGACATTATCGGAGTGCCCGTGAGAAGGATCGTTCTCTTTCCGCTTACGGTCTCTGCGATGAGGTTGTTCATCTTACCGTCCTTGCCTTTTATGCAATGCGCTTCATCAATCACGCAGATGTCATAGTTGACCGTGTTGATCTCTTCCGAATCATTGAGAAAGCTATGGTAATTCGTTATAAGTATCCCCGTCCTGGAATTTCTTATTCCCTCATACGCTTCACTGCGTTTTTTCTTGGTGCTTCCCGTGACGAAGATAGGCACCTTCTGCCAGTCAGCAATACGCCGTATCTCTTCTGACCACTGAGTCTTGATGGACTTCTTACAGATGATGAGTATCTTTCTCGCGCCCCTGTTTTCCACGAACCACTTGATCGTTCCGATAGTCTGGAGTGTTTTGCCAAGCCCTACCCCATCGCCGTTCAGTACGAAGCCTTCATTATTGAGCCTGTCGATCATGAACTTTATTCCCTCGTTCTGATACTCATACGGCTTAAGAGCGAGAGAAGGGACATCAGGCTCCGGTCCGAAGAACTTTATCTCGGCCTTTTCAGGCTCGCTCTGGCCGAGGAGCTTCCACAACGGAGTCTTGTAATAGATTTCCCCATCGAACTCTGCTCTTATGAAGGGCAGGCTGCTCAAAGGAACAACACAATACTTCCTGGCGTCACACCTTACAACGCCCGGTATATCCTCAAGCCTGTTGTCACGTATCACATAGTGATAGTAACTGACAAAACTCAGCCTTATATACTCTTTGGATATCTGCTGTATTGTTACCATTTTGCATTTGCATATATTCGCGTGACGGGGCAGCGGTGTTGGGTTGATATTTTTTAGATATATGCGCTTTTCGTTATTTTGGAGAATTAATTACGACAATATATGCCGCCCCGCCAGTTGAAACCATATCAGCTATCAGCGATAGCTGCCCGAAAGGTCCTTGAAGACCCTGCGCTTTCTGCCTGCCTTTCTTCTGTTCTCCGGCAGCCTGTAGGCATCCGGGTATCTTTCGGCAAGCTTTTGTTTCACTCTGTTCTGTCTGCAGATCTCCTGCACGACACCGAAGAAAAACTCCGTCCTCTCCGCAGGCGTGGCAGTCGGCCTGCCGTTCACAAAACCGTTGATCTTATTGAAGAACGCTTCGTCGGTTGCAAGCCTGATCCTGAACTCTTCAGCGATCACACCCGTCACTTTGGCCCTGCTTGACACTGACATATCAGGGGAAGAAACAGAGAAGAGGTATTCCTGCAGTCTGCCCTCAGCTTTGTTTGACAGCCTTGAATATTCCTCATCCGTCATTTCAGCCCTTGTCTTAAGTACAGTGGTCTTGTCAATAACCTTCTTATTGCTTTTTTTCTTTTTCTTCTTCATCTTTTATGCCCCATTTGTCCCTGCAGGAGTCGAACCTGCTCACATCCACCGGGACCACAAGGCGGTTTTGACGAGACCGCAAACTCGTGTACTATGGAAAAGAATTGCTACCAGCCCTGTCCGGAGGCATAGCTGTTTTCGTAGTAGCTGCTTTCCCGGGCTCCGCCACGTGGGCCTGAACCCTTTGCAGCATAGCTGCCGTAGCCCTGCCCCGACTGTCCGCTCCCCTGTTCTCTGTAGGAGCTGCGTCCATCGTAGCGCCCGGCACTGTCGTTTTTTCGCCCCTCTTTTCTTATGTTGATAAGGCTGAGATTTTCCTCTTCTCTGCCGAAAGCTCTCCACATGTCCAGGATCGACAGAGCTCTTTCCCCGGCAGCGCCGATCTTTCCGATTTCCTGTTCGGAAAGGCCTATCATTGTCTTGCGGACCTTATCCTTGTTCGCGCCCTCCCAGGCATCAGGAAGCGTCTGTCCGTTTTCACCGAGTTTTCCGGGACCCTGCGCGGCCTCCAGGATCACAGGCATCTTGCTGCCCCTGTAGATCCTCAGCCTCTTGGCATCGCCCTTTCCGTTATGAAGAAGATACGGGACCCTGTCGCCGCTCCTCTCCTTTCTCTCCATTACATCCATGATCCTTCCGCCCTTAAGAAGCCCGCAGAAGTAAGAGAATTCATCTTCATCCATGAAGATCTGGATATACTCTTTCTGTCGCTGCCCCTTCGGCTTGCTTGGATCATACGCGCCTACCTCTACAAGGAACTTCACGACGCGCTCGCGGATGCCCTTTTCGGCCTTGTCCCTGTCCAGCCAGGATGTAAGTCTGAACGCTGCGAAGGCCTTTTTCGTATTCGCCCTGTATATGAGGTTCAGATCGGACACCTGATCATTGTTGACCATGATTCTGAGGTCCTGAGCTGACAGCTTGTGCTGAGCTCCGCTTTTGTCTACCGTATAAATCTTTTCGAACATTGCCTTGTCTCCTAAAGGTCCGTACAGAGGTAAATGTCTTCTATCGCAGTGTAGCCGTTAAGCCTCAGCGTGTTGAGAAATCCCTCCACTACGGTATAGAATCTTGCGACATATATACCATTTTCCTTATCAACGCGTTCCATTTCGACCAGGGCATTCCTTGCGTCCTGATAGGTGTCATAATTGCCGAGGAGCACTTTACCGTCCTTGTCGGCGACCCAGTGGCGCTTGCCCCTTACCATGAGCCTTTCCTTCATATCAGATATCTCCCTTCTTCATCTTTTTCTCTCTGCGCTTTATCAGGCGCTCTTCGAACCGGATCATCTCGCACGGCACGCCGTAAAGCTTGCACATCTGTACAAACACGATCGATCCCGGTTCGATCTCTCCCTTCTCATACTTTCCGAGAGTACCGGCGGAAATACCAAGCTCATCCGCCACAAACGCCCTTGACATCCCAGCGTTAACGCGAGCGGCGTAAAGAGAAAGTGTTACATTTTCATTCATGCCGACCGTAGCTCCTTCCTATCCGGTTCCCGTCTGCTTAGAACGGGATGTCATCTTCTGCTGCTTCGAAAGTATCCGGAAGATCGTCGAAGTCGTTGAATCCGAATCTGCTGTCCGGATTGTTATAGCTGTTGTTTGCGCGCGAGTTCCCGCTGCCGCCTGTGCGGCCGTTGTCTCTCGGTGCACTTCCGCGTCCGCGTTCCTGACCGCTCTGACCGCCCTGTCCACCGCCGAGGAACTCTACCCTGTCGGCAACAACGTCAGTCGTATATACAGTCACACCGTCCTTTGTATAGCTTCCAGTCTGGATCCTTCCCTGTACGGCCGCCTGTCTTCCCTTTGACAGATATCGCTCGCAGGTCTCTGCCTGCTTGCCCCAGACCGTGATCCTGATGAAATCAGCACCCTGGTCCTGTCCTTCTCGCCTCGGCTTGTCTACAGCGAGGGTGAATTTTGCTACCGGCTGCTGTGTGGATGGTGTGTATGACAGCTCAACATCTCTTGTCAGTCTTCCGATTAATATGACCTGATTCATAACCTATGCCTTTCTATGTTTTTCAATTTGTGTTGGTTGGTCTTTATTATGTTGAAATTATACTTCACTTTGTTGCGTAAATGCAATAGTTATCCGCAACATTTTATCAGTATAATATCTAAAATATACATAATCTGCTATATTATTGCAGTATGATAGCGATAGCGTGCACTTTCTTCGCAAATATATGCAGCGTACGGAAGCAACAAAAAACCGGGGATGCATTATCCCCGGCCCTATCGACCTGAAGCTATTCCTCAGAGTCCTTCGTTTCTTCTTCTGCCGGAAGGACTCTCTCAACGACACTGCCAGTAGATACAAGGTTTATGTTCCCCTCGCTGCTTGTAGTCAGGACCGAGCCCTTGAGATGATCCGTCAGCTCTTCAGTCGGAACGCCCGAGTCCTTTGCAGCAGATGCAATGAATGTTGTGCTGTAATTACCTTCAGGGATAGCCATATTCGGTTCTGACGCTCCATACTGCGAAAGCACCACTACGTTGCTCATTACTATATCCCCGAACGCCCTCGATATCTCTTCCTTTCCTGCATCCGACAAACCTACAAATCCTGTTGTCCCGTATGTGAAATACGTGACAAGAGACTGATCTCTTGCATCGCTTGACGATACCTCAGGCTTTATGATCGACAAGGTTGCGTCCACGCCCATATCAAGAGACATATCTTTGCCCGGGAACGCCGTTTTGCATTTCAAAAGCTTTTCTCGGATCTCACCGCCCTCCTCGCCTAAGTCGCAGTAGACGCACGTTCCTACGCTCATCCCGTCCACGACCGCGCCTATGCCGCCTGTTCTTCCCGGAGCCGGGCTGGTGATAACAAGATATTCAAGCTGCCCTGAGACATTTTCTTTAAGAGCCTTCATAAGCTCCTTGCTTTTATCCGCCGGTCCCGTATCTATTAGAGCCTCGACATTGCCGACCTTGACTATTATCGCTTCTCCCTGCCCCAGGTTCAGGACTGTATAATTCGCACTCCCGTCAGCCACGGTAAAGGAATCATCGTCCGCCAGATCCTGCGAACTGATATCTCCGTACGGATCTGGGTTGTTGCGAAGCTGATATATCCTGATACCCGTATAAGTGCCAAGACTCAGGACCAGAACAACAACAGCCGTTATGAGCTTGACAGAAGTCTTTACCTTGCGCCTGCGGCGTCTTTTTTTCCTTTTTTCGGTGTTTCTTGTTGACATTTTCCTTCACCTTGCGTCATTGTAGTATTCAAAGAATGGTATTTTCTTGTGTTATTCTGATATCATACCATCAAAAAAGAAAAAACCCAACAAGTTAGCAGTGCCAATTGTGCATATATGCGAAAGAAGGTTCAACATGATAGCTACCAAACTGAAGAAACTGATCGTATTTGCTCTTGCAGCCGCTCTGATGATCGTCCCGCTCTCTTCCTGTGGAAACAACGACGGTGAATACGGCGGTATCGGTGACGCAGACATTACCGATAGCGAGCCTGCGGAAAGCTCTGCGGAAACACCTTTCACAAGGACAGACAACCCGTTTGAGGAATACACATATAAGACCGTAGACTTCGAAAGCGCCTGCATGACATTCGATGTGCCAAAGACATGGAAGCAGACCATCGTAAACCACACATGTATAAGATACGATGTTCCCGGCGATGACCAGAACCTGCCGGGTGCCGTGTTCTATCTGAAATGCGATCTTGACAGCTCTGCACTGGAGAGCGAACAGGACCCGTTCAACCACGTAGCGTCTGACTTCGGAAAACGGATGAGCATATTTATCACAGGCCTGCCGTTCCCGTATAACGAAGGAAGAAATGTTTGGATTAACAGCTACTCTGCTTCAGACGACGAACAGACCCCTCCGTTCACAGAAGATAAAACAGCAGCAAGCCTCAAGGTGACGAACGATGTCGTCCTGATAGACAAGACTACTGCCGACACATACTCGATCGAAGGATTTGATCTTGTGGCAGGTTACTTCAGATGGAACGATGTTCCGGCAATGCTTATGACAGTGGTGCCTACTGACTGGGTAACGACTGCACAGGACATGATTAATTACATGATCTCAAGTGCGGCATATAAAGAGCCCAAGCTCTCGCCTCTTGCTACATATGAATACAGAAAGCTGTCTCTTGAACTGCCTTCAGAGTTCCAGCAGGCCGCAGCAAACAAGGGAAATGTGTTCCTTACATCAAGCATGGATATAAAAGCTGATTCCAGCATGGCCGTTGGCGTCTTCAGCGTTTCAGAGCCCGTCAAGGATCTTTCGGCTGAATACGTGCAGGGCACTTATATAGACGGCGTGATATCACTGCTCCTGGACCCGGATTATTCAAAACATTACTATCCTGCAGCAAGCTGCACCGATTATGAAGGTGAGCCCCTGGCGGATGAAAAGGCTGCCTTCAGAGGATATGTGAACCTGCCGACCAATCTCTACGACTATACCAGCGCCGAGAACCCTTACGGCAACCCGGGCATCAGATGCGTGGACATGTTCATCGTTGAACGCGGAGGCAATAACTACATGATCGCCATTATGTATGAGGCACCGCAGGAGAAGACCGCGATGAAGATTGCGAAGGCGGCGATCCAGAGCCTCAAACTGAAATAATTATTCAACTTTTTAAATTCATAAGCGCGAACCCTTTGATTTTTTAACAGTAAAAGTAATATCCTATCCTACAGAAAGGAAAAAAGGTGCAGGAACTTGAGCATAATAGAGGAGCATTACACTAAAATAAGCCTGTGGTGCAGACCGCTGTCACGCAGCACATACTCGTTTGATGAGGTCAGAAAGGTCAGACTCCACCCGAGGAGCGATGGAACTACCACGCTTCTTGCCGAGATGAGAGAGAAAGAGCGGAGAGCTGCCGGAGCCTCAAGGGTACTGATGCAGGAAAGAAGAGCAGAGGACCGCGTGCATGCAGAATACACAAACGCCCTGTCCGAATTCTCACCAGCCTACGCGGGCTTCAGTAAGAGCGAGATAGAAGACTCCATAGAAGCGGAGTTCGAAGAAAATGATGGACAGGAAACTGCAGAAAATCCTCGCCGCCTCAAGCGATTCAGAAACCGGGTCGCCACGAAAGTAGCTAACGCCCTCTTTGACTATTCAGAAATAGAACAGCAGCAGATAGAGGACGAAATCAACGAGCTGGTGAATTCAGACGGATATTACGACGAGATCGAGCCGGAAGATGCTAACGGAGATTACGAAGAAGAAAAGCCTGTCAATACTGCGCTGATCGTACTCATCGGAGTTCTCGTCCTCTTCCTTGTGGCATCTGCACTGTATTTCCATTTCGTATTCTAATAAACACGGAGAAGAAAAGTGAAAAAGAAAAAGAAAAGATTCAAAGCAAAGAAGAACCGTATCAGCCTGAGACAAATCTACACGGAAGCTCTCCCTCCTCCGATCGCAGCCAGGATCAACCCGCTCCTCACGATAGGCGCCGTAGCGCTTCTTCTTGCGGTCACAACGCTGGTCGTTCCATCCACAAGAGGACTTGCTCCTTTTCTGGCTCTTATAGCCCTGTCTCTTCTGGGATACGGGACCTGGCAAAGATATGACGTCATCTCGCGGGGATACAGGGAGATATTGTTCAAAATCGTTGACTACACATATCTGACAAGGCTGAGCAGAAACCCGACCGGACTTATTATGATCAAAGCCGATCCCGAAACAGAAAACGACCGGGGAGAATACCATATAGCTGTATCCGGGAAAAAGGCGATCCCCCTTCCCGGCTGGCTCGTAAACGTATATGTCCCTTCGGACATAGAACCTGCCGAATACAGCGGAAGAAAGTACTTTCCTACCGTCTATGGCTATACAGCTATTGATAGCGACGACACCGAATACCAAAGCAGATAACGCCAGATGGTGTTAATAAAAACGCTAATACTTCAGCAGAAAACAAGGAGACTCATATGAACAAAGCAGAACTTATAGAAAAGGTAGCAGAGAAAGCATTTCTGTCCAAGAAAGATGCAGCCGCCGCAACAGACGCTGTATTTGCAGCAATCACAGATGCGCTCAAGGAGAAAGACAGCGTAAGACTTATCGGCTTCGGTACATTCGAAACCAGACAGCGTAAGGAAAGGGCCGGAAGAAACCCTCACAATCCTGAAGAGACCGTAGTCATCCCTGCAGCGACTGTACCTTCCTTCAAGGCCGGAAAGGGACTCAAGGACGCAGTCAACAAGTAGCCCAGTTCTACTTGTAAAATCAGCCGGAATGCTATAATATATACTCATATTAACGTATTCTCAGCTTACAATCGGAGCACCTGTATGTCTTTAGGGCATTGCAGGTGCTTTTTTGTTTAAGCAAACGGTGGCTTCGCAGCGGTGACGCGAAGTCATTTTCTATTTAACGAAAGGAGATAACACCATGAAAACTATCACAGTAAAAGGAACATTTCTGCAGCCTGGAGCAAATCACTTCTCAGAGCTTCTGAATGACGGCAAGTCGGTACTGACTCCGGTATTCTTCAGACCAGCTCCGGGAAATAAGGTTGAGGCCGTCATTGACGATCTGTCGATCGGCTACGCAGAAGACGGCTTCGAGATCCCGAAGCTCTATGAGGCTAAGCTCGTAGGGCCGGGAGCGGAGACCCTCTCGTTCATCATCGACGTTGACTGCGCAGAGACATCTGCAAACGGCGGCGATTACGCAGCTGAAAAAGCCCTCATCGACTTTGAATCCGTTCCGGAAGAAGAAGTCGACGCCATGATCAAATGCATGGAGGACAACAGAGTGCACCCTACCCTCATAGCACGCGTGCTTAGAGAGAGAGTAGCAAATGCCTCTGAAAAGCGCTTCAAGCCTAACGGAATGCCGATCTATCAGGATGGAAACCCTAGCACTGAATTTTCCTACATGAACGATGCAATCATCTGCATGCTCAATGGAGAAGGTCTCCTTCTTGAAGGAGAAAAGTCAACGGGCAAGAACGTTCTGACAACTACACTTGCATGGTTCAACTGCAAACCGTACTACAGGATCGGAATGTCCGCAGGCATGGACATGGACTCCGTCTTCGGAGGAAAGTCCACAGACAACTCTGCAGCTGAAGGCCTTGACCTTGAGCTCGCAATGGCAAAGGTCCTCGTATCCGCCGATCCGGTGAAATACGAAAACTACCTCGCTGATGCGGCAAAGTTCGAGCTGCTGAAAGCTCAGAGTGCATCCCTGAGGATCATCCAGAACAAGGCGGAGATCGTAGACTGGGCAAAGGACGGAGGCGTTCTGCTGTTTGACGAGATCAACATGGCAGAAGCCAACTTCCTTCAGGCTCTGGTACACCCTCTTGCTGACGGAGAGCGCGTTCTTGTACTCCCTGGCGGAGAAGGAGCTATCAAGCTTCACCCTCACTGCGTTCTTGCGGGCGGTATGAACCCGGTCGGTTCAGACTACGCAGGAACAAGAGAACTGAACGAGGCTACATCTTCAAGACTCGCGAGGATCCAGGTCGAGATGCCGGAAGACATCGAAAGCCTCCTCAGAGCAAACTTCCCTGAAGATACCAAGCTCAGCAAGAAACACTTCAAGGCATGCTCAAGAGTCTACAAGGATTTCAAAAGTGCTGTTGAACAAGGCCGCGTATCTAAAAGATGCCTCAACATCAGAGGGTTCGTAAGAGCTCTTGCAGACGTTGAGAGGTTCCCTGAAGCCACAAGCCTTGCACACCGTATCACGATCCAGGTCCTGAACGGCTGTCTGCCTGAAGAGCGCATGGTCTTAGGCGGCATGGTCCGTGACAAGATCACATTCTAAGGAGGTGATCTTATGCTGACTATGAAAGAAAAGACCAACCTTGCGCTCAAATGGCGCAGACACTTCGAATCGCTTATATATGTTGAGTGCCTTGCACACACCATAAAGAAGATTCCTGTATTTGAGCTTGAGCCTGATGACGGAAGCTATCAGCATCCTGCATTCAAGGACGAAAAGACAGGCAGAACCTACCCTTGCACGATTCACATCGGATATGGAATGGTTGATGCGGACACTCCGCAGGAATTTTTCGATCAGGTCCATCACCTTCTCGGTCACGAGCTTCAGCATATGCTATCAACGACCGCGAAGGACTGGGAGGCAGCACAGAAGATGTGCTTCAACAGAGCTTGCGACAAGCTCGCCATCAAGGCGTTCGGCAAGCCGCGTCGCCTCACAAAGGACTCGGATTACGAAAAGTTCTTCGCAGAACTGGCCAATAAAGGCATTTTCGTCAATCAGCAGCTTCTTTTCGAGTACATCAAGTATGTGCTCAACGTACTCGAGGATGGCAGGATCGAGAACATCCGCACGCAGCTCCATCCGGGCTTCGGCAATTACCGCAAAACATTCCGCGGTAAGAGATGGCTTGAAGACGATTTCCGCGACATGGACGGCTTCAAAGAAGACCCTGCTGACCTTAACGACTTCGATAAGCTGGTAATGATCCTCGGGCAGCTGTATCCGCTTGCAACACTTGGTATCTACCAGCGTGGATTCCTCGCAGCATACGGCGGAACCGACGCGCATGATCTGTGTGCCAGCTTCATACCGGAGATCGCAGCAGCAGTACTCGGAAAGACCTGCAAGGAATGCATGGACCAGGGACGCATCATATTCGATCGCCTTCTGGACATGATCGTTGACGTCTGCTCAGTTGAGGCTGATGCAAAAGCATTCAAGAAGTTCCTCGAGAAGCTTGTCGATAAGCTTCTTGAAAATCTTGACAAGACCAAGATGTCCGCCTCCCCTTCCACTGAGGAAAAGGGCGACGGAACACCTGCGGAGAGTGTCTTCGGACAGACCGAACTTGAGATGGAAGTCGATAAAGAAACTTACGAAAAGCTCAAGGAAGAGTCTGAGCTCGACGACGACTCGGCACCGGGTGTAAAGTTCAAAGTCAAAAGCGACAGCGAAGACGGCGACGACCCTTCAGATTCCGAAAAAGGTAAAAGCTCCGGCAAGGCAGCCGATACCAATTCTTCCGAAAACGGAGAAGACGATTCCGACAGCGAAGGATCTGATGAGGCAGACGAAGCTGCAGCAAGCGGGATATCGCTTGGCAAATCCGGCAAAGACTCCTCTGCTTCAGATAAGAGAGGAGAACCTGCCGATAATGCCGGAAGCGAATCATCCGACAGCGGAGAAGAAGGAAACGGAGACGGTTTCGACTCCTCCTCAGAAAGCAGCTCCGACAGCGCAACCGGATCCGGAGAGAAATCAGGCAAATCTTCTGGCGGCTCCGATGAAACTGACGGCATTGAATCCGCAGACGGCCTGTTCACAGAGAACAACGATACCGGAAGCAACAATGTCGTTGAGAGCGCCTCTGAAAGCAGCCTGTCGGAAGAGGAATTCACTTCCCGCCTCGAAGAGGCTATGGAAGAAGCTGCAAAGAAGGCATCTGCAGACTTTGAGATTGCTGAAGCAGACGCAAAGCTCGATGAAGCCTTCAGCAAGGCGGCTAAGAATTTCAAACCTGTTACTTCGACACCGATCCCTATGGGAGATATCGATGCCAGATACGCAGGCAATGTGAAATTCACAGAATCCGTAAGAAAGTACGATCCGACAGGAAGGCTCCCTATGGAACTTGAAAACAAGGGCAAGTCTCTTGACCGCAAGATCGACCAGCTTATCAAGAATAAGCAGGAGCCAGATCTGAGGTTCTTAAGATCCGGTATGCTTGACACAAGAAGGATCGCTAATCTCGCGATGGGCGATATCGACGTGTTCAAGAAAAAGGGAGCGCCTGTAAAGTCAGACGTAGCCGGATTCCTCCTTATGGACAATTCCGGCTCGATGGGAAATGGTCCGGGCTCAACAAGATTTGCATGCTGCAACGCATTCGCTGTTCTGGAGGAAGGCTTCAAGGATCACATGCCTCTCAAGATCGCTGCGTTCGACGCAAACGGTTCTGACAGAGTCATGCACGAAGTCATCAAGGAGTTTGACGAGGTCGCACCTGCGAATCTGTCATACAACTTCAGAGACCTCGGAAGATCCGGCTGGGGCAACAAGGACGGCTACAGCATCCGTGTCGCAGCCAAGCAGCTCTCAATGAGACCTGAGAAGGACAAGATCCTGATCATCGCATCAGACGGCTTCCCTACTGACTACAGAGGTGGCTTCAAAGAAGGCATCAAGGATGTAAAATCAGCAGTAGAAGACGCTCGCAAGGCAGGCATCCGCACGATCGGCATGTATATGTACCACGATCAAGACGATGAAGACTTTGCAGTTTTCAGAGAAATGTACGGCCAAGAGATCATCTTCGCTTCTCTCGACGAGATCGAAGACGAGCTTACACGCATCCTGCAGAGATACTTTCACTAAGAAAAGATATAGTTAAATATTATTAAATCCACGAGAGGAGAGGCCGCAAGTCTCTCCTTTTGTGGTGGAAAGGAAACAACACAATGGAATCAGTGCGACTTTCACAACTCAAAGGAAATAATTCCTGTTATTCCAAGCGTTCAAGAGATCTGAACCTTTCAAGCGGAAAGGATGATCGCTACGAACAGTTCGCATTCCAGAAAACAGTCATCAAAAACTGGTTCTGGAGCAAGTCACTCCGTGACCGCGACTATGACGTGAAAACAGCAATCATGCTAATTCAGGACAAACTTGAAAGAGATCTTGTCGAAGACGATATGCTCTACGTCTATGACGGAGTAAAGTCGATCCTTCGTGCAGACGGAAGATTCGACCTTATCACCGGAATTTTCAACGAGACAAAGGCGTTTATGGTCGTCAAGCTGGCAAGCCGCAAGGACTATGTAAAAGATCTGATCCTCCGCACGTACAGAAGCTACAGCTTCGACACAAGAGAGACCGCCCGCCTTCTCGGCGAGACAGTTTCCAGGAGAATATTCAGATATCTCGACGAAGAAGAAAGAAGCCTCACAGTTCCGGCACCTAAAGACCTTGTTCTTTTCGGACAGGAAGTCAAGGGGGCCAGACCTGATCTTCTGTACAGAAATGTACGTACGAAAACAATCGAAGCTATCCGTATCAGATGTGGCAAGCCTGATTGTTCGGCACGCGGAAGATCACAGGACAGAAATATTCTTAACAATAAAGAGCTTTACGGCATATACGCTTATGCCAGAAGCGAAGCTGCTAAGGAAAAAGATCCGGAAGACTGGGCTGCAAAGGGAAGCTATTACTTTCTCCGCAAGGACTCAGACCGCACGGATCATCTTGTCCCGGGCTTCTTCTCAGACGAGAAAAGAAGACATATCTGCACACTCTCCGGCATGGCAGTCGAGATAGACAAGGTTTATGAGCCTCAGTTCAAGGAATACATCATCGGCCACGACTGCGACGGAGATGATTGCCTTGACTGCGATTGGTACCAGCTGTGCCACTTTGCCGAAGCACCTCTCAAAACTGAGGTCGAAAGAAGAGAAAAGCCTCTTTCAGGCATCTCGCTTTCCGACAAGCAGGACGAGGTCGTAAGGCATAGACACGGTATTATGCGCTGCAATGCAGGAGCAGGCTCCGGAAAGACCACAGTGGTAGCTCTGAACACGGCGTTCATGATCGCTGAGGGGATTGATCCCGCATCCATACTTCTCATCACCTTCTCCAACGCAGGAGCAAGAGAGATGAAAGACAGGACATCATCATACCTCAAAGGACTGGGTATAGACATGGATGTAAACGATATTCGTATCGTCACATTCAATGAGTTCGGACAGGACATTCTGAACACTGAGTTCGGACGTCTTGGATTCACCGCTCCGCCCCGCCCTATCGACGCCACGGAAAGATCTGCCATCATCGCCCGCCTTCTCGATAAAAAGACCGTTCCGGGTCTTTACTACGAGAACATAAACCTTAAGTTCAAAGGTTTCGGCGGAGCAAGGCTCGTAACGGAAGCTGCGTTCGAAATCATCAAGCGCGACAGGCTCTCGGTCTACGATGTAGATGAGCTGAGAAGAAAGCTGAATGTGAAATGGTATTCGTCCATTGACAGTGAAGATGCTTATCAGGCTCTTCTCGAGCTGTATGAGGACTACGACGAGACATTAAGGTCAAGGAACCTGATCGAATTTGCTGATCAGGAAGCCATGATCTTCGATATTCTCGACATGGACCCTTACTACTTCGACAAGATGGGCTACAAGCACATCATCATTGACGAGTTCCAGGATACCTCGAAAAACCAGATGGAGATCATAAAACAGCTTCTCGATGTTGCTGCATTTGAATCGCTTCTGGTAGTCGGTGATGACAGCCAGGCTATCTACAGCTGGCGTGATGCCGACTCCGGCAACATCATCGAGTTCGAGGACCGCATCGGTCAGCCCGTAAAGGACGTCAATCTCGTCGAAAACCATCGTTCAACACCGGAGATCCTCGAGTTTGCCAACAAAGTCAACGCGCTCAACATAAGAAGAGTCGAAAAAGACCTCGTTGCAACAAGACCATCCGGCAAGCCGGTGACCGTCAAGGCATTCTATAAGGTCGACAAGGAATACGACTACATCGTTTCCGTCGTCAAGGAGAAAATCAAAGAGGGTTATGCCCCTGAAGATATCGCTATCCTTGCAAGAACAAAGACCGAGATCGTCAAGATCGCAGGAAAGCTCACAGACGAAGGCATCGAATCCTCACTTCAGGCACCTCAGAAGATGCTTGAGAACTCCAGAGTTCAGGGAATATGTTCTCTCGCCAGAGCATACAAAGACTACACCGCCACAAAAGAGATCCTGATTTTCCAGAATTGCCTTGAAGGTGGAAAGGTCCTTTCCAACACGGATGAGGAAATCAATGAGATCATCGATGAAGGTCAGCAGACGATCCTTCACCTGCGTTCACTTTACGAGCCTAAGAGATCCGAGGCTTTCAGAGCGCTCGCTAAGGAGATCGCAGCAGAGGATGATGTCGCTGTAAACCTCGCCGAGAGGCTCGTTCGCTTCGTCACTACCGATGAAATGGTCAGCTACATTGACGCATTCATCCGCTTTGACGGCGAAGAACTCAAAAGAGAAGGTCTTTATTCTGGCGTAGTACTCTCCACAGCACACTCGTCCAAAGGTCTTGAGTGGCCGGTCATCATCAACTCAATCACCAAATATGACAAGAAGGACGGAATGAGCCTCGATGAGAGAGAGGAAAACAGAAGGCTCCTCTTCGTTTCGGCAACACGAGCAAGAGATGAACTGTTCATAACCGGACAGGTCAGACTCTCGGGCACCGCTGAATCAGGATTCGCGTATAACGAGTTCGTCAAGGAGGCTGCCAAGATAGCCGGAGTTGACGTTTCCGATGTCAAGGAAGAGGGCAAGAAGGAAAGCGACAAAAAACGCGAAAAAAGAATCAAGGAAGTAGCCGAAAAAACCGAGCGTAAAGCAAGGAAAAAGGCTTAACAGGAACAAGCACAGGCGAGGAGGGGCCCAACGGCTCCTTCCCTGCCGGAAAGGAATTATTATGAAGGACACAACAATAACTGGGAGCGACCTCATAATCGTTCAGGACATGAGCAGCTATGCAGAAGCCCTGGACAGCGGATACCTCACACAGGAAGAATTCGACGCGACATTCGGAAACGAATTCAGAAAAGGCAAGTTCAACACCCCGGAAGGAGAAGCGTTTCTCGCTGAATACAGCGATATGATACCGTTCTTCACGGGTGGATCTGACGCAGGGATCATCGAGGGACACAGCAGCTTCAAGACCAGAAGGTTTCTTCAGCTTGAGAAGCTCGGGCATGTCGAAAAAGCCACCCTTCCGAGCCAGCAGTTCATCTACGATTACGGCCACATCTTCGAGACCGACATCGGAAGGTTCTGCGCAGGCAAGATGAGAAGAAACGGCATAGATGTTGTTTATGAACCGTGTGACTACGGATATATCAACACAAACTGGCCGACATTCCTCGCTCATCCCGATGGATTTCTGAGAGACAGAAAGACCAGAAAAATCGTTGCTCTGGCAGAGGTCAAATCCTCGCACAAGAGCGCTGCTACATGGAAAGATGAATTCAGTGCCGGGTACGTACCTGAAGACTATCAGGATCAGGTGCAGGCCTACATGCAGGTCCTCGGAATCGATGACTGCTACGTTCTTGCTCACAGCAAGCACGCTGACAGCGCAGAAGACTTTGTCTACCTCCACGTTGCACGCGATGAAGAACGTGCCATCAAGATACTTGAGGACTGTGCAAGATTCGTTGCAGAGACAGCAGCGGGGATCGAGTACGATGAGGTCCTCCTTCCTGACGAGGCCGCCCATGTTTACAGGACTGTCGACGACACGCTCGGCTATGTAAAGCTTCCGCGCAAAGCCCTCGGCACCCTGAACAAACTTGAAAAGCTCGCAAAGGACAAGGACGCTCTGAACGACGACATCAAGGATTCCACTAAGCTCATCCGCCAGATCGAGGCAGAAGAAAAGAAGCTTCGCTCTTCCCTTCTTCCGCACATCGGCAATGCGCCAGGCGGAATCATTGAGACGTCAAGAGCGATCTACCAGATCGACGTAGTACGCAGCTTCAGCCTTGACAAAGATGTCAAGCAGAAAGTAGCGGAAGATTATCCGGAGCTTTGGGAGGAGATCAGCAATCTCAAACCGACCCTCCGCTGCGATTTCAAGTACACCTCAAAAGAGGAAGCCCCAGAAGAAGCAGTTTAGATGGATCGGACAGAGGGAGATCTTAACTCTCCCCTGCTCCGGGAAAGGAAACAACACAAATGGATAACGATTTATACAGAGCTTTGGCTCCATTCGGCCTCACGGAGACTGAATGCGAAAGCATGATCGACAAGTACGGCCTGTATGGATCCCTCGATATCCTGAGGCTCTGCCCTTATCAGCTAACGCTGGAACAGGACGCAGATTTTTCAGTGATAGACAGCTATGTTCTTGCAAAGACAAAGGTCAATGCACTATGTCCTTCGAGGATCGCCTATGCGCTGCTCTACACGCTGAGCACCTGCGAAAGCGGAGCAGCCAGGAGCGCTGAAGACAACAGGAACGCATTCGATGAGATGATCGCGCACAACGCAGGGAGCACCTGCATCGCGAAAAGCCGGATATATGACTTTCTTGAATCCCTACTCGGATTTGAAGAAGACACTATAGACCAGCCTCTTCTCGACAAATGCATAAAGCATCTTTCCCTTGCCGGAAAAATATCCGTGAACCGCATAGGCGATCAGATATATCTGGCAACGAAAAGAGCTTATTCCGCCGAAAAGGAGGCTGCAGAAATAGCCGCATCGATGCTTAACTCCCCTTTGAAGTACGGCCGATTAAAACCTGTATACAAGGCAATCGACTCGGCAATGGCAATGACCGGGAAGATACTGTCGCAGGAACAGAAAAATGCGGTATTCATGATACTTCAGAATAAGATGTCTGTTCTTACAGGAGGACCGGGTACAGGAAAGACTCAGACTGAGCTTGTTCTTATACAGGCTCTTAAAAATCTTGACCCGAAAGCCACGGTGAGGTGCATCGCACCAACCGGGCAGGCCGCCAGAAGGATGACCGACGCGACAGGCTGCCCCGCTACCACGATCCACAAAGCACTGAAGATCATTCCGGGAGTCAGCACCGAATCGAAATGCACACTGTCTGAGACCCTTATCATCTGCGATGAGGCTTCAATGATAGACGCATATCTTTTCAGGGACCTGATGAGGAGCATATCTTCAGGCTCAACGATCGTATTCGTGGGTGACGTCGCTCAGCTTCCATCTGTAGGAGCGGGCAACGTTCTTGCAGAGCTTATCGCGTCTGAAAGTGTCCCGGTGACAAGGCTCACCAAGATCTTCAGACAGGGAGACAATTCGATCGCATTCAACTGTGCCAAGATCCAGGCCGGGAATCCCGGTCTGGATATAGACGACAGTTTTGAATTCATAGAAGAGCGCTCTTCCAAAGCGATCTGCAGGCAGGTCGTTGATCTCTACCGAAGGGAAGCAGAGAAAAACGGCGTCGATTCAGTAGTAGTGCTTACTCCGTACAGAAGAAGCACTGAAACAGGTGTCAACAAGCTGAACAGCAAGCTCAGAAAAGTACTGACAGATGTAAAAGGACTCACCTACTGCGAGAATGAATCCGGCAGAGTTTACACTGGAGACAAGATCACGTTTCTCAGAAACCGTGACGGTCTCGTAAACGGAGAAACAGGCATCGCAGTAAAGTGCTACCCGGATACGGCGGTATGCAGATTCGGAGATAAAGAGATTGTCCTGCATGGCGACGACCTTTCGTTCATCGAACCGGCTTTTGTCCAGACGGTGCACAAGTCTCAGGGACTGGAATATCCGACTTGTATCATCATCCTCGATGAAAAGCACTCCAATATGCTTTCACGGGAGATCATCTATACTGCGATAAGCCGCAGCAAGAAGAAATGCATATGCGTCGGACAGAAGAAACTCCTTGAAAAGGTCATACTTACAGGCACGGATGACGTCAGCGAGGCTTTCAACGAAAGAATCAGCTGTCTGGCAGAGCTTATAGACGATTTCGCAGACACAGTCGAAAGGAGACTCCGTAATGCTTAAGATCATGATAGATACATCAACCTTTCTGGCCGATGACGGCCAGCGCACACCTTACTCAAAAGCTCAGTACCTTCTGGAACTGATGCAGCAGCAGATGGTTCCGAGTGTCGCATACGGCGATACAGAAGGATTTCTGTTCATAGAAGGCCGCAAGGTCGGCAAATGGAAGGAATGCGCAAATTAACGAACCTGGAGAGCGTCGCCATAGTGCGGCGCTTTCTTTTTTTCGAAAATTTTTTATTATACACCCGATGTTTTAAAGAGTCTTCGGACAACTGCCCGAAAAGTATTTTTTTCTCAAGTACCGAACCTCTTTGTAGCAGAGTCCGTATGTGCTACAATCAATACGTAAAAAGCGTATCAATACGCATCTAATACGCAAAGATACTCATTACATCCGGAGGAAAATATGTCAAACAAGAAAAAGAAGCTGTCATTGACTATCGATCCGGTTCTGCTTGAAACACTCTTAGCCTTCTGCAAGGAAGAGAAGCGCAGCATCTCGAACGCCACAGAAGTCGCCATCGAGGAGTTTCTTAGGAATCATTACGAAGGGAGCGAGAAAAATGTCAAGAAGAGCTAAAATAATAGCGATATTCAATCAGAAAGGCGGCGTCGGAAAAACCGCTACAGTCGCAAATCTTGCGATGGAACTGAAGGAAAGAGGTGATGAGTCCGGCGCAGGAAAGACACAAGCAGTTGCCAATCTCGCAAGAGAACTTAATTCCAGAGGCAAGAAGGTCCTTATGATCGACGCGGACCAGCAGGAAAACCTGTCAGTATCCTTCGGTGTCATGCCAAGCAGATGCAAAGCAACACTCTATACCCTTCTGTGTGCAGAAATCTACGACAGGCCATATAAAAAGGACCTGAGCGGAGTAATCGTGCATACCGACTACGGGGTCGATCTCATCCCGGGTAGTGTAGCAATGGCCAGTATGGATGAGATCCTGTACTCTATCACGCCTATGCCTACACCTGCGGAAACGTTTCTGAAAAACTACCGCGACGATTATGATAATCTTCAGGAGAAGGTCAGGGAAGCGGGTGCTGAGCAGTACGTAGAAGGATTTGCAAAGATCGTAGACGTATATCATCAGTCTGAAAACGCCTTTTACGAAAGAATGGGAGAAGTCGGTCTCCTCAAGAAAAAAGATAACGGCATGACCATATTCCGCAGCATATTCTCACGCATAACCGATAAATACGATTATATCCTGGTGGACTGCCCTCCTGCCCTCTCGGCCACAACACTCAACGTACTGAACATGGCCGACAGAGTTCTGGTTCCTGCAACACCTGACCCTTATTCTGTATCCGGAATCGTCCATCTCGTATCTACAGTGCAGAAGGTGCAGGCGACGGTAAATCCACCACTCGAGTTCTCCGGCCTCGTGTATACTATGGTTGAGAAGAACAGGTCGGCTGTAAAGGAAGTAATGAGCCAGTTTGAGCCGCTGATCGAGCGCAACATGTATATATTCAACACGCAGATACCTAGATCCACCGTGGTCAACCAGGCACAGCTTGCAGGAATGCCACTGATGAACTTCATGAAAAACAGTCCGACAAGACTCGCTTACAGTATGCTGTGTGATGAATTTCTTGAAAGAGAGGAGATATAAACGATGGCAAAGAAAAAACCAAAATATGACCTCAGTAATGTCGTTGATTCCTCTCAGGTAGAGCAAATCAATGATCCTGATGCACTTAGCAGGCTGTTAGATGGTGCAGTCAATATCCTCAATACGCCCTTCGGGGGAACATTAGCTCCAACAAAGAAGGAAATAGAGATCGCCAGGTCCGGCGAAGGAGATATCAGAAGCATTCCCCTTAAAGATCTCGTCACCTACCATAACCACACATACAAAGTCCTGGACAATGAAGACATGGACATTCTTGTAGACTCCATCAGAGACTACGGGATACTTCTCCCGATCATCGTCCGAGAGCTTAACGGTGGGAAATATGAGATCATATCCGGTCACAGGCGCCGCTTCGCAGCCGAAAAGCTTGGCCTCAGTGAAGTTCCGTGCCGCGTACTTGACCTTGATGATGACATGGCAGATATCGTCATGGCGGATACAAACATCGCAAGAGAAACGATACTCCCTTCCGAAAAAGCCAGAACTTACAAAGTTCGCCTTGAAGCTGCCGTAAGGCAGGGCAAGAGACAGGCAGATGAGTTAAAGGCGATTGCCGAGGAAAGCTCTGATTCTGACTCGAACGTCAGAAGATATCTCAAGCTGAACGACCTCTCCCCTGCTCTTCTTGACAAAGTGGATGAAGGAAAATTGCCTGTTACAGCCGGCGTCATCCTTGCAGACCTAAGTGCTTCGCATCAGGAGGTCATTACAGATATCGTAGCAGATAAAGAGATCGCGATATCTCTGAAGGAAGCGGAGAAGCTTAAGAAAGCTGCAGCCCGCGGACTCACAAGAGAGACGGCCGAAAGCATTCTGGCAGGAAAGCTGAACCCGCGCACAAAGAAGAAGAAAGCCAAGAAAGAGTCGGTCACCGAAGCAATGTTCCTTGACGCGGTTCCAGAGGAAGTAAAAGAACTTCCGACTGAAGAACGTGCCGAGTACTACAAGGCAGCTATCAGAGCTTTTGCAGAAGCGAATGTGTAGAGAAACGGCTTGTATTTGACGGCACTTGTATATATAATATAAACATATTAACGTATTCCCAGCTTTGATAATGGAGCACCTGTATGTCCACAGACATGGCAGGTGCTTTTTTTATTTAAGCAAGCGATGGTTTCATGCCGGTGACGTGAAACCATTCTTTTATTTAAAGGAGGTTACACCATGAGCAACTATTTCACTATTATCGGACGCATCGTCAAGGACGCTGACACTGGATTGACCGCAAAGGGCAAACCTGTAGCCAAGTTCACTCTCGTCTGGAACTACGGAAGGAAGACCAAGTCGGGCAACGATCCGAAGAGCAACTTCTTCCCGGTAGAGCTTTACGGTAACGAGAACGTCTATGACTACCTCAAGGCAGGCAAGACTGTCTCCGTGACCGGAAGAGTCCAGACAGGGAGCTACAAGAACAAGGACGGCAAGACACAGTACACCAAAGTGCTGATAGCCGACCCGAAGGGGTTCCAGCTTATCGAAGACGGCGGGTCAGCCGGAATGTCCACAGCGGTAATCAGAGGCAACATTGCTGCTGATGCCACAACTACCTATATCCAGGACTCGCAGACAGCTATCGTGGAATTCCGCGTATTTGTCAATAAGTCATGGGACAAGGAGAACCCGGACATCATCCCTGTAAAGATGTACGGAAAGCGCGGCGAGGCGCTGGCCAGATATCTTACAAAGGGCAAGGGAGTCGTTATCAAGGGAAGAGTCGACACCGGAAGCTACAAACGCTCAGACGGAACGACGGTCTACACTTGGGACGTCATCCCTTCGGCAGACGAGGACGCCATTTCTTTCCTCAAAGGAAAGAAACCTGAGGCTGTGGCAGCAGCCGATGAAGCCCCGGCACCTAAGGCGGCACCAGAGCCAAAGGAAGACGACTTCGAATCCACGGGATTCGTTGCCCTTCCTGATGAATTCGACGAAGAATACTTCGACGAGTTCTAAACGTCCTGCCCGATATGTCAGATAACAGAGGCGACATCATCGCCTCTGTTTATTTGAAAGCACTCACATCATCAAACGAAAGGAAACAACACTATGAAAGCAAGCGTGAAGAACAGGTCACTCCAGCCTGAAGAAGTGGAGATAAGAGTAGACTCCATCTCCAAGTCCGGGAAGAGTTTCACAGTCGTCCCGTATATCAAGAAGGAGACTGCATGGAACTATCTCGACGAGCTCTATGGCGCAGGAAACTGGGATAAGACAGTCACGATGGATAAGAAGTCCGCAGACACGCCGTTCTACAGCATCTGCAGGATTCATGTCCATACAGACGATGTCGACTTTTTCCGTGAAGACGCCGGTGAAGGCGACAGCCCAAAGGCAGCAGCCTCAGACGCTCTCAAGAGAGCTGCGATGAATATCGTACCGGCATTCCGCGCATTGGGAACTGTCCCGACTCTCAGGATCAATGAGAATGATGTTGCAGATGCTCTTGATCTCGGACCCGAGAAGACTCTGAAGGACACTCTCAGATTCGCAAAGTTCAAGGTTCTGAGTATCTCATTCGGCACAAGTGTTGCCGGTGATTTCATCAAGGCCATGACCATTGCCGAAGAAAAGACCGGCGATATCGTTCACGAGTATGTGAACAAAGGCACCCGTGAGTACCGTCAGGAGGTCTCCGCTGATGTCGCAGAGAGGGTCACTGAACTCCGTACCAGAATGGCTGAAGCAAAGTACTCGGAGGAGAATATGCTCAAGCACTACGGGATCAAGGATCTTAGTGAACTCGCTGAAACAGAAAAGCGTTACAACGACGCCCTTCTGAATCTTAAGGAAAGAAAGCGGAAGATCGACAACATGAAGAAGCAGAAGAAAAAGGAGGCATAATCCATGAGCGAACATCAGACAATCACCCTGTTTGATGTGGCCCTGAGACTTGGCCTTCCTGCAGATAAGAACTCCCTGTATGTGGATTGTCCTAACTGTAACGGAAAGCGTAAGCTTAACCTCAATTACGGAAAAAACGTATTCCGCTGTAATAAATGCGGAGACAAAGAAATCCACACACAGGGCGGTCCGCTTGATCTCTATATGCTGTTCATGGGTATCTCAGATATCCGCGACGCATATAGAGCCTTTAGCGGCGACGCTTATACTCAGGAGACCCCCGATTCGAAGCCACAACCCCCACAACCTGTGGAGGAAGAGAAACTGGCGCCTTTAGCCGTAAGAGACGCAACATACCGCGCTCTCTTATCTCTTACAAATCTCCACAAGCGTCATGCCGGGGATTTGATGGCAAGAGGACTGTCAGAGGAGCAGATCCGAAAGTTCGCATACAGGTCAATGCCTTCCGATCCGAAAGCGATAGCTTTAAAACTGCTGAGAATGGGATGCACCATTGAGAATGTGCCGGGATTTTATAAGGACAAAGACGGTTCGTGGACAATGTTGTACACCGGGTCGGGCATCCTTATACCGCAGCGCAACTCGAAAGGTCAGATCCAGGGTTTTCAGATCAGACTTGACAGGAAACTCGCAGATGGGCCGAGGTACATCTCTCTTTCAAGCAGAGATAAGGAAGGCGGCGCTCCGGCTCATGCATATGTGCATTTCCGGCGCGGTGCACGCGGTGTCTCGGAAGTTATTTTGACAGAAGGCGCCCTGAAGGCAGATGTAATATGTGCCCTTTCAGGATATTCCGTACTGTCTGTTCCGGGAGTAAATTCCCAGAAGTACCTTCCTACCGCGTTCAAGACTCTCCTTCCTAAGGGACTTCGCAAGATTCGTATCGCCTATGACATGGATGCAGACACAAACGAGCACGTTCAGGCAGCCAAAGACAAGCTTGTCTCTACACTCAACGCTACGTGCACACACTGCAGTCTTATAGTTCGTGCCGACAAACGCGATCAGATCAAGGACGGCATGTGTCCGAGATGCGGAAGAAGGCTCGGTCTCTCCCACTCCACCATGAAATGGGATCCGACCTATAAGGGTCTTGATGACTATCTCAACGCGATGAAACGCTGAGAGATCAGCATTTCATATATTAACCGGACGACCATCGGCCGTCCTATTTTTATTCCCGCAAAGCGGGGGAAAGGAAACAACACATGAACACGATCAAAGCAAGACTCGGCAAAGCCGAACAAATCCTGATGGACTACGGCATAAGCCAGAACGATGCACCGGCAGCGCTGCAGGCTGCAGCCCGCGCACTGCTGGACAGAGATGTCTACGACCTCACCCTTGACGACAGGCAGATGATCTGCAGCGCAATGCGCGACGCGATCCGCCTTACCGAAAATGGTGGCGCCGCCGAAGGCAACCCGCTCGTCGATCTGGTGTATATGCCTGACGAAGAAAAGGTCCGTCCTGTTTTCGCCAACGGCGCAGGCCGAAACGGCTACTATGACATACACGTAGCCGGAGATTCGGGAACAGCCATGATTACTGACATCACCAACCAGTTCATTCGCAAGATGTGGTAGGAGGTGTCGGCATGAAAAGAGTCTTAACGATCACTGCTATCCTGCTTCTGGCACTCATGCCTGTTGGCGTATATGCAGATGAAATCATTACTGAAGAAGCTGACTGCGAAGAGGTGACCGTAGTCAGCGAGGAAACAACAGAAGATATTGAAGCCGAAAATGCAGAAACTCTCCCGGAGGAAGATGCTGCTGATAACGGCTCGTCAGAGGAAGATGATCCTGCTACGCAGGACATACCTTCCAGCGAGCCTCCGTCAGATCAGGACCTTCAACAGGATGAGGTCCCTGCACCTTCTGAACCTTCAGCTCCTGCTGTAGAACCGGAAGCGGAACACGAGGAAGTCATAGAATACTCCCCTGCTCCGGCAGCCGTAAAGCGGAATTCTATTGCTACTGCTAAAGACAGGATCGGCAGCGCGGTCAAAACAGGCAGCGAATACGTCAGCCTCAAGGACCTCGACATCAAGTTCGAGGATACTCCCGGCTTTGTTGATTGCATCATGAGCGGCGTGTACATGGAAGGTTCATGCGGTTTTGCGCTGATCAGCACAGGAGGAATGAACAACTCAACGCTCGCAGGCGTCATTCTTTTCTATGACGACTGTGACTGCGAGGAAGACTGTGAAGATGGATATTGCGATGACGCAGAAGATACCGTGACACCGGAATATGAATATCTCGCTGCTGAAGAAGAAAAGGCTGAAGATGAAGTTATTGACACAGCAAAGATCCCGTCTGAGCCTGTCTCCATGACAGAGAAATCAGAAGATGAGCCTGTACAGAATCTGCCGTCCGCCCCTATCGGAGCGATATCAGTTCCCGTACTGCTCGCAGCTGTGACCAAATACCTTCACTAGAAAGAAAATCAATATCTGATGTTATATGAGACGGGCTTTTTTATGCCCGTCTCTTTTTTAAGAAAGGAGACAACACATGAACACAATGATGAATATAGGCGATTATGCCGAAAAAATGAGAGAAGAAGTTATTGCCCTTATGACCGAGAAGCAGAAGAGCAATCTGGATATCCGCATTATGAGCGTGGATAAGGTCAATGACCAGAAGCTTGTAGGCCTCACCTTCAAGCTTGCAGACCAGACGGCAGCTCCGACGATCTACATAAACGGCGAATATGAGATGCATTATCTGCAGGGAGAACCGGTCCGTTATCAGGCGATGGAGATCCTGTCACAGTATGACTCTGCTATGGAGTACGCATCCGGCGCAGACATGCAAAGAATAGCAGATGACGCAATCGCCTTTAACTGGGATGCTGTAAAAGACAGCCTTTCAGTTCGCCTTCTGGAGATCGGCCGAAACGGTGACTTTCTTAAAGACAAGCCATTCTTCGATGTCGGAAACGGACTTGCGCTTATTGCGATTGTCCAGATTGAAGAACCGAAGATAGGCTCGCTCTCAGTCACTATAAACGATTCTATTTTCAGCAGTCTGGATGTCGACAAGGCCACCCTGTTCAGGCAGGCGCTTAAAAGTGCATCACGTTTGGATTCAGCAAAGCTCGTTGACATGGAAGATGCTTTGTACGGAAGCAGCACCAACCTGCTGACGGTCGGAGCAGATACTGATGGCCACAGCCAGATGTATATCCTGAGCAACCGCACCGGAGAACACGGCGCAGCTGCCCTGTTCTATCCGGGCGTCATGGAAAAGGCAGGAGATGTTATCGGCTGCAGCTACTATATCCTTCCGTCAAGCCTGCACGAGTTCATACTGGTCCCGGACTCGGAGATGATCGAACCAGCGGACCTTAAAGAACTGGTAAGACAGGCCAACGAAAGCGTAGTAGAACCGCACGAGCTTCTTTCGTACAACGTTTTCTACTTTGACAAAGGATCCGACACATTCACAATGTGTGCGTAGTAGGAAGGAGGATGACACCAATGTTGAAACCCCCTTACCTGATCGCGGCCCTAACAAGAGAAAGGCTGACACCGGAGGAAATGTGTCTCATATCGGAAATCGATTCTTTCATAAGGACGATCCGCTCATCGGAGCTCATTTCACCGGCTGAAGAAAAGAAGACATTCATAGCAGAGCATATCCAGAATGCATATTCGTACTACAGCCATTTCAATAAAGCAGATATGGCTGCGCTCGAACTGATAGAGGCAATGGCACACGCCGCCGCGGAAAAGGAGGAGCAGAAATGAAAATCTACTTTGATCAGGACGGGGTCCTTGCTGAATTCCGTTATGTTCCCCTCTTTGTCCTGTACATATGGGGATACTTTCTTTTTCTCCGTCCGCACAGGAACATCCTGAAGGCAATGAAGAGTCTTTCTGAAATGCCAGATACGGATGTTTATGTTCTGACCTCCGTGCTCGAGGACCATCCGACAGCAAAGAAGGAAAAACTTCGGTGGCTTAAGGTTTACGCTCCGTTCGTTTCTCAGGACCACATCATCTTCGTCCCTTGCGGAATGAACAAGGCAGATTATGTGAACTGCGGAGAAAGCGACATTCTCGTAGACGATTACGGAGTAAATACGAGAAACTGGCCGGGCGCATACGTGAAGGTTTCCCGGGATGAAAAGGATATGCAGAAGGAACGGGCAAAGCATGCTCACTGCATTAATCCTCAGATGAATCCGGTTATGATCGTAAAAACCATTCTTTCATCATCAAAACATTAATCAAGAATTAGAAGGAGGAAACAACACAAATGGAACTAAAGAATAAGTATCTGGCTCTGGTCACTGCGATCGGAGCCGAGGACGAAGCTTTCAGAGAAACTGATCTGAATGCAGTTGAAAGCGGAATGATGGACTTTTCAAATTACGTAAACTCGATTTACGCGATGGAAGTCCTCCTTCCTATCCAGCGCTTCAGACTTGATGGCGACGCGCTCAGAGACTATACAGTAAAGCTCGACAGCAATAGAAAAAGCTGCCATAACGCAGCCATTGCGAGCATGAATCTTCTGTACAGACTTGCGCTTTCCCTACACTGCGAGCCGCTACACCCTCACCTCATAGATGGTGAGAATCCGGCGTCGCGCAGAGAAGCAGCTAACTTCTGTGCCAGGATAGTGATGGATGTTGTCTATGATCAGGTAACCACCGGCATCGATGACACTATCGCCGTAATGGCCGAAGGAAGATTCTCTCTGAAGGCAAAAGCCTAAATAAAAAAATGCTCCCCTGACTTTTGTCAGGGGAGTTATTTTTTCACACAAGTTTTCTCATCTGTTCGGTGATATCAGGTACCTCGCTCAGCGCCGCCATATATGACCCAAGCATCTCTTCCATCAGAACGCCGCCGAAGAACTCAAGTCGTGCAGGCTCCTTGTCCGTGATGGTTATTACCGGCCTGCAGGGGTCAAACGGTTCAGCAGATACCACCCTGATTCCGTCGCTTACTTTCAGCGTATACTTGTACTTATCATCTTCATAGATGGCTGTATAGCACCCATCTCCGAAATCTCTTCTTCCTTTCAGAATCATTCCTGCTCCTTGTCCATGATATCGTTGGTTATCGTTTCGAATATCCCGTATATATCCTTTGCTGTATTAGGATCTCCTTCGGTCAAATCATAATCTGCATGATCGGATCGCGTCGGTGTCTCGCTGTACCCTCTTATCTCAGCAACGCTGCTGTAGGTCTCTCTGCAGACAGCATCTTTCTTCCATCCGTCTATATGTCCGTAGAACATTTCCCCCTTATCGTTGTAAAGTTTGAACAGAGGCTTTCCGCACGCTCTGCAGCTGAATCCCGTTTTTTCTATTTTAGGCTTATCCCTTTCAATATATGGATGCTTTTCAGCTTCTTTAATTATTGGGCTGCCCTTCTGTCTGAGTATCTCTCTGAGACTTCCAAATGTTTGTCTGCAAGGAGCCGACGTATTCCACCCTCCTTTATGACCGTAGAACACGTCACCTGTATTCTTGACTATTGCATACAAAGGTTCTCCGCATACAGGACAGTTGTATTCTTCACGCAGCTCTCCGTAGATATCATCATCGTGCCAGATCCCTTTTTCCAGCTGCGGCTTGAAATCAAATCTCAAACCAAGAACCTTCCTACCTGACGGCCCTCCCTTTTTTTCGGTGATAGTAAGCCCTTCGAACAGATCTGAAAGCTCCTCTTTGATAGGTACAAGCACGCGCTTTCTTAGCTCAGACATCCTGTACTTTTCAGGTACATCTAAAAGCCGCCTGAAATCCTCAATGGATACCTCCCACCAGCCTGTCTTTTTGAACCGTTTGAGCTGTCTGAATGCATTCTTGCTGTAGCCTGATTTCAGAGCATTATGCTGAGCCAGCTCGAACGTGGTATAACCAGCACTCAAAAGCTTCAGTGTCCCTTCGGGGAGAAACTCCGGATCAGTGTTGATTATATAAGCGTAATCCTCATCCACCCTTATTTCCAGTTTAGGATCATCCGTGTCCAGATCCACTGTCTCAAACCGGGGAAACAACACAAAACTTTTGAACCCGCCGTCCTCTTTATCTTCCATATAGAAAAGAGTGTGCATCTTCTTTGCAAATTCTTTGACACAAGACATAAATCTCGCGTTATCCTTTGCCGAAAATCCTGAAAGCTCTCTCAGATATTCAAGAGACAGATAGTGCTTCTGTGAACCCTTTCCCCGACATTCATACAGTACTGCCGCAAACATGTTCTGCTCAACCGCAGAAAAGCTGACGAGGCTGACTGAAGCAAAGTCGTTATGATATCTTACAATTTCGTTAGCCATTATTGAAAGCACCTCTATACTTCGTTGCCATAGTTGCAGCTTGATTATAAGGGCTCAATCGTGACATGTCAATAAATTGCGTCACGATTGAGGTGGGCGCACCTTATTTTGTGGTTTTACTGCGAACACCCTCTTCCCCAAAATGTCACGATTGAACTATCGCTATCGTCCCCAAAATGTCACGATTGAAAATATAAGACTTCCCCAAAATGTCACGATTGGAGATGCAAAATCTGCTTTTCACGAGCCTCAAAGAGACTGCAAACGTTGAAATTTCAACGTTCCCCAAAATGTCACGATTGAAATATCGCTCTTGCCCAAAATGTCACGATTGAAATAAAAACCGCCCCAAAATGTCACGATTGAACTGTACACATTCATTTTATCCGTTAACAAAAGCCTTGAAATAACGGGACTTTTTACCTCATATCGATCTATTATATGGCCCCATATCGCCGTTTCTGCCCAAAATCCTTGAATTATCAGCCTTTCGCAGGGGTTTTAAATGCATTTTCATGGATCGAAGTGCTATGCGCCCCAAAACGTCCCGATTGAAATTTCGCCCTTCCCCAAAATGTCACGATTAAATTCCCAATTTGTCTCGTTTACTCCCCAAAATGTCACGATTGACCCCAAAATGTCACGATTGATTTCGTGAACCCGTTGATATCACTGGGCTTGGCTGCTCCGATAAATAAATTAAAAAATAAATTGAAAAATAAACTTAATATAAAAACCCAGCGGTTTACTCATTGACTTTTATTTCAAAAAGAACAATTTTCTATAGCATCAAAAGCCTGTTAGATATTATCATATAGCTACAACACATTACAGTTTTATGTTATTTACTTGCAATATAGTGTAAAAAACATATCGAATAGTGTAAAAAAATGGTAATATCTTATAAAGCGTGAGTAACGAATAAACTAAGCGGACTAAAAGCCGCACAAAGCAGTGAAGCGAGGTAGGAAATGCAACCAATAAATCTTGAGCTCCCGATCAGGGATACCGCGAATCAACAAGAAAAAATAGTCGCCATGTCGATCAGACTCCCTAAAAGACTTGGTTTTCAAAATGCTGCCGATATGCTCACGAAATCTTACCTGAGTTACGATGAAACCATGCCGGCTGAAGCTATGGATCTTTTCTACACAAAAAAGCTGTGTGAGGTCTTTACTGATATATTCAGAATTGAGTATAAAGAGGACATTAGCTATGCTGTCCGCCACCCTGAACTACACAGCGATGCCAAAGCCGATCCAATAAGTGAAGCCAAAAGACGGATCATCGTCTTCGATCTGGAAAATAATGATCCTGATCAACTGGCTGCACGATCATTCTTTGAAGGCATCAAACCCAAAGACAGGGCTGAACTGTTCGGCAAAATGCTGAAGCAATACTTCACATTCAACAACTGCAACTACTTTTTCGAGCAGGCGGCATACAGCCTCTATGAGTATATGTGCAGCATGGCGAACTTCGACGAGGACGGCAATGCACAGAAGGAAATTTCACATCTGGTAGACATAATCTGGCAACTTGGGAAAAAACAAAAATAAAAAACCGGCGATTTTCATCCAAAAAAACGGCAAAATGCATCAAAAACGACACTAAGTGATACGGACATTCGTGTCAAGCAGTGCTATCATGTTAACATGAACCTAGACTGATTCGGGCAAGGGATACTCCCCTGCCCTTTTTTCGTACCGTGAAAAGAAAGGTATGAAACAGGCGGGCAAAATACATCGAAGCGAAAGGAGATTTTTAATGGATATAAATCTCGGGAGGGATCTCGGACTGTCATTTAACAGCACAAGAGTCCCGGAGTGGACACAGGACTTCATTCAGGAGAGCAGAATAAAGGACGGCGTCGTCATTACCGAAGATGAGAACGGCAGAAACCGGAAATTCATCAAGATAATGGAGATCGTGGCCATCAACTTCAACATCATGTCTGATGAAGAGCAGGATTCGACCATAAGAAAATACGCGGCTCTCATCAAAACGATCTATGCTGATTTCCACATCAAAGTCATCACGACCTTCTCAAATATCGATGAATACGTAGCTATGGCACGGGCCGCTTATCAGGAAGAAAAGGATGACTCCTGCAAATCACTTATTTCGCAGTATATACAGTATCTCCAGAACGAAGGAGGACTAGATACATATCGTAAGCACTACTACTTCATCTTCCAGCTCCAGGGCGAGGAAGTAAAAGGCATCCAAACTGAAGAAGAAGGCATAAATATAATAAACCGAAAAGCAGAAGAGATCGCTTCCGGATTCAAAGGCCTCGGAAACGACGTTTTTCTTTTTACTTCGAACGAAGACGGAAAGCTGTCTGAACTTCTGTATAACTACTATAACAGAGCCACGAAGAACACTGAGCCTTACAACAAAAGAGTTCTGAGGATAAGGGACGACCGCGCAAAGGTGCTCGAGATGCTGCCTGATGCAGATATCCCGTTCGACATCAGGAATCTGATAGCGCCGAAGTCGATAGACTTTAACGAGTCCCCTTCCTACATGGTCATCGACGGCATGTACAGGAGCCACTTCTTCGTTAGAGGAAACACGATGCCGAACTACATGCTGACGCAGGGCGGCTGGCTTTCGGGGATCATAAACTTCGGATACGGTTACGATATAGACATCTATTTCATCAAAGATGACTCTTCACAGAAGCTAAGCAGCATAAAAAACACCCTCAAGTGGCAGAAATACAAGCTCACGAACACAGAGGCCGAGCAGGAAAACGCAGAAGAGATAGCTGAAAACTACTCCGGAGCGATGTGGATGAAGCAGGCTCTTAAGGGAGGAAGAGAGTCCGTTTACGATATCACAGTCCTCATAACCGTCTGGGCACACACTCTTGAAGAGCTGGATCTTCGTAAGAAAGCGATGAAAAAGGCTGCCATAACTCTCGACGTAGACATTCTTGAGTGTAAAAGATATCAGGAAGAAGCCTTCTATTCGACCGGATACACTATGAATCTAAGGCCGAAACTCCTGAACGTGGGCAGACGCAACCTCACTACCAGCGCAGTTGCCGCAGCATATCCGTTCACGGCATTTTCCCTTTCGGATAAAAACGGCATCGCAGTCGGATATCACAGAGAGAATGCGTCGATGGTACTCTACGACCCGTTCGACTCGAGATATGCGAACGCAAACATGTCGATTTACGGAGCATCAGGACACGGAAAGACCTACTCTCTCATGACCATAACGACAAGGCTCAGATATCACGGCGTGCAGAACTTTATTCTCGCACCGGACAAACAGGACGAGTTCAGAAGGATATGTGACGCAGTCGGCGGAGAGTTTGTCGACATAGCAGCCACATCGAACCAGAGGATCAATCCTCTCGAGATAAGGCCTATGTCCTCCCCTGTCACTGCATTTCTCGGAGGAAATTCATATTCAGAAAAATCATGGGTCATCGACAAGATAGACAACCTCAAGATATGGCTGACGTATCTCATCCCTGACCTTACACTTGCTGAAAAAACGCAGCTTGAGACGATCCTGCTGCATCTTTACGAAGATTTCGGCATGAACGAGGATAACAACAGCATCTACGAAGACGCTGAGCATACCACGCTCAAGAAGATGCCTATAATTTCCGACTTCTACGACAGGATCAAGGCAGCATCCGATGAGGGAAAGATCCGCAAGGAGATCGTGATAATCATGTCCCGTTTCATCAATGGTGCCTGCAGGAACATGAACGGTCATACGAATGTGAATCTCGGCAACAAGTATATAGTCTTTGGCCTTGAAAATATCAAAAACGATATGCTTGCACCGACAATGTTCATCATACTGGAATTCATATGGGCAAAATGCAGGCAGGACAGAACCAAGAAAAAGATGATAACCATCGACGAGGGATGGCAGCTTCTGGACGGAAACAACCGTCAGGTAGGAGAGTTCGTTCAGGAGATCTTCAAGGTCATAAGAGGATTCGGCGGAGGAGCGATCTTCGCTACACAGTCTATCGTCGACCTTTTCAACGGAAGAGACAATTACGGCAATGCCATCCTCTCCTGCTCTCACTCAAAGCTGATCCTCGGAATGGAAAAGACCGACCTCGATAATATTTCCGCCAAACTGGGACTTACAAGAGAGGAAATGATGACCATCCCGAGCCAGGATAAGGGCGAAGCCCTTTTCTGCGCAGGAGCAAGTCATATTCCTATCAAGGTCAAAGCCTCCCCGTCTGAGCACATGCTGTTCACGACTCAGCGCGAGGAACTTGAAAAACAGGCTCGTGCCGGTATGGAAAACTACTCATAGGAGGAAACATGGGCAGAAAAGAAATAAAGATAACAAGACGATTTCTCTCTGACACATCGCAGCTTATAAAGGTGTTCGGTGCGATCAGATACGATTCTTTTCTTCTCTATCTTTGCCTTTATTTCGGCATATGCAAGGAGACCGCCGAGGATCTGACGGAAAAATTTCTGCAGGCGCGCATCATCACAAAGGCGAAATATGCAGACACACATATCCTCAAGGCAGACAAGAAAGAAAGAGCAAGCAGCGACAAACTTGATGCCTTTGATGTGTACCTTGCGGTGATGAAAGAAGAAAAGGAAAAAGGAGAAGAGAACGAGGTCGCTGCTGTTCGCACAGACCTTCCTGAGGACTACATTTTCTATACGACGACCGGACTTATGTATGATGTGATCATAAATAATGACCGGGGCGCACAGAAACTGCGGCTTCTGGAAAAATTCGAAAAGAAAAGAAAAAAAGGTGAAATCACTTTATTTGTGTATCCGTCAAGGATACCGTCCGAGGAACTGAGGGGCAAAAAGCCGGTCCTTTTCGGCAGCCACAGACTTGGCATAGTGAGAAAGTCACCGGAAACAGGCATAGCAACATGCATACTCACAGACACAGAGGGAAAAAATGATAGACAGAGATAGAAGCATAAAGAGCCTCCTGGATTACCAGGAACTGGTCAAATTGCAGACAAGAAAAATCAGCGACCTTGCGTACGCGCTATACACCGAGCAGGATGAAAGCGTGAAGGCATTAACAAACAGTTTCGCGATCGACAATGAAGAAATCTACCTGAAACTGAAAAGACTTGTGTACGACATGCAGGACAGGCAGATCGGCAACAATCATGAAATGATCGGCACTACCGACTATTTTGATGCATGCCTCACGGAGCTGAAGCCGGGACTCTGGAAATTCCATCTCCCTCCCTTCTACTCCGTCCAGTCTTCTGACAGAGGGCCGTCAAATGCAGGTAAGCACATATTCTATCTCGTGATGAATCTTCAGGCAGATTACGAACGCGAAAACGGGAAGATCCAGAAGATAGAAGAACCTCTTATTGTCTTTGAACATCACATTTGCAGCAGCTTTCAGAAGGTGTTTGACTTCGACAATATCGATTCAAAAAGAGCCCTGGATGCACTTCAGGGCACCTTCATAAGAGACGATAACGCCCTCTCTCTCATTACGATGAACATGGCAGTCAAAGATCCGGATGAGTCCTACTGCGACATCTATATTGCAGACAGAAAAGAGCCTTTCATCTACGAAATGATTGCTGCAAGAAGCTCGGATTCGGCTGTAAAAATCACAAAAAATCAGTCAAAAAAGTAACTGATTTTCTGCTTTTTGCAAAAATCAAAAAATCAGTTAGCTGAAACCGTTGAAATTCCAATGGTTTGACCACGATTTTTACCCGCCTCATCCTAAAGGGTTTGGTAGAGGTGGTTGCTGAAAGCAATACCTCGTTAAACCAAACAGGAGGAAGAATAAAAATAAAAACCTTAGATCATGTTGGGTTTTGGTTATGAATGAAAAAGTAAGAAATCATTACATGTTTAGACTTGGTATGTCTGGTGAGATTCTTTCGCTTAAGGTTCGGGACAGGGCCCCCGCCCCACCGTCGTCGGCAGGCGACGAACTGAGGCACATGCTCGCTGATGATCTTATACGCTACTTCCGTCACCCGGACAGGAAGAGAACGTACCGGATCTGCGACCCCGCCGGCTTTGACTGGATAGATAATATGGACCCGCGGCTCTCGGAACATGTGGAAGTTCTCGCCGGCAAAAAAGGGGCAAGATATCCCGGGGGAAAAGAATACCGCCTCAAAAAGCGCAGGGAGGCCATGCTTATAAATGCGTTCCTGGACGCGGGCTTCAATGTAGACGGAGCCGGATTCGAGAATAAGGAACATCTGTTCTACTCCCCTACCCTTACCGATGCCACGGAGATAATCCGGAGTGCACCAAAAAGAATGCCCCTATACATAAGCGGTCCGATCCTCAAAAGAAAGACACAGGACATGCAGCACACACGGCGCGAAATGTCCATACAGTCAGGCACGATCTTCAGCGAAACAGGCCCGATATGTGTTTATATTATCTCCACCCCAAAGTTCCGGTGGTATGCTGCATCCGAGACACAGACAGCAATCGACATCAGGCGTATGTACGAGGACGCTCTGGACATTGAGCGCAGCAGAGACCGGAGACTCAAGGCAGTCATCTTCGCTGAGACAGGAAAAGTTGCGGAAGACCTTCTTAAGATGAGTGGCAAGGAAGAAAGCAGAATGGACCCCACAGCGATATACAGGTTGTGCTACGTTATCCCGACGGAGGACGAAAGCCACGCTATGGATGTTGCAAAAATGCTCACGATACCTGACTGGAGGAACAAGATAAACAAGATTCTCGGTCTCTCCTCCTCTCCGGGAAACGATGAAGATGGAAGAACAGAGTCCGGAAAGCCGATATATAACCTTCTGTGCTGCAATCTTGGCAGGATCAAGGAGATAGAATCACGCATCAGGCGCAAAAGGTGCAGACTCATAGTACATGACTGGCAGAAAGAGGTGCTGGAAAGTGTGTATGATACAGGGCTTGACGCGATGGTGCTCTCCCCTTCTCACTTCAGAGGGCTTCTGCTCGCTGCAGAAAGAGAATAGCCGGAATCCCGCCTTAGAGCGGACAAAAACACCAACATGGGGAAATGCCCCGAAAACTACAAAAAACGCTTCAGAACAAAAATACGGCGCCCACAGAGCTATGTGAGGTGCCTTTCCGTTCCCAAAGCAGCAAACAGGAGAACAACGCAAATGAAAAAGAAACAGATAGCGTCGATCGATTATGACGGAAGCAACATAAAGCTAAGAGTGACAGACCGAATAACAGCCATTGAACTGATAGGTGCAGATCAGAACGCAGAAGACGAAGAACTCGCAATGACACTTGCAGGATATGTGCTCGCAGACAGGATCAAGTGCTTCTCTGATGAAAACGGCTGCGACATCGGTAATGTCGCAAAACAGGTGACAGGCGGGCTCCTGCTCACACTGGCAGACCTTCTTACGGTCACGAATGCACCAGAGGATAAAGTGGAATTCATTGAATGCCTGGCGAACAGGGCAAGAGATTCCATCGTGTGCCTGTACGGCGGAGACGGAGAGTTATCGCTCAATGTCGACGGAGAGTGTCTTGTAAGCTATGCCGGCGATCATGTCATGAAAAGTGCAGATGTGGTCGAAGCTGCAGTAATAGAGATACTGGCAAGGGGAATCGCTATGGTGACCGATGTAGCGATGGAAAATGGCGCAGACAAGGTGGAAATGATAAAAAGAGCTGTCTCCGCTGTGCCTGAGGCGCTTAGTGTACACGTCGAAGGCATAGAAGTAGCCGCGTACGGGAAAGGCCTTTACGACGACATTTTTGATGAGGCGGGCAACAGTGATCAGCATAAGGGATTCGTCAGCTGATTTCCATCGCAATTTTCAAATCCTTAAGTATGCCCCAAAGCGTTGATTTGACTGCGTTACAGAGAAATTTTTCATATTGAAAAAATTGGTGTGGCAAACTCATCCGGAAGAAAAGAAAGGAAAGCGCAGCTACTAAAGGTCAAAATTTGCGATTTAAGCGATTTTTACGGCCGCAACGCATAATTCCACGAAACAAAGCAAAAAGACGCGCACAGCCAAAAACAACCGCTTTGAACGCTATGCAGAGAGCGCTCCCCGGGGCGGGCAGAAACACAGAACACAAAAACAAGAAGGGAGCAGTATGATCGTCAAGGTTATAGAAAACATATTCAGCGGTATAGGGATACTGTTCGTCATATACATAGTTCCCCTTTCGCTCGACCTGATCTTTGTAAGTGCAAACAGGAAAAAAGGCGGGCCGGGCAAAAACTTCGACGTGAGACCGAACTCATCACTTGCATTCACAGGTGCGTTATTCGGGGGATTCTCAACAGCGTGTGCATACGGCGCATACGTAAGCGGGCAGCTTGATAAACCGCTCCTCGCAATATACGGTTCATTCATAGTTATCAGCGTCCTTCTGATGCTGGCTCCTGTAAAACACTTCTGGGACCAGCGAGTGACAGACGACAGCATCACGGCATACAGGCTGTGGTGCATAAAGCGGACGGTGCTCCTTAAGGACATAGACCGCTGCGTAATGAAACGAGGGGGACTTGATCTATACAGCAAAGGCAGACGCGTGATGTTTGTAGACGGTCTCAGCAACAACATCATGTGGCTCTGCAAGCGCATAGAGAAAAACGGAGTAAAGATAACGGTGAAACAGAAGCTTGCGGGAATGAGATAGATCCCGCATGGCAATAACAGGAAAAGGACGGAAGCAGGAAAAACCATGAGAAAGCCAATACTGACTGAGCTGATAGTAAAGAACGTGACTGTAAGAGAGAGGGAACTCAGAGATATGAGCCAGTGGTTCGCTGGGATCAACAGTGTCCTCAGGCCGTCATCACTAAAGTGTATAGCCTCCAGAAACGGAAAATGGGAAAACTGCATCGTGACGGGGAAGCTTGCAGATGATGCATCCGGCAGGCTCAGACTCACGATCATATTCCCGGATGCGACTGTTATCACTGCATACGGGAGAAAGAGCAGTTTCCTGCCTGAGCCGTACACTAAGGCACTTGAAGAAATGAGAAAAGGGAGCGTTAAGAGGATGGACGACGTACTGTCATAGATCCCATCGCAAAAACGCGACTCTTAAGTATAGCTGTAACCGTTGCATTGCAAGGGCTGCAGCGATTTTTTTCAAATTGAAAAAATTTGACACTACAGGAGGATGATATGAGTAAAAGCGACCTATCATCAAAAGAAATGCTGGACCACCTGACCAGAATGAGGAGAAACGGACGATCATACAAGACCGCATGCATCTTTCTGAACGAGATCTGCACCGCTCTAAGGAGCTCTGAAGACTGGTACAACCACAATCTTGCAGTAGCAGAGATAATGGCACGGATAGCCCCGAAGGGGCAGAGCGATGCCTGGTACAACACGGGACTGCTGTACCGGGTCCCGGACATGTGGGACATAGGCTATGCTGATCAGAACCGGGTGGTGCTCGGATCACTCATGACGAAAGCAGGCTTCAAACAGGACGCAGTCTCCTGTGTAAGGCAGTACAGGAACTACGATGAAACCTACGGCTGGAACCCTATCACCGCAGCTCTGGTCTTCGCAGACACCCATGTGACCGAAGAAGGAGAGATCATGACATCGGAGACATGCTGCTCGTTCAATGACAGGAACCATCTCGACAACAAAGGGCGGTGCACTATGTGCATGTACGCAAAATACTATCTGTCCAAGAGCGGAGTGCTCGAAGCATGCGAAGAACGCCTCAGTGAGCTGAAAAGTGAAGTGGACAGGAAACAGAAAAGCGGAAGGGAGGCATAGCAATGAACGACAAAGAGAAGAAGGATTTCATTGAACGCAAGAAAAAAGAGAGGCTCGCACTCAACGTGAGCGTGATCAGAAGAAGCAAAGGCATGAGCCAGGCTGAACTTGCGGAGAAGGCCGGATATGAGACAAAGGCAGGTATCGTAGCTATAGAGAACGGAAGCAGGCTCCCGGGTACGGGGAAAAGGGATGTCAAAGACAAGGACATCGCTAACGCTCTCGACATCTCCCTTGATCAGCTCTGGGGAAGAAAGCGGATCGAGCTCTCCGAAAAGGGCTACCCGAAAATGAACGACTGGGAAAGGACGGGGCTGACTATCTTCGCACCTATACTGAAAGCTCTTTCGGAAGGAAAGAGGTCGCTTCTCATAGAAACAGCTCTTATGTGCCTTGAGGCTGATGGAGCCGTACCCGACTGGGAGCAGACAGAATTCCAGAAGAGGCAGAAGAACAGATACGGAGACTGATTTCCATCGCAAAAACGCGTTCCTTAAGTATAGCTGAAACAAAGCTGTATCAACGGTTTCCGCGATTTTTTTCAAATTGAAAAATCTGTGAAAGTTCTTTGATGAGAACCGGAGACGAGATCATCTCCGAATGTGCAAAATAATACAGTCCGGAGCGATATAATCGGACAGGCTGAAAAAATATAACACTCTATTAAAACGAAAGGGGAGAAAAATGCAGATAAAATTCACCCTGCTTGAAAGGGACCTCATAGGCATAGGCGTCTACAGAACAGTGTATGAGACAAATGTTGAAGTAAAAAGCTATCCGGCCATAGCCATGTTCAAAGAAAAGATAAAAGACGGCGTATTCACAGAGCTCGGCATAAAGCCGGATGCAGCGGCAACAGACGACGCACTGAGCTTCTCTCTGACGGTACCTATGTCATCCCAGCTCGGCATGCGAGTACCGGGCACGAACTACACTCTCATTATAACCGAGAAGGAGTCGATAACGAGGCTCCCCGAAAGCTTCAGACTCCAGGGCCTTTAGGGAGGAATGAAAATGGCAAGAACTGAAACAGACGGAGGCGAGCGCAACCGCTTCAGCATATGGAGCAGGCTCGAGAAAGCAGCGGAGAACCCGCTGAAAGTAACACCGGAGCAGAAAAGAAAGATCCGCACGAGATGGTCGGTCGGGTCTTTTCTTCTGGTGCTTTTCGCACTCCTGCAGTTTTTTGACAGCGGGAGATCACTTTTTGAGGGTGCTTATTACCAGCGCACCTACAATCCCGTAGCGATCTTTTTCCGCGGGCTCATGGAAAAACCGTTTACTATCGCGCTTATCCTGGTGGCGTCATATTTCGCCTCGAGACTCATAACAAAGTTCCGGATGAGCAGCATAGACGCGCCGAAGATCGTCACGGACGAGATGGGCGACAGGGTGGTCCTCAACTCCTCGACAGGCAGACGCGGTATTCTCACAGAGCAGGAAGAGCGCAGGATCTTCAAGCTGACCGACATAGACAAACCGACAGGCATCCCGATCGCCATAAACAAGACGAGCGGCGAGCTCATAAACAAGCAGCCGGGTGTCAGGACAGACATCGAGTGGCACCTTGCGAACGACAACATGCTGGTCGTCGGCCCTTCCGGTGCAGGTAAGACCAGCGGCCTTCTGATAGGAGCATATGTGCAGCACGCATGCATGGGACACGGTGGCCTTATATTCGACCCTAAAGGAGAGCTGTATCAGACGACGGAACCGATAGATATAGGCCTCGGAAGAAGGACATGGCTGCTGAACTTCAAGGACGGCGAGCTTCAGAACAGCGACGGCTGGGACTGCCTTAAGCAGATAAGAGAAGCCGAAGAATCGACAGCGATAGAGCTCGCGGAATCCTTCGCGGGAACTATCCTCGAAAACGGTGATGAAGAATACTGGACCAACACGAACAAGAACCTGTTCAAGCTGCTCCTTCTATACGTCACGCACTGTGACAGCTTCGTCCCGGTCGAGATAGACCTTTCACCTGACGAAGATATGGGAGGTTCAGAGGACTATGACGACAGGAGGACCTGGCGGGAATTCATTAACCTTGTCACAACAGATTCCGACGAACTCATAGCTATCCTTGAGACAGCTCTTGAAGATCCGCATGACAGAAGGCTCATTAACCGTTACTTCACGACATGGAAGGAAGACAAGAACTACAAGCAGATCCGTTCATCCCTTGCCAACGCACTGGACGTACTGATGTCACCTGCAGTAGTGGACATCCTGAGTTCCGACGAGATAGACATCTCAGCGCTTTCAGAAGGCGATGCGACCATTTACATCTCCTGCTCAGGCAGAAAGGAGACATACATACAGGCGATGACGCTGTTCGTGAATATGGTCCTTGACGAGAACATGACCATAGCTGAAAGAAGGGGAGGAAGCCTTGAACACATGCTGTTTGTCATGCTCGAGGAGTTCAGTAACCTGGGAAGGCTCGACAATCTTCACAAGATACTGTCGCAGAACAGATCCTACAACATGAGTTTCCTGATCTCGATCCAGACGATGAACCAGCTTGACAAGTACAACACGAAAGCAGAACCGTCGGGCAGATCCGTAATAGAATCCTCCTGCGCTCTTCAGTTGTGCGTAGGAGCCAACGAAGGCGTCGGGTCTGACGTAAAGGGCGACACGGCGACATATTTCTCATCCCGTGCCGGCTACAAGGAAGTCATCAAGGAAAGAGTGACAGAGAACAGATTCAAGCCTCTTCCTGAATCAGTACAGGAAGCATTCGTCCTCGACCAGAAGAAGATGATATCCACAGACAAAGAGCTTGTATATCCTCCTGATGCGATACAGGCAATAAAGCCGACAGAGATCCTTCTTTCTCCTTCAGGACACAACTCTGTCATGGAGAGAAAGTATCAGTGGTCGATGCATCCTCTGTTCGGAGCATATGCAGTGGACAGGGAAACAGGCAGAGAGACAAGATTCCTTACTTCGCAGCACATTCCTGTAAGAAAGGGCGGCAAGCCTAACACCTCAAGATATTACAGGATCGAGCCGGGCACCAGAAAAAAGCCGGCACAGAAGGTCATCAGAGGTAACGACACAAGAACAGAAGACGATTTTCTGGTGTGAAAACCAATAACCATCAACAAAAAGCGCCCAAAATGCATCAAACGATGCAGTAGGTGATACAGACAAACAGAAAAAGCAGTTGTAACTTTAAAGCGGGCAGGGCGGAAAGCCTGAAGCCCGCTGCTTTATTTCCAGCAGACAGGAGAAGAAACATGGCAGGTTTTAAGAAATACGAAGAAATGAAGAAAGCGGAGCTCATCCAGATGTGCACGCTCTTCGGGATCGAGGTCCACACGAAGGACACGAGGCAGATCCTTATAGACAAGCTCAACAACAAGGAATCTGCACCGAAAGAAGCAGACGCAGATACAGCTCCTAAAAGAAACAGGAGACCCGCAGCCCCAAGAGCCGGTGCAGGCAGACGCCGCAGACAGACAGCGGAGGAAGCGAGAGAAAAGCAGGAGAAAAAGGAAGCCAGGAAGGAGCAGTCCGGAGCACTTCTCGATGAGTACTCAGACATCCCGATGGACGACCTTGTGCCGACAGTCAGAAAAAAGGCTATAGAAGGCAAGCCTGACACCTCAGCCATAGACCGCATAGACAGAGAGCTCGCGGCATCAAGAGTCGACCCGCGTCACACCCTCAAGGGCAGGATGCTCGGCTCCAAGAGCACGGAAGAACGCATCATAGACGGGAAGAGGATCCCGTTTGTGAACTACATGGTCTCGTACGGACCGTACATCATCCTGATCCCGTCCTTCAAGTTCTGGTACAACTGGTACGACCAGGATGAGCACCCGGAAAAGAGGCTCTACGAGCAGGGAGCTGCTATGGAAGGGCTCGAGATAGAGTTCAACATGTTCAGAAAAGAGCAGGGCGTCACGACCGATATCTACGGCACGAGGCTTTATGCTACCAAGATCGACAGATGCGAGAACTGGTACGCGAAGACATCGGACGGCGAGTGGTGCATCGGTGAAAACAGCCTGCAGAACGCAAGGATCATGAGAGTAAGGCCATACGACATCATAGTCGAGGTCTTCGGAGCTGAAGCAGCGATCCCGATAAAACAGATATCTCACTTCTACGAAGAAAAAGTAAACACGAAAAAGTACAAGGCCGGAAAGGAAGTACTTGTACGCGTATCCAACATAAGACGCGATCCTGTACCTCAGGACAGACGCGCCCTTGCAAGATTCGATTATCCGGTCAAGTTCGACGCTTCCATAAGAGCAGCGACAGCAGACCCGCAGATCGTCAACTTTGATAAATACGACGAAGGAGATCTTCTTCCGGCGACCATCAGCAGGATCGTCGAAAACGAAGAGACAGGCAAGGTGCTCTACATCTGCAACGTGAACGACCAGATCGTATCGATGGCAGACCTCGGGCCGGGCGCAGGAAGGGGAGTCATCCCTGAAGTCGGAAGCGATGTGAAGATCAGGATCGTCGACAAGAACAGGGACAAGCACTCGTTCTACTCGCACATCGTCAACGTGAAAGAGCCTGACGCAGATCAGGTGATATTCACGGTAGTGGACTACAGCGACTGATCAAGCCAAGCACAAATACATGACATACACACAAAAACAGGAGGAATCAAAATGGTAAAGAGAATCAGGGAAAGAGCCGGAATGGTAAGAAAGGAGCTGACAGCCTTCGGTATGAGACTGTCAACAGGCGACGCAGCATGCCTGACTAAGGGAGACAGGATCTTCCTTATCGCAGTGATGACATGCTTCATGCTTCTTCTGGCGTTCAGCACTTGCTTTGCCGAGGGCGACATCATCAGCCAGGCAGGAGACACGGCGAAAGAATACTACGGCAAGATATTCGGCATCGTAACATTCGTAGCTGGCCTCGCTGCTATCATCTGCCTCATCTGGATCGCTATCTCGCCGACAGCGAACGGAGCAAGAACACCGCTTGAATGGCTGAAAAGAGTACTGGTCGCATACGCATGCATCATGCTCCTCGGCGGAATCTTCAGACTGATCCAGAACCTTACAGCAGGTCAGTCGACACTTCCGTGACGGGAACCACCAAAACCGATATAACTCTGGCGCAGGATTCTTCAGGCACACGGTCTGGAGATCTCTGCGCAATTTTTCTAAAAAGGAGAACCGTATATGGAATGGATCATGAATGCGTTGGCGAACGTCGTTCTGGAAGCGCTGAACGATATGCTTCTGTGGACGACCCAGCTGATGACGGGGTTCCAGCTTAATATAGGGACCGGCGAGGCTGCCAAGACAGCAGCAAACGCGGCAGGCCCCCAGCAGGGCTCACTTTTTGAATCGACATTCACCGTGTCCGATTTCCAGAAGCCGTTTCTTGTGCTCGCGATGTTCATCGTGATAATGACAGCCGTCCTGAAACTCTATCAGTCGATGGGAGGGCCCTTTACGCAGTCTGAGGAACCGGGAGTCATCGCGATAAGAACGATCTTCGCGGGAGTCGGCGTGATCCTCTCGTACCAGATCTTCGTTCTGGTAGAGAAGGGCTTCAACAAGCTGTACCAGAATTTTGTCGGGGTATACACAGGCCTCTCACAAGAGTTCAACTCAGGCAGCTGGCTTCCTTCTGCGGAAGAACGTGAGCAGGCACAACAGGCTCTTAACAGCCTTCCCCAGAGCCTTCAGGGAAGAAACAACCCCGTATCCGGCGATCAGGCACTTCAGGCGGCAAAAACCGCAACAGGGCAAAGCGAAGACGTATTCAACCTATTCGGAGGAGACAGCCTGATCAACCCTGACAACGCAGGCAATATAACTCTGGGTCTTGTGATCATTCAGGTCATCATAGGATGCACCCTGATGATATGTCTCTTCAGACTGGTACTTGAATGCTACGAAAGATACGTTGTGATTGGCGTTATGTACATAACTGCGCCGCTCGCATTCTCAACGATGGTGAGCAAGCAGTCACAGGTATTCAGAAACTGGTGCATCATGCTCGTATGCCAGTTCATACTCATGTGCACAAACCTTTTGTTCATAGGAGGGTTCATGGGTGCCTGGTTCAACATATACAAGAACCTGCAATCAACGGGATATGTGTTTGAAAGCTCCCAGCAATATCTCACTACCATGTTCATAATGATCGGCTGGCTTCTGGCAGGCCAGAAGATGGACGAATACCTAAGAAGCCTCGGCCTCTCCGCTGCACAGACAGGCTCCGGCATATACGGAGCACTCGCAGGCGGAGCCGGAGTAGCGATGACAGCGTTCAGAACAGCGAACAGCGCAGGAAGAGTGGCAGCCAAAGGCGTGCAGTCCGCAACAAAAGGGGTATCAAAGGTCTCTGACGGGATCTTTGGCGGCGGACCGGAAAAGAAGCTGGCAGAGAATGACGCTAAACCCGTCAGTCCGAAACCTGGCGGAGATGCATCAGCTTCCAATATCGGCAGTCCTGACAATCCGGTAAGCGGAGGCTCAATAAGCCAGCTTCCGGCGGCACCGTCAGAGAAAAATGGCGAAACCCTCTCAGCTGCAGAAGTAGCACAGGCCAACAAGGCGGCTTTCGATCAGGTTTCCAGCGCTGCAGGCACTGACGCAGCTGGAAGACCTATCTTCGATTCCAGCCGGGTCAGCAACATAGAAAGCGGACCTGTTCGGGGCGGCAGCGGAGAAAGATCGATAGCAACTACCGACACCGGAGCACAGGCGCATATCTACACCAACGTAAACGACGCAAAGGCAGCATATAACAACATACTGAATACCAACCCGAACGTGTCGGTATCAGCCTTCGCAGAAGCAAAGATAGCAGGACAGGATGGTGCACACTTCGTTGTATCACCTAAAAAAGCTCCTGCAGCGAAGCCGGAAAAGCCGGGCGGGATCGCCGGCGGCGGAAGAGGCGGAACAAACACTAAGAAGAAGAGGTAAAGGGAAAAATGTCAGACCAGAGTAACAGATCAATGCAGCAGGGCGCGAATACAGCCATAAACGCAGGCCGGGGATCCGTGCGTGGGGGTAAAGCGGCATACCGTGCAGGAAAGACCGCGGTAAAGGCAGGAAAGACCTTTATGCGTCTTCCTGCGCCGGTACAGATCGGCATTGCCGTTGCTCTGGTCATAGTCATGTTCGCAGCAGTCATAGTCGGCGGTACCAGCTCGACCTCAATGGATGAGACGTGGTATCTGACAGCAGAAAATGCGATAGACAAAGATAACGAAGCAAACAGCCCGAAGACTGAAGATGAGCTTACGTCCGTTGAGTCCGAATACAACTCGGTCGAGAAGACATCGAACCTTGCATCAATAATTCACGAGGTAAAGGAAGAGGACAGAAGAGCACTGGAAGCACAGCTCCAGAAGACCTACCCGGATAAAGCGCTGACGATAGAATGCGATACTGACACCGAGGAATACTATATTTCGGACGTATTCGCTTTAAGCGGATCCGGCTCCGGTTCGTCAGCTTCAGCGGCTCAGGCCGCAGTAGACTGGGCAATAGAAAAAGCAAAAGAATCCGAGCAGGGCAAATGGTACTACGTATATTACGGCACCTCCGGAACAGGCAAAAACGGAGTAAAGAAATCGACAAACTGTCCTATCTGCAGTCCGAACTCCGCATCACAGGGGTGGCAGTGCATCGGTTTTGTGTCTGCCGCATACTTCCACGGGGCAGGCGTTCCGTCAGACATACACAGAAGCACCACCTACTGCCATCTCGGCGGCTTCGGCACGGGAGGCGGCGGAGGCGGCGGAGGCACTCTGGATGGAAAAAATCCTGATGACGTACTCCGCAAATGGAAAAAAAGGAACGGCGAAAACTGGGAGATGATAACCACCGGAAGCCTGACAAGCGGGTATTTAAAAGACTCCGAGCTGCAGGCTGGGGACATTCTTCTCTGCTATGAAAACGGAAAAAGTCGTCATATGGCGCTGTACGCCGGGGACGGGAAAGTAGTTGAAAGCTCCGGCGGATCGATGAATGGCGGCAAAGGCGGCATCTATTACCACAAAGGCACCTGGACCAGAAAAAGAACGCGCATTGCCATGAGATATACGGGCGGTGGATCCGAAACAGTTTCCACGTCAGGATCGGCTGCGAATCAGCAGGTGATAAACGGAGCTCTTGCCTGGGCAAGAAAAATAGCCGCGGATGACTCGTGGACATACGGGCACGGATCCTTCAAATGCTGCATCTGCAACAATATGAAAATAAAGAAGTTCACCTGCATGCCTTTCGTTGCTGCGGCATACGCACACGGCGGCGGCGACCCTATCATGATGGGCAACGGGAAGCACGTCATAAACCTTCACGACGGAAACTTCCAGGGAAATCTCGGCAAAATCTGGAAAAAGGTAGGGCTTTGCAAGAATCTCACTATAAGCGACCTTCGTCCGGGCGACGTCGTCATCAAATGGTCCAGCAATAACGAATCAGGCCACGCATGGATGTACGGCGGCGGGAATGATGTCATCGAGGCAACCAGCGGCGCGGGGATCCGCGTAAAAAGCGATGCAGCTCAAAGGCTTAAAAGATACGGCACAAAAGACGGCAATACAAGTAAAAACTACGTGATGCGCTATGTTGGCCAGGGCGGCTCTGATTCTAGCACGAGCTCAGCCTCTGCCACATCCGGCGGGATGAACGCAGCTGAAGCTATTGCAAGATGCGCAGATGCTACATCATGGAAACTCGGCACAGCATCGAGCAAATACAAACGGCAGTCCGGCGGAAAAGCATACGGACCGTTTTCCGAGATATATAAGAAGTGGTATCCAAACGCATCCAAATCATCGGACAAATCAGTCGCCGTAGGAACCTGCTGCTGCCACTATGCCAGAACTTGTCTGACGGAAGCAATAGGCAGAAAAGTCGGAGATACGCTTCTGCCGGATCAAGACATCAAGAGCAAGGCAAAGAAGTCTCTGACAAATACTCTTTCAAAGTACGGCTTCACCGTGACCGAATGGGACGGAAAGCAGTCCTCCCTCCAGAGAGGAGACATAATCTCCTACGCCAGAAAAAGCGGAGGCGGCCATGTATTTATATACCTCGGCGGTGGGATTGTAGCCGAAGCGGGACACTCTGGCTACTACGGACACAAAGCCAAGCTCAGCTCAGGCGGAAAACTCGGCGCATCCAGTAAAAAATGGGCATTTATCAGCAGAGCCGGCTCATCCACACCTGTAAATGTAAGTTCTACAGCGTTCGCAACAGCGGGACTCTCGGGAACTACCAGATCGGCAAACGATCTTCCATCATACAAAAGCGTCCACATTCTGGGCGAGATAAAGCAAAGCGACGGGAAAACTGAACACCTGAAAAGAAGAGGCTCATACCAGATAGGACAGAGCTTTGCACTTACAGATAATGGTAATTTTGTAGTCGCCTGGGCGACCCAGCCGTCTACAACAAAAGTATGCGCAAGTCTTTACGACTCAAGCGGAAAACACCTTGATGATAAATACGTCAACGGATACCACGCAAACGCCAGCACGGTCTCAAAAGACGGTGAGATATGGATCGGCGGCTGGCTTACAGGTGCAAGCAATAAAGTTGCATCTCTGACAGCGACAGGAAAATCTCTTTCAAGCAACGGGACAAAAGCTCTTCCCGCCAGAAATTCATCCGGCCTTGCCTATGACAGGCAGACCGGAAAGTACATTCTTGCCGCAGGCGGCACAATAAGAATATACGATTCATCTCTAAAAAATTGCGAAAGAAAGACATATAAAAAACACGGCAGCGCCTATCAGGATGTAGGTGCCGGAGGCGGCATAATCTATGCCTGCCACAGCGTAAAAAAGGGCAACCTCAAAAACGGAACCGGAGAGAACTACGTAGATCTTTTCCGTGAATCAGACGGAGCATATCTAGGAAGCTATTTTCTGAACTACGGAGAACTTGAAAGCTGTGTTATCGAAAAAGGCGAACTGGTACTCCTAATCCATGTAAAGGGCGAAGGACGGTGCTTCATACAATGGACAGGCGTAAATGTACTAGGCGGGGAAGGAGCAGGCGGTTTCGGATTTGATTCCGGAGCCCTTGCCGGAACGACGGGTATAAGTAAATCCGACCTTGAGATCCTCTCGGCATATTCAGTATCCCTTGCCAATTCGGAACTCGTTTTCCTGGAAGATGCGAAGCAGACGACCGCGGATGATGCGATCACGGGCCGCTACTTCAATAAGCTTGAAAGCAAGCTCGGATCAAAAGCAGGCAAGCCTGTAAAGCTCTACTGGTTCGGGAAAGACAGGGGCAAAGCCGACTATGAGGGCGACCTCAAACGCAAACTCAAAGGGGCAGTCCTCTACGACCGCGAATACGAGATATCCGAAAGCGGAGACTCCATAAAGATCACGCTCAAGCAGAGAAAAGCTCACGAGATAATGCGTGACGCTTTCGGACTCGACCCGAACGCTTCATATGTCAACGCGACTACTAAGATGACAGCCACGGAGATAACGGGATCCGATTCAGACTCGGCTACAGGGTCTATCTCCGGATCCGGCAGTGCCAGCAGCACCCAGGACGGGATCCAAAAGTCCATTGAATGGGCAAGGAATATCGCTGCGGACGACCGGTTCACATATGGAAAAGGCTACGGGGACTATTATGACTGTCCTGTTTGTCACGGCAGCACTAAAAAGTCCGAGCTGAAATACACCTGCAACCCGTTCGTTGCGGCAGCGTTTGCCCACGGCACAGGCGATCCACTTCTGATGAACCACGGGAATCATAAGGTGAGGACCTCAGACTGGAACTTCGAGGGAAACCGCTCGAAGATATGGAAAAAGGTGGGTCTCTGCAAGGACCTCAGCTGGCCAGACATCCAGCCGGGAGACATCTTCATCCAGTACGCCTCGGGAGTAGGCGGACACGCCTGCATCTATGGCGGCGGCGATGAGCTTATAGAAGCAACAAGCGGCTCCGGAATAACGGACAGAAAATCAGGCGCAAAGAAAAGATTCCAAAGCTATCAGAAGGGAAGCAAGAACTTCGTGATGCGGTACATCGGCACTGGCGGCGGCTCAGGCACATCATCTTCCGGATCAACCGTTCAGAGTATTGGCGGCTGGACTGGAAAATCCGGTAACGGGGAGTGCTACCTCGGAAACGCAGCAAGCACGAAGAACATGTCACAGTCCGGCGACCAGGACGGAAAAGAAGTCCTGGTAAGCAAGTGCGGCACCAACTGGGATTACGTCATCAGATGGAGCGACGCAAGCAAGGCACTTGCAGCGTCGAAGATCATGTACGATGCCTGCAAGAATGACCACGTAGGCTACAACAACCAGAATAAAGCCAAGTCTACATCGTTCTACAAACAGCTGGTTGCAAACAAAGGAGATGCTTCAGCCATCTCCGAAAACTGTGACACAGCATGCTCGCAGATGGTAGCTGCTATACTCCGTTACCTCGGTGTGGACATGAATGACTATGTCGACTCGAAATCTTTATACAACACGCTGAAAAAGAGGAGCGAGTTCACCGTCTATTCGAGCGAAGACTATACAAAGTCCACCTCGAAGCTGAGACCTGGCGACATTCTAATGAGAGTGAACGGCAACAATCACACTGCTATGGTCGTACAGACAAAGGACGGCATGGAAGGTGTTGAAGCCATCCAGGGTGGTGACGGCGAAGTATATACCGGTCTTACGGGCGGCACTGCGACAAACGGCGAAGCAGGATACACCCTTGCCGAGAACACTGCGCAGCTTCTCTTCAACGGGAAGACCGAGGTCCGCACAATAAATATGGGCAGCAGCTCGATGCAGGATGTAGTATTCGGCGGATATTCAAACGGAGGCGAACTTACCTTCCCGCTTCCTAAGGGAACATGGACATTCACATCAGACAGGGGCTGGAGATGGGGCAGGCTCCACGAAGGAGTCGATCTCGGTGCAGCCAAAGGCACCCCAATCTATGCGGCAGCAGCAGGAACAGTCGTAAGATCGGAATACTATTCCGGCTACGGAAACTGTATAGACATAGACCACGGAGGCGGGATGGTCACAAGATACGGCCACCAGTCCAAGCTCATCGCTAAGAAGGGCGATACCGTACAGGCAGGCCAGAAGATCGGTGAAGTCGGAAACACCGGCCACAGCTTCGGAAACCACCTTCACTTCGAAGTGCGCATAAACGGGAAATCCGTCGATCCGAAGCCGTACATAGGAATGTCCGGAATGAAACCGCAGTGACACGGAAACAACACGGAGGAATCGTAATGAGTGGAAACAAAACTTACTATTGGCTGAAGATGAACGAAGACTTCTTTGAAGAAGATACGATCAAATATATCCGCGAGCAGCAAAACGGAGACAAATACCTGATTATTTATCTTATTCTTTGCCTGAAAAGTCTTCGCACTGAAGGAATAGTTATCCGCATTGTGGGCAACACTCTGCTGCCTTATGACGCGAAAAGTCTCGCTTCAATGACAGGCTCGGATATCGATACAGTCAGATCAGCGATCGATCTGTTCAGCTCCATAGGACTCATAGAGATTCTCGACAGCGGAGCGATCCATATGGCGCAGATCAAGGAGCTTGTCGGCAAGGAAACAGAGTCCGCAAGGAAGATGCGTAAAAGCAGAGCCCTTAAAAAAAATGAGTGAAAACCCTGAAAAACCAGCACTTCCAGAGTCAGGGTCACAATGTGACCACAATGTTACAGAATGTGACCCGGATGTGACACAGAGTAAAGAGAGTAGAGGTAAGAGTTCAGATACTAGAGATAGAGATAAGAGGAGAGAGAGTAAGGACTCACCCAAAGGGCCGGTTAAAATCGGAACCTATAAAAATGTTTCTCTCTCTCCCGATGAATTTGATGAATTAAAAAACGAATTTCCTTTCACCTATCTTGAACAGATAAATCGTCTGTCAGAACAGAAAAAGATATACGGATACAAATACGCAAGCGATTATGCCGTATTGAAAAAGTGGCAAAAAGAAGATGACTGGGAATTCAGGGAGCAGGATGCAGAACTCCGTCAATGGAGTGCAGACACTGCAGTCTAATATGGGAGGAGAAAATAAATGGAAAACAGACCAGTATACGCATACATACCACCTAACCTGAGCAGCACAGGCGGACTGCTCGGAGGCATGCTCGATACAAGACGCGTGATCGAAGGGATCATAGGGGCAGGGCTCGCGTTCGCGATCTATCTGATGCTCCGCCCGTTTATAGGAGGGGCGATCCTGTTCTATATCTGCACAGGGGTGGGCCTTGTCCTTCTCATAGTCGGGCTTCTTGGCGTGAACGGGGAACCATTTTCGATCTTCCTTTTCAACATAGCCAACTACGAGCAAAGGAGGATCTTCGTGACACTCCGCCCGCCTATGCCTGAGCTTAACGCAAAGAAGAAAAAACATGCACAGGAGCAGGAAGAAGAAAACAAGCTCATGAAGCTCCTTCGAAGAAACAACGCGAGTGCAGACAGGGAGGATAGTGGGGTATGAGAAGAATAGTCGCGATCCTGCTTGTGATAATCATAGTTATAGCAGGAATAATCGGATTCAGGATGACAAGACAGACGGTTGCGGACAGAGACGGGAACCCTCTGAGATATAGCTTCAAAGACATAGATGACAAAGGCCTTACAGGGGTCTTCGTACATAATCCGGATGATACCTTCTCTCCTGCGATCCAGAACATGCCGGGCTTTCAGGGTGAGACCGCTACAAACACACCAGACCGTTTTCTCTGGTACGTAGAGAACGACCAGTCGATAGGACAGTACATCCCGGTCGTCGACAATAAGTCTGAGCTTGTAGTCATATATAACGTGGACGGCGACCTTCCGGGCAGCTACTATCTCGAAAAATACGCGGTGAAGGGTTATACGGTAGGAGCGCACATAAGGCTCGATGAGAGCAAGAACATGTATCTGTGTGCAAAAGACAGCCTCGCAGGCTCCCAGGCGTCCGCTATGCTCACCAAGATGGAAGCAAACACGGACGACGAATACACGATATCCAAGATCTCCGGTTCGGACGTGCTGCCCATAAACAACGTCGATCCGAACATGGAAATGCTTCTGGGCCTTGAGAAGGACAAGCTTTACAAGATCAGATACTACCAGGGCACAAAAGCAAGAGAAGCGACTTTCGCTGCGGACACAAAAGTGTTCCAGAGCGAGAAGTACATCCCTATAGCCACGCCGTACAGGAAGACAGACAGCGGATACTTCGTCGTGAATCTCCCTGTGAACCTTGCGGACGGCTACTATTACCTGTCCGCGATAGGATTTTTCGAAGTAAGAAGGGGAAAATAAACATGGCAAAGAACAAAGGAAACAACATGTCTGCAGACAGAGAAAACCTGTCGGCAGAAGAAACGCTGGACATGCTCGCAGCGATGGCGGAAGAAGATCTGAGAAACAGAGAAAACGACTACAGGTCAAGACCCGCCAAGAAAAACAAGAGCAAAACAAAAGAACCTCCGAAGGAGACGGTTCCGGAGGAGAATCCACAGGCGCAGGAGCCTAAGAAAAAGAAAAAGAGGAAGAGCTCACAGCAGAAAGCTTCCGCCCAGCCTATGACCGATTACGAGGAAAACCCGTTCACGGCATTCGCAGAGCGGATGAGCGAAGCAGGAAGAGCCCTTGAAAAGAGGGAATATGAAGAGTCGGACTACGATGAGCCCGAAGAATATGACGATGAAGAACCTGAAGCAGCGCCGCAGGGAACACGCAGAGATGAAAGACGTGAAGCAGGCCGCTCCAAAAGGCTCAGCGGACAGGACCATATCGTAGGCGAAGAGATAAGCAGGAAAAAAGCCGAGCAGCTCATAGCTAAGGGCAAGACCAACAAAGAACTTGGCGGCAGAAGGGCGACCATCATTGTCAGGCGTACTGTTGTCGACACAAGCGGGAACCTTGTAAAGGATCCCGATCCGGATATTTACAGAGGCGGCGAGGATGAAGTTTATGAGCAGGAACCACCGAAGGCGGGACCGCCAAGAAAGGATCCTGTGCTCCTCCTCATAAGAGATGACACAGGGGAAGCCTTTTCCCTTGACGAAGATCTGACCATAGGCAGGGAAGACGACAACGACATATGCATTCCGGAGCCTGAGGGCCACTATGTATCCGGCTATCATGCGGAGATACAGATAAAGGGCAGAGACATCTATCTCAAGGACAAGGGCTCTACAAACGGCACCTTCGTGAATGGAAGCAGGATAAGTTCCAAGAGGATAAGATCCGGACAGACTATAAAGTTCGCTGATATCTCATTCAGCGTCGAGGAAGATTAGAAGAAGGGGGCAGGATATGCCAAATGCACCGGAAATACGCATCAGTTCAAGAACTGACGGAAACGGCAAGACGAATGAGGACTCCCTCATAGCTATAAGGCAGGATCAGCGCGCGATACTCTGTGTCGCTGACGGAGTCGGCGGCCTTGAGGACGGAGATATAGCAAGCCGCTACATAACAAAGACCCTGGAATCCTGGGCGCAGGACAAAGATGTGAACCAAATGGGTGAGAAGACCACGCACAGAGAGCTTCAGTCCCTTGTTGCAAACCTGCACGAGGACCTGAGGGCGATAGCAAAAGAAAAGTACGGAGAAGGTTCCGATATGAGTCTTGCATCGACCTTCGTATTCGCGGTAGTCGGATATACAAAGGCTGTCATAGAGTGCGTGGGCGACTCGAGAGCCTATGTCTGTCAGCTCGGGAACTGCACACAGGTGACAGTGGACCAGACCGCCTACATGTACGATCTTGTCTCAGGCTACAACTACGATCTTCTTCCTATGGATCTTAAATACACAATGGAAAACAAGACCGTCAGGGAAAAAGACCGGCTCATAATGCAGAGCATCGGAGCAGGGGACAGGATCCCGCAGCCTGTAAGGTACACCGTCCCAATCGCAGGAAACGTGGACATACTTCTCTGCTCAGACGGCCTCTCCAACACGCTTCGCGAGTATGAGATAAAGCGCGAGCTTGAAAAAAAGCAGTCAGGCACGCAGGTGCTTAAAAACCTTATTCATCTCGCCAAGAGCAGAGGTGAAACAGACAACATTACAGCAGTCCTCTATAGAAGACGTGTCTGATGCGCAGAAGACTCTGACAAAAACGTGCATCTGTTACGTTTTTGCGAAGTGATCGAAAAAAATAAACGCAAAACGTAAAAGTCTCACGTTTTGCGGACGCAAACGGGAAAGAAATAAAAACGTAAAACTTTCACGTTTTTGAAAACGGAGGGGAACCGATGACAAAATCCGAAATACGAAAGATACGAAAGAGAATAGACGCAGGCCTGTCAAACATCAAGAGTATATACGGCTGCTATGTGAACGCGGCAGGAGAGATCATTGCGACTATGAATATCCCTGTCGAAGACATGGAGATGGAAGAGCGCGAGATGTACGCGGTCCTTCTGAGAAAGGGGATTTCCGGCCCGAAAGAGAGGCACATCATGGAGCTTCGGTTCGACCCCGGGTGCGAAGAGACAGACGAGCATAAACTCCTGATGGGACTGGCCGGATCAGGGCTTGAAGACGAAGCGCTGAGGGACACATTCTACAGAAACGTAGCGTCATCACTTGATCTGAAAGACAAAGGCTATGCAGTTCTTCTCGTATCCGATACCTTCGATGTACAGTCAAGGATCGATGACGCCGAAGAGTGGTCAGAGGAATCCGAGTCACAGTTCACATACTTCATATGCAGCATTTGTGAGGTGAAAAACCCGAAAGCGATGCTGAAGTATCTTGCAAAGCCGAAGGAGTTCAGAGGCGCCTCGACAGGAAGCATCCTGGCTGCGCCCGTTCTGGGGTTCATGTTCCCGGAATTTGACGAAGGAACAGCGAATATATACAGCACATCCTTCTACAGCAGGAACCCTACAGACAATCATGAAGACTTCGTAAAGAGCCTGTTCCCGGTCAAAGCTCCGCCGCTGTCGTCAGAGATGCAGAAAGAGGCTTTCAACTCGTCGCTCTCAAAGGCGCTTGGTGATGACTGCAATATGGATGTTGTCACGAGCATACAGTCGCTGATAGCGTCGACTCTCTGCGAGAAGGGGACGGAATGCTCCATAGTGACGCCGGAGATAACGACAGGCGAGGTAGGAGAGATACTGAGAAGCAAGGGGATCTCTGACGAGAAGATAGAATCCTTCGAAAAGGCAGTTGAGAAGAAATTTGGAACAGACACTGTCGCAACAGCGAACCTGCTCCAGAAGGACACCTTCACTATAAGCTCATCTGAGGCAGATATAATTCTTGACCCTGAAAACGCAGTGCGGATCAAGACAAAAGTGATCGACGGCATCAGATACTTCCTTGTGCCTGTAGGCGCAGATGTAAAGATCAACGGCGTCGAGATCGTCATGGACACGGACGAATAGGCCCAAAATATTATCAATACTTTGGCAGCACAGGTTACGCCCTACAGAGGTTCGATTCCTCAAGCTGCCGGTTTGCACATCAACGCCCTGCGGGGAGGCGCTAAACCCCCGCGTTGGCTGAAACCTAAGTCACAGAGAAAAGGAGGAAACAAAGATACGCGAAAGCGGACTCTTTTCAATATATACACAAGTCTTAACTAAAAAAAGACCATATGCACATCAAATCAGCTAGAACACTCCTGCGGGTCCCGGAAGCGGCTGAATAGGAAAAACGAAAGGCCGCCTCAACATACGGAAGGCAAATAGGAAAACCGAACGCCCCGGTTAATAGATATATGGCCACAAGCAGAAAAGTTCTCCCTGAGGAGACGGACATATGCTGTCAATGATCGAAAGGAGTTACCTCAAATGGTAAAAAGAAAAAAGAATATTGAAAGAGCAGCGGTCATGGCTCTTGCAGTCGCCTTTTTCTGCTGCTCAGTAAACCACCTCATCGGCACCATGCCAAAGAGTGGAGAAGGCGGAACCATTTCGCACATCTCTTTCCTTGTTAAGGAAGCACCTTCTGTTGCCGCAGCTCTTGCTGCCGTGAGCCTGCTTGCAGCTCTGTTTGCCGGGGTCCTGTATAGAAGCATCAGAAAAGGGCTATGGTATCTGACCACGGGGAAAAAGGAATACGAGGCCAGAGAACAGAGAGTCGCGGAAGATATGGAAAGATATGACCATGACCCCGAAAGAGTGCTGTCTCTGCTCAGCCCGAATGGGCTTTCCTGCATAATAGGAAAAAACGGAAAGGGGATATACGGATATTCATTCAAGGATATCGACAACATCGGCATAGTAGGAGATGACAAGATGCGCAAGCTTTCCGGCTTCACCCTTGTGAACATCCTAAATGCTGTAGATGAGGGTCTCGACATAGTACTTTATGACGACAGTGAGGGAAATGGCTTCAAGACCGCCTATCCGGCAATGAAAGCAGAAGGATATGAAATATCTGTCCTGGATCTTAAGAATCCGTCAAAGTCGGGAGGCTGCAACATACTGGGGTCCACCGTAAACGAAAACAGAAGGTCCGTGCTCGCACAGGTAATGTGTAAAGGCGCAGGGCTTACAGGCGCTCTTTCCCGTTACACAGAACACCTCCTCAGCTATGCTTTCAGTAAAGCAAGCGATAGAGAAGGGGCTTCTTTGGAGGATGCATACGCGATACTCCTTGATCCGGCACTCACATCAGAAAAAGTCGGGAAGCACACGTGGCACGAAGCTTCAAAATGGCATGCCGATGACAGCAAAATGATTGCAGAACTTGAAAAGGACTGGAGCAAATACCTGAAGGTAGCAACAGACGTCCTCAGGCCGTATGCGGAGGAAACAGGCCTCTCAAAAGGAAAAACCACAAAGGAAATGCTCCCGGAAATAGGGGTGCCTGAGCATAAAAGCTTCGGGCTTATCATCCGCCCTGCGGAAAAGAAAAGCAGGATCTCACCGATAAGCGATTACCTTCTCTGGAATACATACAAGGACATAGAAGAAACTATCAGAAACCGCTACTATGCCGCGAGAGGGCGGAAGAAGCTCTGGCGTCTTCCCGAACTTCTCCAGATCCATATCCTGGATGCAGACGCATTTAGAGGGAACATCTACCCGATAGAATCGCTGCTTTCAACTTCACGCAGTGCCAATATTCAGTACATCGTAAACTGCAGAACGCTGTCAGCGGAGACAAACGATCAGACATCCAGAGCAAGAAGATCTTTCGGCAGATATGTAGTTACGGGAACACCGGACACTGAGACTGCGGAATATCTTTCCTCGCTGGCAGGCTACTGCATGACAGAAGAACTCAGGCCGAGAATAACGGCAGAAGAACTGATGGAGATAGAAAAGGGAGATATTTTTCTTATCGACAGAAACACAGGAGCCTTCAAACTTGAGAAGGCCTACTACAGGAATAACGAGCTTGCCTCCTGCAGGATCCTCAATACAGAAAGCGGAATAGCCGGTACTCTTAGCCTCGATGACTACGACTACACAAAAGAGTCCTCATATGAAGCTGTCAAAGGTGAGGCAGTCCGCCACTTCCGTTCAGACAAGAAGGAGGTGAGTGGCGAGTGAGCAGCAGATCACAGCTCAAAAGGAGGCTCGAAGCAGAGTTCACACCAAGATGTCTCCTCTGGATCAGGGAAGCAAGAAAGCTGAAACACATCAAAGTGCGCTGGTCGATCAGAATGGCGGCATCATCTGCGGTCCTGACATTTCTCCTTCTGATCTTCCCTCTCTGTTTCTGCAGCGTCTCGCTCTACATGGAGCACCTGACGGCAGAACTCATGATGGATCCGGTAAAGATCCTTGCAGCGCTTCTCAGATTCAGACCTGCCACGGCTGTGATCCTTATCGCAGCAGCGGCATTCATATCCGCAAAAGCGGTCTACTGGTACAGCAGCCTCGCTCCCGATGAGACGGATGAATACGGCAACCCGATAGACCCGTCCAGCCTCCACGGCGCATCAAAGATGATGACGCGTGCTGAAAAGAAGCGCTGGCTTGATATATCCGCACCTGACGACCCGAAAGGAACTATACTCGGCATCGACAAGAAGACAGGCGAGATTCTCGGTATCCCGGACACGGACAGAACCTACCTTGATCAGCTGGACAACAGGAACCTTCTGGTCATGGGAGCACCGGGCAGAGGTAAATCCAACTTTCTGAGGCACAGGGTATACCAGAGCATAAAGAATGGCTACTCACTGCTGTTTCTCGACCCGAAAGGGGAAGAGACCATAGATGCAGCACCGAAGTGCATGCTTTACAGGTACAGGCATTTCTGGTCTATGAGATTCCGGCGTGAAGATGCGCACCTGTCATCCGGCATGGACCTCCTGAAGATCATCAGACAATCGGAACATCCGGAACTTATCGCCGGATGGATAGCCGAGCTGATCCTGTCAAACAGGATATCTAATGCAAAGGACCCTTACTGGCCCGACTCAATGCACGGCCTTCTGACAACAGCGCTGCTGTTTGTTTCAAAAGGCAAGACCTTCGTTCCGGCAGGCGCGAGTCTTTCATCGGAAAATCACACATGTTCATCCAAAGACAGAACATGGAAAGAAGTGGTAAAGATACTGAACCTTCCGGGCGATGACATAGACGCACTTTTCAGTTTCGCTATAGAAAGCTCGGAGGACGACGAAGCTCTTCTTTCCGGCAACTACTGGAAGTGGAAAGAGGATCCGAACTATAAACGTATAGCCTCATCTCTGACCAAATCTCTGGGAGTCATGAAAGACCCGGTAATAGCGGATATCTTCTCCCGTGATGAAGTAGATCTGGACAAGGCAGTGTTAGAGCCTGCGTTCCTTTCCATCATGTACGAGACGCCGAATACATTCTTTAAGCCGGCGATGACGCTCTTCATTGAGCTCTACATGGACAGCGTCAGGGTGAATGCTACAAGGAACAACGGTAAGAAGATAGACCTGAGAAATGTCGTCATACTTGAGGAGCTATCCTGCGCAGGCAGGATCAAAGGCCTCGAAGACTATCTCTCAATCGTCAGAAGCTATGGAACACAGATGATCCTGTGCAGCCAGTCTTATCCGCAGCTTGTGGAGATATACGGAGAAAACCTCGCAGACAGCTTCTTCCAAAACCTTTCCGTTGTCTATACGGGCGGTCACGAATATATGACAAGAATGAAGCTGGAAGAAATCTCCGGAACAGGCTCTGTCAAGGAGCAGTCCGGATCTATGACTATCGGACCGAACGGAACAATGCGCGGTGAGCAGGACCATTCTAAACCAAACCCTGCAGTTTCCGCGGACAGACTCAAAAACCTTGATAAAGGCGAGATATTCTTCAAGCTTTCAAACTGCAACGCCGCGATCGAGAAGGCGTACAACGCAGACGATCACCCTATGTCGGACATACACTTCATAGACTCTGCCACAGGAAGAAGAAGAGATATCCGCCTCGATGAGATCGTCCCGGGGTGGTCACCGGAAAAAATGGGGCTGACCCCTGTATGGGATGACAGGGACAAAGCCATAACAAGAAAAGAGGAGTCAGAACTCGACTATCTCGCATTCTAAAGGAAACGCACCAAATTCAGCAGGGCTCTTGTCAAAAAAGGGCCCTGCACGGGAAAAGCCATGATAAACACACGATTCAAGAAAATTACATCCGAAGAGCGCATGAACCTGTGCGGAGTCTTCGAAGACTACTTTGACTGGTTCTGCAAGGAACACAAGCTGGATGATAAGGGAATAGAAAATGCTGCCCGCATATATAACGAGATTATATGCCCGGGCGTCGGCCAGTCTATCCCGGCAGTGAACTACACAGACATCTTTGCAGTAAACCTCAGAAACCTGTTCAGAAAGATCAGGAAAAAGGAGCGCATCTCCAAAGAGAAGTTCCGCGAAGAGATAAGGCCTCTAATAACAGAACCTCTCGAGCGCTATCTCATGGAACAGTACCACGAGGAAGACCCGCTCTGGGGCATCTGGTACAAGGCAGAGGACTTCCCGGGCGGAGCGTCCGCCTGCGAAGCCGAGGTCGAAAGCAGCTGCGACAACATCTACAATCTCTCAGCCAGAGAAGTACAGCTTCTGAAACCGCATCTTCTGAGGGAAGACAAGCCCGGAGAGCTTACGGCATATGCCCTGATGCTGTTCACAGGCGCCAGCGCAGAAGACCTTGCTAAAGTGACATACTCGGACATATATCCTCTTTATGAAGACAGACGTGACTCGGAGATCCATTACAGAGGCTCTTTCCCGAAGATGCGCTGTATAACAGACAGCGACATACGCCCGCGTTTCGTGCCGCTTCCCGGCAAGGTCGAGGAGCTTCTGAGGCACCGCAGAAACATGATAAACACAATAATGTCCGCAGGCCTCACTAATAACGAGGGCTATAACGGGCCGGGCCCGCTTCCGATCGCGTGCCACGGAAGGAGCTACACAGAGAGATGCACGGCGCATTCCATATCGATGGCGGCAAACCGCCTCCTTCGTGAAGAGCTCCACTTCAGTGAACTGAGAATGGCGCTCATAAACAGGAGCCTGCTTGCAAACATGGTGACATACAGCACGGAGCTTACAGGAGCTCTGTTCATCGCACGGCGGAGATATGAACTGACGCTTTTCTTAAGCGGAATGGACGAGCCGTTGATGCAGTATCTTACAGGCTGCGAGATAGCAGACGAAAGATACAGGGACGCCCCGTTCGCAGATCCGGACAGAATGATGGAAGCCAAAGATATGATCGAACAGGTGCTTCAGTTATAGGAGTTGAGAAAATGCTTAGACCGGGAGATATCCTGAATAACAAATACGAAATACTGACCATAATAGGGCAGGGCGGAATGTCAAAAGTCTGGCTGGCCAAAGACCTGAACCTCAACAAGCAGTGGGCGGTCAAGGAAATAAACAAGGCGAGCGCAGGCTACAGGAACACGGTCGACGAGACAAAGACACTTCGCGAGATAGAGATAATGAAATCTCTTGACCACGCAGCCCTTCCGAGGATCGTAGACGTAATAGACGATGAGGAGATCCTGTGCGTCGTAATGGATTACATCCAGGGCGAAACACTGCAGAGCGTGCTCAGCATGTACGGTCCGCAGCCGGAAAGCGCAGTAGTCACATGGATGCTCGAGGTATGCGATATCCTCACATACCTGCACAGCCAGACGCCGCCTATCATATACCGCGACATCAAGCCGAGCAACCTTATGCTGAACTACGACGGACACATACGCATCATAGACTTCGGTATAGCAAGAGAATACAAGGGCAAAGGCGACACGATGCCCCTAGGCTCCGAAGGCTACGCGAGCCCTGAGCATTTCACTAAAAGCACAGATGTCCGCTCGGATGTATATACAGTCGGATCTACCATGTATTCGCTTCTTACGGGCAAGGACCAGACAATGCCGCCGTACTACATCCAACCGCTAAGAAAGGTGAACCCGTCGCTGTCACAGGGTCTTGAGAAGATAATCCAGAAAGCAACGAAGAAAGATCCGGACGAAAGATATCAGTCCGCAGCGGAGCTCGCGAATGCACTTGAGTCGTACGAGAAACTCGATGATGCATATATCTCGGGCCTTCAGAGAACTATAAGCCTCTACAGGAGAAGGCTCATAGCCGCGATAGCAGTGACTCTCATAGGCATAACTGTCGCAGTGGGAGGCTTCATAACAGAGAGAAGCAACTACAACAATCTCGTGCAAAGCCCGGGAGGAAACCTCAAGGCAAAAGAAGCAAGCCTTGAAAAGGCCATAGACATAAAGCCCGGGGAAGAAGCAGCTTACATAGCACTCATACAGGCATATGCCGAGGACGGAAAGTTCACGGAGGAAGAGTCAGCAAGATTCTTCAGTATATATAACCGCAAAAAAAGTTCTGTTCCTAAGGATGTAAACTACGACATTGGCGAAGCTTACCTGAGCTACTACACGGGCGAATCCGACAGTTCTGCAAGAGCGAAGATCCTGACAGCCGAACCGTTCTTCACCGCGTCCAGAGGCGGTACCGAGACAGAAAAGGCGGAGAGCTACATATACCTTGCAGAGTGCTACAGGACCTTCGTGATGAGCGACGATTCGCTGCTGGCAAAGGAGATATCCAAAGAGGACCTTGAAAAGCTCCTGACATCAGGTAGCGAAGCAGTGGGATCATCGGATAACGAAAAGCTGCGGGCGATAGTCTCTGAAGCGGTCCTCAACCTCATAGAGATCGAGAAGATAGACATGCGTGATGCGGGGATATCTGAAGCAGAGATCACCAAAGCGATAGACAAGATCGGCAAGGGCGCAGACCTGAAGACAGAGGCTCTGGCTGAGCAAACCAAAAGCAGCGTACATACGTCATATACTTCCGCCAGGAAGAAGGAAGGCGGGGATCTGACATACGAAGCAGAACCGGAAGAAGGAGAGGACGTACGATGAGAATAAACAGAAAAAAGACAGTTGTCATATTATCGGGCATTGTTCTTGCGGCAATAGCTTTGACACTTGTGATCTTGCAGCTCAATACTTCGCGCCCGACGCTCGATGACTTTGAAGGAGCCTTTCTGATGTCCGACGGAAGATGCCTCGAGATGAAAGCGGATCCGACAGACGACTACGACATGACCGGAAGGATCTACAAGGATGGCGACGAATCGGCGGCTATAGCTGTCGTCGGAGTGTATACGCCGGCAGGAGCGATATCAGTAGAAGAAGCAGATGATGACGGCATGATGATCGGTATCATGAGCGTCAAGCGCTTCGGCAGGCTGGAATACATTGATATGGATGAAATGGAAACATACGAACTGAAGAAAATGCAATAGGAGGAGACATGAAATTAGTTACAAAAGCAAATGATCTCTACTTCACAGGAACACACGGATTCAGCTTTAAGCCGCAGAAACCCGGCGTAGCAGACTTTGCACTGAGCCGCCATTACCTGAACAATCCTGAAAACTCCTTCTACGGGCTTATGCCGTTTGTGATAGCGGGTCTTCACGAAAGAGATTTCCCGCGCATACAGATCAGGGAATTCAGCGATGTCGTTAAGGGGACGCTGTACATGGCGGTAGACGAAAGCGCGGAATACAACGACAGCGACCCGTGTCTTAAGGAAATAAATGATGACGCTTTCACAGTAGCGCGCAAGTTTCTTGATGAAGTATATGAAGCCGGATTTTCTGCATCGCCGATCCGGATAGAAGAGGGGGACCCATGCGCCCTCGACGGAGACACGATCTCCGCCATATTCAAGGAAGTGATTAAAAAATGATACTGATCAAGTACATAGGAATAGCAGTCGCCTCTGTCGGCCTCGTTCTCCTGGCCCTGGTCATCATGAGCGGGAGAAGAAACAATATCCCGGAAGTAAAAGCCGAACTCGACATGATCACGGGTGCAGGATACGCGACCACACATACAGCACAGAGGCAGGCGAGATCTGTTCTCGAAACGACTCCTGTAAAGATCCCTCCTCGGAGAAGGGCGTTGAGCCGCGAGGCAGCGGATATTCTTAAAAAGGTCGAGGAGGAAAGAGAGGCTGAAAGAAACAGCCTGCAACAGAAGTCCGAGAAAAGGATGAAACAGCCTGCCCGGGAAAGAAAGGGCACTGCAGTTCTCGGGGAGAACAAAAGACCCGCCAAAGGGACCGCGGTACTGGAAGCAGCCGATAAAAAACCTGCAAAGGGCACAGACGTCCTGCCGCAGAAGAGTTCCCAATCTGACACTTCCGGAACGGACATTTTGACGCCTCCGAAAAGAGAGGCTTCGCCGAAAGGCACTGATATTCTGGGCGATCCGAAGAAAAAGGCCTCCGTCGGAGCAGACGTTTTGACACTTCAGGACAAGACAACTCGGAACGCGGGAAAAGGCACTGCAGTACTGGGGGCGGCATCCAATTCGGAAAAGGGAACAGCTGTCCTCCCGCAGGGAAAAGGCGAAAGAAAGGGCACAGATGTACTGGCGCCCCAGCGGAGCGGAGGCACGGACGTCCTCCCCGAACCAAGAAAAGCAAAGAAGCAGGGCACTGCCGTTCTGATGACCGAGAGCAGCCTGCCCGGGCAAAGACAGGAAGATACAACACCCCGCAGCAGAACCCCTAAAAAGAAGAAGGGCGGATCAGGCACGGCGGTTTTACAAGAAGCCAAAAGAAGCGGCACAGGAGTCCTTTCTCAAAAGGGGACTGCAGTGCTGAGCGAAAGAAAGGAGGGCTGACATGTCAAGAGGATTAGTGTTTTTCGTACGCTGTGTCATCGCGATGATAGTGATCGTGGTAGTAGCCAGATTCCTCGGGTTCACCTGGGCGGACGCGGATAACTTCATAGAGAACGGTCTCGTTCGCGCGGCAAAGATTCTGCAGCTTCTGAGAGGCATTGCACACACACCTTTAGGGTAGCACAGCCGGCGAAACTGAGTTTCGATGCAGCTACGGAGCTTTCGCTGGCGCTATGTACGCAAAAGAGTACAAGGAAAAAGTGAATAATCGCCTCAAAACACCCAAAATGCATCGTTTGATGCATTAAGTGATACGGACATTTGCCTTTTCGCGTGTTATTATGTTAGCGTCGAAAATTGAATGCAGCCTGAGATCAAAATTTTTTCTCATTAATAAAAACCTTGAAGCGACGGGCACGAAACCCTTGAAAATAGCGGAAACGAGACAGCTCACGCTCTCTTCGGCCGGAAAACCCGAAATCTCAACTTGTTGACTTTACCTGTCCGGATTTGGATAATCTAAGCCAAGAAGGATGGGTTCGTAGGTGACGCGGACCAAAGAGAAAAGGAAAAGGAGAAAACACCATGAAAAAGAGAAGCATAAAGGCGATCGCGATCATCGCAGCATTCTGCGTGGCGTTCACGAGCCTCCCGATGATGATGGGAGAACTTGAGTCGAGCGCTATGGCAAAGAAAAAAGCTAAAGTCGCAAAGAACGTAACAGTAAGCGCTTCTGCATCAGGGCAGACGCGTGCTGTTATCAAGTGGAACAAGATCAAGAGCCCTAACAACGGCTACGCTGTATTCAGAAACGGCGCAGTCATAGCGCACATGGGCAAGAAGTACGCATTTACCGACACTGGTCTCAAGGCAGGTACTGCATACACATACCAGATCAGGACCTACAAGACCAAGAAGGTAAAACAGTGGTACAACAAGGCTACAGGCAAGTGGCAGAAGAAAAAGCCTAAGAAGAAGTGGCGCGGCAAGAGCAGAAAAGTAACTACATATACATATAAGAAGAAATCGAATGTAGTTACCGTCAGGACCGCGCCTCTCAATAAGTACACCATCACATGGAAGAACTGGGACGGCACAATACTCCAGTCTTCGACCGTGCTGCAGGGCAGCAAGCCATCATATAGCGGCAGCACACCTACAAGAGCTGCAGATGATTACATCTACACCTTCAAGGGCTGGTCGCCGGCCGTTACCGCAGCTACAGGTAACAAGGTCTATACTGCGCAGTATACAGCAAAGGAAAACATCCTTCCTGCACCGAAGGGCATAAGCTATGCCGTTAAGTCAGCGTCAGGATACATTAAGATAACCTGGAACGCTGTTTCCGGAGCAGAAGCGTATGCGATCATCTATGACGGCAAAGTAAAGCAGCAGTCATCAACAACCTTCTTCTTCACACCTTTCACGGAGGGAGAAAACTATACCTTCCAGGTAGCTGCTATCAGAAACGGAAAGCTCCAGACGAAGTCGAAGGAATTCACTATCACAGCTAACAGCGGTGCATCCGGAACGGTTGAAGATACTGCTACGCCAGCAACACCGGCGACGCCGACAACGCCGACAACGCCGACAACCGAAACAAAGCAGGTAACGGATTACCTGGGGACAACAAGAACGATAACGAAGTCTGCCGGTGAATCCTACTGGTATACATCCGACGGAGCTCAGTGCAATCCTATGGCACGCTATGACAAGACGGTTGACGGAGAGTTCACTGTATCCGGAACGACATGGAAGCAGATAGATGGAGCAACCTTCAATCTTTCAGAACTTAACAAAGCAGCCTTCACAGCGGACGGAAAAACCTGCGCTTTCACTGCTTACAATCTCGATTCAGCAAAGCTGAAAATGGAGCTTGGCTCCGGCATCTCAATACAGGCAACCACAGACAAAACGTGGACGAGCGGAACAAGTTATGCTGACGAGAAATCGTACTACTTTGTAAAGAATGGAAACAGGATAGCCCGTACACATGCTTCGGGCAACCCGGTAGGCATAACCAAGAGCGGCAACACATCAACTGTTTGCTACTATATATATAGGCACAAAGAAAACAGCGGTGTGGGCGACGGCCTCGGATTCTATAACGCGGACATCACCGTAAACGTATCGTACGGTGGTAAAGCTGTCGGCACTATCAAGGCAAGCTCCTGCCCGGTATCGACGGTTGACGGGATGCATCCCGCAAGAAGACTTGCCCTGGATATAGCCCAGGCAGGCATCGACAGCAGGGGCGGTTCTACAGGGAGCCTTGATCAGGACCTCCAGAACATAGCCGCATACATAGAAGAAACGTATTACGAGAAAGAAGTTGTAAGCGGATACGGATGGTCCGAGAAGATGATATGCAACCACAGCACATATATCCTCGAGACATGGGCTGTATATGCATATGGAGATGCAGGCAGAGGCTTCGCGGGCTGGGGTGCAAGCAGCTCGTCAACCCACGTTGCTTTCCACCTCAATTCCAACCCTGGAAGATACTACGAAGTCTACTATAAAGAATAGACGTCCAAATAAATTCAAGATAAAACAAAGAGCCCTTCGGGGCTCTTTTGGTTGATAGCGTATTCTGGTATACTAAAGTCCGGAGCTACCATACACGGTAGGCGGTTAGCCCTCTGATCAGAGGGTGCATGCCCTCTTAAAGAAAGGGGGTGTTGCTGATGAGTGTATTCGAGTCGTTATATTTGAGCCTGACCTTCGGTCTGCTCATTATGGCAATTCTCACGTACATAAAGAAATAACCGCCCTGTCTCGAAAACTTAGCGGTTAATTCTTATTAGCTGTTATTCGGGCTAACCGTCTATCGGTAGCTCTTTCTAATAAGATTATACAATATTGTAAACATTTGTCAATTAGAGCCCTTTCGAAGGGCTCTTTTTCGTGGCGGACGCCGGCGCAGGAATCTCTCGACGCGAGAGATTTTCGCACGGTCCGACTCCGTGCGTCGCCATAAAAAGCAACATATATTATACAGAAGGGAACAAATGAAAATGAACGAAGAAAAGAAATTCCAGAGATCACCAATGACAATCGTATGTTACGTACTCGCGGCGCTTCTGCTGATACTTGCTATCCAGCAGATGGTCTCCGCCTGGTCAACGGCCGCTGACTATTATGCAGCATATGAGCTTGACCAGAATCCGATGGATGAATGTCTTTACGTTCTTCAGTCAGCAATGGCTACGCTGACTTTTGCATTTCTGGCATTTATCGGCGGGTTTTCCATCAGCGAGATAAGAAAGCTGAATCCGGAAAGCTACAAGACCAAATCGGAGGTCCTTGCAGCAAAGGAAACAAAAAAGCTCGCTAAAGCTGAGAAGAAATCAAAGAAGAACGCATCCGGAAACCCTGCAGCTAAAGAGCAGAAGCAGGGATAGCTATCATCGGAGGCATCTGATATACTAAAGCCTGGAGCTACCATACACGGTAGGCGGTTAGCCCTCTACGGAGGGACTGTGACCCTCCGTTCATATAGAAACCTTTATGGAATCTTATGGAAAGGAGGGAACGCGACATGCTGACGATAGAAGGCTTGCTCGCAGTACTGAGCTTCGGCATAGGCTGCTTCAGCGCCGGCTACGCAATCGGACGCAATGTAAACAAGACACAGAAATAGCCGCCCTCGACTGGTAATCTTGGCGGCTATAAGCTGTTAAAAAGATTTATCATCGGGCTAACCGTCTATCGGTAGCTCTTTCTAATGAAATTATACAATAGAATCAATATTTGTCAATCAGGAGCCCCAAAGGGCTCCTTTTTCGTGGCGGGCGTTGGGACGCAATGATACGGTTCGACTCCGTGTCCTGCCAACTGCAAAATTTTCTAACCCTTCTCTCCGATACTGCAAAGGGAGCCTGGTCGGCTCCCCGCGCCAGCGGAGATGGGAAGGGGTCTTCTCAGTTAATTTCGTCGCAAAGCGGCGTTATTAAATATAAGTTATTGTTTTGCTGAACCTAATTTTTTTAGAAGGGAGAAAACAGCATGCAGAAAAGTTATTTTAGAAAACTTCTTACTCTGCTTCTGGTCCTTTGCATGTCACTCACGTACATGCCTTCTTTCGTTTTCGCAGCGGAAGGGGACGTGCCTGCAGAGACGCAGCAGACCACAACAGAAACAGCAGGAGAAGAACAGTCTCAGAAGGAAAACGATACTACGGAGACAAATAACACTACCGAAAGTACTGAGACTGCTACAGAAGCATCGCAGGATGATGCATCATCTACAGATGTAAACCCTGCAGGACCTATCAGAGCGCCTGCGCTTAAGGCAGCCGGTGACGGCGAAGGGGAGGACGACGGAACAGGCATCGAGACCGATGAAGAAGTCGCTCTTCCTGAAGATGCGCAGGACGTGACCTTCGTTATCGAAGGAGCTGACTCACTCGACATCTGGATTGAAGGCGTAAGCGAAACTCCGTTCAGCATGGATCCGGACACAGGAGAAATCATAGTAGATTATGATACGACTGTAAGTAACGGCGATGTAAAGCAGCTGAGTCCGAACAGCGATATCATCATCAAGGGTATCGAAGGAAAGTGCCTGAATATCGGAGTTGGAAATGATCTGGATAACGCTAAGCAGATCGATACAGTTACTGAAGAAGGAAAGTACGCTACTGTTGGTACTACCGGCGAATGTACCGTTTACGTTAAGGTAACAGACACACCGGAATCAACAGGGGAAACTCTGGACGGCGACCCGGACGACGAAAACGCTACAGTCAATTACGATTTCATCTCCTCTGATGATGACGAAGGAAAGTACTACGGCAGCGGCGACCCGGATGTCAGCTCATCGATCAAGAAAGGTGATAAGTTTACAGGTTCTGCTACCTGCGTATCCTGGACCTACAATTGGGGTTCCGGCCCGTCTCATGCAAAGATCAAGTGCACTACTGGTAAGCTTAAGGGCAAGGTCGTTGGCACGGCCTGCATCTCCGGTAAGAGCAAGGCTCTTGCTCTCAAGGGCGCTAAGTTCTCATATGTTGCTACAGTAGTCAGCGTAGACGCTAAGACCGGTAAGGTCAAATACAATGTCAAGTTCTATCCTAGAGACAGAAAAAACGTATCCTATGGTACGCTGAGCAACCTCCACAGAGCTACACAGACGATGGCCGGTACTTTTACACTGTCTCACACACCGCAGATCGATATCAAGATCACTAAGGTAGACGAGCAGACACACTACAACTATCCTGGAAACTACAACGTAAACGGAGCAACGTTCCAGGTATACAGCGACGACGCCTGCACACAGCCGGTATCTGACGTCAAGGGCAACAATGCACTCCTCACAGTCACTGCCGATTCGACAGGACACAGGGGCGAGAGCCAGACCATCACTATCGCAAACCCTGATAATAAAGACTTCTATGTCAACGAGACAACTGTCCCGAAAGGATATCACTCTGCTGGCATCGGAACTGTTCAGGACGATATGACGGTTGTGGAAACTCCGATCATGCCTTATGTACAGGTAGTCAAGAAACCTGCAGAAACAGACACAAACTTCCTTGACTATCCGAACAACTACACACTCAAGGGTGCTGAGTACACTATGTACACAGACGAGGCTTGCACAAAGATCGCAAAAGATGCTTCCGGCAAGAACGTAGTGTTCACCACAGACATTCTCGGAAAGACAACTCCTGTAAGAGTCGACCTCGGAACATACTGGATCAAGGAGACAAAGGCTTCCAAAGGTTACATGCTTGATACAGCAGTAAAGAGATTCGTTCTGACAGCAGAGCATGAGAAGACTCCTTACGTAGTCGAATCTGTAGAAGAGCCTACATACATGGACCCTGCGCTGATCATCTACAAGTATGACCCGACAGGAACTAAGGGATGGAACAGGCTCATAAACGCTGAATACACCATCAAGTACTACGATATAACAGTCCCTTACGGTGATGAGTCTGCCGAGCAGGATCCTGCAAAGGTCGACCTCTCCGGAAAGACTCCTACACATCAGTGGACATTCAAGACAAGACAGATGCCTACTGATGACCCTAAGGTCACATACGCAGGTATCGACTGGGATTCTGATGATGCAGTTTCCGGCTCCAGCCCATTCGTTGTTGAAGGCGGAAGCAGAATCATTCCACTCGGGTACTATACAGTAGAAGAAAGCAAAGCTCCTGTAGGACTTGCTCTTAACGAAAAGGTATTTCACGGAAAGATGTTCCAGCCTAAAAACGGTGCTGCAGCAGAGAGATACATCGAAGGCGGAAACGCTAATGGCGAGCTCAAAGTCAGCGTTGATGCAGAAGACTCTCCGCAGCGCGTCATCCTCAAGCTCAAGAAGCAGGATGCTGAGTCCAAGACTTCAGTAGCAAAGGGACAGGCAAGCGACACAAGAAAAGCATCCTTCGGTTCTCTCGCCGGAGCTGAGTACGAAGTTTACTATGACAACGACGAAATGGGTTCTCCTGAGCTCGTTGGAAAGATCGTTACTGACGAAAACGGCGAAGGGGAACTCACAAAGAGAACTCTCGGAAGAGAAGAAGCTATCGGCAACGACCTTGAAGTAGGTACATACCACATCAAAGAGGTCAAAGCTTCTCCGGGTTATGTGCTCGACAAGTACACATACAGCAGCGGTGACACAATCACCACACCTGATGGTGACGTTGTGATCGTATGTGAGTACAAGGTTAACAAAACCGCTACAACAAAGAATATTGACGGAACTTATAAAGAAGGGGAGCACCAGTTCAGAACAAGAGCTGAAGCAACTGATTCGGAAGTGTTCAATTACACAACAACCTCAAACGAAGAACCTCACAGAACACTGATCAGCAAGACTGACATCACCACAGGCGAAGAGCTTCCTGGTGCAAAGCTGCAGGTCATCAACTCTGATGGCGAACTCGTAGAAGAGTGGACATCGACTGAAGAAGAGCACCTTATCTGGGCACTTCCTTCGGGCACATACACACTTCGCGAGATCACAGCTCCTTACGGCTATGACGTAGCTGAGGACATCGAGTTCACAGTCAAGGATGACGTGATCGAGAACAAGGTAGAGATGAAGAACAAGCCGATCACCATCGGTACAACCGCTATGGATGAGGCTACAAAGTCACATCAGGGAACCTTCACCAAAGACGAGATTGTCAAGGATACCGTCAAGGTAACAGGCCTCTATGAAGGCAGAGAGTACAGGATCCACGGTGTTCTCATGGACAAAGCCACAAAGGAAGCTGTAAAGGACGCTTCCGGCAAGGAAGTCACAGCAGAGAAGTCATTCACCGCTACAGGCGATGAGATGGAGATCGAGCTTGAGTTCACAGTCAACTCTTCAGAGTTCACAACAGACTCTGTAACAGTAGCATTCGAGTATCTTGAAAGAACGAAGAAGGTACACGAAGTTGAAGCTGATGTAGTTCCTGTTGAGCTCCAGAAGCACGAGGACATCAATGATGAGGATCAGACGATCCACTACGGCGGAATCGTCGGAACAACAGCTGTCGATAAGGCTTCAAAGAGCCACAACATCCTTGCAGCTAAGGACGTAACTATCGTAGACACAGTCAAGTTTGAGAACCTGTCCACAAAGAGCGAGTACGAAGTCAAGGGCGAACTCTTCGACAAGACAACAGGAAAGCTCACAGGCATCAAGAGCTCCGCTAAGTTCACACCGGACAAGCCAACCGGCACAGTAGACGTTGAGTTCAAGTTCGACGCATCCGAGCTTGCAAATCACGACATCGTTGTTTACGAGACACTTCTCATAAATAACATCGAGATCAACAAGCACGAGAATCCGGACGATGAGGATCAGACGGTACACGTACCGGAGATCCACACAACAGCTACCGATGTAAATACAGGCGACCACATCGCTAACGGAAGCGAAGATGTCCAGATCAAGGACGTTGTAGAGTACAAGAACCTGATCCCTGGCAAGGAGTACACAATGGAAGGTACTCTCATGAACCAGAAGACAGGTAAGGCTGTGGAAAACGACGGAAAGCCTGTAACGGCATCTGTCAAGTTCACACCGGAGACAAAGGACGGCACAGTAGAGCTGACCTTCAAGTTCAACGGAGTAAGCGTACAGGGCGAGACAGTAGTTGCATTCGAGGAGTGCAAGATCAATGGCGTACCTGTCGCAGTACACGCGGACATCAATGATAAGGATCAGTCAGTACAGATCCCTAAGATCGGCACAAAGGCTGCTCTTGTCGGCGAAGAAGTCCACGATATTGTTTCGTACGAGAACCTCAAGGCAGGCAAATACATCATGAAGGGCTGGCTCGTAGAGACAGATTCAGAAGATGTAGTTGAAGGCTCTGAGGGACAGGTCGAGTTCGAAGTAACTGAGACACCGGGATACGGCGTTGTAACAGTCACCCTTCCGATCAACGACTATGACAAGTACGGCGGATATGACCTTACTGCATTCGAAGAGTGCTACTACGTTGTTACCGGCGAGGACGGAACCACTAAGGAAGTTCTCGTAGGCGAGCATAAGGACACAAGTGACGATGATCAGACTGTCGAGATCCCTGGAGGAAAGGGCGTCAAGACAGGTGACGATCATATGATCTTCCTGTTCGGAGCAGCATTCATGCTGAGCGCATGCCTCTATCTCGTACTGAGAAAGAGAGCAGCTCTCAAAAAATAATCACATAGGTATCTGAACTCCCTTCGGATATATACAGCCGGGGCCTTTATCTTCTTAAGGGCCCCGGCGGCTTTTCCGAAACAGGAGGCAAAATGCGAGCAAGCAAAATGATTTCAGCAATAGTTCTGGCAATGATCCTGGCAACAGGCTTCATGCTGGAGACGAAACTAAATGAATACAGAGCCGAAGTACAGGATAAGCAGGATATAAGCGAAGTCGCGAAATCGGACGGCAAGGAGATAAACTTCTCGGCCCTTAAGGGTATAAACCCTGACCTTCTCGGCTGGATCTATCTTGAGGATACCCAGATAGACTATCCGGTCGTACAGGGTGAGACCAACGAGGAGTATCTCCATAAAGGCTTTGACGGGACATACAGTTTTCCAGGCTCTATTTTTGTGGACGCGGACTGCAGGACCCCGTTTGAGGGATTCAACACGATAGTCTATGGCCATCACATGTCATCCGGAGCGATGTTCGCAGGTCTTGAAAAGTACAAGGACAGGGAATTCTTTGACGCACATCCGGACATAACCTTCATAAGGGAGGATGGGCACTACAGAATAAGGGTAGCGGCTTTTCTTAATGAACGCGAGGACTCCGAGATATACAGCCATGCAAACAGCACTGAGGACAGGAAAAAATTCCTGTCGCTCGTTGAAAGCAGGAGCATCAACAGATCCGATGTGGATCTTAAGGACAGCGACACCCTAGTGACTCTTTCGACCTGCGCATACGAATTCAAGAATGCCCGGTACATAGTGGTCGGGAAACTTGAGCGCGAGGAAAAGAAGGGCTCCATCATGCCGGACGCTGAAAGCTATTCGAACATCTGGCTGTACGCTCAGATCGGGGTCGGTATAGTAATGCTTGCCCTGACAGCAGACCTGCTAAAGAGCCTGTTCAGAAAAAAGAGAAAATAAAACGCGGGACTGCCCGCGCTTTGTGGCGAAAATGGAATAAAGCCGGTTCGATTCCGGCAGTCGCCCGGAACAATATGATCTAGTAAAGAAGGGAATTTGTTATATGCAGAATGAAAGATCAAAAAGGATAACAGCTGTGCTTCTGGGACTGCTTCTTACGGCATCCGCCCAGACGCCACAGGCTTTTGCAGCAGGGGAGACAGATATCCCGGCAGAGACCGGGATAACGTCCGAACAGCCTGCAGAGAATGAAGACCCCGCTCCGACTACACCCGCTCTCCAGGCACAGGGCGAAGAAGGCGGCCAGTCAGGAACAGATACACCGACTGACCCGGATACCCCGGACGAGCCTGCAGCAGCACACAAACTGGAGGGAAAAGTCTACACCTATCCGTATAACTCAAGCGTCTCCGCAGCAACTGTTGCGAGCGGCAAGAAGATCACCGTGACTCTCGGAAACGGCAGCACGAGATCCGTCACATCATCTTCAAACGGATCGATCTCTCTTGATCTTACCGAGGAAGAGGCATCATCCTCCGGAACATACTCATGGACCTTCGATAAAGACGAGGACTGCCTCGCAGCAGCGGGAGCCATAAAGGAGGGCAGCGAAGAAAAGCTGTACATCAGAGAAAGATATGAACCTGTTCCGTCTGACTACCACTTTGCCGAGTCAGAGGACATCATTGATGAGATCCTCAGAATAGCAGGGGTATATACGATCGTCCCTGCAGAAGGCAAAAAACTCGCTACGAGCCTTGACGGTGAAGCAAAGGACTCTATCAAAGTAACAGTATCTCCGGACGGAAAAGTAAGTGACTTCTATGTATATACAGGAGACAATTGCTCCAAGCCGATGAGCAACGATACCGTTGTGATCGATGACGGAGCGCCTAAGATCGGAGAGGTATCCACAAGCGCAGCCAAGCCGAGCACACATGTGAAGACACACGGTATATACAGCAAGGAGAAGGCAGACATCCTTGTCAACGCGAAGATAACCGAGAAGGGCGTAGGCCTGGGCAAGGTATATCTCGTCAGCACAAAGGACGATAAGACCACCACATACGAGCCTGTATTCAGCAAAGTGACAGAGGGCGAGTATACATACAGCATCGCTCTTCCGGAAGAAGAGACACTAATGGACGCGCAGCTTGTTAAGCTCGTAGCCGTAGACAGATTCGGGAACAAGTCGGCGGAGACACTCATAGCGCAGACTGAAGACGGCTCTTCGATAACGATCGAAGCTATCGCACCGGCGCTTGAGGTATCTCTTTCATCAAAGCCGAATTCACACGGATGGTACAATTCCCTTCCTTCTCTGACAGCAAAGGCAAGCGACAACCTTTCGGGGCTTGCCTCCATGAGCATCAGCGAGGACGGAGAAGAACTTGAATCACTTACATTGGAAGAAAAGGTCAAGAGCGAGAGATCCATCTCTGCGAAGGCGAAAATAGACGAGCCGAGCGAAGACGGAAAATACACCTTCAAAACCGTAGCAACGGACAACTCAGGAAACGAGATAACAAAGGAAAATGTCCTGAAGATAGACCTTGTGGCACCTGAGATCGAAGCAAGCGGCGTAAAGACAGGCGAGCACTACAGGTCGGTCCCTGCCATCAAGGTGACGGAAGATGAGAAGTACTACGACGCAGATGGTGCTTCAATAAGCTACGTCATCAGGAGAGACGGGGAAACCGTTGCACGAAACACCGTAGGTAAGGTAGACAAGCTTACGCTCCCGTCATCCGCCTTTTCTAAAGACGGCGTGTACAGCGTAGAAATCGATGCAAGAGACGCAGCAGGTAACGAGTCAAACGAGCTGAGCTACGAATTCACAAAAGACTCCACTGCACCTGTGGTCGCGTGGTCGGGCATCCAGAACGGCAAATTCTATAACAAAAAGCAGACAGCGAAGCTGACTGTTAAAGAGCGCTTCTATAAGACTAACAATGTCAACGTGAGCGCTGTAAGAAAGCTGGGAGGCGCAACTTCAAATGAAGGCTTCCCGTGGAAAAACTCAGGCGAGACATCCGCTTCCTCGAAGACCTTCGGTACGACAGGAACATACACCCTTACCGCCAGTGCTACCGATAAAGCAGGAAACAGCAGCGGGAAAAAGACGCTGACTTTCACCATCGACACAAAAGCTCCTGAGATCAGCATCACCGGAGTAAAAGACGGAGGCATCTATACATACGGTATGGGCTTAGCTCCAAATGCGAAGGTAACAGACGACTATCCTGACAAACAGAGTATCAGCTATACAAAGGCTGGTGTGCCTATAAGCAACCCTTCGTTCGCCCAGTACAAGGAAAATGATGGACTTTACACCATGACCGTAACCGCGACAGACAAGGCGGGGAATACAACCACCAAGACTATCTCATTTGTTGTCAACAGATTCGGTTCATACTTTGAGTACAACGATGAAATCCAGAAGGTCATGGGCAATGCTTGGCAGAACATCGACAAGGATCTCGTTATAACAGAGAAAAACGTATCCGAAGTGACTGAGAGCGAACTCAAGGTCTTCAGAGACGGCAAGGCTGTAGAAAGCACCGCAAAGACGTCTCCTGCTGATAAGGAGAACGGATACAACGTCTACAGACACGTATTCGGCGCTGATAACTTCAAAGAGGAAGGCGCATACGAGATCAACGTCATTTCTAAAGACTCCGTAGGGAATGAAATGGAGTCTAAGGACGAGACCGGGAAAGTCGTATTCTATGTCGACAGGACGGCCCCGACTCTTACTGTAGACGGCATCGATCCAAAAGGCATAAAGGCAGAGCAGGCTCAGCTTACCGTAAACTCATCAGATCTTCTGACTGGAGTGAAGGACATAACAGCTACAGTAAACGGCTCTCCTGTAGTCCTCAAAGATAACGGCAACGGCACATGGGGCCTTACACTGAACGAGGGCTTAAGGCAGCCTGTGCACATCATCGCAACAGACGGCGCTGGAAATGAAGCGACGTTCGACGAAGAAGTATCTGTATCTTCGAGTGGATTTTCTCTCTTCTTCGATAGATTCAAGCACTGGCTCGGCATCGGAGCAGCAGCTCTGATTGCCGTAGGCGTTGGCTTGTTCTTCCTTGCAAAGAGAAGAGAAGACGATGATGACGAAGAAGAGGATGACGACGAGCAAGAAAACGCATAATGCATCAGCCGGGATTTAACTCCCGGCTTTTTCGGCGGCAAGGGTCCCACTCTAGTTCGGAACGTCTCTAAAACTTGTGCTTGTTGTCTCCGAACGATACCCGGGTTCAACTCCCGGGGCCGCCAAACCCTCTAAAAGCTACGCATCCTGTGGAGGAAAGGAGGCATGCATGATCAGAAGAAACAGAATACTGATTGCATCCCTGATCATTATTGCCATATGCCTTCCGCTGGATGCTTTTTTTATTGGTCGCATGACATCGGACAAGACGCCCGTCACGCATGTATACGCAGATTCGGCCGATCCGGAGAAAGCGGCTGAGATTGCAGAAAACTATCTTGCTGCAGCACCATATTCTGAGAAGGGCCTCGTTGAGACTCTGATGGAATACGAGCTCTTTCCTGAAAAAACAGCAAAAGATGCCGTCGCATCGCTTGATGCCGACTGGGATTCGCAGGCCATACGGGAAATAAAAGAGTACCTTCTCATCAACGGGATCTCCCAGGAAGAGCTGACAGAATACATGACCCGAGATCAATACACAAAAGCGCAGATCAGGCTCGCTATCGATGCTTGTGATCCGGACGCTGAATATTTAAGGTAAATGCAACACTCAGAGTAAATGCAACGAAAGCACTGGTATATCAAGCTGCCAGTGCTTTTTGGTAAACGAAAAATCAAGGTTTAGAGGCACCAAAATCTGCTAAAAAGAGCGCACAAAACCACCCGGCATGGCGGTTTGTCCGTATTTGTCGGGTTTAACGCAACGCCTGTTGCGTTAACATTGGAGATAGTTATTTATCTCTGGCTTTGGCTTTCTCGTAAGCTTCTTTCAGCAACTGAGGCTTAAGCATGACCTCGTTTGCGGGTATCTTGTACAGTCCGAGCAGATCAAAGAAATCTTCCGGGAATACATCCATCGCCAGGTCATAAGCGCATTTGCCGAAAGACTTCTTGCGGCAGTAGCTGTTGATGTGATTCATCATGAGCGAGACATCTTCCTGTGTGTATGGCACAAGAGATGTGCTCTTCGGTATAACATCACGAATCAGTCTGTGGTTGTTTTCGCAGGATGCCTTCTCATCGGAGCGGTTCGGTTCACAGTAAAACACATGCGTGCGTTTCAACTTCGGGTTGAATGCGGATCGCTCAATTCCAGCAACGTCAGCGGATTATGCCGAAAAAAATACTATGCCGAAGAATTGCTGGAGCTTTGCGGCCTGAAGAACTGTTTTCAGTTTCTTCGGCATAGTGTTCACATATACTTAAGGTACTTTTGAGACAAGGAGGTACCTTAAGATGTCAATCGACGAGATTTGTGAACTGCTATTGGAGGCACTGGCTTATGCCGGCTACAACAAGAACACCATTTTCAACTATCGCGGTGTGATCAGGCGTTTCAAAGCTTACTGCAGAGAAAATGGCATAACAGAATACAGCCCGAATGCTGGTCAACCATATGCTGACGATGTAGTCAGTGCAAAGACTGGAAAATTCAGTAACAACAGATACCATACACAGGGTCGTTTCATCAGACTGTTGAATTCATATTATTACAACGGAGAATTCAACTTTGAGATGATGAAAAGAGGCAAAATCCAACCAGAAGATCCTGTGCATCTTCAGATTTACAGAGATTATCTGTCATTTTTATCTGAAGCCTACGACAATGAAAACACAAGGCATTTTTATGAGTATGGTATGTACAGCCTACTCCAATATATGCATCGAAACAGTGTTGCAGATACAGAAAGCCTCACTGTCGAGGATGTTTATGGATATCTTGCAGAATCCAAACCTGAAAGGCTTCGTGAAATATTGTGTGAGTTGAGATCAGTATTCAGATATCTGAACAGAGAAGATTTGACCAACTCCATTGCCGGCATCCATGGCCCTAGGTTCAAGCGCATAATACCGACATTGACAGATGAAGAGCTTGATCGCATAAAAGACGTCATTGATCAGAAAACAGTTTCGTTAAGAGATGGCGCTATTGTTCTGACTGGGTTGACCTGCGGCATACGAGCGTGTGACCTGATCAAATTAAAGCTTTCGGATATTGATTGGTCAAATGAAACGATCTCATTCCGGCAAAGCAAGACCGGAAACATTGTTTGCTTACCTCTGACGCCAACAGTAGGTAACGCAATCGCTAGATATCTGTGCGAAGAAAGACCTGACGCAGATACCGATCATCTCTTTGTGAGACAGCTGGCACCATTTAGTCCGCTTACTGACCATGCCAGCTGTCATGCGATAGTTACAAGAGTGTTTCGTAAGGCTGGAATATCTAAGGACAGCCGTATCTTCGGGATGCATATGCTTCGTCATAATGCTGCATCAACAATGGTGAAAAACCAGGTGCCAATAGAGACGATTGCAGCAATACTAGGGCACTCCAGCCCGGATACTACAGACATATACATAACTACTGATGCGGAGCGCCTTAGAGAATGCGTGCTTCCTATGGTAAACATCTCTATGGAGGTGTTGCCATGATTACATACATCAGTAATATTTCAGACAAAATCGAAGCATTCCTGAATTTCAAGAACTCGCTTGGAATTAAATACCAAGCACCAAGATCAATACTAAAGAATCTTGACCGCTACAACCTCAACCACGAAAATGAATCCGAGCTCTCAAAGTCCTTAGTTGAAGGCTGGGCGGATTATTACGCGGCAAGAAGCGAATCGCAGGATCGCAGCTGGGTCTCACCGATCAGAGAATTTGGGCGTTATCTTAACAGCACTGGTGACAGGGCTGCGTATATCCTCGATGACAGATACAATATTCAGCGGTACCAGGCAGAAGTTTATCTGCTCACCGAGAAAGAAATACAGCAGTTTTTCGAAGAATGCGATCGATTTGTTCTCAGGTACAGCGGCTGGCCGGGGCGTCGCTATGTGCTTCCGGCATTGTACAGATTCCTGTATTGCTGTGGTGTAAGATGCATAGAAGCACGCAGTCTGAAATGCACGGAAGTGCATTTGGATCAAGGATATATAGATGTCCTTGGCGGCAAGGCTCTTCGTGACCGCAGATTATTTCTATCCGATGAGTTGATCAAATATCTTAAGGAATATGATGCTAAGATCAGCAGGGTGTTTTCTGACCGGGAATATTTCTTTCCAGGCGGATATGGCGGCATATATTCGTCCTCAGCCATTTCAGCGAACTTCAGGAATATCTGGTTGTCTGCCGGACTGAAACGCGATGGAAAGGTCAAGCCGAGAGCATACGACTTCAGGCATCATTTCGCCTGTGCGAACATAATGCGCTGGTCAGAAGAAGGCAAAGATATTCATGCAATGCTTCCATATCTGATGAGATATATGGGACACTCATCACTTGAAAGCACATATTACTACATACACCTGATCCCAGATTATTTCTCGCAGTACAGGATGCTGACCGCATCATCTGCAGATGTTATTCCGGAGGTCGATGCGTATGAAGTATGACCGAAAGAAAGACAAAAACTTCTGGATCATGGCACGCAACTATCTGCATTCATACATGCCGGTAACCAGGAATCTTTCAGATAAATCCGTAGATGCATACAAGCAGTCACTAAAGTCATATCTGTCTTTTCTGGAGGAAGTGAAGTCAGTTTCAGATGGCAGTGTAACGATGGATTGCTTTAACAGGAAGAATATCCAGGAATTCATCGAATGGCTCAGGCGCAAAGATTATTCGGTAAAGTCAATCAATTTGAAGCTGACTGCAATACGGTCATTTCTGAAATACTGCAGCGAAGAAGACTTTGAACTGCGCGGCATATACTCTGATGTATGCTCAGTAAGAAAGCTCAAGGAGGAAAAAACTCCGATCGTGTATCTACAGCCTAAAGCAACTGCTGCAATACTGGTTGCATTCGACAGCAAGACATCGAAGCATCGGCGCAACCGAATGCTGTTGATCCTGATGTATGACACAGGTGCAAGAGTTCAGGAACTGTCAGATTTGAATGTTTCATCGCTGCATCTGGACATGAAAAATCCTTTTGTCACTCTTGTCGGCAAAGGCAGAAAAAGCAGGAATGTTCCATTGCTCGAAAAAACAGTAAAACATTTGAAAGGGTATCTAAAGGAGTTTCATTCAGAAGGCGAAGAAGCCCCTCTGTTCTACAGCATGCTGAACGGCAAGAAGAGCAGACTTTCCACGGACAGCATCAGTCTTATCCTGAAAACAGCTTCAGATATTGCAAGGGAGCATTGCAGTGAAGTTCCTGATCGTGTTCACTGCCATATGCTGAGAAAGACTAAGGCAATGGATCTATACAAGAATGGAGTTCCGCTGCCATTCATAATGCAGCTATTAGGACATGAAAGTATGTCCACAACTTCGGGGTTTTATGCATTTGCGACTCTTGAGATGATGAGTGAAGCAATGAACAAGTCTACAAATGGGATCGTAAGCGAAGAAAAAATCTGGAAGAAAGAGTCTGTGAGAAAGATTCTTTACTCGTTGGATTAGCAATAACACTATGCCGAAGAAACTGGAATCAGTTCTTTAGGCTGCGAAGCTCCGGCAATTCTTCGGCATAGTATTTTTTTCGGCATAATC